>NZ_JANNOD010000099.1:0-62353 GCF_031398885.1 Hymenobacter sp.
GTGGGGCCTACTTCCCGCTTGCGGGTGGCCTACCTGGAGGCGGGCGCAGGCCCCACCACCGTGGTGCTGCTGCACGCCAACGTAGTGTCGTCGCTGATATTTCAGGATTTCATACTGGCCCTGAGCCCGTTGGGGCCGTACCGGGTGCTAGCACCGGACTTGCGCGGTTTCGGCGCCAGCCAAGTGCTGTCCGTGGATGCTACGCGCGGCCTGCGGGATTTTGCCGATGACCTGGCCAGCTGGGCCGAGGCACTGCAACTTGCTTCGTTTCACGTACTGGGCTGGTCGATGGGCAGCAACGTGGCGGTGCAGTACGCGCTGGACTATCCGGGCCGGCTGCGCTCGCTGGCCCTGGAAGCGCCGGGCTCGCCGTTTGGATACCTGGGCACCAAAGATGCCGTCGGTACTCCTACCTGGCCGGACTATGCCGGCAGCGGTGGCGGCACGGTCCACCCGGACTTTCTGCGCAACCTGGCGCAGCAAGACCGGGGCTCCAGCCCGGCCGCGCCCCGGTCGGTGCTGGGAACGTACTACCTGCGGCCCGGCTTCCCGCTGCCCCCGGACTGGGAAGATCTGTACGTGGACGTGTTCCTGAGTACGGCCTTGGGGCCGGACAACTACCCCGGCGACTCGGAGGCCTCGCTCAACTGCCCGCAAGCGGCTAATTGACCTCAACCAGGGAAAAGGCCGGCAAATGCACTCCAACTTACAAGCCTGCCTGCTACCCTGTTGCTCCTTCCGTATCTCTTACTCTTTTCCTCATGACTGACAGCGACACTGCTCTCTATATTACCGTTCTGCTGTACCTGGTGCCCGGCCAGGAACAAGCTTTTGCCGAGTACGAAGCGTATGCGTTGGACCTGCTGGTTCGGCACGGCGGCCAGGTGGTGTGCCGGGTGCGGCCCAGCGGCGAGACTTTTCTTGCCCCGGGACAGGAGCACCCCTACGAAATTCAGGTACTGGCTTTTCCCAGCTCAGCCATCTTCGAGCAGTTCATGCAGGACCCCGCCCGCCAGGCCCGCACCGACCAGCGGCGGCAGGCAATTCGTGAGACGCTCCTCATCACCGGCCGGGTTAATCGGTGAAAACACTGCGTATCATGTGAATGGCTATGCCTTTTATCAAAAAGGTGGCGGTACTCCACCTTCAACGGACCACCGGCCGGGGCAGTGTGGCGCAGTTGCTGACGAAGGGAGTGGCTTGAAGCAACTCATTACTGCGGGTTTTTTTCGTCGAGGTAAAGCGTCCCTTCCATGACGATTACGGAAGAGCCACTCACCCAAATCCCTTCCTCTTGCACATTAACCGTGATGGAAGAGGGATGCTGTACGGCAGTTCCCTGCAAAATCCGGTAGTCGGTATTCCGACTCAGGTGCCCCAGCTGTTCCAGGTACCCGGCCAAAGGCCCGGCCGCCGTTCCCGTGGCCGGGTCCTCATCAATCCCCATCCCGGGGTTGAAAAATCGGGTTTCCACTGCGTAGGCGGTATTCGGCTGGTCGGTAGCAAAGAGATAAAATCCCTCAAAGCCGTACTTTTCGGATATCTCCTTTAGCCGCGCTTTATTCGGCACGGCCTGTTGCAGGCATATTCGGTCCCTGACGGGCACCATCAGATGGGGTACTTCGGTTTGCACCACCGCGATTTCCCAGCCATGCGGCCGCAGGTCGGCTTCGGACAAGCCAATCGCGGGAGCAATGACCGAAGCCGGGATGCTTGGCAGCACCGTCGCCGGCCGTTGCTGCATGGCCACGTAAAACTGACCTGCCTTCTCAGTAATCAGCAACGGTATTTTGGTGTCCCCAATCACGACCCAAGGCCTCCCCTGCTGCCCGTTGAAGATGTCCCATTTCTTGAGCAGCGCCAGGCACACCGCCCCCAGCAGGTTGTGGCCGGCGCCGAGCACCTCGAATTCGGCCGGCGTGAAAGAGCGCACTTTCAAGGCCTTTTCCTCCGCGGAGTAGGCAATAAAGGAGGTTTCCGAATACCCAAACTCCCGGGCAATGGCGTGGTACTGGGCTAGTTCCAGTTCCCGGTCACAATGAACGACGGAGAGTTGGTTGCCCTCGTATTTTCGGTCAGTGAATACATCCAGCACATAATAGGTCAGCTTTTCCATGGTGGTCATTTCGAGGATGATGGTGAAGCAAGGTTTAGAAAAAGCTGTTGCGGATGAGCGGGTGGCAAGAGGCGGTAGTGAATAATGTCGCCGTTCAAACGCCATATCCTGAGTGTCTTGCCGAGGGGTTGGTATTATTTGCAAAAAGCCCCCCATCCGGTTTATTGAGTACCAGGGCGAGGCTGTGCCTGCCTCCACAATTGCCCCGGCAGTCGGGGACTTCTGCTGGCAAAGTTACGGGGACCTGCCAAGGCCGGACCGTGAAAAAGACGGGTTTCTACGGTACTTTCCCACGCTCTGCCCAGATAATGAAAAATCGACAGCTACACCAAGCCTTTGAGTTGCACGTCTGCGATATTGACTGCTGGAATGAGCGCCCGCTGACCTACCACTTCTTTGAGATTGTGCACATCTTGGACGGCAGCGGGGTGCGCGTGGTGAACCACAACCGGTTTTCTTACGCCCAAGGCAGCATTTTTCTGTTCACGCCGCTGGACTGCCGGGGGTTTGACATCAGCACTCCAACACGTTTCTGTTCCATCCGTTTCTCGGAGGTGTTCCTGGGGCAGTGCCGCAGTGCTCCGGAGCGTCTGCGGATTGCGCACTGGCTCAAGCAACTGGAGCACCTCTTTTTTCACCACAACCGCTTCCAGGAGCTGCTAATTGGCCGGCCGGGTGACGGTGACCTTCTGCGCACACTGGTGGCGACGCTGGTGGCCGAATACGAGCCCCAGCAGCCCTACCGGGAGGAAAACCTCCAGCATCTGGTGCAGGTCGTCCTAAACATCCTGGCCCGCAACGTCAACGCCGAGGACCCGACCGGCCTACGGACTGCCGGTATGGTAGCCGAGCCGCTTATAAACCGGCTCCTGCTGCACCTGCGCCTGCACATTCACTGCCCCGAGAAGTTGCGCGTCGAGTACCTGGCCGCGCACTTTCACCTCTCGGCTAATTATGTTGGCGAGTATTTCCGCAAATTTGCCGGAGAAAGTCTGCAACACTACCTCCGGCATTACAAAATGTGGCTCGTGCAGCAGCGGTTGACCCACAGTGCTTTAGCAATCAGTCAGATTGCAGATGAGCTGGGCTTCACCGACGAAAGCCACCTGAGCAGACAGTTCCGCAAGCATAGCGGCATGAGCCCCGCCGAATACCGAAAGCAGGCCAAACGAGGACTAATATGCAGCCCGGAGCCCGCGAGGTAAGAGGCCCGAGCCATATCGAATTAGGCGGCTCGTCCCCCATGCCCTTGGCGTTGGCGCTGGCCTATCCTCTATTTTAGGACTGGACTATGTGGGCGCCTACTGGATTGACTGACCTGGGTTGTTATTTTCTGGCTGCCGACAAAAGAACTTGATACAGAAACAAGGGGACTGACCAGCCCAGCCAGAACAGGGAAGGAGAAATCTCAGCGAAGCTGCCAAATTTCTGCATGAATGGTAACTTCAAAGCCAGCCCGGATAGCACGAAAGCCAGGGTGACCAGGTAGCTCCTGGTCATCCATTCTTTGTGCAGCTGGAATTTCTTTTTGAGCGCGGTACGGTAGGCAATGTATGTAGACGCAATCCAGACGCTTACCCACACCTGCAAAGAAAACGCGTACGCCCAATTCACCTGGTAAGCGGTTGTGTAGGCCAGCACCACGGCGCATAGTGAACTGGTCACAATGGCCAGCAAGTACACCAAGCCAATGATTCGGTGCAGGCGCACCTGAGACCGGCGTAGCCGGTCCCAAAACTGCAGCGGGCCCAGCACCAGGGCTCCCCCGCCGGCGGTGATGTGCGCGATTAGCACCCACCGCACCGAAAAATATTTTCCGAGCGCTTCGGGCGTCAGGGCCAGGAAATGGTCGGCACCGTGCATGAAGTACCAGGTCAGGGTCACAATGCCGCCCCACATGAAGAACTGGGCAATTTCCGCTGGCTTTACCGCGCGGACAACAGATAGCAACCTCACACCGATTGCGCTAGACTATCCTTCTTTCGGCGGATGACCTTTATCAGGGCTGCCAGTTCCTGTTGCTGATACCCGTCGGCTTGGGCTTTTTGCAGCAGGTTAGCGACGGATTCGAAAAAGGACGTGTCCAAGCCATTTTCACCCACGGCATCCCGGATGCGCTGCGTGGCGGACACGCTTATCGAAAGGGGGCTCTGGGTGATAGCAAATTCGTTTTTTTCGATTACCTGCAGCTCATGCTGGAAGAACTCGGTAAAGCCCCCGGTGATTTCCGCTATAATGTCGCTGAACAAGCTCAGCTTGAGGTTGGCTCGCTCGGCCAAAGCCGCCCCGTGCAGCAGCCCGATGTACGAGCCATACAGCCAAGCCAAGGTGGCCAGGTCCATCGTCGAAGCCGCCGAGGCCTCTCCTCCCAAGTACTTAATGTTGCCCCCAAAGACACGGAGCAGGTTTTCGTACTGGCTGAATGCGGCCTGGTTGCCGGATACCAGTATCGTCGTATCGGGCTGGCCTAACTGGTCGGGCGCTACCTGGATTGCCCCGGCCAGGTAGGGAGCGCCGTGCTGGTCTAGCCAGCGCTCCAGCACCTGGACTTCGCCGGGGCTGCCGGTCGTCAAGTTGATGATGGTTTTACCGCGGAGGATGCTCTTGTCGGCCAAGCCCGTGAGCAGCTCATTGACGGCAGGGTAGTCATGGACGCAGATAACTACGGCCGGGCTGTGGCGGATGGCAGCATCCAGCGTTTCGGCGACCGTAACCCGCTGCAGTGCATTGGCCTTGGCAATGGTCCGGTTCCAGACCGCTGTGGGGGTGTTTTGCTGGCTGAGCAATTCGACCAGCTTCAGTCCTATCTGGCCGAGCCCGATGACGGTGACCGGCGGCAGTGGTGTCACGTGTTTTTGCATGATACAAAGGTCCATGCCGGCCGCAGGGCCGGCAATAACCGAATAAATATTCCGTCACCGAATAATTATTCGGTATGAAACGCGCCTAATACGGATTATTTCTCCGCTGGCGTTTCCCTCTGCAAAGCAATAGACTGCCGCCGAGCAATGGTTTTAACCGAATCTGCGTGGGTACTACCCCACCGGTCCATCTGCTCGATTACTGGTAAAGCACTCGCTCCCATTTCCGTTAAAAAGTATTCCACCCGTAGCGGAAAGCCCGGGTAAATCCGTTTCGACACCATGCCATAGGCTTCCAGTTCGCTCAGCTGCATGTCCAAAACCCGGGGAGTTACCGAGTCAAATCTTCGGTGAATCTCGCTGGGCCTCCGGTCCCCTTGCTTTAAGGCGGCCATAATGCAGGTTTTCCATTTTGCACCCAATACTTTACCAAATACTCTCAGCCCGCAATCCAGGTCTTCAGGGGTTTTTCTTTCGTAGCTGTTCATTATACTTACGGCGTTTATCACGCTTTCTCAAGGGCGGAAAATGGGCGGTCCAGTAAAAACAGACAGTGAGCCAAGGTGGGATGGTTTCCAGGCCGTATTCGAATTGGCGGGGCGGGCGGTAGCCCAGGTCCGAGCGGCGGTGGGCCACCAGGGTGAAATAGATGTCGAGGTAGTGGGTCGCTTCGAGGCGGGCTTCTTCCAGCAAGGCGGCGGTGGTCTATTGAAGAGTGAGAGCGTAACATTAGCGCATGGTTTATACGCAGCATTTATGTGCCCGCTGCAACAGCGAACAAATTCGTTGCAACAGCACGCAAGGCGGCCAGCCGAAGTACCAGTGCAAGGCCTGCGGGTACCAGGCGCGGTTCGTGCCGGCGGCCGTGGCCAAAGCGGCGCAGTATGCCCAGGCCGAGGCCTTGCTCACCGAGCGCAACTCCCAGCGCAGCATCGTCCGCGCCACGGGGCTGCGTTGCACGCCCGCGGGGTCGCTATGCGCGGCAGGTGGCCGGCCCAAGTCGCCCCCGGGCAATTTGCCGCTAGCCGCCTGGCAATCAACAAGTTTGCGTTCACGACTTTGGCTTTATGCAGCCTATGTGATGTCCGAAGGAGCCTATTGCCGGGCCGCGAAGTGCTCGAACTGCCGCTGGTCATTTAGCAGTACCGGCCCGTGACCGAAGCAAATCAGGCGAGGGTGTAGGTCAGCCAGCTTCTTGAGGGAAGCAATGTTTTGCTCCTGATTTGAAGTGAACATGGCCGGGGGCAGGTGCAGCCCCGGCCAGGTAGTCAGCAAGTTCATGTTGGTCGCCACATCGCCCGCCAGCAGTAACCCGTCCTTTTCCCGGAAAAAAGCCAGGTGGCCCGCCGCGTGTCCCGGACTTTCCACCACGCGAAACGTGCCGACCCAATCATTTTCCCGCAGGGTGTCGGCAACGGGGTGACCTTGGCCGGCCCAACAGGCTTGTTGAAATTTGGCAATCGGGCTGCCGGGTGACGGGTAATCTTTCGTGACCAATCCGGTTTCCGTTCGCAGCACCTCCCGCTCGTGACAATCCAGGGGTAGGTTGAAGGTCTGGCAGAGCTGGTCGCTGCTGCCCTGGTGGTCGGCATGGGCGTGGGTGAGTACGTGCCTGTGCGCCGGAACCTGCCGCAGGCAGCGGCTGATTTTCCCATAAGAGGCGCGAATCCCGGAATCTACCAGGGTGCCCTCTACCAGGTAGCAGTTGATGCCATCCCGGGGCATGAGGGGAATGTGGTATACTTCCTCCGCAACGCGTTGCATAACAGAACGTTTTTAGTTCGATGCAAAGCTAGGGAGGATAAAAACCGACTAAAAAGGACATTTGTCCTGAACTGCAACGACTACCGCCAGCTAGCCCTACCGTGCTTCCTGCTTGGCCCGCGTCAACGTCCTCTCGGTTATGCCTAGGTAGGAAGCCAGGTCCGCCGCCCTGACCCGCCTCACCAGGTCAGGCGCTTGCTGCAGGCTAAGCAGGTATTTCTCTCTGGCCGGCTTGTTATGGTAAGCCAGCAGGTACTTTTCCCTGGCGATGAGTTCCTGCCGCACCAGTTCTTGCAGGATGATATCCCACGCCGGTATCCTCTCCAGCAAGTTTCGCAGGCGAGCGGGAGTGATGCGGAGCAGTACGCAAGCCTCAATAGCCTGAATGCTTTTCGGGGATGGCCGCCGGAAAAAATAGCTTTCAAACGAGGTTGTAAACTCGTTTTCAAACCGAAAGCAAATAATATTTTCGTTGCCAGTTTTATCGGACGAAAAGGATTTGACTCCGCCTATCACAATAAAGGCGGCCTGGTCACATACCTCCCCCTGTCGGACGAGGAAATTTCCCTTCTTAATGCTGATAGGACTGAACGCTGCAAGGGAATAATGTACATCCGCTTCGCTGAGCAAGGCAAGGCTGGTAAGATACTGCTGTAAATGGGCTTTCATTAGTAGCAAGATAGCCAAGCACCGGCCACTCAGGGCCCAGCTACGTGGGTACAACAAGCTGCTTGAGTTGCAGGCTCAACAGCTAAGCCGAAATACGAGTGAGGGGTTTAGTTAGCCTGGACAGAATTGGGGGGAATCTTTCTTTACGCCTGAAAGACACGCCAAAATCCGACAAACGTCGCAGGGCTTCGACGCGGCCTTCCGCGTCGAAGCCCTGCGTCTGGCCGAGCAGTGCCGCTCGGCCCAAGCCGCCGCCCGGGCGCTGAATATCGACCCCAAACGCATCTGAGGTCGTTCGGTTAGGCGAGAGAGTTTAGGGCGGTATTATTAAGGGTTGAAGGAAAAAAGTTTGCGGGATTTGATAAGCAAGTGTCGAGTACTGGCCTTGGTTAAAAGTTTGGTACAAAAGTTACATGAGGGTCTCATGGCCCAGCGAATGGCCACCTAACATCAACCACTAGCCAAATTGCCGCAACTAATAACTGAGTATCGCCAAGATATGAACACCGTTCACTATATTTGCATCGTAAGCAACCTCTCCCTCTTCCTGTGGGCATCGCCGAACGCAAAGAGCGCGAAAAGACCGAACGCCGCCAGGCCATCCTGGCGGCGGCGCAGCAACTGTTCAACGAGCAGGGCTTCGAGAAGGTGAGTATGCGCAACATTGCCGAGGCCATTGAGTACAGCCCGGCCACCATCTACCTCTACTTCAAAGACAAGAACGAGCTGTTGTTTGCTTTGCAAAACCAGGCCTTTGGGCAGTTGGCCCAGGCGTTCGAGTCGGTGTTCAGCATCCAGCACCCGGCCGAGCGGCTACGCGCCGTGGGGCACAAGTACCTCGAATTCGCCTTTGAGCACCCGGAACTATTCGAGTTGATGTTCATTATGACCGGCCCGATGGAAGCCGTGGAAGCCCGCGGCGAGGCCGCGCCCTGGGCCAGCGGCCGCGCAGCTTTCGACCGCGTGGTGCAAGTGATGCAGCAGGGCATGGACGCGGGCGTTTTCCGCTGCCCCAACTCCGAAAGTGCCGCCCTGATGGTATGGAGCCAGGTCCACGGCCTCGCCGCCTTGTTCCTGCGCAAGCGGCTGATGATTTTCCCCGATGACCGCCGCCATGCCCTCATGGACGAGGCGATGAACCTCTTCACTCAGGTGCTAAAGCACGGCCTATGACCTTTTTTTGCCCTATACATGAACACTGTACACTTGTTTATCGGTGGTAATACGCGCTGCCAAAGGGTCTGGCTGGTAAGCGGGCTAATGGGCTTGCTGGTGGTCCAACCCGCCGCGGCCCAGCTTCCGAACCGCACGCTGCAAGCCTACATCGAAACGGGGCTGGCCCAAAACGTAACGCTCCGCCGCGAAGGCCTCGCCGTGGCCAGCGCTGCCCAGCAGGTGCGGCAGGCCGGCGGCCTTTACCAGCCGCTGGTGCAGCTGGGCGCGAGCTACACCCTAGCCAACGGCGGGCGCACTATCAACATCCCAGTTGGCGACCTGATGAACCCCGTGTACCGCACCCTCAACACGCTGACGGGCAGCAACCAGTTTCCACAAATCAACAACGTGGCCGAGCAACTGCTGCCCAACAACTTCCACGAAACCAAAGTCCGCATCATCCAGCCGCTGTTCAACACCGACATCTACTTCAACTACAAGGCCCAGAAGGAGCTGCTCTCGGCCCAGCAGGCCCAGCAGGCGGCCTACCGCAACACCCTTCACCACCAGATTGAGGTGGCCTACTACCAGTACCTGCAAGCCGGCGCGGCCGTGGCCGTGTACCGCACCACGGCCCAGACCCTGGCCGAACTGTTGCGCGTGAACCAGGCGCGGCTGGCCGAGGACCTTACCACCAACGACGCGGTGTACAACACCAAGGCCCAGCTCGCCGGCAACCAGCGCGACCTGGCCACCGCCGCCAACCGCCGCCAGTTGGCCCGCACCCAGTTCAACTACCTGCTCAACCGGCCCCTCGACGACAGCATTGCTGTTGAAGAACCCACCGGCACCACCCTGGCCGCCCCGATGGGGGCCAGTCTGGCCGCGTACCGTTCGGCCGCCGTGCGGCAACGTCCCGAGCTGGAGCAGCTGGCCCGCTCCGAAGCCGCCCGCGCCCTGGGCTTGCGCCAGCGGCGGGCGGCGCGGCTCTACCCCCAGTTGAATTGGGTGACGGACCTCGGCTACCAGGGCTTTGGCTACCGCTTCGACGTACCCCAGCAGCGGTTTCAACTGATGCAGTTCGCCCTGAGCTGGGACCTGTTCCGAGGCGGTATCAAGCGGGGCGAAGAGCAATTGGCCCGCTTGGCGCTTGACGACGTGCAGGCCCAGCGCGCCGACCTGGTGAACCAGTTGCAACTGCAAGTCACGCAAGCCTACGACAACCTCGCCTCGGCCCGCGAAGCCGCCACGGCCGCCGCCGCCGCCCAACTCAACGCCGAGAAGAGCTACGCCATCGTGCGCCGCCGTTACGTCGAGGGCCAGGCCATCGTGCTCGAACTGCTCGACGCTACCACCCGCCAGACCACGGCCCAGCTCGCCCGCGTCATCGCCGGCTACGATGTCTTCATCCGCGAAGCCGAATTGCGCCAGGCCCTGGCCCAGGAATAACGGCGCGACGGCACAAATGCTCACCCATCTCAAAGCCATTTTTATCATGCCTACGCCCCTTATTTCTTTTAGCCGGCTGGCCGGCCTGGTGCTAGCCGGATCCCTGCTCGCCGGCTGCCAGAAGGCTAAACCCGCCACGGCCGAAGCGGTAGCACCGGCCACGGCCACCGACAACGTAGCCGTGACGCTGACCCCCGTGCGCCGGCAGTTGCTGGCCCAGCCCATCGCGGCCTCGGGCCAGCTCAGCAGCGAAACCGAAGCCCGGCTTTCGTTTAAGACTGGGGGTCTGGTGCGCCGCGTGCTGGTGAAGGAGGGCGACTACGTGCAGCGCGGCCAACTGCTGGCGGCCCTCGACCTGACCGAAATCAGCGCCCAAGTAACCCAGGCCGAACAGGGCCAGACCAAAGCCCGGCGCGACCTCGACCGCTTCGGCCGGCTGCTGGCCGACAGTGCCGCCCCGCGTGAGGCCGTCGAAAACCTGCGCACGGCCTACGCCGTGGCCCAGGAGCAGGTCCGCATCGCCCGCTTCAACCGGCAGTTTTCCGAAATCCGGGCCCCGGTGGCCGGGCGCATCGTGCGCAAGCTGCTCAACGAGGGCGAGCTGGCCGCGCCCGGCACGCCGGTCTTATTCATGAACGCCACGACTGGCGCCGACACCTGGACCCTGAAGGCCGGCGTGGCCGACAAAGACTGGGCGCGGCTGCGCGTGGGCGACCCGGCCACCGTGCGCCTCGACGCCTACCCCGACCGCGACTTCACGGGCCGGGTGAGCCGCCTGGCCGCCGGGGCCGACCCGGCCAGCGGCACCTGGCAAATTGATATTCAGGTGCGGCCCCAGGCTGGCGCGGCGCTGGCCACCGGCCTGTTCGCCCGCGCCAGCCTTCGCCCCCGCCAGCAGGCTGCCTACCACGTCGTGCCGGCCGAGGCCCTGATAGAAGGGGAGGGCGAAAACGCCTTCGTCTTCGCGCCGGCCGCGACGGGTAGCCGGGTGCGCAAGCTGCCCAT
The DNA here is from genome assembly GCF_031398885.1 of Hymenobacter sp. GTDB lineage: Bacteria > Bacteroidota > Bacteroidia > Cytophagales > Hymenobacteraceae > Hymenobacter. Next base: position 11,020 of record NZ_JANNOD010000099.1, read on the forward strand.
TCGGGTGGCCTTTCTCGACGGCGGGCGGGTGTACGTGCGCGCCGGCCTCGACTCAGTGGCCCAGGTCGTCGCCCAGGGCGCGGGCTTCCTGACGGAGTATTCCACGATTAACGTGCGGCCCCCAGCCGGCCCGACCGCACCGCTGACCACCCGCAACTGACCACTAGCATCCCCTTCGCCATGCGTCACTTTATCGAATTCTTCGTTACCAACCGCTCGTTCACGCGCATCCTGTTCGTGGCGCTGCTGGCGGCGGGCCTCCAATCCCTGCTGACCATGCCCCGCGGCGAGGACCCGGAGGTAAACTTTCCCACCTTCACGGTGGTGGCCGTGTACCCCGGCGCTTCGCCTGCCGACCTCGAAGACCAGGTGGTGCAGCCGCTGGAAAAGCGGTTCAACGAGCTGGAAAATGTCAAGAAAATCAACTCCACGGCCGACGATGGGCTGGCCGTGGTGCAGGTCGAGTACGACTTTTCGGTCAGCCCCGACGACAAGTACCAGGAGATGGTGCGCGAGGTAAACGCGGCCCGCCCGGAGCTGCCCGCCAGTCTGCAGAATCTGGAGGTGAAGCGGTTCCAGTCCTCAGACGTGAACGTGTACCAGTACGTGCTGCTGGGCCCCAACGCCTCGTATCAGGAGCTGGAGCGGTGGGCCGAAAAGCTGCAGGACCGGTTGGAGCAGCGCGTTTCGGGCTTCAAAACCGTTAAAACCTGGGGCTACCCCCAGCGCGAGGTGCGCGTGTCGCTCCACTTGGAAAAACTGGCCCAGCAGCGCATTCCGCCCGCCGCCGTGCTGGGGGCGCTGCAAAGCGAAAACTTGAGCATCCCCGGCGGCAGCGTGGAAGTGGGCAGCCGGCGCTTCAACCTAAAAACCAGCGGCGACTTGCGCACGCTGGGCGAGATTGAAAACGTGGTGGTGTATGCCCAGGGTGGCAAAATCATCCAGCTACGCGACGTGGCCGACGTGCGCTTCGCCTACGAGGAAGCCCGCCACATCACCCGCCTCGACGGGGTGCGCGGCGTGCTGGTCACGGCCACCCAGAAGCCGGGCCAGAACATCTTCAACCTCGAAAAGCAGGCTGGCCCGGTGGTAGCTGCTTTCCAAAAAACGCTGCCCGCGAATATCCGCCTGGTGACCACCTTCGACCAGGCAGCCAGCGTGGGCCAGCGGCTGTCGCGGCTAGGCAAGGACTTCGGGCTGGCCATTCTATTGGTGAGCCTCACGCTATTGCCGCTGGGCTGGCGAGCGGCGCTGGTGGTCATGATTTCGATTCCGCTTTCGCTCAGCATCGGGCTGTTCCTGCTCAACGCGCTGGGCTTCACCATCAACCAGCTCAGCATTGTGGGCCTGATTGTGGCGCTGGGCATTTTGGTGGACGACGCCATCGTGGTGGTCGAAAACATCGAGCGGCTCTTGCGCACGGGCCTGAGCCGGACGCGGGCCGTGGTGGAGGCCACCACGCAACTGGCTTTGCCCGTTATCGGGGTCACGGTTACCCTCATCATTGCCTTCGTGCCCTTGCTCCGGCTGCCGGCCGGGCCGGGCGCGTTCATCCGGGGCCTGCCCACCGCCGTGGTGACGGCCGTGGCAGCGTCGCTGCTGGTTTCACTTACCATCGTGCCGTTTCTGGCGACCGTGCTCTTGCGGGCGTCTCACAACCCCGCGGGCAACGTGTTTTTGCGGGCCTTGCGCCGCGGCGTCGATGCCACCTACGGGCGGCTGATGCACTGGGCGTTGGGCCACCCCCGACTGGCGCTGGCCGCGGCCTTTGGGCTGGTGGCGCTGGGGCTGGGCCTGGCCGTGCCGCGCATGGGCTTCAGTTTGTTTCCCAAGGCCGAGAAGCCCCAGTTTCTGGTGAACGTGGAGATGCCCAACTCGGCCGGCCTGCCCGAAACCGACCGCGTAACCCGCGACGTGGAGCGGGTGCTGGCCCGCCACCCCGACATCATCCACTACACCACCAACGTGGGCCGGGGCCAGCCCAGCATCTACTACAACGTGCCCCAGCGCAACGAACAGCCCAACTTTGCCCAGATTTTCGTGCAGTGCCGGGCCGAAACCTACGAGGAGAAAAACGCCTTGGTGCAGCGCCTGCGCCGCGAGCTGGCCACCTACCCCAACGCCCGCGTCGAGGTGAAGGACTTCGAGCAGGGCCCGCCGCTGGAAGCGCCCGTAGCCGTGCGCCTCTTCGGCGACAACCTCGACACCTTGCGCCGGCTCGCGGGGCAAGTCGAGCGCGAGCTGCGCCAGGTGCCCGGCACCATCTACCTCTACAACCCCGTCGCCACCCGCGCCACCGACCTCAAAGTCGTTGTCAATCAGGAGAAGGCCGGCCTGCTGGGCGTGGCCACCGCCGACATCGACCGTACCGTGCGCCTGGCCGTGGCCGGCCTGCCGGCGGCGGCGCTCACCCTTGGCGACGGCCAGGACAAGCTGCCCGTGAACGTAACGCTGGCCCGCGCCGGTGGCTTCCAGCAGCTGGCCGTGCTTGACCGCCTTTACGTACCCGCCGCCACCGGCCGGGTGGTGCCGCTGCGCGACGTGGCCGACGTGCGCTTTGAGACGGCGGCCCCCGCCATCCGCCACCTCGACCAGGCCCGCTACACCACGGTGAATGCCTTTGCCCAGGACGGCTACCTCTACGCCACGCTGCAAAAAGCCGCTCAGGAGCGTTTGGATAAGCTGAAATTCCCGGCCGGCTATTCCTACAAGATGGCTGGCGAGCAAGAGAATAAGGACGACGCTTTGGAGGGTTTCGGTACCACCATTCTGCTCTCGGCCTTCGCCTTTGTGCTGGTGCTGGTGCTCGAATTCGGCTCCTTCAAAAGTACGCTCATTGTGCTTTCGGTGGTGCCGCTGGGCGCGGTGGGCGGGGTGCTGGCGCTGCACGGGGCCGGCTACCCGTTCTCGTTCACGGCTATCATCGGCTTCGTGGCCCTCATCGGCATCGAAATCAAGAACTCCATCCTGCTCGTGGACTACACCAACCAGCTCCGCGCCCAGGGCCAGCCGCTGGAGCAGGCCATCGAGGAGGCCGGCGAAACCCGCTTCATCCCCATCCTGATGACCACGCTCACGGCCATCGGCGGCCTGATTCCGCTGATTCTGGAGCCGGCCCCGCTCTACACGCCGCTGGCCTGGGTGCTGGTGGGCGGCCTCAGCTCGTCGCTGCTGCTCTCGCGCATCGTCACGCCAGTGCTCTACAAGCTGTTTCCGCCGGAAGTAGCCGTCGCGGCATCCGCCACGCCCGCGCTGGAAACCGCCGTTGCGTAGCCCGTACCCGGCTCCTGGCTTCGCTTCATCCTACACTTGCCCGCCTATGAAACTCGAAACCAAGCGCCTGCTGCTCTTCGGGGTGCTCATCACCTTGGCGCATCGGCCGTGGTGGCGCGGCTACGCCACTTGGCCACCGTTTTGGGGTTGACCCCGTGGCGGGTGGTTAGGCTTTGTAAGCTTTCCGGACTTTGTTGGATAAGGCGCCGTACTGCCGGAGTTGTCCGGGCGCTGCCGTGAAGTACTTGTCCCATAAGTGTTGGCGAAGTTCGGGCGTGAAGACCACACCAGCTCACCCTGGGACTATACACCTAGCTTTACTCCTACTTGGCCCATCCCAAGGATGGTGGCCGGCAGCTGAGATTTTTCGTGTTTTTGCATGACACAAAGGTTCATGCACACTACGGGCCGGGCAACAACCGAATAATTATTCCGTCACCGAATAGTTGTTAGGTGTTGGCCTCATTGCGCAGGGGTTATAGCTGCGGCATGGATTCTTGAGGCACAGAAGCGCGCTGCAGGTGGACAACGTTTTTGACGTACTCTGCCTGGGCGGTGCCCCATTGGTCCATTTGTTTGATAATGGGCAAAGCGCTGACGCCCATTTCGGTTAGAAAATACTTTACCCGCAGCGGAAACCCGGGATAAACCCGTTTGGCTACCAAGCCATAGGCTTCCAACTCACTCAGCTGCATGTCAAGGACTCGCGGAGTCACCGGGGCAAGTCTTCGGTGAATTTCGCTGGGCCTTTTACAACCTTGGCTGATGGCGTCCATGATGCGGGGCTTCCACTTGGCCCCCAGTACTTTGCCGAACACCCGCAGGCCACAATCCAAGTCTTCCGGGGTTTTTCTTTCGCGGGTGGTCATGATACACTATGGAGGTCAGAAGGTGTTCAAGGGGGACGCTAGGGAAACGCGCTACGCGGAGCTAGCAAGCGACTATTGCGCACTCATTCGGTCAATTGGCAAGGTCGGTCATAAGAAAAGCACTAGCAAGTAACAAGGGAAACGGATTTTCTTCTATATGCGCCGGCGCCCCAGGAAGTGTACACAAAATCCCCCCTTTTTTGGACTGCGCGCCTTGATGCGTCACCGTCCGCCCCGCGGGACTGCAGACGGTGGTGAATAGCGGCAAACCATGAATCCGCGCCTTATTGCGGCTTGACTAGCGGCAATGACTCAGCTGGGCTGCCCAAATGACGGGCATTCAGTTCGGCCCGAACCGCCGCCTGTACCTGCGCTCCGCCCTGCACCAGCTGCAGGGCGTGGGGGTACAGTTCAACCGGAACGCGACGGTGTTTGATGCTCCAGGCGCCAATCTCTGTGAGCAGCGGCAGCAAGTCGATGCCGGCGGGCGTGAGCCGGTAGATGTGCTTCTGCTTGTGGTCCGGGTCGGGGCCCTTGGTGATGATGCCCTCCAGCTCCAGCTTCCCCAAGCGGTCAGTTAGGATGTTGGAGGCGATTTTTTCTTCGGATTGGAGAAGCTCCCGAAAATGACGCTTACCGTTGAACATTATGTCCCTGATTATTAACAAGCTCCACTTGTCGCCGAACAGCTCCAAGGTCAGGTTCATGGGGCAAAAGGACCGGGCGTTATTCACGAGATTTAATATTTTAGTTTGCAACCACTTGCTTTTTACAATCAGTTTTATAGCTTTGCAACCAGTTGCTATTTGCAACCAATCAAAGTTAGTTTAAATCGGGCACACCGCTTTCCTTGAATTGGCTTTGTCCGGCCCGGCGGGCAAGCAGCTGCCCAGCGCGCTCAACCCCAACCCCCTAATTGCTCCTTTGGCACTGGTGCGACTAACTGGTGGGCTGGTAAGTTCCGCGCTGCTCGCGCGTCGTCACGCCGGTCGTTCATAAGGTGCTGCCGCCGCACCCCTAAAGAGGCCTGGCCTATCCCTGATATCAGTTCACTTGCGACGCCCACTCATGCAACAGACCTTAGTTCAGTACACCCTAAAACCGACCACGCGGCGGGAATCGAAGTGCTCGTTCAGGCCGTGTACCGGAAATGCAGGATTCGCAACCGCCCGGCTTTCGCTACGCCACCTACAAACTGGCTGACGGGGTGAGTTTCCTGCACCTGGCTCGGGTGGACCCGGGCGAGGCAAATCTCCTGCCCACGCTCCCAGCGTTCAGAGCATTTCAACAAGGTATCCGCAGCCGCTGCGAGGTGGCACCGGTCGTTTCGCACACCAAGGTGGTAGGCGCCTACCAAGCAGGGGCATCCTGACCGCAACCATTTACGGCCGCAGCAACGGCAAGCCCCGGCGCCCCGGGCCGGGACCAGACGGCTTGGTAACGGATGAGCTGCTCAACACCAACAACCCGGCAACTTGAATTCGGGGAATCTCTTCTTCTTTCTATTTCAGCGCCGTTCAAACCCTTCGTGCTAGCGCTGTTTATCCGCTTTTCAACATGAGTCCCACAACGCACTTTGTACCCCGAGGAGCGCACCGGCTGCACGCCCAAGAATACCCCGACAACGGACCAGTCGTCGTGCTGCTGCACGGTTTTCCCGACAACCTCCACCTCTACGACGCGCTCGTGCCCTATCTGGTGCCGCACTTTCGCGTCATTGCTTTCGATTTCCTGGGTTGGGGCCATTCCGACAAGCCGGCATCCCACGCCTACACCTTTGACGCGTGGCAGGGGGATTTGGGAGCCGTACTCGATTACTTTGCGCTCACCGCCGTGACGCTGGTGGCCCACGATGCGTCGGGGCCACCGGCCATTGATTGGGCGCAGCTCCATCCCGACCGGATGACCCGCCTGGTGCTGCTCAATACCTTTTACAGCCACATGGCCACGCGCACGCCCGAAGCCATCCTGCTGTTTTCCACCCCCGTGGTGCGGGCCGTAGCCCGGGTGGTGGCTCGCGCGTTCGGCAATTTCCTGTTTCGGCGCATGTTCTGGTGGCAAATCGGCCGCTTTATGACCCGAGAAGCGGACCGGCAGCACTACATTCCGCTGCTCTACGCACAATTTGCGGCCGAATCCTCTTCTCAGCTTCCATTTTTTGCCCTGAATCGGGATTTGCTCCCCGCCATCATCCGCCGAACGCGGCACCTAAGCAGCTTGCGAGGCTTCGCCGTGCCCGTCCAAATTATCTTCGGCGCCCTCGACCCCTACCTCAACGCGCGGGTGGCCCAGCAGTTCCACCAGCTTTTTCCCGGGAGTGAATTACACCTGCTGCCGCACGCCCGCCACTTCGTGCAAATCGACGCCCCGGCTGAGGTCGCGGGCCTGCTGCGGCAACCGGCGCCGGCAACAACGCTTAAGTCTACCCAGTCAGACTAGTTATCGGGAACTGGACGGCCGCCAGCGTTCCTGACCGGGCGGCACGGTAGCTGAATGAGATTGCATACAGTGGCAAGGCGCCTGACAGCTGGGGCCCAGGCCGTGGCGCGGGCCTTCCCCCTCGCGCTTATCGTAACTCATCAGCGCCGCCCGCCCGCGGAACAGGCAACGCTCTGCTCTAATTACTCATCGTTAAGCCCTACTAAGTCCAGGCGCAGGTGTGAATCCCTGGTTCCCGTTGTCATTCAACAGCGGTCACCTGCCCTCAAGCCCAGCCCTTGCTACCGTAATTGGACCAAGTGCAGGAACAGTCGATATTTTTCGCAAACCGTCCCCACTCGGCCATGCCGCCGTCCAGCTCGCCGAAAGAAAAAATACCGCCCAGGTGCGTGCCTAGCAGGTCGCAGAACACGTAGTGCTGCTGGTGGTAAGTTTTGCGGGGCCGTTTCAAGTGGGCTGTTTTAGCCATAGCAGTGCAAGATGTGCACTCGCTGAAAAACGGCTTGTCCTGATTACATCACGCAATGTTGGTGAAGGCTGTTTTGCGCTCAAACCAGATGGTGGCCCGCAACTGACCCCGGCCACGTGCATGATAGGCCAGCTGCTAGGGGCGCATAGATGGCTAGCGGCTTGGGCGTAGCACCGCTCAAGTAGCCACGCTTTCCGGCATGGAATAACATTTCCCCGCCCGCAGCAAGCCCGCCAAGTGCTGGATGGCCTGTACTACGGGGGCGGTGAGGGGTTGGCCGCAAGCAATGCGCAGGCAGTTTCCGTACAGGAGCTGCGTGGAGAAGACGCCGCCAGGGTAAAAAATTATCCCGGCCGGGGCGGCCTGCTGCAGCAAGGCCAGGGCGGAGTAACCTGCCGGCATTTCAGCCCAGAGCACCAGCCCGCCCTGAGGGTCGCTGACCCGCGTGCCGGCGGGAAAATGCGCGCAAATCAGGGCGCGGTACGCCGCCACTTGCTCGCGCAACACCCGGCGCAGACCGCTCAGGTTCTTGGCGTAATGGCCACTGGCCAGGTAATGCGCCGCCGCGACTTGCGGCAAGGCCGCCGTGCTGCCGGTGTGCATGAGCTTTTGGGCCAGCACCGCCGGCTCAAAGCGCCCGGCGATAACCCAGCCAACGCGGAAGCCGGGCGCCAGCGTTTTGGATAGGGACGAGCACAGCAGCACCAGGCCCCTGCGGTCAAAGGCCTTGCAGCTGACGGGCCGGGGGCCTTGGAAGTACAGGTCGCCGTACACGTCGTCTTCAATCAGGGGAATTTCATGCTCGGCCAGCAGCGCCACCAAGGTCTGCTTGCGCTCTGCGGACATGCACGCGCCGGTCGGGTTGCTGAAATTGGCCGTGACCACCACTGCCCGGATGGGAGCCGTCGCCAGGGCCTGCCGCAAGGAACCCAAATCGGGTCCGGTGCGCGCATCTGTCGGCAACTCGTAGACGCGCAGGCCCATCCCCTCCAGGGCTTGCAGGATGCCATAGTAGGCCGGCGATTCCACCGCCACCACGTCCTGCGGCTTGGTGGCTGCCTTGATGGCCAGCACCAGCGCCTCCATGCAGCCGTTGGTGACGATGATTTCGTCGGCGTCGACAGGGTTGCTCCACTGGCTGGCGCGTTGCGCTGATTGCCGGCGCAAGTTCGCGTCGCCGCGTATCTCGGCGTAGTTGAGGCCACCGCCGGGCAGGGTGCGTCCTGCCGCGGCCAGGGCCTTGGTCAAGCCCGCACGCGGCAACAAAGTGGGCGCGGGCACGGCCAAGGCCAAATCGATCAGCCCGGGGCGGCTCCACTGCTGGCCCAGCGCCAGCAGGGTATGCGTGACGGAAACGAAGTGTACGGCCACGGCTGGCCGGCTGGGAGCGGGCACCTGTTCAGCCACCGGCCGGCTCGCCTGGACGTAGTAGCCGGATTGAGGGCGGGCCTGCACCAAGCCATCGGCTTCGAGGGCGTAATATGCCTGAAACACGGTGCTTACACTCACTTGCTGCTCCCGGCTTACTTGCCTTACCGACGGTAGCCGTTCGCCGGGGCGCAGCAGGCCCTGATGAATCTGGTGGGCGAACATGTCGGCCAAACGGCGGTAACGGAAGCAGGCGGCCACAACTGAGCTGGTTTTTTCATGCGAAATTGAAACTGGTTTCGCTTTGCCGAAAGTAGGAGCTTTGCGGCTCTCCATCACCAAATTCTGCTGACTATGTCTCCTGTCGCTGTCCCTCTCGCTTTTATTACCGGCGCCACCTCCGGCATTGGGTACGCCACTGCCCACGCGCTGGCCCGGCAAGGCTTTCGCTTGGTGGTGTGCGGCCGCGATGCCCAGCGCCTGGAAAGCCTGCGGGCGGAATTGGCCGTTGTGACCCCGGTGCACGCGCTGCGCTTTGACTTGGGCGACGAGACGGAGGTGCGCGCCGCCGTGGCCTCACTGCCGCTTGTATGGCAAGAAGTCGATGTGCTGGTCAATAGCGCCGGCGGTGCCTACGACTATGGGCCGGTGCAAGACGGCAACGCCGCCGACTGGGACGCCATGCTGGCCAGCAACGTGCACGGGTTGCTGTACGTCACCCACGCCCTGCTGCCGCAACTGCCCGGCCGGGGCCGGGGACACATCGTCAACGTGAGTTCCGCGGCGGGCAAGCAGGCCTACGCCAATGCGTCCGTATACTGCGCCACGAAAGCGGCAGTTGAGTCACTCAGCCAGAGTCTGCGGCTGGATTTGCTGCCCTTGGGAGTGAAAGTGACCAATATCGCCCCGGGCGCAGTGGAAACCGGCTTTTCGCAGGTGCGCTTCAAGGGCGACGCCCAGCGGGCAGCGGCGGTTTACGAGGGTTTCGAGCCGCTGCAAGCGGACGACGTGGCAGATGCTATTGTTTACGCCGTCACGCGTCCGGCGCACGTGCAGATTGCTGACCTGGTTATCTATCCGCGCGCTCAGGCGGCGGTCACTACCATTTTGCGCGCCATGACTTCCCAGTAACTATTTGCACGGCGGTTTGGCCGCAGCAACGCAGTGCCCCCATCCGCTCAGCGGCTGCGGCAGTGCCTCCATCGGAACGCGTACGAATTACCCTTCTTTTACTTTTTTGCACATGATTAACTTTTTGGAAGTACCAGGTGGGCGCATGGCCTACGAAGTGCGCGGCACCGGCCAGCCGGTGGTGTTGGTGCACGGTCACCCCTTCAACCGGTCCATGTGGGGCGCTCAGGTAGCATTTTTGGCATGCAGCTACCAGGTCATCACCTACGATTTGCGCGGTTACGGCCAGTCTAGCGGGGCCAGCACTCTCGTGCCATTAGAACGCTTCGCCGAAGACCTGGAAGCCCTGCGGGTGGCCCTGCAACTTGACTTCTTTGCATTGGCCGGCCTCTCCATGGGCGGACAGATTGCGCTGGAGTATTACCGCCAGCACCCCGATCGGGTACGGGCGCTGCTGCTGCTCGATACGTTTGCCACCCTTGATTCGCCCGCGCGCCGCCAAGACCGCCTGGATACGGCCGCGCAGTTGGAGCAGCTAGGCATGGCCCAGCACGCCCGCGAAGTACTGCCCAAAATGGTGGCACCGGCCACCCTGCGGGAGCAGCCCGCTGTGGCCGAGGCCGTGCTCACGATGATGCAAACCACGCCCCCGCAGGGCGCGGCCGGTGCGCTGCGGGGGCGGGCGGAACGCCGCGACTATACTTCGATGCTGGCTAAGATTTCAGTGCCCACCCTGGTGCTGGTGGGCCGCGATGACGTTTTTACGCCCGTTGCCGACGCGGTGTTCATGCAAGAACGCATTGCTGGGGCCCAACTCTGCGTTGTGGAAGGCGCCGGCCACCTGCCCCCGATGGAAACGCCGCGGGAGTGCAATGCCGCCCTCAACCAGTTCCTAAGAAGCTGCCTGACGTGAGCAGCCCCTGCGTTTTTTTTTACTTAAAATAACCACCTTATAAAACGATAAATGAGGGTATAACTAAGCTTGTTCGCGCTTTGGCACCTGTCAGCTACCGTAGGGGTGCAGCAATACGCTGAGCAGAATTAGGGAAGTGCCGAGGTAGAAGCCCGGACTCATCTTCTCGCGTTGCCCAAAAATGAGCAAGGCGAGGGCAATGCCGTAAATAGGCTCCAGGGTAATGGTCAGGTTGACGGTGAAGGCTGGCTGGAAAGCCCAGCCAAATCGGCGGCCTCTAGCACCGACTGTGTTTCGCGGATTTTGCCCTTGAGATAATATGCCGTCAGGTACTTGCGAAATTTTTTGGGGCTGAGGCCCACCCGCTCCACGAACAGGCGCTGGAAATGAAACGGGCTGAGTTCTACCCGCGCCGCCACTTCTTCCAGCGAAGGCTGTTCCAAAAAGTGGCAAGTCAAAAAGCCAATGGCCTGCTCAATGCGCGGATAGTTTATGTGATCGGAGCTCATGCGGAGTATTAAAGCTATAATATTCCGGGTTGCTGATGGCTCTTTTAACCCGATTCTTGCGCTTAAAATGACTTTAAGCTGGGGCAAGCCGGAAACGTGGACGGGTGAATCGAAAAATAATATGAACAGACTTGTCTGTATCATCTTTTAATTCATACTTAGCCTTATTATTCCACACGCATGTCTGAGACTCGCCGCCGAATCCTGACCACTGCTGCCCGCTTGTTTTACCAACAAGGGTACACGCTGACGGGAATTAATCAACTGATTGCCGAAGCCGGGGTAGCCAAGGCCAGCCTTTACCAGCATTTCCGCACCAAAGACGAGGTGCTGTTGGCGTACTTGGCTGAGGCCAGCGCGCAATGGCGCCTGCACGCCGAAGCCGCCGTGGCCGGGGTGGCGTCGCCGCGGGAGCAAGTGCTGGCCGTGTTTGAGTTGCTGCGGGAGCAACAGACCCGCACGGACTTCCGGGGCTGTAATTTTCAGCACGCCTTGATTCAGGCACCGGCGGAAGAAACCCAGGTCCGGCGCCTGATTCAGGAGCACAAACAGCGGATACATCAGTTTTTTGCCAGCCTTCTGCCCACCGATTCCCGCATCGGAGCCGAGGAACTCGCTTTGCTCTATGAAGGCGCGCTCATGGCCTGCCAGATTCACCAAAATCAGATCCCCGTAGACACAGCTCAGGCTATGGTGAAACGCCTGCTCTAAAAATTTTTCCTGTGTTATACAGACCGGTCTGTTTTTTTATTACTATGTAAATCCATGGCCTTGGCGTTGACTTCTCGGCGCAGACTTGCTCGTTTGTGGCCCGGGCCAGACCTTGCTTTCATGATAAGCCCGACCTCTTGGCCGCAGTCGGTCCAAAGCTTGCCACAGGGCGCGCCCTGGACTAAGAGGCTCCCGCTCCATTTCGTTCACATCACTTATTGACTCCATGGAAACACTAAGCCTCGACGCCGCGCTGAAGTGGCGCTACGCCACCAAGCGCATGACCGGAGCGGTGGTGCCCGCCCCCGAAGTAGACCGGATATTAGCCGCGATCCGGCCGGCTCCCACCAGCCGGGGCCTGCAGCCCTTCAAAGTGTTGGTTATCGAAGACCCCACGTTGAAGCAAGCAATTTCTCCCCTGGCCGAGCAGCAGCCCCAGGTCGTGGAATCCTCGCATTTGCTCGTGTTTGCCGCCTGGTCCGCCGTCACCCGCGAACAAGTCGACGAATACATCCAGCGTACGGCTCAGGAGCGCGGCGTGCCCGTGGAGCGGCTGAGCGCCGTCAGGAACGTGCTGGAGCACGACCAGCTTACAATGGACGACGAAACTTTCCACCACTGGGCGGCCAAACAGGTCTACATCGCCCTGGGCTTTGCCCTGACGACGGCCGCCGTGCACCAAATCGACGCGGCGGCGTTGGAGGGCTTCAATCCTGCCCAACTCGATGAGTTGCTGCACCTGCGGCAGCGGAGCCTGCGGAGTGTGGTGCTGCTGGCTCTGGGGTACCGGGACGTGGAAAACGACTGGATGCTCAAGCTTAAAAAAGTGCGCCGCCCGCCCGAGGAATTATTCGTGTACCTGCCGGCCGGGGAGCTGTCAACTCCTGCGCCGGCGCGCAGCGAAGCCACTTAGAGGCTATCCAAATAGGCAATTGTACCAGGTGATTCGTGCGCAGGCAAAATGGAGCATGGCCAAGTAGTTTTCGGGCTTTTTAGCCCATCGGATGAGCAAGTGCCGGAAGCGGTTGAGCCACGAGTGGGTACGCTCGACGACCCAGCGGCGGGCTTTCTGGCCCGCTTTTTTGGCTTGGACTTCTTCCCCACGAGGCCGAATGTGGACCGTGTAGCCCAGAGCGGCCAGCGTTTCGCGCACCTGCTTCGGGTCGTAGCCCGCGTCCAGGCACAGGCCCTGCGCCCCGCCCTCCGCCCGGTGGGCCCGGCGGGCGGCCTCGGCAACGGGCGGCACGCTGGCCAGCGTGCTTCCCACTAGCTTGACGTCGTGGCGGTTAGCCCCGGCGAGCACCAGGCCTACCGGGATGCCCCGGGCTTCCGTCAGCAGGCTGCGCTTGACGCCGCCTTTGGCGCGGTCCGTGGGGTTGGGGCCCGTTTTTTTCCCCGCCCAGCGGCGCTTTGTGCAGCGAGCCGTCGAGGGCCCTCCAGGCGAAGTTGAGCCCAATCAAGTCGTCGTAATCCCGCAAGGCCTCGTCCCAGAGCCGCGCAAAAACGCCCGCCTGCACCCACTGCTGAAACCGGCTGTGCGCGGTCGAGCCCTTGCACAAGCCCGTTGCATCCAGCGCTTTCCACTGGCAACCCGTGCGCAGCACAAAGAAGATGGCCGTCAGCGCCTCCCGGGCGGCAATGCGCCGCCGGTGCCGGCCCAAGGGATGCGCTTTGGGCACATGCACCGGCAAGAGAGGGGCAAGCCGCGCCCATAAGGTGTCAGAAATGGTGAACTCTTGTGTGGTAGCCATGCCCCATATTAACCCCTATTTGGATACGCTCTTACTCGGCCGATCGCCGCTAATCAAGCGAAATTCTATCATGAACAAGTACCCCACGACGCATAATACGGTGGAGGTAGAAGGCCTTAATATCTTCTACCGCGAAGCCGGCGACCCATCCGCCCCTACCCTGCTGCTGCTGCACGGTTTTCCCACTGAGGTGGTCCAGTTTAGGCGGACAGAAGAAGGACGTATATTTCTTCTGTGATGACAGCCAAAAAGAGCGGAGCGTCGGCCGATAAACGACGCAAATACGATGATGCTTTCAAGGCCGAGGCGCTGCGCCTGGCCAGCGAGAGCCGCAGCACGCAAGCCGCCGCGCAGCAGCTGGGCATCAGCCCCAAGCTGCTTTACCGCTGGCAGCAGGCCCAGCTCGTGGCCGAAGTGGGCAGTGTCGAGGTGGCGCGCGACCCGGAAGTGCGCGCCCTGCGCGCCCGCCTCAAGCGGGCCGAGCAGGAGCTCGACATTTTAAAAAAAGCCTTGGTCATCTTCGCCCAGCCGACCCCGTGAGCGTTTACCAGCACATCACCCGGCGCCGCCGGCAGGTGCCCGTGCGCCGCCTCTGTCAGGTGCTGCGCGTGGCCCCCAGCGCCTACTACGCCTGGCAGCAGCAGGCCCAAGCATCGGCCCTCGAACCCGCCTGGCAGGTGGCCGTGCGGCAGGCGTTTGCCCGGCACGGGCGGCGCTACGGCACGCGCCGGTTGCGCGCGGAAGTACACGCCGAAGGCCATGCGGTGGGGCGTGGGCGCATCCGTCGCACCCTGGCCGCCCACGGCTTGCGCGCCCAGCAGCCCCGCTCGTTTGTGCCGCGCACCACCGATTCCGACCCCGCCCGGTGGGCGGCGCCCAACCGCTTGCTCGGCCAGCCGGCCCCTGTGGCCCCGAACCGGGTCTGGGTGGGCGACATCACCTACCTGCCCCGCCAGGGCGGCGGCTGGCTCTACCTGGCCACGTGGCTGGACCGCTGCTCGCGCAAGGTCGTCGGCTGGGATTTGCGCGAGGGCATGCCCGAAGACCTGGTCAGCGAGGCTTTGCGGCGGGCCTTGGCCGTGCGGCAGCCCGCGGCTGGACTCGTCGTGCACTCCGATCAAGGCAGCCAGTACACGGCCACCCGCTTCCAGGACCTGCTCATCCGCCACGAAGCCCGGCAAAGCATGAGCCGGCGCGGCAACTGCTACGACAATGCGCACGCCGAATCGTTTTGGAGTCGGCTCAAAACCGAACTGTTAGACGGCGGCAGCTTTCCCGACTTGGCCGAAGCCCGGCTCGAAATCAGCCACTACATCGCCTACTACAACGCCGAACGCCGCCACTCGGCTCTGGGCTATTTAGCCCCCAACCACTTCGAATCCCAACTCCAAACCACGTCCCAATTGTGTCCGGCTTAGCTGGACCACCTCAATGCTGGAGTGCAGCCGTTCGTGATTATAATAATCAAGGGGCTTAGGAAGCAAACAGGGTTAGAGGGGCTGTTGACGGAGTGATTTAAGGAGCAATTTATAGAGGTTTTCGTAGCGATGATTGAAGCGAAATTCGGACTCTTTCAAATGCAGCAAAAAGGTGTGTTGGGGCACGCCCTTGAACGGTTGGAGGCGGGCTTTGGCGAAGCTCCAGAAGGACTCGCTGCCGTTGATGTGCGAGGCCCCGCCCACGAATTCGTCCTGGCCGTGGTGGACACGGAAGTGGCGGTCAAAGCCCACGTCCACCAGCCCGTCGTAGCCGCGCCAGCCGTCGGTATTGACCATGGCCGCGACGTCAATTTTGCCGCGTATGATGGCCTGCAGGGTCTTTTTCGATCAGTCGGGCACGATTTCCGCGTACACCTGCCCCCCGCGTTTGAACAGGCCGAAGACGGTGGTTTTGCCGCTGGCTCCGCGGCCCCGTTTGCCGCGCACCCGGCGCGGGCCGAAGTAGCTCTCGTCGAGTTCAACCGCCCCGTCCAGGTCGGCCGGCACGGGGCTCCAGGCCACGAGCCGATGGCGCAGAAGCAGGTAGATTTCATTGACGGCCCGTACGCTCAGGCCCGTGAGCCGGGCCGTATCCGAGGCCGTCAAATCCAAAGCAAACAGGCGCAGTAAGTAGCGAAATTTGACCTCCGAAATTTTGCCGCACTTATAATAGCGGTTAGCTGACTGCATAACAAGAAGTTACACCACTCTTTTCGCTTTTTGCTTCCTAAGCCCCAATCAAAATAGTCGGCGATGCTGCGTTGGGCGTCGGCCAGGTCGACAAAAACGGGCCGCTCGCGCAGTTCGAGGACTTCGGTTTTGAGGCGCGACCAGAGACTTTCCGCCGGCGCATTATCGTAGCAATCGCCCCGGCGGCTTTGCGAGCGCTGGGCCTGGTGGTCGTGAAGCAGTTGGCGGTAGGCGTTGCCGCAGTACAGCCCGCCGCGGTCGGAGTGCACGAGCAGGCCCGGCGTCGGCGGTTGCGCCCAAAAAGCGCGCTGTAAAGCCTTGGTGACCAGTTCTTCGGGCATCGTGGCCATCACGTGCCAGCCGACCACCTGCTTGCTGACCATGTCCTGATACGCGCACAGATAGGCCCACTCGCCGTTGGCCAGCGGCAGAGACGTGACATCGCTGACCCAGACCTGGTTGGCCTGGGTGGGCTTGGGCTGGTTGAGGAGCCGGTTGGGGGCGCAGCGCAGCCCGTGGGTCGAATCGGTGGTGCGGGGAGTGAACGCCTTGGGTTGCAGCGCGTGCAGGCCCCGGCGGCGCATGGCTGTGCGCAGGCGCCGGCGACCGATGCAGTATCCTTTTCGGCGCAAGGCGACCTGCAACCGGCGCGTACCGCAGCGGCGCTTATGGCGGCCGAAGACCTTGACCAGCGCCTCTTCCCAAGCGGGCGATTGCCCGCCACCCACTTGTTCTTGCGCTCGTTGCCACGCATAGCAGCCGCTGGCCGGCACCGCGACTACCTGGCAAAGCACACGCACCGGGTACTGACTCCGTTGCGCTTCAATAAAGCGATATCGGCTCATGGGGTGTCGGTCACCGAGAAGATGGCAATGGCTTTTTTTAAAATCTCCAGCTCTTGGGCCTGCCGCCGCGCTAAGGCCCGCAGTTGACGCAGCTCGGCCGCGGTGGCGGGGTCTAGTTCCGCGCCGCGGGCGGCCGCCACCGGCGTGAGGGCTTGCTTCTGCCACTTGTGGAGCAGCTTCGCATCGATATTGAGCGCGCGAGCGGCGGCCTGCGTCGAGCGGCTTTGCTCGGCCAAGCGTAACGCTTCGGCCCGGAAGGCGGCGTCGTAACGCCGGCATTTAGCGGTTTGGGGGCTGTCTTTCATGACGTTCGAAAGATACCACCCTATTCTGTCCAGAATTACCCGACCACCTCAGAAGGCATTTCCAAATATGGAGAATATTTCCGTAGCAGCGGGAAAAACTTCCGTTTGGTTTCTTAAACCTCTTACGCGAAACAGTAGTACCCGCCTGATACCCGCTCGTTACAGCATTATCATGGCGTCAGCATTGATGCACCACCACAGTAGTGACAGTTCAGTTCTGCTCACCACGACGTGCTTCAAATTAGCCCTTACAGCAAGGCGCCCACTTCGCGCACACCCACGGGCCGCGCCACAGTGAAGCCTTCCCCGTATTCAACCCCGATGATGTGGCCAAACTCCCGCGCCCTGGCCTCCATGAACCGGCCAAACGCCTGACTCGACAGGTAGGTCTGCGGCTCGTCGAGACTGGGGTTGAAGAACTGAGTTTTGAAGGCTTGAATGGCCTCCCATTTCTTGGCCCAGTGCGGAGTGATGTCGACCACGAAAGCGGGCGGCAGTTGGCGGTCCTGGATGTAGTGGTACACGTTCTTGGGACGCCAGGCGGCCTGGGGCTGGCCGTCGCCGCCGCGAGTTTCAATCATGCGCAGGCCGGCTAGGAAGCAAGCATCGACGGCTAACTGGGCGGCGCGGCCGTGGTCGGGGTGCCGGTCGGCGATGGCGTTGGCCAATACCACCTCGGGCTGGTAGCGCCGGATGGCGGCGATGAGCGGCAACTGGTGCTCCTGGTCATTGCGAAAAAAACCGTCGGGTAAACCCAGGTTTTCACGGACTTCAATGCCCAGGATTTTACTGGAGGCCGCGGCTTCGGCCGCTCGGATGGCGGGCGTGCCGCGCGTGCCCAGCTCGCCCCGGGTGAAATCGACAATGCCCACGCGCTTGCCGGCGGCCATGCTGGCCAGCAGCGTGCCGGTGCAGGACATTTCCACGTCGTCGGGGTGGGCGCCCAGCGCCAGGACATCAAGCTTCATAGCGGTTATCGGTTGGTTAGAGCAGTTGGTTGCGAGCGGCCCAACAACCGACCACGGCCAACTGACAGCCAAAGTTTATTTGATTCGCAGCTTTTTACCAGGTTGCAAAGTTCTGACGTTGGGATTCAGCTTCCGCAGGGTGCTCACCCGCACCCCGTACTTTTCGGCCACTTCCGAGAGCGTATCGCCCGAGCGAACCCGGTGCGTCACAGTCTGCCGGGCGCGCGCGGGGGTTCCGCTCCGGCTGCGGCCGCTGCTACTCCGGCTGCTGCGGCTGCGGCTGATGGCCCGGCTGTAGTAGTTGAACAGCTGCGAGGTGATGGTGAAGTTGTCCGTTTTCAGCTTGTAGCCGGGGAAATCGTACACCAGCGCCGGGTTGATGGGGTTGCCCTGGTAGCGCACCTCAAAGTGCAGGTGGGAGCCCGTGCTTCGCCCCGTGCTGCCGCCGTAGCCCAGCAGCTGGCCCGCTTTCACAAACGTGCCCACGGTTACCATGGACTTGCTCATGTGGCCGTATATGGTCTCCAGGCCGTTGTAGTGGCGCACCAGCACGTAGTTGCCGTAGCCACCGCCGTCCCAGGCGCTGATGCGCACCACGCCATCGAAGGCCGACTTCACCGAGTCGCCCGTTTCCAGGTCCAGGTCCATGCCGTAGTGCCAACGGTAGCCGCGGAAAGCAAAACCCGACGTAACCGGCGTGGTCACGAGTGGCATTTGGGCGAAGCGCTGGCGCGACGGGTCGGTTAGCTTCAGCCGAAGCGAGTCGCGGTAGCTGCGGCCGTCCACCCGGTAGGGGTTCACGCTGCGGGTGTCCCAGATGGAAAAGTAGCCCGCCACCTTCACCCACGAGGAGTCGATGAGGACTTCTTCCGACATCTCCACGATTTCCTGGCTGCCGTCGTTCAGCGTCGTGGTGTCCTCGCTCACGATGCTGAGCTTCTTGGCCGGGTTGAAGTAGATGGACTTCGCGGCGTCGGAGTTGTCGTCGGGCAGCTCCTCGGTTTCGATGACCGTGGTGGTGTCCGGCCGCACGTAGCGCAGGTTGGGCGTTCTGGCGCGAAAAAAGTCGGACTTGCCGGTGGCACTACCCGCCTTGTCCTTGCTGCGCGGGGCCTTGCGGCGTTGCGCCTGGGCCGGAGTGAGCCCCAGTACCAGCAGCAACAGCGCCAGCAGCAGCGCAGGCCGCCAGTAGGTTGGTTTCAAAAAAGTCAAAAGCTAACAGGATAAGGCCGGCAGCGGAGGTGAGGCACCGTCCGCGGCCCAGCCGTTCGGGCAAGCAGCGCAAGGCGGCAAGCACAACACTCGCCTTGCCTGATACGCCGATGCGGCAAATTTAGTGTACGCCCGCAGCCGCCAGGTAGCGCTCGGCGTCGAGGGCGGCCATGCAACCGGTGCCCGCCGCCGTGACGGCCTGCCGGTACGTAAAGTCCTGCACGTCGCCGCAGGCAAACACGCCGTCGACGTTGGTTTTGCTGGTGCCGGGCAGAGTTTTGAGGTAGCCCTGCTCGTCGTGGTGCAGATAGGGCTGGAAAATCTTGGAGTTGGGCTCGTGCCCAATGGCGACGAAAAAGCCGGTCAGCGCAATTTCCCGGGTTTCGTGGGTCAGCAGGTTTTTCACCCGCACGCCCTCCACGACGTGCTCGCCCAGAATCTCATCGGTCACGGTGTTGAACAGCACCTCAATCTTGGGGTTGTCCAGCACGCGCTGCTGCATGATTTTCGAGGCTTTCATTTCGCTCTTCCGCACTATCATGGTCACCTTGCTGCACAGGTTGGCCAGGTACGTGGCTTCCTCGGCGGCCGTGTCGCCGGCGCCCACGATGGCCACTTCCTGGCCGCGGTAAAAGAACCCGTCGCACACGGCGCAGGCCGACACGCCCGCGCCGTTCAGCCGGGCTTCCGAGGGCAGGCCCAGCCATTTGGCCGAAGCCCCCGTGGCAATGATGACGGAGTCAGCCGTGAGTTCCAGCGTTTCGTCGATGGTAATCTTGCGCGGGTGCACCGAGAAATCCACCGCCGTGGCAATGCCGTAGCGGATGTCGGTGCCGAAGCGGCTGGCCTGTTTCTTCAGGTCCTCCATCATCTGCGGGCCCATCACGCCATCAGCGTAGCCGGGGAAATTCTCCACGTCGTTGGTAATGGTGAGCTGCCCGCCGGGCTGCAAGCCCATGTACATGACGGGCGCCATGTTGGCGCGGGCGGCGTAGATGGCGGCGGTGTACCCGGCCGGGCCGGAGCCAATAATCAGGCACTTGATGTGTTCAGGCATTTTGGTTGCAGCGCGAAGCCTTGCTTCGCGTATCGTTGAAAAATGAAAATAAGGCGGCTAAAGTGGCCTCATGTGCTTGTACCAATCTTCTAACAAGATTCCGTTTTCAAAAATCTCTATTTCATATGATCCTGTCACGTCAGGCATCAATTGAATTCCTTCACCAAGGTGCTCAATGCGTATAGCCCACTTGAAATTATCATCTAGTGGCGTCCTTCCTGTGAAAGTCAGTTCATTCCCTGGTAAAACGCTAAATACTATTGCCTCGGGTTCCAATTGAATTTCAATTGGCTTGTCTTCATTCCAACAAGTAAATGTGAGTGAGTTTGGCATTGAAAACAAAATCAAGGTCGACACTGCCCAGCAGTAGTTGCCCGTTAGCTGCTACAAAAAACCCCAACCTTACAGCCGGGGTTTCTCAACAACAAATTTACGCCGAAATTAGCCCAGATACGGCTTCAGCGCCTTCGAGCGCGACGTGTGCCGCAGGCGCCGAATGGCTTTTTCCTTAATCTGACGCACTCGCTCGCGGGTCAGGTTAAACTTCTCGCCGATTTCTTCCAGCGTCAGGGCGGCTTCGCCGTTCAGCCCGAAATAGAGCGTGATAACGTCGGCCTCGCGCTTGGTGAGCGTGCTCAGGGCGCGCTGCACTTCCTTGCGGAGCGAGTCGTTCATCAGGGCCATGTCCGGCGACTCCTCGTCCTCGTTTTCGAGCACGTCGAGCAGGCGGTTTTCCTCGCCCTGCACAAACGGCGCGTCCACCGACACGTGGCGGCCGCTGATTTTCAGGGTGTCTACCACCTCGGAAGTGGTCAATTCCAGCACCTCGGCAATTTCTTCGGGCGAGGGCTCACGCTCAAACTTCTGCTCCAATTCCGAGAAGGACTTGCTGATTTTGTTCAGCGAGCCCACCCGGTTCAGGGGCAAACGCACGATGCGGCTCTGCTCAGCCAAAGCCTGCAGAATGGACTGGCGAATCCACCACACGGCGTAGGAAATAAATTTAAAGCCGCGGGTCTCATCGAAGCGCTTGGCGGCCTTGATGAGGCCGAGGTTGCCCTCGTTAATCAGGTCACCGAGGCTCAGGCCCTGGTTCTGATACTGCTTGGCCACCGACACCACGAAGCGCAGGTTGGCTTTGGTCAATTTCTCCAGCGCCTGCTGGTCGCCGTCGCGGATGCGCTGGGCGAGCGTTACCTCTTCGTCGGGGGTTAGCAAATCCACCTTGCCAATTTCCTGGAGGTATTTGTCCAGCGACTGGCTTTCGCGGTTGGTAATCTGCTTGCTAATTTTTAGCTGTCTCATGGGACTGGGTAAGAACGATATCTGGGGGAATTATACGAAAGAAAAAGCCGTTCGGGCAGTCCCTAAGTCAGAGGAAGCCAACAGGCTTGCCCCGACATTAGTTCGGACCTTCCGCGCCGCGCCGCTTAGGCTTCGCCGTTGCTGGCGGCGGCCGCTTCGGGCTTGGGCAACAGCACCTTGCGCGAGAGCCGGTACTTGCCGGTTTTCTTGTCGATTTCCACCAGTTTCACGTCAATGTCCTGGCCCACTTCCAGCAAACCTTCCAAGGTCTGAATCCGCTCGTGCGTCACCTCCGAGATGTGCAGCAAGCCATCCTTGCCGGGCATAATCTCCACAAACGCGCCGTAGGGCTGGATGCTGCGCACCTTGCCTTTGTACACCTCGCCCACTTCCGGCTGGGCCGCAATGGCCCGGATGCGGTCGATGGCCCCCTGCATGTCGTCCTGGTTGGCCGCGTAAATGCTCACGTGGCCTTTCTCGTCCTTCTCCTCGATGATGACCGTGGCATTGGTATCCTTCTGAATCTGCTGGATGACCTTGCCGCCGGGCCCGATGATGGCGCCGATGAATTCTTTGTCGATGAGCATCTTGTGCGAGCGGGGCGTGTGGGGCTTCAGCTCGGCGGCCGGGGCGGCAATGGTCTTGGCCATCTCGCCCAGGATGTGCAGGCGGCCTTCGCGGGCCTGGTGCAGCGCGGCGGTCAGAATCTCGTTGCTCAGGCCCTGAATCTTGATGTCCATCTGGCAGGCGCAAATGCCGCGCTCGGTACCCGTCACCTTGAAGTCCATGTCGCCGAGGTGGTCCTCATCGCCGAGGATGTCGCTCAGCACGGCGTACTCGCCGGTTTCCTTGTCCTGCACCAGGCCCATGGCGATGCCGGCCACGGCGGCGGAAATCTTCACGCCGGCGTCCATCAGCGCCAGCGAGCCGGCGCACACCGTGGCCATCGAGCTGGAGCCGTTCGACTCCAGGATGTCCGACACGATGCGGATGGTGTAGGGGTTTTCGTCCTCGGGCGGCAGCACCTGGCGCAAGGAGCGCAGGGCCAGGTTGCCGTGGCCGATTTCGCGGCGGCCGGCCCCGCGGTTGGGCTTCACCTCGCCGGTCGAGAAACCGGGGAAGTTGTAGTGCAGCATGAACTTGGAGTAGCCCTTGGTCAGGGGCTGGTCCACAATCTGCTCGTCGAGCTTTGTGCCGAGCGTGGCGGTGGTCAGGCTCTGGGTTTCGCCGCGGGTGAAAATGGCCGAGCCGTGGGCGCCGGGCAAGTAGTTGATTTCCGACCAGATGGGGCGGATTTCGGTGAGCTGGCGGCCGTCGAGGCGCACCCGCTCCTTCACCATCATGTCGCGGATGGCCTTCTTCTCAGCCGAGCCGTAGTAGCGGCTGAACATCTTCAGATTCAACTCGGCATCCACGGCCAGCAGGTGTTCCAGAACGCCTTTTTTCACCTTCGAAAAGCCTTCCTTCCGGCCGCCTTTGCTGGTGTTGCCGCTGCGGGCCACGTCGTAGGCGCCCTGGTACACGGCGGCCAAAACGGTCTTTTTCAGCTCTTCGTTCTCCTCGTACTTCGGGTACTCCCGGGTGGGCGAGTCGGCCGTGCGGCCCACGGCCTCAGCCAATTCCTTCTGCAGCTGGCACTGGACCTTGATGGCTTCGTGGCCGAAGGCAATGGCCGCCACCATTTCCTCTTCGCTCACTTCCTTCATCGCACCTTCCACCATGGCCACGGAATCGGCGGTGGCGCCCACCATTAAGTCCATGTCGGCGCGGGCCAGGTCCGACGTTTTGGGGTTAATCTGAAACTGCCCGTCGATGCGCGCCACGCGCACTTCGGAAATCGGGCCCGCAAACGGAATGTCGGAAATCGACAGGGCCGCCGAGGCGGCTAACGCGGCCAGCGCGTCGGGCTGTACTTCTTTGTCGGCGGAGATGAGCGTAATCATCACCTGCACCTCGTAGTGGTAGTCCTTGGGGAACATCGGCCGCAGAATGCGGTCGACCAGGCGGCAAACGAGGATTTCGTAGTCGCTCAGGCGGCCTTCGCGGCGCTGGAACGAGCCGGGAATCTTGCCGGCCGAACCGAATTTCTCCTGGTAGTCCACCGACAGCGGCAGGAAGTCAACGCCCTCGCGCTGGCTCGGGGCCGATACGACCGTGGCCAGCAGCATGGTATCGCCGAGGCGAACCACCACGGCGCCGTCGGCGAATTTGGCCAGCTTGCCGGTTTCGATGGAAATGACGCGGCCGTCGGGCAGCATCAGGGACTTGGTAATGGCGTGGGGTTGGGACATCAGCGGGATTTGCTTGAAAAAGCGACAGCGGGCGAGCAGCCAAAAACGAGCGCCGCCAGCGGCAGTCGTTACTCAACGGGGATAACAGTGCGCCGATGATGTAGTTGGTCGTTGTCCGTTATCAGGCAGTTCAGAACCAATCCTGACAACGACCAACTGACAACTACTCATTCACGGGCCAGCCTCGGCGCCAAACCGACCCGAACAAAAAAAGAGTAGGGAACCTTCGGTGGAAGGCTCCCTACTCTCCGATGCTGGACTTACTTACGGATGCCCAGCTCCTTGATGATGGCGCGGTAGCGGTTGATTTCGCGGTGCTGCAGGTAGTCCAACATGCGGCGGCGCTTGCCCACCAGCTTCAGCAGGCCCAGGCGGGTGCTGTGGTCCTTCTTATTGGCCTTGAGGTGCTCGGTGAGGTGGATGATGCGGTGGGTGAAAAGCCCAATCTGGGCCTCGGCCGAACCGGTGTCGGTCTTAACTTTTTGCAGGCTGTTCTTCTCAAAGATGCCTTGCTTGATTTCAGTGGTTAATTTCATCGGTTGATAGGTGTGACCCCGTCTTGGATTTAAAGATAAAAAAAGAGAACGCAAAACCCCACACGTTGGGGAGCCGCAAAGGTACGCAACTTAAAAACAGGATGAAAGCGCGATACCCGAAATTTTCGGTCCCGCACCCGCTTTACGCGGGGATAGCCGGCGCGCTATTCTTCCACCGGCTCGGTGATTTTGCGCAGACCGGGGATGCCCAACCGCTGCGGCAGGCGCCGCCAGAAGTCCAGCTCCAGCAAGCCCGAATCATTATAGGCCTGGTAAAGGAAGAACAAACCCGCGGGCAGCAGCACCAAGTTGGACAGCCACATGCCCAGCCCTACGGGCATCACAAACTCCCGGCCGTATTTCTCGCCCATGATGCTGAGCACGTAGTAAATAATAAAAAACAGAATGGACACCAGAATCGGCACGCCCAGGCCGCCTTTTTTTATGATGGAACCCAGCGGCGCGCCAATCAGAAACATCAGCAGCACGGCCACCGACTGGGCGTACTTGCGGTAAATCTCGATGCGAAACAAAACGGAGTTTTTGGCAACCTCGGTCAGTCTTTCGGACGTGGAGTTGGCGAAGGCTTTGAGGTTGTTGACGCGGTTGATGGCCTGCTGAATGATGGGCGCCGTGGGCACGGCCAGCCTAGCAGCCGGCACCTGCCAGCCGGCCACCTTGCGGCCGGCGGCCCGGCCGGTGCTGTCGAACCGCATAAACGTGTAGTAGGCATTGATTTGACGGGGCAGCTGCACCCGCTCCCTTACCAAGGTCTTTTGCACGGAATCGGTGCGGTAGTGCAGCTGGGCAATGTTGAGCATCATTCTGTTTTCCTGAAACAGCTCCTGCGGAGTCCGGCCTAAGTCGAACGATGCCAGCGAGAACGTAACCAGATTGTGGTCGAAGCCCTGCCGCACGAAGCTGGCCCCGGCGCGGTCCCGGGCATCGGGCTGCTCCACGTAGCTGTGGCCGTGGAACAACTCCAGGCCCAAATAAGCCCCGTTGAAACGCGTGAACATGCGGCCCGAATCGGCGAGCATTACGGTGGCATTGCCCGATTTTTGGGTGTGGTCGTAAATCATCACCCCGTGCAGCCGGTCGCCGTTGACACCGGTTTTTCGGTCAACTTTGATGGTGTAGCCGGGAATCCCATTGTAAAAAACGCCCTCTCGGATATCGAGCGCCAGTTTCTGCTGCCGGACGTCCCACAGCAGGCTATAAGCTTTCAGATTAGCCTTGGGTACAACGGTTTCGTTGAACCAGAAGGCCCCCACCGAGAGTAGGACGGTGAGCAGCAGCACCGGCCGCAAAATACGCGTCAGGGCAATGCCGGAGGCCTTGATGGCCGTGAGTTCGTGGTGTTCGCCCAGGTTGCCATACGTCATCAACGACGAAAGCAGGACGGCCAGGGGCAGCGAAACCGGCACGATGAGCACGCTGAAATAAAACAGCAACTGCAAAAGCACCGCCGTACCCAAATCCTTGCCGATAATATCGTCCAGGTATTTAAGCAGCGTGTGCGTAAGCAAAATAAACTGCACCACCGCGAAGGTGAGCAGAAACGGCCCGGCAAAGGCCTTCAGAATGAGCTTGTCGAGCTTTTTGAGCATGGAAAGAGGGCGCTGAAGTATGCGGCGGGCCGTAGCGGCAACGAAGTCCAGGCAAAAAAAGTACCGGAGCACCTCTCGCGGTCGACGCCCCGAGGGCGGGGTTCCTACCCGCCCACCTGCTCTTTCAATTTGGCCACCAGGCCGTCCCACATTTCCTGCTGCTCACCGGACTCGTGCCCCGCCGAATAATCAGTAATGCGGAGGTAAACCTCGTCGGTTACTTGCGAGGAGTCCAGGAAAAACTCCAGGAAATTCGCGTCCGACACCGGCTGCCGGTGCTCGTCCAGGAAAACAAAGCGGACGGCGCGATTCAGGCGCTGGCCCGAAATTTCGGCGTAGTGATTTTCCTGGTCCCAAATAAAATTCAGGCGTTGCCCTTCCACGTAGCGCACGTCGTCGCAAAACCACTGGGTGAGGCCCGAAGCGGTGGCCAGGTAAGGGAAGAGAATTTTGGGCGAGGCGTTGATGGGAAACTCCACCGTGAAACGCGTCTTGGTTTGGATATCGGGCAGTGCCATGGGAATAGATGCGGGGGAACTCGGGCGACAGCCCCCGAAGGGGACGCGGCGCCCAGTAAAGAAGCAGTGTTTTTTGGCCCCGTGCCTTGCGTCGGGGCCGGTTGTAGCGTTACCTTTGCACCCACAAAAACCCGGCGGGGTAGCTCAGTTGGTTAGAGCACAGGATTCATAACCCTGAGGTCACGAGTTCAACTCTCGTCCCCGCTACTGCGAAAACCGTTTTGGCTGCGCGCCGAAGCGGTTTTTTTAGTTTGGGCCAGCGAGCTACCCAAAGCACCGGAATTCGGCTTTTCGCCGCGCTCGCCGGGGCCTGGAACACCGGGCCACCGAGGCCCAAAACAAGAAAACGCCGAACCGAAGGGCCAGCGTTTTCTTGGTGGGTAGTGCGCAAGGGCCGTTTATTTAGCTTTTTCCACAATGCCTTTGAACGCGGCAGGGTGGTTCAGTGCCAAGTCAGCCAGTACTTTGCGGTTGAGCTCAATACCGGCCTTTTTCAAGCCGCCCATCAACTGCGAATACGAGAGGCCGTGCTCCCGGGCCCCGGCGTTGATGCGCTGTATCCAGAGGGCGCGGAACTCGCGCTTCTTCACCTTGCGGTCGCGGTAAGCGTACAAGAGGCCTTTTTCGACGGCGTTCTTGGCCACGGTCCACACGTTTTTGCGGCGGCCGTAGTAGCCTTTCGCCAAACGCATGATTTTCTTACGGCGGTGGCGCGAGGCCACGTGGTTGACACTTCTTGGCATAACCTAGAGAGTTTTTGGCAGCCGGCGACGGGTTGAAGTCTTAAAGCCGGAAGCCTGGTGAAAATGAATTAAAAATTAAAAATGAAGAATTAAAAATGGCAGAATCGTGCAGGCAGCAATTTTTGCTTTTTAATTTCTTCACTTTTAATTAGAAGTTGAGCATCTGACGGACGCGGTTCATGTCGGCGCTGCTCACGAGGCCGGTGTGGGTCAGGCCGCGCTTTTGCTTGGTCGTCTTCTTGGTGAGGATGTGTGATTTGAAGGCGTGCTTCCGCTTCACCTTGCCCGTTCCGGTGAGCGCAAAGCGCTTCTTGGCACCGGATTTCGTCTTTACTTTCGGCATTGTAGTAAGTGTTGGAGGGTTGGTTGTTGATTGTTGATGAGAATTGCTCACCGACCGGGGGTCGGGAAGCCATCCGCAACCGGGCAAATAGCTATTCGGCGGCTTCGGTGGTGGCCGGGGCCGTTTCGGCGGTCTTTTCTTTGGCGTCGGCCTCGGCCAGTTTCGCGGCTTTCTTCTCGGCCTTGTCAGGGGCGGCAGCCGGCTTGGCGGCGGGTTTCACCACGGCGGCAGCCTTGGGCGCCAGGTAGAGGAACATGCGCTTGCCTTCGAGCTTGGGCAACTGCTCCACTTTGGCAAGGTCCTCAAGGGCCTGAGCAAACTTGAGCAGCAGGATTTCGCCCCGCTCCTTGAACACGATGCTGCGGCCCACGAAGTGCACGTAGCTCTTGATTTTTGCGCCTTCGCGCAAAAATTCCTGGGCGTGCTTCACCTTGAAGGCAAAATCGTGCTCGTCGGTGTTAGGACCGAAGCGGATTTCCTTCAATACGACCTTGGTCTGCTTGGCCTTCAGCTCGCGGGTTTTCTTCTTCTGCTCGTACTTGAATTTCGAGTAGTCGATGACGCGGCAAACGGGCGGCGTAGCCGTGGGCGAAATCTCGACGAGGTCGAGGTTTTGGTCCTGGGCCATTTTCCGGGCCTGGTCGGTCGGATAAACGCCTTGCTCGACGTTGTCGCCGACCAGACGCACTTCGCGGGCCAGGATTTTTTGATTGATTTTGAACGGCTCTTCCACCTGCTGGCGGGGCACGTACCGACGGTTCGGGGCTGCTATGGTTTGGTCCTCCTGCTAAAAAAGTGGCGGGGAATGAGATTCGGGGCGGTTTAGGCCGGATATGGCCTGGCAATCAGGGGGCAAATATCGGTATTTATAATGGGAAAGACAAGCAGCTGTGAGAAAAGGTATTCGCGGCAGAACGTCGTCCGCGTTTGCCGGGGCACGACGCTCATTGGCAGCGTCACGGCGCCGCTTCCTCGAGCTGGGTCCGCACGCTCTTCACAAAAGCGTCCAGCGGCATTGAGCCCAAGTCACCCTCACCGTGCTTGCGCACGCTGATGATGTTGTCCTGGACTTCTTTTTCCCCGACGACGAGCAGATAAGGAATTTTGCCCATCTCCGCGTCGCGAATTTTGCGGCCGATGCGCTCGTCGCGGGCGTCGACGGTGCCGCGCAACTCCCGTTGCTCTAATTGGGCCTTCACTTCGCTGGCGTAATCGAGGTACTTGTCCGAGATGGGCAGCACAATGAACTGCTCGGGGGTGAGCCAGAGCGGGAAGTTGCCGGCGCAATGCTCAATGAGCACGGCCACGAAGCGCTCCAGGGAGCCGAAGGGTGCCCGGTGCAGCATGACGGGGCGCTGCTTGGTGTTGTCGGGCGCCACGTACTCCAGGTCAAACCGCTCGGGCAGGTTATAGTCGACCTGAATGGTGCCGAGCTGCCAGCGGCGGCCCAGGGCGTCGCGCACCATAAAGTCGAGCTTGGGGCCGTAGAACGCCGCTTCTCCAAGCTCCGTGGTGGTGGGCAGTCCCTTTTCCGCCGCCGCTTCTTGAATGGCGCTTTCGGCCAACGCCCAGTTTTCGTCGGAGCCGATGTACTTGGTTTTGTTCTCAGGGTCGCGCAGGCTGATTTGGGCCGTGTAGTCCTCAAAACCAAGGTTCTTGAAAACGAAGAGGACCAGGTCGATTACCTTCTTGAACTCGTCCTTTACCTGGTCGGGCCGGCAAAAAATATGGGCGTCGTCCTGCGTGAAGCCGCGCACCCGCGTGAGGCCGTGCAGCTCGCCCGATTGCTCGTAGCGGTACACGGTGCCGAATTCGGCGTAGCGCACGGGCAGGTCACGGTAGCTGCGGGGTTCGGTTTTGTAAATTTCGCAGTGGTGCGGGCAATTCATCGGCTTGAGGAAAAATTCCTCGCCGGGGTTGGGCGTTTTGATGGGCTGGAAGGAGTCGGCGCCGTATTTCTCGTAGTGGCCGCTGGTCACGTACAGCTCCTTGGCGCCGATGTGGGGCGTAACGACGGGCTGGTAGCCGGCCTTCACCTGGGCCTTGCGCAGGAACTGCTCCAGCCGTTCGCGCAACGCGGTGCCTTTGGGCAGCCACAAGGGCAGCCCCGCTCCTACTTTCTCGGAAAAAGCAAAGAGCTTCAGCTCTTTGCCGAGCTTGCGGTGGTCGCGGCGCTTGGCTTCTTCCAGGCGCTCCAGGTACTCGGTGAGGTCCTTGGCTTTGGGGAAGGTGATGCCGTAGAGACGGGTGAGCTGCTTGTTCTTTTCGTCGCCGCGCCAATAGGCGCCGGCCACGTTCATGAGCTTGGCCGCCTTGATGAAGCCGGTGTCGGGGATGTGGGGGCCGCGGCACAGGTCGGTGAAGCCGCCTTGCGTGTAAAAGGTGATGTGGCCGTCCTCCAGCTTTTCGAGCAGCTCCAGCTTGTAGGGGTCCTGCTTGTCGGTGAAGTAGGCGATGGCGTTGGCTTTCGAGATTTCCTGACGGACGTAAGGGCTCTTGTTCTTGGCCAGCTCCAGCATTTTCTTTTCGATTTCGGGGAAATCCTCGCTGGAAATGCTGCGGCCTTCGCCCAGGTCGACGTCGTAGTAAAAGCCGTTTTCAATGGCCGGGCCGATGGCCAGCTTCACGCCGGGGTACAGCGCTTCGAGGGCTTCGGCCATGAGGTGGGCCGAGGAATGCCAGTAAGTTGCTTTCCCGGCCTCGTCGTTCCAGGTCAGGATTTCGACGGCAGCGTCTTCGGTGAGCGGGCGGTGCAGGTCGCGGACTTCGCCGTTGACGCGCACGGCCAAGGCGTTGCGGGCCAGGCCTTCGCTGATGCTGGCGGCCAAAGCGTGACCGGTGGTACCGGACTCGACCGGGCGAACCGAGCCGTCGGGGAGGGTGATGTTGAGCATGAAGAGGAGATAATGTGCCCAAAGGGCAAAGCAGGGCGCAAGTTACGCGTTGCGAAACGAGGAACGAAGCATCCGGGCACAAGAATCAGCTCGGGGCTTCTGCCGCCCGGGGCCGGGCCTCAGCCAGCACTGGGCCGGAGCAGCGGCAAGGGGCTGATGGGCAGCGGTTGCAGCGGCGCCGGCGGACGGCGGTAGTAGCGCGGCGTGGTGCGCAGGCTGTCGGGCAGGAGCGCCTGCAGCCGTTCGTTGGTTTTCCAGACCTTGAACGTCCAGTGCTGGTTGCCGGGGTTTTCAACGACGAGTAGACGGTACTGGGCCAGCGCGGCAGCCAGGCGGTTCTGGGCCTCCAGCGCATCAGCCAGCAACGCGCGGGCCTGGGGCAGCCGTGGGTTGCGGCGCAGGGCGCGGCCGAGGTGCGCAACAACGGCCGCGGGTTGGTGCCCTTTGGCGGCGGCCAAGCCCAGGCGGTAGTCGGCCCGGTACACGGTGGTGTCAAGCACCAAGGCGCGGCGGTAATGCCACAGGGCACTATCCGGGCGCCCCCGCAACTCCAGGTGGCGGCCGTAGTCGTACTGCAGCAACCCGGAAGTGGTATCCAGGCGCATGCCCAAACCCGCGTAGCGGCCGGCATCGGCCGGAATGCGCCAGGCATTTAACAAGAAGGCCAGTTGGTGCAGGATTTCGGGCTGGTGCGGGTCGCGGGCCAGGGCATCTTGCAAATACTGCACGGCGGTGGAAGTGTCGGCCGTGGCCGCGTACGCCAGCCCTTTGTAGAACAAGGCCGCGGACTGGTCGGGGTCGAGCCGTAGGGTCCGGTCCAGGTTGTCGAGGGCCGCGGGGTAATTTCGGGCGGCCAGGTGGGTTTCGCCGACCAGCAGCGGCAGTTGGGGCTCCGCGAAGCCGCGGTCGGCGGCCTGGCGGGCCGCCCTGAGCGCGGCCGGCAGTTGGTTCAGCGCCCGGAAGGCCCGCGCTTGCAGGAAATAGAGCTTGCCGTTGGCATTGTCGAGTGCCAAAGCGGCCGCCAAGTCCGTTAGCGCGGCGCGGGGCTCCCCGGCGGCGAGGCGCAAAGTGGCCCGGCGGGCCAGCAGCGCGGCGTTGCGGGGCTCGCGGGCAATGGCTCCATTGAGTTCATCGGCTTGCACCCGCGGGCCGCTCTGCACCGTGGCCAGGTTAACCAGGGTTTCGGCGCGCTCGGCAGGCGCGGATTGGCAGGCCAAAGCCAGCACCGCAACCCACGGCGCAGCAAAAAGTCCATGCATCCGAAAGCTAACCATGATTAATAAGCGGCGAAACACTGCAAATTAAACAGCTACCGGTGAAGCCCCGCCTGGCAGGCGGGCGGGCTCTCACCGTTTCCCCGGCTCAGGCGAACCCAGCGGCGGGCGCGTACGCCCTGCTACTCTTTCTTGCTGGCGGTGTCGATGGGCTGCCTGGTCGAGTCAGGGGGGGCGGTGGGCCTGAGGAACCGGGCCAGCCGCTTTTGGCGCCGCGCATCCGCGCGCAACAAAATGGGCAGCATCTGGCGGCACAGACGGCTCACCACCAAGTCTTCGCTGGTGATGGCGGGGATTTTTTCGGCTTCGCGCAGCACTTCAATGGCCCGGCGGCGGCGGCCCTGGTACCGGCACATCCGGGCCAAATCGTAGCAAAACTGCAAATTAAACGGGGCCAGCTGCCGGGCTTTCTCCAGGCTTTCCATCGCGGCGCGGCTGTCGCCACCACCGGGCACGCCCCCGAGCACCAACTTGCTGTAGACCCGTTCCAGCAGGTTGTAGTGCGCCACGCGGTACTGCCAGCGGCCCAGCAGCTGCCAGGCCCCGGGCAAGTCGGGCCGCCGTTCGGTGGCGAGGTACACGTGCGAGCGCAGGTCGCGGAAAGCCGCCAGCCGGGCCCCGGCCCGGAACAAAATGGCTTGATTGAACAGGGCCAAGGCCACCGCGTAGTTGCTCTCGCCCCCTTCGGGCCGGATGAGCAGGGCCCGGTCAGCGTACTGGCGGGCGGCTTCAAAATAGGCGGCCTTTCGGGTTTCGTCGGAGTACCGGCTGCCGATTCTCACGCTGAGCAAGGAAGCCTGCCACAGGGCCACATAGTGAGCGGGGGCGGTTTTCAGTACGTCCTGGTAAAGTGCCAGCGCTTCTGATTCCTTGAAGTTGTTGGCCAGGGTAGCGGCCTGGAACAGCTTGGCGCGTACCGCCGGCGGGTCGGCCGCCGGGCTGCTGGCCCCGGCTTCCGGGCGCGTTCGGGGCGCGATAGTTCCGGTGCGCTTTTGCCCGAGCGCGGGCCCCACCGCCAGCACCCAGGCCAGCAGGGCTCCCCACACCCAGCCGAGCCCGCACCTGATTGGTGGGGTTGGGCACGGCCACGACGGGAAACCAGCAGGCATAAACGCAAAGAAACAGGGCCCCGGCTCAAATACGAGGCGGTTCCGGCGGGCACCAGGCAAGCCAGCAGGCTGGCCGGGCAACGGAGCCGCGAACCCAACCCGGGGCCCGGCCCCTCGATTTTGGGCGAGGCCAGCTTAGAACAGCCCCAGCTGCGCCTTGGGCCGCTTGAGCAACTCGCGGGCTTGGGCCACTTCCTCGGCCGTCACCTCCACGGGGCCGCCGGCTTCGGAGCGCTCGCGCGGGGCACTTTCCCCCGGCTCGCCGGCTTTGGGAGGGGCGGCAGGCAGGCGTTTCCGGGCCACTTCGCGGCGCTGGGGCTCGGGGCCTTCGTCGGTAAGCAGCGCGAGGGCGTGGATTTTGAAGTAATTGAGCTTGTTGCCCATGGCTTTCCAGCCCTTCACGTCGATGAATTCGTGGAGGCCGATTTTCTCCGTTTCCTTGTCGGCTTTTTTGTCGCGTTGCATTTTCACCTCCACTACCGGCTCCGGGTTGGCCGACACGGCCACCAGCTTGGAGCCTTTGGCTTCGGAAATGAACAGGAAGCGCTTATCGAGGGTGCTAGTCTCGATTTTAAA
Source organism: Hymenobacter sp. (assembly GCF_031398885.1). Classification (GTDB taxonomy): domain Bacteria; phylum Bacteroidota; class Bacteroidia; order Cytophagales; family Hymenobacteraceae; genus Hymenobacter. The sequence continues at coordinate 44,207 of NZ_JANNOD010000099.1, forward strand.
CCGCTTGACGTAATAAATCTTGGTTTCGCCGTCCACGTACACCGCGCTCAGCGTCACTTCGGGCGCGTGCTTGCGGAGCAGCACAATGTTGGGCACGTCGAAATGGTTGGCGGGGTCGGCCGTCTTCAGCTCGTAGCTGCCGTCCTTGAAAACCACCAGCACGTGGTTGTCGGTGTCGAAGGTGCCCAGGTAGCGCCCGTGCGCGGACGTAGTCAGGCGGCCCACCACGGAGTCGAAGAAGATTTCGCGGCCGCCCAGCGTGGAATCGCCCAGCGAGTTGCGGGTGATTTTTTTGATGGGCTGCTTGGTCACGATGTTGCCCATCGAACCCTTGCCCTTGATGCCCAGCTCGGCAAAGTCAAAGTCGAACTGCTTGACCCGCGCCGGCGCCTTGTCGCTGAGCTGGATGCTCACAATTTCCGATTCCGAATTTGGGTTGGCCGTCAAGTAAAGGGTTTTGGTGCCCTTGGTGCCCTTGGTCAAATCGTAGGCCTTGTCGCGGGTGATGCCCGACACCAAGAAACGCTTGGCGAAGCTGATGCCCGAAGCGCCGTCCAGGTACACCATGTTGTAGACCAAGCGGTCGTCGTTCTTATTGTAAACGCCAACGTGCAGAACGTCGCGGCCCACGAACGTCTTCTCGGCAATTTTGGTCACCGTGAATGTGCCGTCGCGCTTGATGGCAATGATGTCGTCCAGGTCCGAGCAGTCGCACACGAATTCGTCCTTTTTCAAGCCGAAGCCCACGAAACCGTCCACGCGGTTTACGTACAGCTTTTGGTTGGCAATGGCCACTTTCTGGGCCGTCACCACGTCGAAGGTGCGGAGCTGGGTTTTGCGCTCGCGGCCCGCGCCGTACTTCTTCAGCAGGCCGTCAAAGTAGTGAATGGCGTAGCGCGTCAGGTTCGCCAGGTGGTCGGCTACTTCGGCCAGCTCAGCTTCCAGCTTCTGAATGTACTCATCGGCCTTAAAGCCGTCGAATTTTGAAATGCGCTTGATGCGGATTTCGGTCAGGCGCGTCAGGTCTTCCTCCGCAATGGGGCGGCGGAGCAGGATGCGCTGGTCGTCGGCCCGCTCCCTCTCGCCGGCTATGCGCACGAATTTTTTCAGGCCCTTGTCGATGGTTTCCAGGATTTCGGCCCAGGTCTCGCACTCCTCAATCTTGCGGTAAATGCGGTTCTCGATGAAGATTTTCTCCAGCGAGGCGTTGTGCCACTTTTCCCACAGCTCGGCTTGGCGAATTTCCAGCTCCCGCTCCAGCAGGCGCACCGTGGCGCCGGTGCTCTGGCGCAGCACGTCCTCCACCGCCACAAACCGGGGCTTGTCGCCAATAATGACGCAGGTATTGGGCGAGATGCTGATTTCGCAGTCGGTGAAAGCGTAGAGGGCGTCGATGGTCAGGTCGGGCGACACGCCGGCCGGCAGCTGCACCTGAATTTCTACCTTGGCCGCCGTGTTGTCGACCACCTTCTTAATCTTGATTTTGTTGGCCTCCGACGCCTTCACGATGCTTTCCATCAGCGCCGTGGTCGTGGTGCCGTAGGGAATGTCGCGGATGATGAGCAGCGTCTTGTCAAATTTCTCGATGGTGGCGCGCAGCCGGATTTTGGCGCCGCGCAGGCCCGAGTTGTAGTTGCTCACATCGCACAGCCCCCCGGTCGCGAAGTCCGGGAACAACTGCACGTCCCGCCCCCGCAGCACGTCGATGCTGGCCTTGCACAGCTCGCGGAAGTTGTGGGGCATAATCTTGGTGCTCAGGCCCACGGCAATGCCTTCCACGCCCTGCGCGAGCAGCAGCGGGAATTTTACGGGCAGCGTGGTGGGCTCGCGCTTGCGGCCGTCGTAGCTGAGCTGCCACTCGGTGGTGTCGGGGTTGAACACCACGTCGAGCGCAAACTTGGACAGGCGGGCTTCAATGTAGCGGGGCGCGGCGGCGCCGTCGCCGGTGCGCACGTCGCCCCAGTTGCCCTGGGTTTCGATGAGCAGGTCTTTCTGGCCCAGGTTCACCATGGCGTCGCCGATGCTGGCGTCGCCGTGGGGGTGGTACTGCATGGTCTGGCCGATGACGTTGGCGACTTTGTTGAAGCGGCCGTCGTCCATCTCCTTCATGGCGTGCAAAATGCGCCGCTGCACGGGCTTCAGGCCGTCTTCAATGGCCGGCACGGCCCGCTCCAGAATCACGTAGGAAGCGTAGTCCAGAAACCAGTTTTGGTACATGCCTTTCACCGTGGCCACGTCGTGGATGGTTTCGCCGGGCGCAAACTTGGGTTCTTCCTCCGTTTCGGGTTCCGGAACGGTATCGGCCGCGACGTGGACCGCGGGCGCGGCATCAAACAAGTCGGCGGCTTCTACCCCGGCGTTGCTCGCCGCCGTCCCGGCTGAATGGGCTAAGCCGGGGGCCTCTTCCGCGTCAGCCGCCGCCACCGGGAAAGCCGCCGAAAGGTCAAAATCAACCGAGTCGCCGGACTGCAAAAAATTTTGGTCGGAACTATTGGAAGCGGGAGTATCAGGAGTGGCCACGAAAGAAACGTAATAAAGTCGGCGGGGTGCTGTCAAAAATACCAGAGCCAGCGCGGAGCGCAGTTAGCGACAATGCGAAAGAAGCCAGGATGGCTCCCAATAATATTAGCGCTGCTCCAACGGTTGCAAGCGCTAACTTAAGCCAAAAATACGATTTAGAAACGAAAAATGCACTATTCAGCCGCCAATAAAGCTAAGAAAAGTAGCTAGATGCCTGTCGTTTCATCTGCCAAACGACCCATGAATTCGGCAGATACAAGGCACAACGAAAAAAGCCCGTGCCAAAGGCGCGGGCTTTTCCGTGGAATTTACCGACCAGTCTACCCCTGGGCGGCGGTTCAAACCTACACAAAATTTCAAATATAACCGCACCCCCGCCCGAAACTTTTTCGTGGACCCGCGCGGGCGGGGCAGTTCTGAGGTGGTCCAGCTAAGCCGGACACAATTGGGACGTGGTTTGGAGTTGGGTTTCGAAGTGGTTGGGGGCTTGGTAGCCGAGCGCAGAACACCGCCGCTCGGCGTTGTAATAGGCGACATGATGGCTGATTTCGAGCTTGCCTTCGGCCAAGCTGGGGAAGGAGCCGCCGTCGAGCAGTTCGGCTTTGAAGCGGCTCCAAAACGATTCGGCGTGGGCGTTGTCGTAGCAGTTGCCGCGCCGGCTCATGCTTTGCACGGCGCCATGCCGGGTCAGTAAGTCCTTGAATCGCGTGGCCGTGTACTGGCTGCCCTGGTCAGAGTGGACCACAAGTCCGGCCGGCGGGCGGCGCACCACCAGGGCGCGGCGCAGCGCCTCGCTCACCAAATCTTCGGGCATGGTGTCGCGCACGTCCCAGCCCACGATTTTGCGCGAGCAGCGGTCCAGCCACACGGCTAAGTACAGCCAGCCGCCGCCTTGGCGGGGCAGGTACGTGATGTCGCCCACCCACACCCGGTTGGGGGCGGTGGGGGCTGGCTGGCCGAGCAAGCGGTTGGGCGCGGCGCGCACGGCCGGGTTCGAGTCAGTGGTGCGCGGCACGAACGAGCGGGGTTGCTGCGCCCGCAGGCCGTGCCGGGCCAGCACGCGGCGGATGCGCCAGCGGCCTACCGCGTGGCCCTGGGCTTGCACTTCGGCCCGCGGTCGACGCGTGCCATAGCGCTGGCTGTGGTAGGCAAAGGACTCGCGCACCGCTACTTGCCAGGCCGGCTCGGCCCTGGGCTGCTGCCGGTGGCGCTGCCAGGCGTAATACGCGGCCGGGGCCACGTGCAGCACGTGGCAAAGCTGGCGCACGGGCACCTGGGCCTGGCGTTGGGCGATGTGCTGATAAGTGCTCACCGGGTCGGTTGGCCGAAGATGACCAAGGCTTTTTTTAAAATATCGAGCTCCTGCTCGGCCCGTTTAAGACGGGCGCGTAGTGCGCGCACTTCCGGGTCGCGGGCCACTTCTTCACTGCCCACTTCAGCTACGAGTTGGGCTTGCTGCCAGCGGTAAAGCAGCTTGGGGCCAATGCCCAGCTGCCGTGCGGCAGCCTGCGTGCTGCGGCTCTCGCCAGCTAGGCGCAGGGCCTCGGCCTTAAACGCTTCGTCGTATTTACGCCGTTTGTCGGGCGACGACCCGCTGGTTTTGGTTGCCATAACAGAAGAAATATACGTCCTTCTTCTGTCCATCTTTCCTAGATCACCTCAGTTCAGCGGGTGCTAACGCACAATCTCAACCCACCCTTTGAGCGCAACGTCGCAAGTGGGCTGCAACAGCTGATAGTAGTAGACGCCAGCGGGCTGGCCAGCCCCGGTCCAGTCGTTGTGGTAAGCCATGGTTTCGTACACCAGGCGGCCCCAACGGTTGAACACCCTCAGCTGGGGCACGCCGTAAGCCGGTGGCGCTTTCAGGGCAGCATTCAGCGCGTCGCCATTGGCCGTCAAGATGTTGGGCATGGCAAACAAGTTGCTAAGCCTCACCTCGTACTCTACCACGACGGGGCAAAAGCGCCCCTGCTCGATTTCGAGGCGGTAGCGGCCCGGGGCTTCTACCGCCAAGGCGGGGGTTTGGGCCCCGGTGCTCCAGCGGTACCCCGTGCCAATTGGCCGGGGCGTAAGCCGCCCGGGGTCCAGCACCAGCCGTTGACCGCAGCTCAGTGAGTCTAGAATCATTCGGGGCACGGGGGGCGCCACGGCCCGCACGTCGAACTCGATGAAAGCCGGGCAAGGCCTTCCCTGGTCAACTTCGACGCGGTAGCGCCCGGGAGTGGTCACGGCTACGGTGGGAGTTTGGGCGCCCGTGCTCCAGCGGAAAGCGCTGCCCGAGACCGTCGGCACGAGGCGGGCGGGGTCCAGCACCAGGGCCCGGCCGCAGCCCAGGGAGTCGGCCACCACGCGGGCGGGCGCGGGCGCCTCCACCGCCACCGGAACGTCCAGGGCCACGGTGCCGGGGCCGCAGCCCGCAACGTTTAGCCTGCGGGTAGCCACCAAGCGGGCCGTGTAGGTTCCGGCCACAGCATAGGTGTGGAGCGGGGCCTTGGCCGTATCGAGCGGGCTCCCGTCGCCAAAATCCCAGCTGTAGAGCAACGCCCCGCCCGTGGTGTTGTTGAATTGCACCGCGTAGGGGGCGCAACCGGCCGGGGGCGGCACCACGGCCAGCTGAATGCTGCTGTTGGCACTGGGCGCCATGTTAAACTTAAAGGCGGCCCCGTCGAGCCCCCCGGTTGCCCCGGCCGAGTAGGCCCCCGGCGTGGTGCCAAACGTGCGGCCCGAGCTGCACGTGAGATGGTACAGCACCCCGGCCCGCGACACGTGATTGGAAGCGGCAAAGTGCGTGTGCGTACCACCCGAAGTGCCCTGATTGCTATTGACTTCCCCCACGTAAGTCCCGTACAGCAGCGCAGTCGCGTTTTCGGCCAACACCGCCAGGTACAGGCTGCGTGGCTGGCTGGAAAAAGCATCAGCAGTGCGGGGACAACCGGGGCTGGCAATGGCGCCCGCGTAGGTGCTGAAATAGAGCCGCCCACAGTCGTCGCGCCCAAACCCAGTCAGGATATTCGAAGTCAGCGGCTGACTCAGGGTGCTCACGACGCTGACCTGGGTGCTAAACACCGTGGCATTGAGCGCCGGGCTGAGGCCGTGCACGAAGAAACCCATGGTACCGGGCACGACCGCCGCGTAAGTGCCGGCGGTGCGCGGGTACGGCCCATCGGAAGCGCCTCCCACTAGCACCTGCCCATTGGCGGCGATGTCGAGGAAGCGGGCCACGTCGCGGGCCGCCGTGCCCAGGTAGGTGCCGGCCAGTCGCGCGCCAGCCGGGCTGTAGCGCATCACGAAGCCGTTGATGCCCCCCGGAGCTACTGGCAAGATGCCCGGGGTGCCCAGCGCCAGCCCGGTGCTGGTGGTGCTGCCGCACACGTACACGTCGCCGTTGGGCGCCACTTTTACGTCGTGGGCGCGGTCGGCGCCGGTGCCGCCCAGGTAAGTAGACCAGCGCAGGGCCGTCAGCCCCAGGTTCAGGCGGGTGAGCACCCCCTCCTGGCTGCCGAGCGAAGCAGCTTGCGCGGCGTTGAGCACGGGGTAATCGGTTGACAACGTGCTGCTCACTACCAGCACGTCGCCGGTGGTGGGGTCCAGGGTCAGGCTCCCGGGCACCGACGACACGGAGCCGGCTTCCTCGCCGCTGCCGCCGAGGTAGGTGGAGGCCAGCAGCGCGGTGCCGCTGGCGTTGAACCGGGTCACGACCAAATCGCGCGCCGAAAACGGCCCCCCGCTACCGGCGCTGAGCTGGCGGTCGAATGCGCCGGCCGTAATTGGATAGTCCGCCGCGGAAGTTGAGCCCAGCAGCAGCAATTCCCCGGCCGCGTTTACTTCCATGTCCAGGGGGTAATCCTGGCCCGCTCCCGCGCTATTGGTGCCGCCCAAATAAGTAGCATACAGCAAACTAGCGCCGTTTGCCGAAAGCTTGGCAATCCCCATGTTGCCGGCATTGTAATTCGTTTTGAAGGCCCCGAGGGTCACCGGATAGTTGCCACCAAACAACTGCCCCCCGGTGTACATATTGCCTTGCGCATCGGCCGCCGCAGTGTTGGCCGACATGCCCGCCGGCGAGCCCGAGTACGTGGCGAACACCAGAACGGGGTCGATAACGAGGCGCTGCGCGGGGTTGTAGCCCGCGCCCAACGAAAAGCTTACCTCCTGGCCGCGCAGCACGAAGCGGCACGGCACCGCCCGGCGCTCGCCGGCAGCCGACACCTGCCACGCCACGGGGGCCTGCTCCCGTAACTCGCCCACGCTGGTGCGCAGCCGCAGGTGGCCTTCGGGCGTGAGCGACACCCCGTCGAGGCCGTCGTAGCGGAGCCGGATGCCGGCCGGGCGGGCCCCCGGGGCCACCTCAAAATCGTATTCCAGCTGCCCCGTGCCCTGCTGGTGCCACCGCACGTCCACGCCGGGATAGGCGCTGCGGTAGCGCACCCCGGCAAACAGCGGCACCCGGGCCGCCCACCGCGCCGGGTCGTTGCCCAGAAAGTAATTATGGTAAGCTTGCTGCGGCTCCTCGCCGGTCAGCATCGGGCCGGACGCCGCGCCCACCAACGTCACCCGAAAAGCATGACTGGCCACCGTCCGGAACGCCGCGCTTTCTGGCGCGCCGGGAAGCGCGGCCGGAAACAGGTTATAGGTAAAGCAGTTCTTTTCCAGGAACAGCCGTCCCCCCGGGATTGCGACGGAAAATTTTACTTGCTTGTCCCACTGGCCCTTATTTGCCACGAAAGGCAGGGGCGCGGCGGGGGGCAGGGCAGCGGCCTGGGCCGTGCCGGTGGCCGCCCACAAACCCAAAAGCAAAGCCAAGCGCGTAGAAAATGTCATTGTGAATGGAATGGTAGATGAGGCGCTAAAGGTACACGCCGCCAGCCTGCAACGGCAAAATCTCCCGCTCATTGCCCCGCCCCATGACCCATCGCGGCGGCGTGATTGACCAGCCAAAAACAGCCCCCGCCGGGCACCCCTGGCCAACGTTGGGGGTGCCCGGCGGGGGCTGCCGGAATTTCAGGCCCAGGGCTGCCGGGACAGTGAGCTGCTTACGCTTCGGCCTCTACCACTTCGGCCGCGGGCAACACGTCGGAAGTGACCAGGTCCTTCTCCAGGCGCAGGTTTTCGATGATGAATTCCTGGCGGGCAGGGGTGTTCTTGCCCATGTAATAGGTGAGCACCTGCTGGATGCTGCGGTCCGACTGCAGGATGACCGGTTCTAGCTTGATGTTGTCGCCGATAAATTTGCCGAACTCTTCCGGCGAAATTTCACCCAAGCCTTTGAACCGGGTGATTTCGGGGTTTTTGCCCAGCTTGCGCATGGCGGCCTGCTTCTCCTGCTCGTTGTAGCAGTAAATGGTTTCCTTTTTATTGCGCACCCGGAAGAGCGGGGTTTCGAGGATGAACACGTGGCCGTTACGCACCAAATCGGGGAAAAACTGCAGGAAGAAGGTGAGCAATAACAGGCGGATGTGCATCCCGTCAACGTCGGCGTCGGTCGCGACAACGACGCGGTTGTAGCGCAAATGCTCGATGCCCTCTTCGATGTTGAGGGCGTGCTGCAACAGGTTCAGCTCCTCGTTCTCGTACACGATTTTCTTCTTCAATCCGAAGCAGTTCAAGGGCTTGCCGCGCAAGCTAAACACGGCCTCAAGCTCCACGTTGCGGCTTTTGGTGATGCTGCCCGAGGCCGAATCCCCCTCCGTGATGAAAAGCGTGGTGAGCAGCTCTTTTTCGGCGCCGTCCTTGGCGTTTTCGCCCAGGTGGAAGCGGCAGTCGCGCAGCTTGCGGTTGTGCAGGTTGGCTTTTTTGGCACGCTGGTTGGCCAGTTTTTTCACGCCGGCCATGTCCTTGCGCTCCCGCTCGCTCTGCATGATGCGCTTGAGCAAGTCTTCGGCGGTCCTGGGATTCTTGTGCAAGAAGTTATCGAGATGTTCCTTGACAAAATCCATGATGAAGCCGCGCACCGACGGGCCGTCCTCGCCCATGTTAATCGAGCCCAGCTTGGTCTTGGTCTGGCTCTCGAACACGGGCTCCTGCACCCGCACCGAAATGGCCGCGATGATGGAGCCGCGCACGTCGGCCGCGTCAAAGTCCTTCTTGTAGAACTCGCGCACGGCCTTCACCACTGCCTCGCGAAACGCGGCCAAATGGGTGCCGCCCTGCGTGGTGTACTGCCCGTTCACGAAAGAATAATACTCCTCCCCGTAGTCGTTGCCATGGGTCAGCGCCATCTCAATGTCGGGTGCCTTGAGGTGGATGATGGGGTAGCGCAGGTGCTCCACATCGGCCTTGCGGGCGAGCAGGTCGAGCAGGCCGTTTTCCGAATAATACTTCTGGCCGTTGAAGTTGATGGTCAGGCCGGCGTTGAGGTAAACGTAGTTCCAGATTTGGTTTTCGAGGTATTCGGGAATGAAGCGGTAGTTCTTGAAAATCGTGTCGTCGGGCTGGAAGGTAACGAGCGTGCCGTTGCGCTGGCTGGTTTTGGCCGGCTTGGGGTCCTGCACCAACCGGCCCTGGGCAAATTCGGCCGATTTCATCACGCCTTCGCGCACGCTTTGCACCAGAAAGTAGCCGCTGAGCGCATTCACGGCCTTCGTACCCACGCCGTTCAGGCCAACGGACTTCTGAAAAACCTTCGAGTCGTACTTGCCGCCGGTGTTAATTTTGCTCACCACGTCGACCACCTTGCCCAGCGGGATGCCGCGGCCGTAGTCGCGCACCTGCACCCGCGAATCCGAGATTTTGATGTCAATGGTGCGGCCGTGGCCCATCACGTGCTCGTCGATGCAGTTGTCCACCACTTCCTTCACCAGCACGTAGATGCCGTCGTCGTACGCGGAGCCGTCGCCGAGCTTGCCGATGTACATGCCGGGCCGCAGGCGGATGTGCTCGCGCCAGTCCAGCGAGCGGATGCTGTCTTCGTTGTAGCCGTGGTCGGGGACTTTGGCAGTGGCTTGCGGGGCCTCGGTGAGTAATTCGTTGGTCATTGGGGCAACTGTTCTCCAGATTTGGGGTAAAATAACGCAGAAATCAGCGGGAGGGCAAGAATTTTTGCCAGCTCTTTTAGTAATTTCCCACTAATTAATTTAGTCTTCAACACCGCTCACCCGGCCTGGGTTCACCGCTTTGGCGTCTCCGGCCTCTTCAATCCCAACGTCCACATTTATCCCAGGGCCTACCCTGTCGCTCATGTTTCCTCCTTTAATCAACCGCGGGGCGCCGCACGGTCCCATTCAGCAAACGACTTCAACCCCAGCGGAAGCCCGGCTGGCGCCGGTGGTGCACTACACTTTTCTGCTCATCGGGCTTTCACTGCTGGTGTTCGTGCTGCACAAGCTCGACGGCATCCTGCTGCCGCTGGTGTTCGCCGGCCTGCTCACGACGCTGCTGCTGCCGCTGGTGCGCAAGTTCGAGAGCTGGCGCTGGCCCCGGGCGCTGGCCATTCTGGTCGCCATCCTGCTGCTCATCGGGGGCATTGCGGGCCTCATTGTGGTATTTGGCGCCCAAATAGTGGACCTGAAAGCGGAGCTGCCCATGATACAAAAAAAGCTGGTCGTGATGCTGGACCAGGGCCAGCAGTGGCTGCACGACCGGTTCGGCTTCCGGGTGATGAGCAAGGACGAAATCATTGACTCGTCGCTGAACTTTGGCAAAAAATCGGCCGGCGGTTTCCTGGGCAGTACGCTCAGCACCACGGCCGGCGTGCTGAGCGTGGTCACGCTGGTGCCCATCTACATCTTTTGTTTGCTGTATTACCGCGACCACATCCGGCAGTTCATGTTCCGCTTCGTGACGCCGGACAAGCGCACGTCCGTGCTCCACACCATGGACAGCATCCAGACGGTCGTGCAGGCCTACATCTCGGGGCTGCTCACGGTCATCGTCATCGTGGCAATACTCAACGGCATCGGACTGCTGCTGCTCAACGTGAAGTTTGCCGTCTTCTTCGCCATTTTTGCCTCGGTGCTGGCCATCATTCCCTACATCGGCATCTTGGTGGGGGCCACCATTCCGGCCCTGATTACGCTGGTCGAAACCGGCTCGCCGGCCAAGGCCGCCGCCGTAGTGGGTGTGTTTCTGGTGGTGCAGTTCCTGGAAGGCAACTTCATCACGCCCATGATTACGGGCTCCAAAGTGAGCATCAACCCCCTTGCTGCCATCGTGGCCCTCATCCTGGGCGGCGAGCTGTGGGGCACGCCGGGCATGATTTTGAGCATCCCGCTCACGGCCGTGCTCAAGGTGGTGTTCGACGCGAACAAGACGACCGAGCCGTGGGGTTTTCTGCTGGGCGACGTGACGGACGGCGAGGACACGAAGAAGGAAAAACCGGTTACCAAGCCCGGCGTACTGGCCAAGGCCTGGCACATGCTCAAGCGCATTTGAAGCGCCCGCGCCGGCAACGTAACCCCCACCCCACCCTTCCCCGTACAGAGAGAGGCGCCGCGGCATTTGCTCCGCGGCTCCCTAATTTTTTACATTTCCTTTCCCCAACCACCACAACCATGGCCATGCAACCCATTGACCGCGCGCTCGTCGACTTAATTAACCTCAACCGCACTTCGGTGACGGGCTACCAGGAGGCGGCGGATGCCGTGCAGAGCCCGGAGCTGAAAGCCCAGCTCAGCCAGTTTTCGCAGCAGCGCGCCGGCTTTGTCAGCACCCTGGAGCGCCACGCCCAGCAGTACAACATTAACCTGGAGGACTCTTCCACGGTGGAGTCGCTGGCCACCGACGCCGCCGCCGCCGTGCACCGCGGCTGGATTAACATCAAGTCGGCCGTCACCGGCCACGACGATTCATCGGTGCTCGAAGCCGCCAAAACCGGCGAAGCCACGGCCCTGAAAGCCTACGAGGCGGCCCTCGGCACCCAGGGCCTGCCCGCGGACGCCAAGGGCGTGCTTCAGGAGCAGCACAGCCAGATTCTGGAAGCCAAAAACTGGTTGGAGCTGCATAAAGTCAGCTAAATTTGCAGCATTAGCCCCACAAAAAAGCCCGCCGGCTCCGGCGGGCTTTTTTGTGTTTGGGCCGCCCGGGGCGGGCTTACTTTTGGGCTTCCGTCAGCCCCGGCGCGGCGGTTGTGCAACCAACGCGGCCCCCGGCCTTGTTAGCCTTTCGTTTCCTCATTTCCCGCCGCAATTTGTACGCCATCGTTGACCTTGAAACCACCGGCGGGCAGCCCACCCAGGACCGCATCACCGAGATAGCCATTTACGTGCACGACGGCGAGAAAATCGTCGACGAGTACGCCACCCTGCTTAATCCCGGCCGTTCCATCCCGCCGTTCATCACCCAGCTCACGGGCATCACCAACGACATGGTGAGCGACGCCCCCAAGTTCCACGAGGTGGCCCGCCGGGTGGTGGAGATGACCGCGGGCTGCGTATTCGTGGCTCACAACGTGCGCTTCGACTACTCGTTTTTGAAGAAGGAATTTGCCGACCTGGGCTACAACTACTCCCGCAAAACCCTGTGCACGGTGCGGCTGAGCCGCTCGCTCATTCCCGGCCAGCCCAGCTACAGCCTCGGCAAGCTCTGCCAGAGCATCGGCATCCCGCTCGAAGGCCGCCACCGCGCCGCCGGCGATGCCCACGCCACCGCCCTACTGTTTGGCAAGCTGCTGAAAATCACGCAGGGCAGCGAGGCCGTGCAAAACGGCGCCCCCGAAGCCGACACCCTGGCGCGGGTGGACGCCCTGGCCCCCGCCGGCCGCCGGCCCGACGGTACCAAGGCGCCCGCGCCCAAGCGCGTAGCCGCCGTGCAGGAGGCCATCCGCACGGCGCTGCTGCCGCCGCTGGTGTCGGCGGCGCTGGTGGCCAGTCTGCCGCAGGCCACGGGCGTATACTACTTCCACAACGAGGCCGGCGAGGTGATTTACGTGGGCAAAAGCATCAACATCTACAAGCGCATCCAGCAGCACTTTGCCGTCGATGTGAAGTCGCGCAAGAGCCTGGAGTTCAAGAATTCCATTGCCGACATCACCTGGGAGCTGACCGGCTCGGAGCTGGTGGCGCTGCTCTACGAGTCGCACCTGATAAAACAGCTCAGGCCGGCTTACAACCGGGCCCAGCGGCGCTCGGTGTTTCCGGCCGGCATCTACCTGCGGGTAGACGAGCAGGGCTACAAGCGCCTGGCCTACGGCCGCGCCGACGCCCGCAACGCCGAAGTGCCCATCATCGCGCTGGGCAACCAGTTCAAGGCCCAGGGCTTTCTGTACCACAAGGTGGCCAAGTATAACCTGTGCCAGAAGCTCTGCGGGCTGTACAAAACGCCGGGCGGCTGCTTCGACTACCAGGTGCACCGCTGCCAGGGCGCCTGCGTGGGCCAGGAGCCGCCGGAGAGCTACAACCAGCGTGTGGACGAGGCCATCGACAGCATCAGCTACGAGCACGAAACCTTCGTCGTCATCGGCGCAGGCCGCACGGAACTGGAGAAAAGCCTCGTGCTGGTCGAAAACGGGCACTACCGCGGCTTTGCCTACGTGGACGAGACGTTCACGGCCCGCAAGCTGGCCGACTTCCGCGAGGTCATTCAGCCCTACGCCGACAACAAGGACATCCAGCAGATTATCCGGCAGCACCTGCGCACCAAGCGCAAAGGTGAGCGGGTGAAGGTGTTTGGGTGAGGCAAAGGGATGCTGAAACTATCAGCGGCCCTTTTGTAATCTAATTAACTTTAAACTTTAGGTTTGGGACCTACTTTTTTCCCGCCAGTATCTCGTCTATCACCAGCAGGTCGAGCAGGGTGGTGGTTTCGCCCTCGGCGACTTTGCGCAGGATGCAGCGCTAGGCAATCAGGTGGTCGTATTCGTCGTGGCGCCCAATCCAAAACCAAACCAGCATCCCGTCTTCGGCCTCGATGCCCAGCGCCCGGTGCTGGAGCCCTACCCGAACCGACCAGAATTTGCCCACCTTTTTGAATTGTAAGCCGGGGTGCGACGGATTGTCGCGCCAGAGCGCATAATTTTTGTTTGCTAGGCGCATGATTTCGGGCGGCAGCTTATCAAACGCCTGCCAAAAGCGCGGCGTAGCCCGGTGCTTCAACGCTCAGTGGTGCGGCCAGCACTATAATCATTCAATGCTTCAGCGGCAAGGGCATCGAGACGACCACCCACCACGTCAGTTTCGAACTGCTGGTCCCAACGCTGGGCATCGTATTCCGCAAACCAAGCGCGGAAATCAGTCAGTTGCTCGGACGTGAGCTGGGTCACAGCCGTTTCGATTTCCTGAAGAGTGGGAGTCATGCCGAAGGGAATAAGTTGAACCAAAGTGAAACCAAAACGCGGCCCGCCGAAACTGGTTCAGCGGGCCGCGTCAAATTTAAGCTTACTCGCCCCTACTTCTTCCCCGCCAGAATCTCGTCCACCACCAGCGGGTCGAGGAGGGTGGTGACGTCGCCGAGGTTGGTGGTTTCGCCTTCGGCGACTTTGCGCAGGATGCGGCGCATGATTTTGCCGGAGCGGGTTTTGGGCAGGCCCGACACGATTTGAATCTTGTCGGGCTTGGCGATTTTGCCGATTTCGGCCACCACCGCCTCGATGATGCTGGCTTCCGCCATTTGGATTTCGAGGTCGGTGGTGGGCACGCCGTGCTGGCAGATGACGTAGGCGTAGATGCCCTGGCCCTTGACGTCGTGCGGGTAGCCGACCACGGCGCTTTCGACCACGTAGTCGCTCTGGTTGATGGCGTTTTCGATTTCGGCGGTGCCGAAGCGGTGGCCGCTCACGTTGATGACGTCGTCGACGCGGCCGATGATGCGGTAGAGGCCCTGCTCGTCGCGGCGGGCACCGTCGCCGGTGAAGTAGTAGCCGGGGTAGGGCGTGAAGTAGGTTTGGCGGGCGCGCTCGTGGTCGCCCCAGGTGGTGCGGATGACGCCCGGCCAGCTGCCCTTGAGGGCCAGGTAGCCCTCCTGGTTGTTGCCCTCAATTTCGGTGCCGTCCTGGTTGAGCAGCACGGGCTGCACGCCGGGCAGCGGCAGGCCGGCGCGGGCCGGCACGCTGGGCGTGATGCCGGCCAGGGCCGATATCATAATGCCGCCGGTTTCGGTCTGCCACCAGGTGTCGACGATGGGGCAGCGGCCCTTGCCCACGTGCTGGTGGTACCAGTGCCAGGCTTCCTCGTTGATGGGCTCGCCCACCGAGCCCAGGATGCGCAGGCTGCTGAGCGAGTAGGACAGCACATGGTCGAGGGGCGCGGCCATGAGCGAGCGGATGGCCGTGGGCGCGGTGTAGAAAATGGTGACGTGGTGCTTGTCGATGACTTCCCAGAAGCGGCCCGGCGAGGGGTACGTGGGCACGCCCTCGAAGAGCAGCGTGGTGGCGCCGGCCAGCAGCGGGCCGTAGAGGCCGTAGGTGTGGCCCGTGACCCAGCCGATGTCGGCCGTGCACCAGTACACGTCGTTTTCCTCGACCTGGAACACGTTGCGGAACGTGTAGTCGGCCCAGACCATGTAGCCGGCCTGGCTGTGCACCACGCCCTTGGGCTTGCCGGTGCTGCCGCTGGTGTAGAGGATGAAGAGCGGGTCTTCCGCCGCCATGACCTCGGCAGGGCAGGTTTTTTCCACGTCCTGCACTTCGTCGTGAAACCAGACGTCGCGCCCCGCCCGCATCTGCACGGGCCAGCCGGTGTGCTCCACCACCAACATGCCGCGCACGCTGGGGCAGTGCAGCAGGGCCTCGTCGACCACGCTCTTGACCGGGATTTGCTTGGCGCCGCGCTCCAGGGCGTCGGCCGTGATGACGAAGCTGGCCTGGGCGTCGTTCACCCGGTCGGCGATGGCGGTGGCCGAGAAGCCGGCGAACACCACCCCGTGCACCGCCCCGATGCGGGCGCAAGCCAGCACGGCCACGGCCAGCTGCGGAATCATGGGCAGGTAGAGGACCACCCGGTCGCCCTTGCGGACGCCGTTCTTCTTGAGCACGTTGGCCATCTGGCACACCTGGGTGTGCAGCTCGCGGTAGGTCAGGCGTAGGTGGCGGGTTTTGGGGTCGTTGGGCTCGAAGATGATGGCCAGCTTGTTGGCGCGCTGCTCCAGGTGGCGGTCGAGGCAGTTCTCGGTGATGTTGAGCGTGGCGCCGGCGTACCAGGTGCTGGCTCCGGCGGGCGAGAACTCGCCGCCGCGCACGGTGTCCCACTTCCGGTGCCAGGTGAAGGGCTCGGCGGCGGCGGCCCAGAACGCGTCGGGTTCGGCGACGGATTGCTGGTAATCGGCGTGGTATTCTTCGAGGGTGCGGATGCGGGAGTGCATGTTTTGGGGGGTGCGTTGGTGGGTTGATGAGGCGAAAGGTGGGCAAGCCGCGGGGGCGCGGCGGTACGGAGAAGAAATTTGAGCGTCACGGGGTAAAAATTACCTCATCGCGCATAGAAATCATGCTAATCGGGGTCGAAATCGTCTTATTCACGGCGGCGAGTTGATGTACGCAAATGAAATTCGTCCTAATCGGAATGGGTGTCGTCATAATCAAGGTAGAAATCCTGCTAATCGGGGTCATAATCGTTATATACAGGGCAGGTATAGCGCCAAGCAAACCTAAAATCATCATAAGCGGAATAAAATTTGTCATACTCGCAATACTTTTGAGCCTTCACAATGTGTGGGAGCGGCTAACTGGCCTGAAAGGCCAGCCCTACCCCGCGGCGCCGCAGCCCGGCGCGGATTTCGTCCAGAATCAGCGGGTCGTCAATGGTGGAGGGGATGGCAAATTCTTCGCCGTCGGCGAGCTGGCGCAGGGTTTTGCGCAGGATTTTGCCGGAACGGGTTTTGGGCAGGCGCTTCACCACCAGCAGCTGCCGGAAGCAGGCCAATGCCCCGATGCGACCACGGACGCGGGCCACCAGCTCTTGTTCGAGGGCCGCCTCCACTATCGTTTGGCCGTCCTTGAGCACCACCAGGCCCACGGGCACCTGGCCGCGCAGCTCGTCGGCGAGGCCCAGCACGGCGCACTCGGCCACGGCCGGGTGGGCGGCCAGCACCTCCTCCAGCTCGCCGGTGCTCAGGCGGTGGCCGGCCACGTTGATGACGTCGTCGACGCGGCCCATGACGTAGCAGTAGCCGTCGGCGTCGCGGTAGCCGCCGTCGCCGCTGAGGTAGTAGCCGGGGAAGGCACTCAGGTAGGCCTCGTGGAAGCGGGCGTCGTCGTTCCACAGCGTGGGGAAGCAGCCGGGGGGCAGCGGCAGCTTCACGGCCACTAGGCCGGGGGTGCCGGCGGGCACGGGCTGGCCGGCCTCGTCGAGGATGTGCACGTCGTAGCCCGGCACGGGAAAGCCGGCGCTGCCGGCCCGGGGCGGGGGCATGCACTCCAGGCCCACCAGGGTGGCCAGCATGGGCCAGCCCGACTCGGTTTGCCACCAGTGGTCGACCACCGGCACGCCCAGCACCTGCCGGGCCCAGGCGTAGGTGGCGGGGTCGCAGCGCTCGCCGGCCAGGAAGAGGTGGCGCAGGCTGCTCAGGTCGTATTGTTTGGCCAGCAGCCCCTCAGGGTCCTCCTTCTTGATGGCCCGGATGGCGGTGGGCGCCGTGAACAGGACGTTGACGCGGTGCTGCTGCACCAGGCGCCAGAAGGTGCCGGCGTCGGGGGTGCGCACGGGCTTGCCCTCGAAGAGCACCGAGGTGCAGCCCCGCAGCAGCGGCCCGTACACGATGTAGCTGCTGCCCACAGCCCAGCCGATGTCGGAGCCGGTAAAAATCACGTCGCCGGGCGCAAGGTCATAAACGGCTTCCATGCTGAAGCGCAGGGCCACGGCGTGGCCGCCGTGGTCGCGCAGCACGCCCTTGGGCCGGCCGGTGGTGCCGCTGGTGTAAAGGATGTAGAGCGGGTGCGTGGCGGGCACCGGCACGGCGGGCACGGGGGCGGCGCGCAGCAGCGTCTGGTAGTCGAGGTCGCGGCCGGGCTGCATTTCGGCGGTCACAAAGTTGCGCTGCAACACCACCACGTGGGCGGGCGGGTGAGCGGCTTCGGAAATGGCCTCGTCCACCAGGGGCTTGTAGGGAATGACGCGGTCGAACTCCAGGCCGCCCGACGCGCACACGACGACGCGGGGCCGGGCGTCGTCGATGCGCACGGCCAGCTCGTGGGGCGCGAAGCCGCCAAACACCACCGAGTGCACCGCCCCCAGCCGGGCGCAGGCCAGCATGGCCACCACGGCCTCGGGCAGGTTGGGCATGTAGATGATGACCCGGTCGCCGAGCCGGACCCCGATTTCGCGCAGGCCCCCGGCGAAGCGGGCGGTGAGGTCGAGCAGCTCGGCGTAGGTGTAGGTGCGCAGCGTGTTGGTCACGGGCGAATCCCAGATGAGCGCCGCTTGCGCCCCGCGGCCCTGCTGCACGTGGTGGTCGAGGCAGAGAAAGGACGTGTTCAGCTCGCCC
The DNA here is from genome assembly GCF_031398885.1 of Hymenobacter sp. Lineage (GTDB taxonomy): Bacteria > Bacteroidota > Bacteroidia > Cytophagales > Hymenobacteraceae > Hymenobacter. The sequence continues at coordinate 62,075 of NZ_JANNOD010000099.1, forward strand.
CCCCGAAACCAGCGGTAGGCCCCACTGGCGTCCTGGCTCAAGGGCTCGGTGGGCAGTTTGTCCCAGTGCAGATGGCTGGCCTGGGCCGACCAGAAACCGGCGGGGTCGGCCAGGCTGGCGGCGTGGGTAGCGGCGTAGGAGCAGGCGGGTTTCATGGCGGGTGGGAGTTTGGGAAGGTAGGTGTCGTTCGGGGGCCTCACCCCCTGACCCCCGGTTCGCTTGAAGCGCGAAGCCTTCAGAGAGGGGGCACCGGGAGTCAGTTAAAAGTGAAGAGTTAAA
>NZ_JANNOD010000109.1:0-9273 GCF_031398885.1 Hymenobacter sp.
CCCGCGGTGGGGGGGCCCAATAAAGAGACACCACGCACGCGCCCGCCACCCCCACCCCGGGGGTGCGGGGGCCGGGGGGTGAGGTGAGCCGTGAGACGCCCACCCTACGCTGCCTGCTGGCTTTGCTCGCCGAGTTGGGCGGTGTGGCGGGCGCGGGCGTCGTCGTGCAGTTGGCGCACCAACGGCATGAGCTCGCTGATGCGGCAGCAGCACGAGAGACGGGTGACCTTCTCCGACTTGGCGGAAGGCAGGGGCTGCGATTGGCGGTGGATGATTTTCATGACGGAGTAGAAAATATCGTGCTGCGCGCCGCCCAGGCTGCTTTTCAGCCTTGGCGGTTGGCCATTCAAAAAAGAAGCTTGGTCGGGCATGGCTGCACTACGCTAGGGAAGCTTGGGCAAACAAATCGAGCTGCTGCGTGACCAGGGCTGAACGCACCGAGCTGCCGCCGAACAAAATCTGGCGGCGTACCTGCTGCTCGGTTAGCTCGCCGATGACGGGCTGGTGCTCGCCCTGGCAGGTGAGAAAGAACTTGGCGCGCTTGAGCACTACGCCCAGCTGGCGCAGAGTCTCCATGTTGAGGGTAGCAAAGCGGCGGGCGGCCACAATGCGCTTGGCCGAGCGGGCGCCCACGCCGGGAATGCGCAGTATCATCTCGTACTCGGCCGTGTTCACATCCACCGGAAAGACGTGGCGGTTGCGCAGGGCCCAGGCCAGCTTGGGGTCAATTTCGAGGTCGAGGTGCGGGTGGGCGGGGTCCAGAATTTCGTCGGCGTGGAAGCCGTAGAAACGCATCAGCCAGTCGGTCTGGTAGAGGCGGTGCTCGCGGATGACGGGCGGCTGGGTCACCTGCGGCAGGCGGGCGTCGTCTGTCACCGGGATGTAGCCGGAGTAGTACACCCGCTTCAGCCCGTAGCCCTGGTACAGGCTGTCGGAGAGCTTGATAATCTGTAAGTCCGTCTCGCCGCTGGCCCCCACGATGAGCTGGGTGCTCTGGCCAGCGGTGGCGAAGGCGGGCACTTTCTTAAACAGCGCCTTCTCCTCCTTATTCTGAATAATGCCGTCCCGAATCTGGCCCATCGGGGTCAGGATTTCGGCGTAGTTCTTTTCCGGCGCCAGCGTTTGCAGGGCCAGCTCCGAGGGCAACTCGATGTTCACGCTGAGGCGGTCGGCGTACAGGCCGGCCTCGGCAATGAGCTCTTCCGAGGCGCCGGGAATAGTTTTGACGTGGATGTAGCCGTTGAACTTGTGCTCGGTGCGCAGCTTTTTCACGATGCGCACCAGCCGCTCCATGGTGTAGTCGGGGCTGCTGAAAATACCGGAGCTCAGGAACAGCCCTTCAATGTAGTTGCGCCGGTAGAAGTTGATGGTCAGGTCCACCACTTCGTCCACGGTGAAGGCGGCGCGCTTCACGTCGTTCGAGCGGCGCGAGACGCAGTAGGCGCAGTCGAAAATGCAGTGGTTGGTGAGCAGAATCTTGAGCAGGCTCACGCAGCGGCCGTCCTCGGTGTAGCTGTGGCAGATGCCCATGCCCTCGGCGTTGCCCAGGCCTTTGTTCTCGTTTTTGCGCTTGCCCCCGCTGCTGCTGCACGACACGTCATACTTCGCCGCATCGGCTAATATGCTTAGTTTCTCTTGAATGCGCTCGTTCATGCGGCAGGGCTGGCTTTCGGGCTTAAAAGTAATGAACAGCGGTCAAATAGCCGCTATTTATTAAGCTAATTTTTTTGGAAATGGTTTCTTTTTCAAGGAAAACAAATACCCGGCTCCTGTCCGGGTTTCGGGTGTAGCACGGCGGGGCGCGGGAAGGCCCCGGCTCCTTTTCGTATTTTGCAGCGTTGCGCCCCATTATGAACCTGCGAGGTTGTTTACTGCTCCTGTTTGTGTTGCTTGGCCCGTGGGCCCGGCCGGCTTGCGGGCAGGGGTTCGACCCGCGCTCGGCCGTGCCGCCCGACTCGCTGAAAGCCAGCGATGAAATCCTCCCGCACCGCGCCGACTCCCTGCGCCAGCGCTTCGACGAGGAGCGGGTGCTGACCCGCCTGAAGGCGTACTCGCGCCGCAAAACCATTGCCGGCAAGGCCGCCGCGGCCCTGCTCAACTTCACGCAGCGCCAGGAAGAAAACACCGGCCTCGACGCCGTGCTGCTCGACCGGCAGTTCGACGGCCACAACTTCAAAATCGTGCGGCGCGTGAACATTCGCACGCTCGACGCCTTCGGCTACAGCCTCGCCGATTCAACCCGGGTGCCGCGCACCTTCTGGGAGAAGTCGGGCAACGCGCTGCACCTCAAAACGGCGCGCTCGCGGGTGCGGCAGGTGCTGCTGTTCCGGCCGGGCCAGCCCCTGGAGCCCCAGGACCTGGCCGAGTCGGAGCGCCTGCTGCGCCAAAGCCCCGAAATCCTGGACGCCCGCGTGCTGGTGAACGAAATGACCACCACCCGCGACAGCGTCGACATCGAGGTGCTGACCACCGACGTGTTCAGCATCACGGCCGGCTTCGAGCTGGGCTCGGCCACCGCGGGCCAAATCTCGCTCGGCGACGACAACTTCCTGGGCCTGGGCCACCAGCTCGAAAATTCGTACCGCTACGGGCGGGGCCTGGCCCCCAACGGCCCCGACGTGCCGCAGCAGTGGGCGTACCAGGGCCGCTACACGGCCCCCTTCCGGCACTTTGTGTACGCCCAGGCCCGCTACCGCAACGAGTACAACTACCGCTCGGGCGGGGTGTCGGTGCGGCGCGACTTCTACTCGCCCAGCGCCCACTACGCCGGCGCCATCAGCCTGGACAACTTCAGCCAGAACGTGGCCCTGGCCGTGCCCGCCGAGGGGCAGCCATTCGTGTACTACCCCCTGCGCTACTCCGTGCAGGACGCCTGGATGGGCCGGGCCCTGCGCCTGCGCTCCTACGACCTGAGCTACGAAAACCCCGGCCGCATCATCGTGGCCGCGCGGGTCCTGAACACGGCCTACAGCGCCGTTCCCAAGCCGGACGCGGGCGTTGTGACGCCCGGCTACCGCAGCGGCACCTTGCTGCTGGGCACGGTGGGCTACTCGGTGCGCCGCTACTACAAGGACCGGTACCTGTTCGGCTTTGGCCGGACCGAGGACGTGCCCACCGGCACGCTGCTCAGCTTCACGGCGGGCTACGAGCTCAACAGCGCGGTGCCGCGCCGCTACCTGGCCGCGCGCCTGGCGGCGGCCGGCTTCAGCACCCGCAGCGGCTACCTCTACGCCGCCGTGGACCTGGGCTCCTACCAGCTGATGAACCGGAGTCGCGGCTGGGAGCAGGGCCTGCTTTCCACCGAGCTCACCTCCTTCACCAAGCTCTACCATTTCGGCAACTGGCAGTACCGGCACTTTTTAAGCAGCCGGGGCACCATCGGGTTCAACCGCCGGCCGGGCGAGCTGCTGCAGGGCATCACCAACGAGCGGGGCTTGCGGGGCTTTTCGCCGGGGCAGCCCATCCTGGCCACCAGCCGCTTCGTGCTCAACTACGAAACCACCCTCTTCACGCCGCTCTCGCTGCTGGGCTTCCGGCTGGCGGGCGTGGCCTTTGCCGACGCGGCCTGGGTGAGCGAGCAGCCCCGCGGCGGCACGCCGTTCGAAAACGCGCCCTACACGGGTTTCGGCCTGGGGCTGCGCTTCCGCAACGAGTTCACGGCCCTGCGCACCTTTCAATTGCTGATTGGGTACTACCCGCGCGGCCTGACGGCGGCCAACGGCGTGCGCTTGTTCGAAACTTCCCGCGGCGCGGTCACCTTCACCGATTTTGGGCTGGGCTCGCCCGTCACCGGGCTGTACCAGTAAGCCGGTTGCGGCGCGGTTGACTTGCGGCGCAGCCCACCGGGCCGCAAAATAAAAACCCCGGCGCCTATGCAGGGCGTCGGGGCTGTAGCAGCATCACGTTCATCACCACGTACCTAACTCACTTTTATACACCACCCGTATTCACCATAGCATCAAAAACCCCGCGAGCAACGAGTAGGCCAGCGCGGACCTGGCTTCATCTGAGCGCTTTACCGCTCCGTGTTGAAAGAAATGGGCACGGTGCAGGCCACCCGCACGGGCTGGCCGTTTGCCCGGGCGGGCTCCCAGGCGGGCATCAGCCACACCAGGCGCAGGGCCTCGTCGTTGAGGCCGCTGCCGGGGCCGCTGGCCACGTGCGCGTCCTGCACTTTGCCCTGCGCGCTCAGCGTGAAATTGACGAACACCCGGCCGGAGACGCAGCGTTGCAAGGCCTGCTGCGGGTACCGGATGGACTTGCTCAGGTAGGCGGCAAACACTTTGTCACCCCCCACAAACTGGGGGCGCACCTCGGGGTTGACGTACACCGAATCGAATTGCGCAGCCGCCGCTGGCTCCGCGGAGCTGCCGGACACGGGCTCCGCGGTGAGCAGTTGCGCGCTCGGGCCCGATTGGGCGCGGCTCGAACCAATGGCGAGGAAGCCCAGCAGCCCGAGCAAAGAAGATAAGCGTGGCGAGTAGAACACGGTGGAGGTAAAGAACAGCGGCGGCAACGACGAACGAGTACCGGCCCCAAGCATGAACGAAATTAGCTTGCTGGCGGATTTCTGTAATTGTCTTTTAGACAGAATAGCATTACGGCCCAGCAGACGACCTCAATAGCACGACAAAAGGATACCCGTCAAGCCGCACAGCGAGAAGTGCGAATGGAAATACTGTTGCAGGTATTTTTTGCTTCTGCAAAGATAGAGCGGGTTGGCATTTTTTGCCTGCGAGGCGAACAGGCTTCACGAAGAAATTAATTTGATAATTTGAAGACGCAGTAGATTGCGCTGTTGCATTTGGAAGAGCTGTGATACCTTTGTTATCGTCAATCGACGATAAACGTTTTATCTGTATCCTCGCCCATGGCCGCTCACAAGCACGAACAGTTCTCCCCCGCCGAACAACAACTGGCGGTTATTGCCAAGGCGCTGGGGCACCCGGCGCGGGTGGCCATCCTGCAGCTGCTGGCCCGGCGCCAGTCCTGCGTGTGCGGCGAGCTGGTGCTGGAGCTGCCCCTCTCGCAGAGCACCGTGTCGCAGCACCTCAAGGAGCTGAAGGCGGCGGGCTTGGTGCAGGGCGAAGTGGACGGGCCCCGCGTGTGCTACTGCGTAGACCCCGCCGGCTGGGCCCGGGCGCGCCAGTTGCTGAACGACTTATTGGCCGAGCTGCCCGCGCCCGCCGCGGCCTGCTGCTAATCCTCCCCGCCACCCCCGCATCATTCATTAGTTCACCCCTCGCTCAAGCCAGCAAGCCCATGAAAATATCCGAGATGAAGCAGACCCTGACGGTATTAGAGGCCGTTAATTTTCGGCTGCCGAACGGCGACTACCTGCCGGCTCACTTCCACGTGACGGAAGTGGGCCTGGTGACCAAGCATTTCGTCGACTGCGGCGGGGTGGAGCGCCGGGAAACCGTGGCCAACTTCCAGTTGTGGGAAGCCGGCGACTACGACCACCGGCTGGCCCCGCAAAAATTCCTGCACATCCTGCACCTGGCGGAGCGGATGCTGGGCCGCGAGGATCTGGACATTGAGGTGGAATACCAGCAAGAGACGATTGGCAAGTTCGGCCTGGCGCTCGACGGCCCCGATTTCGTGCTGACGCCGAAGCAGACGGCTTGCCTGGCGCAAGACGCATGCGGCATTCCAAGCCACCGGTTTGCGCTGCCCCAACTAAAGACGGCCTGCTGCGCCCCGGGCGGCGGGAGCTGCTAAGCGGTGGGCGGCGCCACGTGCCGGCTGCCCCGCGTAGCGGCGCGCTGCGGGAGCCACCCGCACGGAACCCGGGCCGGCGGAGCTCCGCACTCGCTTCGCCCGGAAGCCCGCCCGTTCGCTGGCCTCCCCATCCATTCTTTTCCAGTTCATCCCAAAATGCTGACACTGCAACCCATGACGGCCGCGCACTGGCCCCAGGTGCGGGCCATTTACGAGCAGGGCATTGCCACCGGCCACGCCACGTTCCAGACCGTAGCGCCCACTTGGGAGGAATGGGACCGGGCGCACCTGGCCCACAGCCGCCTGGTGGCGGTGGACACCGGCTACGCGGCCAGCGGGCAGGTGCTGGGCTGGGCGGCCCTCTCGCCCGTGTCGGGCCGCTGCGTGTACGGCGGGGTGGCCGAGGTGAGCGTGTACGTGGCCGGGACCGCCCGCGGGCGCGGCGTGGGCCGGCAGCTGCTGGCGGCGCTGGTCACGGAGTCCGAAACCCACGGCCTGTGGACACTGCAAGCCGGCATCTTCCCCGAAAACACGACCAGCATCAGCATCCACGCTGGGGCGGGGTTCCGCACGGTGGGCTACCGCGAGCGCATCGGCCAGCTGCACGGCAACTGGCGCAACACGCTGCTGCTGGAGCGCCGCAGCGCCGTGGTGGGCATCGAGCCCGGGGCGGCTTCCTCGCTTCTTTCGCCGGAAAACTCAACTCATGCAGCCACTTAACCTTTCCCCCTCCCCGACCGCGCCGGCCCCCGCCGCGCTGGCCCGGAAGAAGCTCTCGGGCCTGGACCGGGGCCTGACGCTGTGGATATTCCTGGCCATGGCGCTGGGGGTGGGCCTGGGCCATTTCGTGCCCGGCATCAACGACGCCGTCAACTACTTTTCGGTGGGTACCGTGAACGTGCCGCTGGCCCTGGGGCTGGTGCTGATGATGTACCCGCCGCTGGCCAAGGTGAAGTACGAGCAGCTGCCGACGGTGTTCCGAAACACGCGCATCATCGGGCTGTCGCTGTTTCTGAACTGGGTGCTGGGGCCGCTGCTCATGTTCTTCCTGGCCATCTGGCTGCTGCCCGACAAACCGGAGTACCTGATGGGCCTGATTCTGATTGGCATTGCCCGCTGCATTGCCATGGTGCTGGTGTGGAACGACTTGGCCGACGGCAGCCGCGAGTACGCGGCCGGGTTGGTGGCGCTCAACTCCATCTTCCAGGTGCTATTTTACTCGGTGCTGGCCTGGCTGTTCATCACCGTGCTGCCGCCTTATTTCGGCCTGCAAGGGTACGCGGTAAACATCGGCATCGGGGCCATTGCCCAGAGCGTGCTGGTGTACCTGGGCCTGCCGTTCGCGGCCGGGTTCCTCTCGCGCCAAGGGCTGCGTCGGCTCAGAGGCGACGAGTGGTACGAACGGGTTTTTATCCCGGCCATCAGCCCCATTACGCTGGTGGCCCTGCTCTGTACCATCGTGGTCATGTTCAGTTTGAAAGGCGAAACCATCGTGCGCATTCCGCTCGACGTGCTGCGCATCGCGCTGCCGCTGGCCCTGTATTTCGGCATCATGTTCGTGCTCAGCTTCGCGGCCGGCAAGTGGTTGGGCGCCGATTACGCCGAAAACGCCTCCATTGCCTTCACCGCCACCGGCAACAATTTCGAGCTGGCCATTGCCGTGGCCATCGGCGTGTTCGGACTCAACTCGGACCAGGCCTTTGCGGGCGTCATCGGCCCGCTGATTGAAGTGCCCGCCCTGATTGCGCTGGTCAACGTGGCGTTCTGGTTTCGGCGCCGGTGGTACGGGGGCCAGCGCACGGCTTCGCCAGTCTGACGCCAGGACTCCGGCCGTTGCCGGCAGTTTCTCGTGCCTAAATCCTTCGAGGCAATAATTTCAAGGCAATGAAATAATGACCAACATCCTTTTCGTATGCGTGGAAAACGCCAACCGCAGCCAGATGGCGCAGGCGTTTGCCACCCGGCACGGCGGCGCGCAAGTAGCGGCTTTCAGTGCCGGCTCGCGGCCCTCGGGCATCATCAATCCCAAGGCCGTGGCCACCATGGCCGAGCTGGGCTACGACCTGAGCACCCACGCCAGCAAGAGCCTGGACGAGGTGCGCGACCGAGCCTTCGACTACGTGGTGACCATGGGCTGCGGCGACGCCTGCCCGTTCATCGCCGCCCGCCACCGGCGCGACTGGCAGATACCCGACCCCAAGCACCTGGCCCCCGCCGAGTTTCGGCAGGTGCGCGACCTGGTGGAGCAGCAGGTGCTGGCGCTGCTGCGGGAAGCAGCCACGGAACAGGAGACCACCGCAGGGGCAGAACGCGCGGGCTGATTGCTTCAAAAAGCTCTTTGCGCTGAATTCGCCCCGTTGACCTGCTGAAGGCTGGCGCGCGTCTGCGACGCGCGCCAGCTGAGGTGCGAACAGCTCTGAATTATCCAGCGACTACTTGCTGCCGGGGCATAAAAAAACGCCCCACCAATTGGCGGGGCGTTTTCGTTATCACCTGGCGCTCGGTTAGAGCGGCGGCACGGGCGTGGGCAGGAATTCGAAGTCGAACTCTACCCGGCGGTTCTTCGACATGCCGGTGGGCGAAGTGTTAGGAGCTGCCGGCTCGGCCTCGCCCCGGCCTTCGGTAATGACGCGGCCGTCCTCGACGTTCTTGCCGGCGAAGTAGCGCTTCACGGCGGCGGCGCGCCGCTCCGAGAGGGCCTGGTTGTATTCGTCGGTGCCGCGGCTGTCGGCGTGGCCGATGATGCGCAGGCTGTAGTCCGGGTGGTCCTTCAGGGCCTGCACCATCTTGTTCAGGGCCGGGTACGAGCCGCGCTCGATGACCGTGCTGTTGGTTTTGAACCGCACGGGCACTTCCAGTCGCTTCGTGCCGGGGTCGATAACCAGCGGGCAGCCCGTCGAATCGACGCGGGTACCGGCCGGGGTGTCGGGGCACTTGTCGCGGTTGTCGAACACGCCGTCGGTGTCCTGGTCCAGCACCAGCGGGCAGCCGGTGGCATCGACGCGGGTACCGGCCGGGGTGTCGGGGCACTTGTCGTCGCCGTCGCGCACGCCGTCGTTGTCGCCGTCGGGGCAGCCCTGCAGCTCGGCCTTGCCGGGCGTGTCGGGGCACTTGTCGTCGCCGTCGCGCACGCCGTCGCTGTCGCGGTCGGGGCAGCCTTCGAGCGTCGTCAGGCCTTTCTCAGTGGGGCACTTGTCCTGGTAGTCGGGCACGCCATCGGCGTCGCCGTCGAGCGGGCAGCCGGTGGGGTCCACGGCCACGCCAGCGGGCGTGTTGGGGCACTTGTCCTTGCGGTCGGGCACGCCGTCGCCATCGGCGTCTTTGGGTTTGCCGAAGGCGAAGGTCAGGCCCACGGTGTGCTGCAGGTAGCGGTCGTCGGAGCTGTCCTCGTCGCGGACGGGGTCGCCGTCAATGTTCGCCCCGAACGGCAGGTGCTGGCCGGTCTGCACGAACAGGCCGACGCCGTCGGTGATGCGGAAGTTGATGCCGGCGGCCGCGAAGAGGTCAACGTTGGTGTCGTTGCCCTCGATGTTGGCGTCCTGGAACGTGCCT
>NZ_JANNOD010000114.1:0-79848 GCF_031398885.1 Hymenobacter sp.
CGCAGGAGCAGGTCGGCTTCTTCGGGGTTGGCGGTGGAGCGGCTTTCAGGAATGGTGATTTCCTGGAAGCCGAAGCCGGCGGTGTCGAGGAATTCCACGGGCAGGTCGGGGGCAAAGCTCAGGTCGTAGGCGTCGAGGCCGGCGTGGCGCACGGTGGCGTGGGCTTCGAGCAGGCCGTCGTAGAACTGCTCCGAACTGAACGCCATGATTTGCTCGTGCATCCGGTACTGCACCGTGAGCATCCGGGCCGTGGCCGGCTGGCGCTTGATGCACTTCTCGAACAGGGTTTCGCGCAGGCCTTCGCGGGCGGCTTTTTCGCTCTTCACCGTGGGCGGCAGCTGGTGGTGGTCGCCGGCCAGCACCACGCGGCTGGCCTTGGAAATGGGTATCCAGCAGCCCGGCTCCAGGGCCTGGGCGGCCTCGTCGATGAACACCGTTTCGTAGGTGAGGTGGCGGATGTTGCGGTTGGCCGCGCCCACCAGCGTGCAGGTAATCACCTGCACTTGCTCCAGCAAATCCTCGGTGATGTAGCGCTCCAAGTTGTCGGCTTCCTGGTGCAGGGCGCGGGCTTCTTCCTTCAGCAGGCGGCGCTGCTGCTGCTCCTCGTAGCCAAAGTTGCGCTTGTACTCACTGGCTGTTTCGCGGTACTGCTCGGCGGTCTGGCGCATCGAGCGCAGCTCGTTGTAGTTGCGGTGGGCCATCACCTGGGCGTCGAGCGTGTGCTCCAGCAGCAGGTCCGACACCCGGCTGGGGTTGCCCATGCGAATGACATTGACGCCGCGCTCGGCCAGCTTTTCGGTGAGCAGGTCCACGGCCGTGTTGCTGGGGGCGCACACCAGCACCCGCCGCTCGCGCCGGATGGTTTCCAGAATGGCCTGCACCAGCGTGGTGGTTTTGCCCGTGCCGGGCGGGCCGTGGATGATGGCCACGTCCTGGGCGGCCAGCACGTGGCGCACGGCCGCCAGCTGCGAGGGGTTGAGCGGGCTGGGGTAGAACAGGTCGGAGGCTTTTTCCTCGCGGAAACGGGCCGCCCTGGCGCCCAGCAGCACGTCGCGCAGCTCGGCCAGGCGGCCGTCGTAGGCGCCCATCACCTTGCCCAGGGCGTAGTCCATCTCGCGGTAGCTCACCTCGTCGAAGGTCAGGTCGATGCCCAGCTTGCCGCCGTCGGTCACCCAGTCGGGCAGGTCTTCCTTGGTGGTGGCCAGCAGCAGCTTGTTGCGCCGCACGCTGGTAATCACGCCGTTGAGCGTGGGCCGGTCGGTGGCCGCGCGGCCGGGCACGTTGCCAAACAGCGAGGCATTCTTACCGACTTGAAACAAGTGCAGGCCCTGCTGCCCGGCGGGGCGCTCCAGCTCCAGCACCACCTTGCCGCCAAAGCCCACGTCTTCCTTCGTGATGGTGACGGGGTACCAAGTGAGGCCGCGCTGCTGGCGCTCGGCAATGCTGGCCTTGGCGTTTTTAAGCTTGAACTGCACCAGGTCTTCCTGCTGCTCGAGTTTCATCAGGGCCTGGACCTGGCGCAGCTCCTTTTCGAGGGCGTAGCGGTCGACGGGGGCGAAGGATATATCAGACAAAAGAATGCGGGTTGATTTCGTTGGATTGGTAACAACGAAAACGGAAAATGAGTGACGAAGGTCGGGCGCATTTCCCAAGGCGGCCGCCTCCAACTACAAACAGCGCCGCCGCCGCCGCAAAAATGCAAGCCCAGCGCCGCGAATGCACCGGGTCGAACCACTTGGGAAATCCATAAAAAAGGCTGCCTGGAAGCCAGGCAGCCTTTTTTAAGCAGCACCACGCGGCGGGCGCTACAGCTTGGTGAAGCGCCGGCTCAGCGTTTGCCGGTCCTGGGTGGTCACCAGCAGCAGGTAGGAGCCGGCGGGCAGCCGGGCCGCGTCCAGGCTGGTGCCCAGGGTGCCGGTTCGCACGGTTTGCCCAATGGCGTTTACGATGCGGTAAGCGCTGCCCATCAGCTCGGGGGCCGGCGCCAGGCGCAGCTCGTCGGCCACGGGGTTGGGGTAGAGGGCAAGCAGGGCGTTGTCGCGCGCGTTGGTGCGGGCCAGCGCGGTGCGGGCCGCGCCCTGCTTGGTGATGCGAATCCAGTTGAGGTTGTAGCCGCCGGTTTGGGCAAACACGCCGAAGTTGTAGGTGCCGGCGTCGATGGTGACGGTGCGCGAGACGGTGGTCCAGTTCTGCCAGCCGCCGGTGCCCGGAATGGTCGTGTTGCCCAACTGAATGCCGCCCGCGTTCAAGTCCGCCGAGATGGTGCCACCGTTGGCCCCGCTGGCCACGCGGTACTCGATGAGGTAGCTGCCGGAGGTGGGGAAGTTGACGCCGTTGAATACGAGGTAGTCGCCGGGGTCAATGAAGCCCATGTCCTGGCCGCCGCCCGCATCGGAACAGGCTTCCACCACCATGCCGTTGTTGACGTTGAAGGTTTCGGCTTCGAGCTGGCGGCTGAAACCGGCGGAAACGGCCTGCACCCGCAGGGAGGTGGTCTTGTCGTTCCAGTTGCCCGCGCCCAGCGCGTTGTTCACCAGGCAGGTGTTGTTGGCCGTGACCGTGAGCGACGCGCCAGTGAAGTTGTCGTTCTCGTACAAAATCACCCGGAAGCCGCTGTTCAGGGTCAGCGAAGAAACGTCCTCGTTCAGAATGCCCCGGGCTTGCAGCTGGCCCAGGTTATAGTCGCCGACGGGCAGGGCAACGGCGGTGCCGCTGAAGCCGCAGTCCTTGAACAAGGTAGCCACTCCGCCCGCCGGGGGCGGCGCCGAGCCCGCGTAGCCGCCAAAGGTGGCAATGACCCGCGTCGGCCGCGGGGTTTGCAGCGTGGCCGACTGGTCGGCCACGTCGTCGTAAGCAAAGCCGTAGCTCAGCTGGTCCACGCTGATGCCCGGCAGGTGCCAGAAGCGCGCGTAGTAGTTGGCCGGGCCGGTCTGGTAGAAGCTGCCCACGTTGTACCAGTCCTGCAGGCCTGGGTCGGCCGCGGTGGTGTTCACCACGTGGCGGTTGATGGCCGCCGTCATCTGGGCCTGGATGACCAGGTCGCAGTCGCCGTCGCCCACGCGGGTGGCCAGCACGCCCTTGCCCTCAAAGGCTTCCTGGGTGGTGGGCCGCCGGGTGATGATGCCCGTGCGACCCGCAAATGCCCCCGACTGGCCCACCACCGTGAGCCGGTCGCCAGCTATTCGGCCCCTGAACACGCCGGCGTTGCCGGCGTTGAAAACCAGGTCCACGTTCACATACTTGGCCCAGATGGCGTCGATGTACGACTTAAAGTAGTTGGCTTGGGGGCCGGGCACGGTGCCGTTGGTGCCGTCGTAGAACGCAGGCGTTTTGGCCGGGAAGGTGATTTCGCCGGTGGCGTCGTTCACCGTGCCCTGGAACTCGGCCGGCACGTTGGCTTTGTAGGCGGCCACGATGTCGGCGGCGTTTTTCAGCTCGCCCGTGCGCTTCTGGTAGCCCGCGCCGAACAGCTCCAGGCCCATGGGGTATTTGTAGGAATCGACGCGCGTGGTGTTACCAAAGAACCCGAACTGGTTGTTGGTCAGCTCAATGATTTCGTACAGAATGCCCCGGTTCACGTCGTCCGGGTTCTGCCCGTTGGGCCCGGCATAGCCCGAGGGCGCGCCCGAGGACCCGAAAAAATACAGGTACAGCTGCTGCCCGCGGGAGATGAATACCCGGCAGCCCTGGATTTGCGGCAGGGTGAAGGTTTTGTTCGGGATTTCGCTCAGCCGGGTGAAGCAGGAAGCGTAGCGGGAATTGCCGCCGGGGCCGGTGTTGCCGTTGTAGGTGGGCCCCAGCACGGTGTTGTAGGAGCGGTCCATGGGCACCACGGCGCTGTTGCGGGCGTTCACCCAGATGTGGTTGCCGGCGTTGTCGAGGCCCACGATGGCCACGTACAGGTCGCTGTCGGCGAAGGGCGAGGTGTTGGCGACGGTGAATGGAATGGGCCCTTGGGCCCCGGCCCCGCGCGGGCCGAAGCACAAAAGGAAAACCAGTCCCCAAAGGGCAAAAAGTGTAGGCTTTTTCATAGTTGTGAAAAATGGCGGGAATGAAACAAAAAGTGGAAAGGACTTTTGGCGGGGCCCGCGCAAACGGGCGCACCGAGCCGCCAACCCAGCCGCCGGACAGGCGGCCCAGCGGGGCATTTTCGGGCAGACTCCGGCCGGAGCGCCGCCTACCCTTCGGCCCTGAAACAGGCCATTGACGGCGGCAGCGAGGCAAAGGTATTCGGGTGTTTTAAATAAACAAATGCGCTGTTACGGGCTGAAAACGATTGTTTTACCGTCAAATTCACTTAACGCGCACGTGGTTTTCATTTACGCAACCGCAGGCCGTGGTGCGAGGCCGTGGCAGCGCAATGCCGCCCAGGTTGGCCGGCAGTTGAGAGCCGGGGTCGTTTGCGTTTAAAACACAACTTTCGGCCAGCAAACTTTTTCCATTATTTTTAGAAGAGCAGCCGCCTTGGGCTGCAACCGGGGCCGCCGAGCTGCGGCGCCCTGGCCGGCCGGCGGCCGGCTGGTCGGCAGCAGGGCCCCGGCCGGGAGCACCGGTTCCGGCAGCCCCCCGGCCAGCCTGGGCGCGCGGGGGCCGCACCAACTTGTTGGCTCGTGCGCTGTCGTCCCGCTCGTTTTTGCTCCGGTCCATTGGCCGGCTACTGGCGGCCGGCTCCGGTTCCGAAAAAACCGGAGGCGGGGGCCTTACCACCGCCCGTGTCCACTTCCGCCGGCGCGGCAAGTAGACGGGGTGTTTCCGGGGTATCTCTACAGGATGGCGCTCGGGCTCGGGCCGTTTCGAAATGAAATGGGCCGGTTGTCAGGCAAAAAAATTGCCGGGGTCCGCTTGGCTCAGGTAGTTGTGCAGCTTGGGTAGCGAACCGAAGTAGGGCAGCACGCAGGCCAAAAACTGGTCGGCCACGGCCTGGCTGGGGACGTAGGCCACGAACGTGTGGCCGCCCTCCTCAAATTCCACGTCGTCCAGCAAGGCGGGCTGGTGCTCCTCGATGATGGTTTCGATGTGCTCAACCCAGGAATCGGCGGTGCCCCCAAACCCGTGATTTTGGAACAGAACGTAGTACTCTTCCAGCCCGCCCACATCGGCAAAGATGACCAGTTGGCGCCCGGGCGCGGCGGGCGGCGGCAGCGGGGCCACCTGAAAAGGGAAGCTGGACATGCGGCGAAAGTACGGCTACTTGCGCCGCCGCCGGGCCACCAGCAGCCCCACGCTGAGCACCGACAGCACGGCAATGAGGGCGTCGCGCACGAAGTCGCCCTGCTTGGTTTCGGCCACTTCGGCTTCAAGGTCGCGCTGGCGGGCGAGCTGCTGTTTTTCGCGCTGGCGCAGGTTTTCGGTTTCGTTTTGCAGCTCGGAAAGGCGCTGGGCGGTGAGGTTGCGGTCGTCGCGGCCGGTGCTTTCGAGGTGGGTGGTGGTGGCGGCCAGGCGTACCGACGTGGTCTGCGCCTGGCGGGCGGTTGCGTTCAGCACGTCCACAATCTGCTGGTCCTTGTCGACAATGCCCTGGAGCGCGTTCACCACTTCCTGAAGGTCTTTCTTGGAAGCCTTGTTGCCAAACAGGCTGTGCCGCTGGGCGCTGGCGGCGGCGTAGCGGCGGGTGAGCACGGCGCGCTCGCGCAGCAGGCCGGGCAACGGGCCGTCGGGTGTCACTGGCTCGGGCTCGCCAAAGGCGGGCAGGAGGGCGGCCCAAGCCAAGGCCGCGGCAAAGGCTGTAAAAAAACGGCGTTTGGCGCGCGTCTGCATTCTTTGTGGCATGAATGGGAAGGAGGGCCGGCCGGCAAATATCATCAATGGATTGGTTATACGAAAAACTACTCGGCTCCGGTAGGGAGTCATGGGACGGCGGGTAGCCGGGTGCGCCACCCGCCGCAAGGCGCCCGCTCTGTACGGCAAAAACCCCTGGCCCGCCGGCAACAACGCACCTGCCGAACCCTTCGGGCTGCCGTTGGCGGTGCGCGAGGCGAGCCCGGACGAAACTACGGCCACGTGGTTCACAACGCGGCGCGGGTAGGCGGTGGCCGCCCGGCCGGCGTGCGCAACCAGCTGCGTTGCCGCAATCCAATCCGCCCGAGGGCCCGCAGGGTCAGGTCGTCACTTACGAGCGGCAGGCGAGCCGCTGCCCGTTCAAAACCCGCCGTGGCGTGGCCGCCAGCACGGCCCTGCCGGACCGGGCACGCCGTGAGCTGGGCCGGCGCAGCCGCGCTCGTTACGCGCCGCATTAATATGTGCCGGGGCGGTAAATTGCTGGCGCCGCCGGGCTTCGCGGGCGCCCGCTGGCCCCACCGTTCCCGGCAATGGGGGACGCCGCACCCGTTACTTTTATGGCCGCCGCGCTTATTTTCTACCCCATGCCCACCCGCTACTACCCGCGCCTCGCGGCCCTGGCCGCCGACCCCGCCGCCGCGCCGGCCGACCAGCTGCCCAAGCTGCGCAAGGTGCTCGAAACGGTGCTGCGCGACGACTGCAAGCAGCGGGACGCGCCTTTTGTGGACCTGAACCAGGCCATTGGGCAAGTCGCGTACGCCCACAACCTACCCTTGGGCCTGCGCAACCAGCTGCAAGCCCTGCGCCTGGTGGCCAATTTGGTGGTTCATGAAAGCTACCCCGGCACGCCGGCCGAAACGGCCAGCGGCTTCGCGGCCGTCGCGGCCCTGGTGCTGTACCTGACGGGCGAGCAGTACGCGGGCCCGCCGCTGCTGGAAACGCCGGTTTCGGCCACAACCGCCAGTTCCGACCCGGCCGTTGACCTTGCGGCGGCGGCATTAAGCGCCTTCGTCCCCACGCTGAGCCCGGCCCCGGCCGGTACCGCCTGGCGGGTGCGGGTGCTGCACGCCGACCTTGTTGCCGACGACCTGACGGTGGAAATGGCTTCGCCCGCCGATGGCCGGCCCAGCGGTCCTTTCCACCTGCTGCTGCCCGCGGCCTACGAAGCCGTGCTGCCGCTGGCCGCCGCGCTGCACCCCACGCTGCACCTCATCGGCCCAGTGCTGCTGGCCGATGGGCGCGTGCGGGCCCGCCGCGTGGTGCTCGAACCCGACTACCTGGTGAGCGTGACTACCGTGGCCGAGTGCGCCCAAAAGGACGGCACCGTCCCCGAATGGGCGCTGCTAAACGCATTTTTGCCCGACGAAACCTCGCGCCCGCTGGTGCTCGGCAACCTGGTGAACCTGCTGCTGGACGAAGAAGTGAGCCACGCCGCGCGCCAAGCGGAGGCGGCGGTTAGGGGGCAGCTGCCGGTGGTCAGCTCGAATGGCAATGACCACCCAGCCGGGCAAAACAGTAGCGAGGCGGTAGAAAAGGATTCAGTCGGAAACGAGAAGTTGGAACTAGGAGCCGACAACCCGCTACGAACAATCAACAACGAGGATTTCAACCTGGAGCGGTTCTTCAAGCAGCGCTTGTTTCGCACGGCGCCGCTGGCCATCAGCACGCTGCCGGAGTTTCAGACCCGTACTGGCGTGCCCGAACTGCTCAACGACCTGCGCCGCCACCACCGCACCCTGCGCGAAACGCGCACCCAGGGCTTCGTGGCCGCCAGCCGCACCGGCTACCAGCAGGAGCCCCTGCGCCTGGCCGACTGCTTCCTGGAGCCCACCTTTCTCTCGGCCACTTACGGCCTGCAAGGGCGGCTCGACCTGCTGCACGAAAGCCCCACGGGCTATGACCTCGTGGAGTTGAAAAGCTCCACCAAAGTGCCTCATGCCGAGCCGTGGAGCAACCACGCCGCCCAGGCCCAGCTCTACCGCCTGCTGCTGGAGTCGGTGTTCGGGGCCGATGGCGAGACGGCCGGCCGGGGCCGCACCAGCATCCTGTACTCGAACGCGGCCAGCGGCCAGCCCGCCGTGCGCCGCGTCGATCAGGACCAGGACCTGATTGACCGCCTGCTCATGGCCCGCAACCAGCTGGTAGGCACCGAGCTGCAGCTGGCCCGCGCCCCCGGCCCCCGCCAAACCGAGCAGCTGCTGGCCCCCGTGCTGCACCCCAACCTGCTGGCGTTGCCTCCTTTCGGCAAGGCCAAGGCCGAGAAAATGGCCGCCGCCTGGGCCGCCGCCGATGCCGTGGAGCGCGCCTATTGCCTGGAGTTGGTCCGCTTCACGGCCCGCGAAATGCGCCTGACCCTGCTTGGCGACGAGGGCCGCCCGGGCGACGCCGGCGGCCAGGCCGGCCTTTGGCTGCTGCCCCAGGCCCGCAAGCACCAGAACTTCAGCCTGCTCGACGACCTTGTGCTGCTAGAAGACCACAGCCACGCCGACGATGACGCCCGCGACGGGCTGGGCCCGCACCTCATCTTCCAGCGGCCCGCCGACGGCCGTGAGGTGAACTTCCGGGCCGGTGACACGCTCATTCTCTACCCGCGCCGCCGCGCCGAAGCGGCCGGTACCAAGCGGCCCGCGGCAGTCTCCGCCCCGCAGCCCTCCCCCCCAAACTTCGAACCGCCGACTCCGCAAGCCGACCTGAGCCCCTCAGTTCCCAAGTCCCTGAGTCCTTTGGATAGCCAGGTGGTGAAGGTGGTGCTGGCCGAAGACCTCGGGGCCGACGGCCGGGTGGTGCTCAGCGTGCGCAACCGCCGCATGGCGCCGCGCTACCTGCTGGGCCATTCGCACTGGGCGCTGGAGCCGGACACTTACGACACCTTTCGCCGGGAGTGGGCCGGGCTGTCGGCCTTTCTCAGCCTGGCCCCCGAACGCCGCCGCCGCCTGCTGGCTCGCACCGGCCCGCGCGAGCCCGAAGGCTGGACGGCCGCTGCCGCTCCGGCCACCACGGCCGCGGAAGTGGTGACCCGCGCCCTGGCCGCGCCCGACTGGTTTGTGCTCTGCGGCCCGCCCGGCACCGGCAAGACCCGCGCGGTGCTGCGCGAGCTGGCGGTCAGCCTTTACAAGCAGGATAAGCAGGTGCTGCTGGCCGCCTACACCAACCGCGCCGTGGACGAAATCTGCGAGCAGCTGGTGCAGGCCGGCCTGCCGTTCATTCGGGTGGGCTCGCGGCTGGGCACGGCGCCCGGGTACCGGCCGTATTTGCTCGACAACATGCTACGCGACTGCACCAGCCGGCAAATGGTGCGCGGCCGGCTCACCACTTGCCCGTTCTACGTGGGCACGGTGGCCAGCCTGCTGGGCAAGCCGGAGCTGTTTCTGCTCAAGCAATTCGACGTGGCCGTGGTGGACGAAGCCAGCCAGGTGCTGGAGTCGCCCATGCTGGCCCTGCTGGCCAAGGTGCCGAAGTTCATCCTCATTGGCGACCACCGCCAGCTGCCCGCCGTGGTGGCTCAGGAGCCCGAAACCAGCGCCGTGGCTTCCGAAGTGGCCGCCCTACTGCGCGATGAGCTGGGCCTCACCAACCTGCGCAATTCGTACTTCGAACGCCTGTTCCGCCGCGCCCAGGCGCACTGGCCGCACGCCCACGGCACCCTGGCCGACCAGTACCGCATGCACCAAGACCTGGCCGCGCTGGTCAACCAGGATTTTTACGACAACCAGCTCCGCTGCCCCCAGCCCTGGCAGGCTGCCCCGCTCGACCGCGCCGCCTGGCCCGCCAGTGACCCGGCCGACGCCTTCGCGGCGTTGTTGCGCACGCGGCGGGTGGTGTTTATGCCCACGCGGCGCCTGCCCGAGGATTTGTCGATGAAGGAATCGGCCCAGGAGGTGGAGCTGGCCGGGCGCGCGGCTGCCTGCGTGGCCCAGGGCTACGGCGGTGATTTTAACCCCGAAACCACGTTGGGCATCATCGCCAGCTACCGCAACCAGGCCGCGCGCATCCGGGCTCGGCTGGCGCAGCTGGCCGTCGAGTTGGCCCTGCCCGCGCTGGCCCAGGTCAGCGTCGATACTGTGGAACGCTACCAGGGCAGCCAGCGCGAGGTCATCATCGTGAGCTTCTGCTGCCACCACGAGCACCAACTGGAGCTCATGGTGTCGCCCGACGAATCCGGCCAGGTCGACCGCAAGCTGAACGTGGCCCTCACGCGGGCCCGCCAGCAGCTGGTGCTACTCGGCAATGAGCTGGTGTTAAGCCGGGCGCCGCAGCACGCGGCGCTGCTGGCACGAGTAGCCGAGGCTTACTAAAAAATAACGCGAGAGTGGTTCCGTCTACTGCACGTTCACCAGCTCTACCTCGAAACGAAGCACTGTGTTCGGCGGGATGGGCGACCGGCCGAGTTCGCCGTAAGCTAGTGCCGATGGAATGAGCAATATGCCCTTTTCACCTTTGCGCATCAAGGGTATCCCTTCATTCCAACCCTTGATGACATTGCCTGGCAGCGT
The DNA here is from genome assembly GCF_031398885.1 of Hymenobacter sp. Lineage (GTDB taxonomy): Bacteria > Bacteroidota > Bacteroidia > Cytophagales > Hymenobacteraceae > Hymenobacter. The sequence continues at coordinate 10,272 of NZ_JANNOD010000114.1, forward strand.
GAACTCATAAGGTTGGTTGCCGTTGCGTGACGAAGCATCAAACACCCGGCCGTCTAGGAACTGACCCGTGTATAAGACTGCTACCTTTTTGCCGGCGGTGGCCTGGGTGGCCGCGGGGTTGCTGGTAACCGGCACGTAGTAGAGCCCGGAGGGCTGGCGCTGCGCGGTGGTGATGGCGTTGTCGGCCAGGTATTTCTTGATGATTTCTTCGTCGATGGCGGAGAAGTCCTGGTTGGGGTCGGTGACCTCAACTTCTTCTTTGCAGGCGGTTGTCAGCACGCCCGTTGTGGCTACCAGCGCCGCAAACAGCACCCGGAGAATTCCAGTGGAAAATAATGTTTTCATGAATCGTTTTTTTGTAAAAATAGACCATTGGGCCCGAATGCGACGTTGGGCACTAGGGCTCTGCTGAAATTAATACCGCTCGAAAAGGTTGCGGCGGCAAATTCAGCGCTATTCAGTTCGTCGGAAACAGCAGCTGCTTTTGGCGCGGTATGGTTCCATTGGCCAGCGCACCCGACGCCTGCCGCCACCTAGTAGTTCAACCCGTAAACCTGCCGAAACTGCCGTTCCGACACCCACCGTGGGGTGGCGCGGATGGCCAAGTCGCGGAGCTCGGCGGCGGCGCCGCTCAGGTAGCCGATGCGGCCCATGAGGCGCGACGTGCGCACGACGTGCCGGGCTTTGGCGCGGCGCAGGCGCAGCAGCTCGGCGAAGGCCCGCGCCGGGTCGGCCGGGTGGCGGTGCAGGCACAGGGCCAGGGCGTAAGCGTCTTCCACGGCCTGGCAGCCGCCCTGGCCTAGGTAGGGCGTGGTGGCGTGGGCCGCGTCGCCAATCAGGCCGATGCGGCCCCGGTGCCAGCAGGGCAGCGGGTTGAAATCCACGACTTCATTGCGAATAATAGCGGGCTCATCGGCGGCGGCCAGCAACGCCGGCACAGGCTCAGCAAAACCGGCAAAGGCCGCTTGCAGGCGCCCCAGCAGGCCGGCCCGGTCGCTTCCGAACGCGCCCGGCACCGCCGCAAACCAATCGACCACGCCGTCGGCGATTTCGGAAAAGCCAAACCGCAGCCCGCCGGCCCAGGCTTCGCGGATGGCCCGTCGGAACCGGGGCGCCAGCGCCACTGCCGACATGCCCCGCCACACCAGGTGCCCGGTGCCGTTCGGCCGCACTCCCGGGAACAACTGCCCGCGCACGGGCGAGTGAATGCCGTCGGCTCCCACCACGAAGGCCGCCCGGTGCGCCGTGCCGTCGGCAAAAGTCACCGTGACGCCGGCCGCGTCCGGGGCCAGCGCGGTGCAGGCTTTGCCCAGCCGTACGGTGGCCGGGTCCAGCTCAGCCAGCAGAATCTGCTGGAGCGTGGCCCGCCGGATGGCCGTGGTGCCGTGCCCGAACTGCTGCCGAATGCGCGCCTGGTCGGTGCGGAGAAGGGGGCGCAGGCACCCGTCCGTAATCTCAATGGCCCGCAGCGGAACCCCGCCGGCGTTGATTTTGGTGGCCAACCCCAGGCGCTCGAACACCTGCATGGCATTCGGGGCCATCCAGATGCCGGCGCCCAGCGGCAGAATGTGCGGGGCGGCTTCGCACACCGTGGCCGCAATGCCGCGCTGGTGAAGCGCGATGGCGGCGGTGAGCCCGGCGATGCCGCCGCCAATAACGAGGCCGGGAAGCTGCATGAAAGCGGGAAGGGTTGAAGCGTTAAGTAGGTTTCGGGTGAGCAGGGTGGCAGGCGGGGCAAGCCCCCGTATCCTGCGTTCATCAACAGCCAACCGCGCGAAAGGTCAGCGGGGCCGCGAACAGGGCCAGGTTCCAGCTGGTGGGTGCGCTATCTAATCTGCCGCAAAATGGTTTCGTCGGTAATCTTGTCGTCGTCCATCAGCAGCAGGGCTTTACTGAGGATGATGGACAGCACGGCGTCGCCCTCGAAAGGCAAAAATACGTCGGCGGTGCCCACCGTTTTGGCCGAGCGGTCGGGCACGATGCACAGGTACTGGTCGTTGGGCTCCATGAGAATGTTGCCGCTGCCGAGGTGAATTTTGTAGGTGCGCACCCGGCCCTTCACCACTAGAAACTTGTCCTTGATTTCGCTCACTTTGCCGATTTTCAGGCGGGGCACCAGGCGCTCCAGGGCCAGCTTGCGGTTTTTGGCCACCTCGCCCAGCTCGCCGAAGCTGTAGCTTTCCCAGTAAGTGCGGAACTGCACCAGGCCGCCGTTGTCGCGCCACTGCGGGTCGTTGCCCACGCTGGCCACGCCCACGAACAGGTCCACGTCGCGCATCACCTCGGAAAACACCAGCGGCGGGATGTCGGGCAGGGCCACGGCTTCGTCGTCGCGCCGGGTGAAGCGCACCTGGTCGGTGCTCACGTAGTGGTAGATGCCCGTGTCGTTCCAGGCCCCGTCGGCATCCACCTCGCTCACCCAAAACTCGGCCTGGAGCTGATGGGCAGGCAGCGCCAGGGTGGCTTTGTCGGAATTATAGCCCTTGTCGTAGGCGCCCAACAGACTGTATTTCCAGCCGCGTAGCTTAGCCAGGGAGTTGAACTGGTGCTGCTTGAGGATGTGCGCCGCCATGCGGTTGGAGTAGGTGCGGGTGCGCTCCTCGGGCGGCGTGAGCAGGTACACTTCGCGAAAGGCCTGCTTGAGCGGCTGGCGCAGCTGGGCCCGTTCGAGCAGCGCGCGCCAAGCCAGCACCTCGGCGGCCGGGGCCAGCACGGGGTGCCAGAGCTGTAATTCGGTATCGGGCGCCGGGGCGGGCACGGGGCGGCCGTGGGCGTCCTGCCACTGCTCGTTTAGCCACAGTGCGTCCCGGAAGGTGCCGTCGGGCTGGTGCAGGCGCCAGATGAGCGGCCGGGCCAGCTCGCCCACCAGGCCGTGGCCGAAGTAGTACTGCTCGAACCAGGGCCACGGAATGCGGCGCTCGTCCACGAAGCTGCGGTCGAGGCGGTCGCGCAGGGCGGTGTAGGTTTGCTGGGCTTGGGCGTGGGTGCCCTTCAGGTTCTTTAGCTCGTCGGCGTGGGTGGTTTTGAGGGCGGCGGCGGCGGTTTTCAGGGCTTTACCGCCCTTGTCCCAGTGCACCTCCGCCTTGCCCCCGGCCAAAGCCAGGGTGGCGGTGTACTCGCCAAACTGCTCGGCGCAGCGGCCGGCCTGCAGGCCGAAGTCGGGCGTGGCCATGTCCTCAATCTCGGCCGGGCTCACGCCCAGCGCCCGCGACCCCTGCTCGATGTAGCGCGCAATCAGCTCCTGGGTGTTGGTCTGCTTGATTTTGGCCCGCACCCGCGCCAGGGCCGCCACGCCGGGCAGGCCCAGCTGCGAGAGCGTCAGCAGGCAGGCGTTGCCAACGCCCATGGCCAGCGGGCCCTTGCCGGGAATCTTGCGGTAGCACTTGGCGGCCAGCGTGGCCAACTGCTGCAACGTGGCCGCGTCGGCCAGGCGCTGCGCGGTCCAGATTAACCCCTTGGCGGCAATGGCATTGGCCTCGTGCAGGTAATCCCAGGTGGTGTAATTGTACGTGCTGCCGTCGCCGTAGTCGTGGGTATGGGCTTGTTCCCGCACCGGCATCGCGTTCAGCAGCTCCAGCCACGCGCGCAGCTGCGGGCGGGCGAGCTCGGGGCCCACGGCCGCCAGGGCGACGTCCAGCTCCTTGCCCAGCTTGGCGGTGGGCTGGCCGGCGCTGGCTTTTTGCCAGAGTTGCAGCAGGCGCAGCCACGGCAGGGTGGCGGGCGCGTCGTCGGCGAGGCCGGCGGCGAACTGCGTCAGGCTTCGGCCAAACTCGTCGTCGCTGGGAAAGGTGATGATGGGCCGCGCGTCCCCGTTGCCCGCGCTCAACACGGCCTGGAGCCGGCGCTGTAGCTTGCTCACCTCACTGGCTCGCCAGCCCGTCAATTCCAGCTGCGTGCCGGCTAGAAACCGGGTCAAGTAGGCCGCCAGTGGTTCCCCGAGGCCATTTTTCTGCACGGCTTTCTCCACCTGCCCCAATGTGAGGGCGACCGGAAAAATGCCCAGCGCATCGCGGATGGCGGTTGGGCTGGGCGTATCGAACGAAAGCCCGTAGAGCTGAAAAAGCGCGATGAATTCCGCTTCGCTCAGCGTGAGCGTGGTTCTCATCAAACTCTCCAACAGCCTGACGAGCGTGGTGCGAATGCGGCCCTGGTTGAGCCGGATGCCGGCCATTGCGGCCAGAACCAGTCGGCCCCGGTAAGCAGCGTCTTTGGTGCGGGCCGCCTGGTAAGTCGGCAGTTCGGTGATGGTGCTGTGCCAGTTGGTCGTGGCGCCCGCTTCCTCGATGAGCCGTTGCAGCACGGGCTGCATCTCCAGCAGCCCGGCGCTGGCACCTTCGGGGAGGGCCTCAAACAAAAGCTTTTTCGATTTTGCCATAAAATTTTGCCATGAAAAAGGGAGGTTACGCCCGTAAGCCAAAAGAACCAGCGGCCGGCATCAGCCGCCCACCAGCGGCGTGAGCTTCAAAAAGCTGGCCGTGGCCCCGGCCCCGAGCCATATTTCCTCGTCCAAAGATTCCACCTGCCGGTCGTTCACCAGCAGAAAAAAACCGTTGTTTTGAAACGCGAGCAGGGCCTGGTACACCTGCTGCTCGGCGTCGATGGGCTTGGCGTGGCGCAGGCGGAAGCCGCTGCCGTTGAGCAGCCGCTCGGAGTCGGTGGGTTGCACCAAACCCTGGAAAAGGGTGGTTTGGTTGGCGTTGTGGGCAGCCACTTCCTGCTGCACGCGCCGGCTTATCAGCTCGCGCACAGTAAGCATTTCCTGGCTGATTTCCAGCTCCAAACGGCTGAGGACGCTGCCAGTCGCAGTCTCGTCCTGAAAAGTGAGAAGGGCCATTTTTCGGGGACTCAAAAAGTGAAATAGATGATTTTTGCCTGCGGTACAATCTCCTGGTTAAAAGCCCTAACTCAATAAAGCGCTGGCAACTTTTTTCAGGCTGGGCGACGCCTTCCACTCGCGCAATCGGTCCTCCACGGTGGCTGGCACGGGCTGGCGGGTGCGGGCCGTGAGGTCGGCGTAGGCTTCGAGCAGCTTGCGCACGTTGCGCATCGGCTCAGCAGGCAGCTGGGGCAGCAGCGCGTCTAGGGTGCGGCGCAGGGCGTCGTCCGTGGCGAAGTTGATGGCCCGGGCCTGGACCAGGCCGTCGGCCAGGCGCTGCACCGGCACAAATTCGGCCGCCAAGAGCTGGCCCAGCGCCTGGCCCAGCGCGACGGGCTCCAGACGCCGGGCTGCCACTGCGGCCAGCAGCACTTCCACCGCCAGCGCCCGGCACCCTGGGGCGTTGTGCGTCAGGCCCACGGCCAGCAGCAGCGCCGCCGGTTCGTCGAAGCGCGGCCCCGGCCCCAGTAAGCTGCGCAGCGCTTGGACCAGCAATTCCCGGGTGGTCGAGTCGACCGTGTCGCGGGTGGCGGCGAGGCGCAGCGCGTGCCAATGCAGCGGCGCCGGATACTGCGGCAGCAGCGCCACCAGATACGGGTAATCCGAGGTCAACGAACTCATATGATGCCAAATGTGGTGCGACTCGTTCACCTTAAAGTTCACGTGGAGCGAATAGAGCAGCAAGCCGCTGGGGGCCGGGCCCTCGGTGGGCTGGGGCAAGAGCCGCAGTTCGGTCCAACGGTCGGTAACCTCGGGCTGGCCGGGCTTCCATTTTTCCACGTAGGTGTTGGACTTGGGCTGTAGCTCCCAGCGCGGCTGCCAGGGCCGCACCACGCCCGGATAGTCTTTGGCCGTCAGACCGGCCAGCGCCGGGAAATCGGCGGCTGGCTCCCGGATACGGGCCGCCACCGCCCACAGCCAGGGCAGGGATTCGGCCAGGGAGCCGGGCATCTTGGCAGCGGCCGCCGGCAGCAGTTGCCCCAGTCGTTCCGTAACGTGCTTGAGCAGGGTGAGCAAGGGCCGGCGGTCGGCCGCGGCGGCGGGCAGCGGCGCGCCGGCCGGCTGGAGCAGCCAGTGCAGCAATTCGCGCAGGCCCTCGTGGCGCAGCTGCGGCAGTAGGGCCCGCGCGGCGGCCGCTTCGGCGAGGTGGGCCCGGGCAGTCCGGGCCAGGGCCACGGCTAAGTCGGCGAAATTTGGCTCCTGGGCGGCAGCCTCGTAGGCCAGTAGGCGCTGCACCAGCGCCGTGGGCGCCACCCAGTGCGGCGCGTGGGTGGGCGTGCTCAGCAGCGGTAGGGGTTGCCGGGCGCGCAGCAACTGCTCCGCAAACAGCAGCCGCTGCTGCTCCACGGCCACCAGGGGGTCGGCCGCTTGGTAAGCAGTGCGCATTTCCACCCGCTTCACCAGCGGCGTGGCGAAGCCCCCGGCCCAGCCCAGCGTCAGCGCCTGCGCCAGCCCGGCGTAGCCGACGGCGAAAGCAGGATTATCCAGAATGGCCCGTTGCTCGGTTTCCGTTTTGCCCTGTAGGTGGGGCAGGAGTTGGTGCAGGTACGGTTGCAAGGGCCCTTGGCAGTCGGCTGGAAAGTGCGGACGCAGGCGCAGCAGGCCCTCCAGCCAGCGTTCCAGCGCGGCGGGGTCGTCGTGCCGGAGCACCTGGCCGGTCAGGAACAGCAGCTCGTGCCAGTCGGCCACCGGCGCGATGGCCGTGGCGGGCGAGAGGTCGGGCACGTAGTCGGTCCGCGGCTCGTAGGCGGCCGGGGCATCGGCCGGCGCGGGGGCGGGGGCCGCTTCGCTCAGCCAGGGCGCGAGGACGAGGCGAGCGGCCGGGGCCAGCAGGTCGGCGTACTGGTTCAGGCGGTCAGTTAGGTCAGCAACTTCAGCGGCGGCGAGCAAAGGCTTTTTGGCGTTGAGCAAATCCGCCAGGCCCTTGGCGGCGCGCTCCTGCACGGCGCCGTCGGCGTGGGCCAGGGCAGCGGCGCAGAGCTGGGCGATGGCCGTGGCGTGGCCCGGCGAAGTCTTGACCAGCTTGCCTAGCCCACCCAACAGCGTCCGTACACCGGTTTTAAGGTCCGGCCGCGTCATCAGCCCGTCGGCGTAAAGCAGCAGCGCCTCGGCCCGGAAACCGACTTCGGTCCACAGGTCCTTGAGCTGGTCGAGGGCGAAGTTGACGACCAGGGGCAACGGGTGCGCCAGCAGTTCCACCAGCTCGGCCTGCCGGGCCAGGCGTTCGGCGGCCGTGGGACCCAGGGCCAAAAACAGGTTCTTGAACCACGTCAGCAGCGGCCGGCGGAAGTCGCGGCGCAGGGCCAGCAGGCAGCGCGTGAGCAGGTCGGCGCGGTCGAGGTGGCCGGAGGCGGCGAGTTGCGGCAGCAGGGTCAGCCACGTGGTGTTCTGCTGGCGTTGATTGTCGTAAACCAAGGCAGAATCGGCCACCGTGTCAAAGTCAAAAAGCAGCGGTAAATCGCGCTGTAGCAGGACCGTATTAGTCTGGATATCGGGTAGAATGGTTTGCTGCGGCGCTATTTCTTGCGAAGCTTTTGGAAGCTGAAAATTGCGCAACCAGTTGTACCTGTTGAGCTTGTCTGCGGCCGCTTTCGCGAACAGCCACGGGTGGTGTGCTATCAAGTCCCGGGACTCTAACTCACGCAGCAATGAGTAGTCGGGCGCAGCCCATTGATTGGCCCGGGTAGTGCGCTCAAACCAATCAGCCAACCAGTCGGGTCGGGCATGTTCAAGCACCTTTATCATCTGGCGGCGGTTTTCCAGCAGCTGAAGCTCTTGTTCGTGGCTCAACTGCGACGGGAATGTGAACCCGCGTGCGAAGGCTTCTTTGCGCGAATAGGTGACGAGCCCGGCCAGAAACAGCATCAGCTCCTGGTCTGGCTGCATGAGCCGATTCCAATGGCCGTTGGCGCGAACGGTGTATTCGTCCAGCTCCTTGTGCAAGGACTTGGTTTTGGTTCGCACCGCTACCACATTTTTTCGCTCCAGCTCCAGGAGAAAGGGCACCAGCTCCTTTGTGTTTTGGCGGCGGATAATGTGCTCAAAAGCCTCGACGGGGGTGGGGGCAGCAGGCATGCAAAGGCGGGGTGATTTCGTGAAAGGAGAGAAGTTTGCCCAAAGCTCATACGCTACAAAAACCGCATCTGCGCCGCCAGAATATGCTTGCACGGCCCGCGCTGCCCCTGGTTGCCGGTAAACCACGGGCAGGTGCAGCGCGGCGGCGCGGGGCCGCCCACCACCACCGTGTGCCACACGCCGGTGCCGCGCACCCGCGCCTCGGTCCGGCCGCCCGCGCCCAGGCCCACCAGCTGCACGTCATCGGCGGCGTCGAGCAGGGCACGGGCGTTTTTCAGCCGTGGGTTGAGCTTCAGGATGCGCTCCATCTTGAAGGGCAGGCGGCGGTAGAAGTAGTGGTTTTCGGCCAGGTCGAACCCGAGCAGGCCCATGGCCGACAGGCTGGCGCACAGCCGGTCCACGGTGTCGGGGGCCAGGTTGTGTTCGACCGCGAACAGGGCGGGATTAAAGGTTTCGTTGCCCCGGAACAGGTGGTTGGCGCCCACTATCCACTCGGCGGGCAGCTCGTCCAGCAGCGTATCGAGCTGGTTGCCCTCGCCCGAAAAGCCCCGGTTCACTTCCGCCGACAGGGCCAGCACAAACTCCTGCCCGCCGCCCAGGGCCAGCACGAAGGCCGCCGCCTGCCCGTCGGCCGTGGCAAACACCCGCACGCCCTGGCACAGCGGCAGCAGCCCTTCTAGTAACCGCAGTCGGTGCACGCCGCCCACCCGTACTGCCCCCGCGCTGCCCAGCGGCGCGAAGCTCGGCCGGGGCCCGCGCAGCACCAGAAAAAAGTCCGACTTCGTGGTGCCCGCCGGAATGCTCTGCACCAATTGCAGGGCCTGCACGCGGCTCAGGGTCATTTTTTTGTCCATCACGGCCAGGTAGCCCTGCACGGCGGTGAGGCCCTTAATCCAGCGCTCGGGCAGGGCCACCTTGCGCTCGGTCACTTTGCCGGCCGCCCGTTCCAGCGTCACTTCCCGGTCGCCCACGCTCAGCAGCACCGGCTCGGTGCGCGCAATGCGGGCCAGCGCGTTCACCATCGGCTCGTTGAAGTCGACGTTGGTGGTGCCGCTGCTCAGAAACTCGCCGTCCAACGCGTCCGGCCCCAAATCGAGGCGGGCGTAGACGCCGTTGCACGACGAGAAGGCTTCAAACCGCAGCCTGCCCGCGCCCGCCGTCACGATGGGGTCGCGCAGCGCGGCGCTCTGGGGCACGAAGCGCGAAGCCACCACTTTGGCTAATGTGGTTAGCCCGCGGGCCACCAGCCACGAGTCGCGCAGCCGGCCCCAGAAAAAGCACGAGGCCCCGGCGGGGGCATCCTCCGCGTAGGCCGCCAGCGACAGCGTATTGCCCTCTGCGCTGGCTTGCAGGGCGGAAGGACGGGCATAGGCGTAAGCAAAATCAGACATGGCTAGAGCAGAATATGTTGGGAAAAGCGCGCCGCTCAAGGTCGGCCCTGGAGCATCTACTGCAAATCTAATTGGAAATATTCTGAAATTATACTAATTTTTTTGGTAAACAGAAGAAATAATATTTGCTAGGCCAGTATTCTTAGTAATTGTGTTGTCGTAATCAGGCGCTATAAATCTTTTAATCTGACTTATTAAGTGTTTAGAACAGTATTTAAGTCCAGGTGCATGGCACGGCTGGAAAACCTAGCCACTGGCCTTTCTCTTAAATAATCAGATAAAAGAAAACCACACGACCGGCGCACGAACCTGCCAGCCACTGTAGTTCCTGCAATCGGCTAATCACCTGTTGTCGCGCTTGGCTACCGCATCGGGCAGCGCCGGGGCACGGGGCGAACCGGCACCGGGGAAGCAGACGGGGGCGGGGGCGAATCCAGCGCCCGGATTCGGGCCCGGTAGTCTGCCGGAAGCATCGCCTGCCTGGCCCACTGGCTGGCCGGCCAGTGCTTCGTGCGGCGGTAGAAGGCCACGGCCGGACGCAGCCACCCGCCGGTGGGCAATTGCAGCTGCCGACGCACCGGGGGCGGCACCACCAGCCCTTGTACCGCTCGGAGCAACTGGTAGCGCGGGCCGCCCAGGTGCCGGCGGTACTGCCGGTACAAATCGGTGGTGTGGTGGCTCAGGACCAGGTTCTGGGCCAGGTGCTGCTCGCGGGCAACCAGCCAGTCGGCGTAGGAACCGGGCAGCTCGGGGATGCCCAGGCGCTGCCCCACGCGGCAAAACACGGCCGTTACCTCTTCCCGCTCGGCCGCGGTCAGCTGGCGCTCCAGCACCTCAAAGGACCGGATGGAATAGGCAATGAGTAGGAACAGCACGTCGCGGTAGGCCCAGTCGGGAATGGCCCGGCCCCGGCGGGATTCCACGCCCGCGTGGATGGCCGCGATGGCCGCGATGGTCCGCTCGGCTTCGGCACGCTCGGCAAACACGATGCGGCGGGCGTAGTCAACCGTTGAAAATAAGCGGGCCAGCGGGTCGGCCGGCAGCCGGCCGGTGAAATAAATCCAGTCCACGGCCTTATTCAGGGCGAACTCGGCCGCCGCGCCGGCGAAGATGAACAGCACCGTGTCGGAAGTGCCCCAGATGCGGCGGACGATAGACTCGGGAGCCACGAAATATGCCATATTATAAAGAACTTTGAATAACAAAGCTAAGCGTAATTTTGGCGGCGCCCTGCTTTATTAACCGTCGTCAAATGGGCTTTGTACTCGGCTTGTTTGATGCATTCCCACAAGCCGGCCGTGTTGCCCGCCCTGGCGACCCGCGGGGCAGCAGAAGCCGGCTAAACCCAGGTGGCGCTACGAAACCGGCTGCTCGATGCCAGGGGCGACGGGCTGGGGCGCCGGCCGCTTGTAGAAATATAGAATCAGCAGCGGCAGCAGCGTCAGCTCGGCCACCACGCCGAACAGCAGCGTCAGGCCAATGAGCAGGCCCACGTAAAAAGTCCCGTCGAACTTGGAGAACAAGAGCGTCGAAAAGCCGCCCACCAGAATCAGCGACGTGGTGATGACGGCCTTGCCGGCCAGCAAGTAAGTGTGCCGCACGGCCTTAAAAATGTCGGGCTCCCGGCCCAGCGTGAGCCGCAGCTTGCTGATGAAGTGAATGGTGTCGTCGACGGCGATGCCGAAGGCAATGGTGAAGATGATGCTCGTGCTGACCTTCATGCTGACCCCGGCCAGCCCCATGACGCCGGCCACGATGACGATGGGCAGCAGGTTGGGAATGAGCACCACCACCGTCATGCGCAGCGACTTGAACAGGGCCAGCACGATGAGCGTGACCATGAGCACGTCGATGGCCATGCCCTGAATCATGTTCAGGGTCAGGTTTTCGTTGTTTTTGTCGATGAGGTTCGACGAGCCCGTAAGCCGGGTACGCAGCACGGTGCTGTCGATGGACGTGCGTAGGTAGCGGCGCAGCTCGTCGTTGAGGGCCGCGGCCCGCACGCTGCCCACGTCGGCCATGCGGCCGGTGAGGCGGCCGGCCGAGCCGTCGGGCAGGGCCAGGGCGCTGAATTCGGCCTTCTTGCGGAACAGGCGGAGCTTGCCGCGCAGGCGGCGCAGCTCCAGCGTATCGGCGGGCAGGCGGTACTCGGCCAGGCCGCCGCCGTTCAGGGCCTTGCGCACCGCCTTGACCAGCGTGACCGGCGAGGCGGCGTACTGCAGGCCGTAGGTGCGGCTGAGGTAGCTCTCGATGCGCTCGGTGGCTCGCAGCACGTCCAGGTCGTAGATGCCGCGCCCGGGCGCCGGCTGCAACTCCAGCTCAAACGGGCGCACGCCGGCAAACTGCCGGTCGAAAAAGGCGAAGTCCTGCCGCACCGGGTCGCCTTTGGACAAGTCATCGAGCAGGGCCGAGTTGATGCGCACCCGGGTGGCGAAGCCGATGGCCACCGCCAGCACCAGCCCGCTGACGGTGAAGATGAGCCGCCGCCGCACCAGCACCGTGCGGAACAGGCGGCCCAGCACGCCGTCCCAGCTGTGGCCCTGGCGGCGCGGCTCGCGCAACTGGGGCTTGCCCAGCAGCACCAGCATGGCCGGCAGCAGGGTGAAACTCAGTAGGAAGGCCAAAATTACGGCCACGCCGGTGAAGAGCCCGAAGTTGTGGATGGGCCGGATGGTGCTGGTCATCAGCGTGAAGAAGCCCAGGCTGGTGGTGAGGGCCGACAGCCCCGACCCGAACCCCGACTCCTTGATAGTGACCCGCAAGGCGTCCTTTTTACTGGCCCCGTAGCCCAGCTCGCTCACGTAGCGGCTGATGATGTGGATGGTGTCGGACATGCCCACCACGAAGAGCATGAGCGGCAGCAGGGCCGTCATCAAGTCGATGCTCACGCCGCAGGCCGCCATCAGGGCCAGGCCCCAGAGGATGGTGCCCAGCACGACAATCAGCGGCAGCACCACGCCCCACCAGGTGCGAAACGTGAGCCAGAGCAGCCCCGTGACCAGCAGCACCGAGAGCGACATGAACACCACCAGCTCCCACTTCAGCCGGTCGACGAACACGGACTGGGCCACCAGCTTGCCGGCGAAGTGCGCCCGCGCCTCGGGCAGGCCCAAGCGGGCCAGCCCCGCGTGCAGGGCGGCAAAGAGCGAGTCGCCGGGTGGTTTGGTCAGGTCGGGCGTGATTTGCAGCACCAGGGCCACGGCCCGGGCATCGGCGCTGAACACGTTGCCCACCAGGCCGGGCGTGCGGTAAATCAGGGTGGAGTCGTCGGCGCGGCGGGCGGGCTCGGCGGGGTGCAGGTAGGGCAGGCTGAACACGCCCAGGCCTTCCACCACGGGGTTGGCCAGGGTGGTGGGGGAGGTAACGCTGAGCACGTGCCGCTGCCGCCGCGCCAGGCGCGTAAGCGAGTCAATTTGGGCGAGAAACGCGGGGTCGAAGGCCGTTTTGCCCGCCGGGGCCTCCACGCCCAGCAGCACGTAGTCGTTGTCGTTGCCGAAGCGTTGGGTGTAGCCCTGGTAGAACTCCAGGTCGGGGTCGCCGGCGGGGTAGAAGTCGTTGAAATTGTAGTTGAACCGCAGTTGGACCACGAAGTACAGGGCCAGGGCCGTGAGCAGGCCCAGGGCAACGAGGGTAAAATGGGCGTAGCGGCGGAGGGGCATCTGGGAAAGCTATTCGCCGCCAGCGGGCAGCCAGCGGCGCAAAAAAGACGGAGCTTGCACAACAAGCCAGCTGCCACAACGTTCGGATGCCACCGGGATTGGCCGCTACTTGCAATCAAACTTTGGCGCGCCGTTGTATCTTTCATTAACAAACCCCAAATTCTTAACCTTATGAAAAATACCCTTCTTGCCCTCGCCCTGTTTGCTTTCGCTGGTAGCTCCGCTTTCGCCCAGGAGGGCCCGGGCAAAGACGCTAAAAAAGCCACTGCCTCCACCAGCCCCAAAGCTTCGTGCGCCATGGGCGCCAAGGCCAGCCTGGCCGGTGGCAGCTCCTGCTGCATGAAAGGCGGCAAAGTCGCAGCCGTGAAGCCCGCCGCCAAAGCCCCGGTGGTGGCGGTGGCCAAGTCGCTGTAAAAAGCAACTGCCTTCTTTGAAATTTAAAAAGCCCTGCTCTTTTGATGCAGGGCTTTTTTTATGGTTAGCTTACAACCCCAATCCGGATTTCTACCCAATCAAGTACCCAAATGGACCTTATTGACCAACTAACGAATCTAGCTTCACGGGCCCAAAAGCAAATTGGCTACATTCAAACCGAAGAAGCCACTAAAACGGCCTTGGTAATGCCGTTTATCAATGCGTTGGGATACAATGTGTTTGACCCGACGGAAGTGGTTCCGGAATTCATTTGTGATATCGGCACTAAGAAGGGCGAGAAGATTGATTATGCCATCATGCGCGAAGGGAAGCCAATCATACTGATTGAATGCAAGCACGTGGGCAGCGACCTCAACATCAACCACGCCAGTCAGTTGTTTCGGTATTTTCACGTGACGGATGCCCGCATTGCCGTGCTTACTAACGGCGTTGTGTACCGGCTGTTCACGGATTTAGAGCAGGCCAATAAGATGGACGAGCGGCCATTTTTAGAGTTCGACTTATTTAATTTTCACGAGAACGACATCGTTGAAATTAAGAAGCTGAGCAAGCCCTCATTCAACATCGATGACTTACTCTTTGCCGCGTATAATCTCAAATACATGCGGGCTTTCAAAAAGTATTTCGGCGAACAATTCACTCAGCCCTCGGCCGATTTTACGCATTTTGTGTCAAAACAAGTTTACGATGGAGTGCTGACTACCAAGCTCAAAGAACAGTTCAGCGTGTTGGTCCACCGGTCCTTCCACCAGTTTTTAAATGACAAAATAGCCATGCGGCTGCGTTCAGCCATGATTGACACCAGCGGTCAAGGTCCGTTGGTGAGCGACGTGCCGTCGATGCCCGAGCCTGTTGCTGCCGCCGAAGCGGAGGGCAAGGACATTCAAACCACGGTAGAAGAAACCGAGGGCTTTATGATTGTGCGGGCCATTCTGCGCAAAATGGTGCCCGTCAACCGAGTGGTGATGCGGGATGTGCAATCCTACTGCGGTATTTTATTGGACGACAACAACCGAAAACCCATCTGCCGGCTTCATTTCAACAGCAGTAAAAAATACGTCACTTTATTCGATATTGAAGGAGGTGAGCGAGTTGATATAACTTCTCTGGACGACTTGTACGGAATGGCTTCGCGCATTCGGGCGGCTGTGCAAAAACACGAAACCAAGCCGGCCGCTGCTGCCGCAGAATAAAGTAATAAAGGCGGATATGGGTCCTGAGTAAAGGCGAAAGCCGTCCCCACACCGGCGGCTTTCGCTATTTTTGGTCCTTGAGCCTTTGCTCCATCGCCACATGCGCCAATACCAAGCCCTGCTCCGCCAAATCCTCGACACCGGCACCGTCAAAACCGACCGGACCGGGACGGGCACGGTGTCCATCTTCGGGCCGCAGATGCGGTTTAATCTGGCCGAGGGCTTCCCGCTCGTGACCACCAAAAAGGTCCATTTGAGAAGCATCATCCACGAGCTGCTCTGGTTTCTCAGGGGCGACACCAACCATAACGTGCTTGAGAAAGAAGGCGTGAAAATCTGGCGTGAATGGGCGCGTGAAGATGGCTCGTTAGGCCCCGTGTACGGCAAGCAGTGGCGGCGCTGGGAGCAGGTCGAGTTGATAGCGCCTCGTCAATTTGACATCCCGCCCACTTCTTGGCAATCGGGGCTAATTGCCGGGATTGGCCGCAATTCGCTGGTTGAAAGCCGCCAGACGCCGGCCTTGGCGCAGTTGTATGCCACTTGGAACGAGATGCTGCACCGCTGTTACGACTCCAGTAAAAAGAGCTATGCCGAATACGGTGGCCGCGGCGTCTTCGTCGATGCCCGCTGGCACGAGTTTGCCACCTTTGCGGCCGATGCCTACAAGCTGCCGAATGGTTTGCTGAAACAAGCATTTCCCGACGATTACGAGTTGGACAAAGACTACTACGCCACCAATAAATATGGCCCGGATTCCTGCCTTTGGCTTACCCGCAAAGAGCAAAACATCAACACCCGGCGTGGACGAGCTGTAAAAGCAACTGCTCCCTGGGGCGACTCAGCGGTGGTGATGGATTTAGCGGGCTTGTGCCAGGACCACGAGCTGGATGAATCGACGGTTTACAAATGCCTGCGGGGCGACCGGGCCGCGCACAAAGGTTGGCACTTCGAAGTATTGGACACCAATGGTTTATTGCCACGGCTTCGGCTCCACGACCAAATACGGCAAGCCATTGCTGAAATCCGCTTGCGTCCCGATTCACGCCGCATCATTGTCAGCGCCTGGAACGTGGCCGACCTGCCACGAATGCGCCTTCAGCCCTGCCACGCCCTGTTCCAGTTCTACGTGGCCGACGGCAAGCTCTCCTGCCAGCTCTATCAGCGCTCGGCCGACGTATTCCTGGGCGTGCCCTTCAACATTGCCAGCTACGCCCTGCTCACCCTCATGGTGGCCCAGGTGACGGGCCTGCAACCCGGCGAGTTCATCTGGACCGGCGGCGATACGCACCTGTATTCCAATCACCTAGAGCAAGCGGAGCTGCAATTGACCCGTGAGCCCCGCCCGCTGCCTCAGTTGCGCATCAACCCCGAGGTAACGGACATTTTTGGCTTTCAGTATGAAGATTTTAAGCTTGAGAACTATGAGCCGTGGCCAGCGATAAAAGCGCCGGTGGCGGTGTAGCAAATTCTTTGGCGCCTATGCGCAGGACTGCGCGCAGGCTTGCTACGTTGGCCGTGAAGACCGAATCAGCCGCCGCCATTTCGGCCTGAAAAAAAAGACCTTCTCGGTATTCAACTCCCGCGGCCCGCGCCGCCCGCAGCACCTGGGCCCGGCGCACCCCGGCCACGCAGCCGCTGGTGAGCGAAGGCGTGAACAGCACGCCGTTTTTCACCCAAAAAACAGCCGCTGCGCCCGCCTCGGCCACGTGCCCGGCGGCGTCGCAGAGAATAATCTCATCCAGCCCGCGCCGCTGGCGTTCGTGGGCCGCCCGCACGTAGAGCCACGCCTGCGGACCCTTGCAAAAGCTCAGGGGGGAATGTACTGAGTGGGTTTCTACCGCAAAATCAGCGGTTGCAATTGGGGAGTCATCCGCGACAAACGGCTCGGTGGTGGCCAGCCATTCGCAGGCGGTGGTGAGCGGCGTATAGCGGCCGCCGCCCGCGCGCCAGAGTTGGAGGCGCAAACGAGCGGCGGGCAGGGCGTTGGCGTGAGGCAACTGAAGCAGGGTAGTTGCCAACGCCTCGCCGGAAGCCAGCGCTGCCGGCAGCTTCAGCTGCAGCGCGGTGGCGGCCTGTTGCATGCGCTGGAAATGGTCATCAACGAACCGCAGGTGGTTGGCCTCGAATACAAGCGTCTCAAAAAAACCGTCGCCGAAAGCAAGGCCACGGTTGGGCCAGCCCAGGTTGAGGGAAGCCGCCGGTAGCAGTTCGCCGTTGAAGAGTATTTGCATGGTCCGGCCGTTCACAAAATCCGATAAATCCGGGGTTCAGATTAGGAGAAACTTTTTGCCCGGCAGCGCCCGCACCACGCCCCGAAACTCCAGCCCCAGCAGCAGCGAGGCCACGGCGTAGATGGGCAGTTGGGCTTTCCAGGCCAATTCGTCCATCTGCTCTTCGCGCCCACCGGCCGCCGCCAGCACGGTTATCAGCCCAAATTCATCGGCCGAAAAATCGTCGGGCGAGTAGCAGGGGGTGGGCTTGAACTTGCCCGACTGGTGCAGGGCCGCGTCCCAATTCAGGAGCTGCTCCAGGTCCGCTGGCTCGGCGTAGAGGGCGGCTTTGTTGTTTTTGATAAGGGCATTGCAGCCTTCGGAGGCGGCCGAGCCCAGGTTGCCGGGCACGGCCAGCACGTCGCGGTCGTAGCTCAGGGCCAGCTCGGCGGTGATGAGCGCGCCGCCTTTTATCGCGGCTTCGACCACCACGGTGCCGTCGGCCAGGCCGGCGATGATGCGGTTGCGGGCCGGGAAGTTGTAGCGGTCGGGCGGCGTGCCGAACGGAAACTCGGTGAGCAGGCCGCCCTGCTCGCGCATTTTCTCGGCGGTTTTGCGGTGCGCGGCGGGGTAAATGATGTCGAGGCCGGTGGCCATCACGCCCACGGTGTCCAGCCCTTCCTGCAAAGCAACGCGGTGGGCCAGGATATCGATGCCGTAGGCCAGGCCGCTGACGACCAGCGGCCGGTGCGGCAGCAGGCCCCGGACGAGGCGCTCGGTCTGCTCGCGGCCGTAGTCGGTGGCCTGGCGCGTGCCCACGATGGCCACCGTTTTGGGCGCGTTCAGGTCGGCCGAGCCCTGGTAATAGAGCAGGGCCGGTGTGTCGGGAATTAGCTTGAGGCGGCTGGGGAAGCGCTTGCTGGTGTAAAAGATGATTTCCACGCCGTCTTTTTCGGCTTTTCGCAAATCGTGCTCGGCCTTGCGTAGGGCGGTTTCGCGCTCGGGGCCGGTGAGGATTTTCACGGTGGCGTCGCCCACGCCGGGGATGCGGCGCAGCTTGCCGGCCGGCATGGCGAGCACATTTTTGGCCGCGCCGCCGTAGCTCATCAGCTGCCGGGTGAGCTGGGGGCCGATGCCGGGCAGCAGCGTCAGGGCCAGCTCGTGGAATAGGGTTTCGCTAGGGGTAGGGGCAGACATTTATCTTTTCTGGCAGGAGGGGAGTCAAGTCAATTAAGGAAGTTATTTATACTTCTCTATCATAAAAGTCTTGAAGCCAATTCCAGTCAGGTTCCTTAAGAATTCTAGCAACGAACATTGACCCAATCATCAAATCACCGCAATCGTTATCAATCATTACTTGGTCTGAATTTGCCAAGATTATAACGACCTGTTTTATTGCATCAATGCCGTGGTAAGCTAAGCTATAGACGTTGGGGCACTGCCGGAATTGGGTGGTGATTATGCTTATTTCATCAACTTCCCACCCTATCGATTCTAAATCAGGGCCGTCGTATTCAATGTAAACCCGCGAATGGGTCGAAAACTCAATAGCAAAATCTGACTGATTTGCCATGTCAGAAATAAGCGCCATCGGATAAGCTTCCCGTAGGGCTTGCCTGAATGTCGGTAGCAAATCCGACGCTTCCGCGATGAGCATAACCGCTTCCATTGCGCTTACTCCGTGTCCGCCTTGCCGGCGGCTTCCACTTCTTTTTTCAGGCTCACCAGAAATCCCCGCACCCGCTCCAGGGCCTGCACCACGTCAATCTTTTCCTTGAGCTGCGGGCCCTTTTGCTTGAGCATGTCGCGGGCGCCGGGGATGGTGTAGCCGCGCTCCTTTACCAGGTGGTAGATGGTGCGGAAAATTTCGATGTCCTGGGGCGTGTAAAGGCGGTTGCCCTTCTTGCTGCGGCGGGGGCGCAGCTCGTCGAACTCGGTTTCCCAGAAGCGCACCAGCGACTCGGCCACCTTGAACTGGGCTGCCACTTCGCCGATGGTGAAGTACTGTTTTTCGATGCTGCGCTCTTTGTAAGGCATACGTAGCGCCAAGCTCCAGCTGGGCGAGTGGGTGTTGCGGTGGGTAAAACGATGTACTGCCGAGCGGCTACCTTTGCCAAACCAGCTTCCGCCGGGCTTGCCGGGCCGAAAAGTAGCCATAAATCCGGCGGCGGCCACCAAGCCCGGCCGGTTATTTCGTTCATCGTTTCCATTCGCCAAGCTGGAGCTTGGCGCTACCGTATGCCGCTTCCCACCGCCTCGCACGTCCGTCAGCAATTCCTCGATTTCTTCGCTTCCAAAGGCCACCACATCGTGCCCTCGGCCCCGATTGTGGTCAAGGACGACCCCACGCTGCTGTTCATCAACAGCGGCATGGCCCCGTTTAAAGACTATTTTCTGGGCAACCGGCCGGCGCCCTACAAGCGCATCGCCGACACCCAAAAATGCCTGCGCGTAAGCGGCAAGCACAACGACCTGGAGGAGGTGGGCTATGACACCTACCACCACACCATGTTCGAGATGCTCGGCAACTGGTCGTTTGGCGACTACTTCAAAACCGACGCCATCGCCTGGGCCTGGGAGCTGCTCACCGACGTATACAAGTTGGATAAAGACCGCCTCTACGTCACGTATTTCGAGGGCGACGCCGGCGACGGCCTGGGTGCCGACACCGAAACCCAGGCCCTGTGGCGCCAGTACACCACCGACGACCGCATCCTGCCCGGCAACAAGAAGGACAACTTCTGGGAGATGGGCGACACCGGCCCCTGCGGCCCGTGCACCGAAATCCACATCGACCTGCGCGCCGACGAAGAGCGCGCCGCCACGCCCGGCCGCGACTTGGTGAATGCCGACCACCCGCAGGTGGTGGAAATCTGGAACAACGTGTTCATGGAATTTCAGCGCCTGGCCGACAAGAGCCTGGTGAAGCTGCCGGCCCAGCACGTGGACACTGGCATGGGCTTCGAGCGCCTGATGATGGCCGTGTCGGGCGTGAAGTCGAACTACGACACCGACGTGTTCCAGCCGCTCATCCAGTTCATCGCCCAGGAAGTAGGGGTGGAATACCACGGCACCACGCCTCCTTCTTCCTTAGCTGTTAGCCAAGAGCTGTTAGCTGATAGCTCTTCGTCGAACGAAGCCAATAGCCAGCAGCTAACAGCTGACAGCTTAAAAATAAAAACCGACATTGCTATCCGCGTCATCGCCGACCATATTCGCACCATTAGCTTCACCATTGCCGACGGCCAGTTGCCCAGCAACGTGAAGGCCGGCTACGTCATCCGGCGCATTTTGCGGCGGGCCGTGCGCTACGCGTTTTCGTCATTGAATCAGAAGCAGCCCTTCCTCTACAAGCTGGTGCCGGTGCTGGCCGAGCAGATGCGCAACATCTTCCCCGAGCTAAAAGCCCAGGTGGCTTTCGTGCAGCGCGTAATTGAGGAGGAGGAAATTGCTTTCCTGAAAACGCTGGAAACCGGCCTGCGGCGGCTCGATGCTTTGGAAGAAACAGCCCGCGCCAACGGCAACCGCATCGACGGCAAAACGGCCTTCGAACTGTCCGATACTTTCGGCTTTCCGCTGGACCTCACGGCCCTCATTGCCCGCGAAAAAGGCCTGACGGTGGACGAAGCGGGCTTCCAACAGGAGCTGGCGCAGCAGAAGGCTCGCAGTCGCAACGCCCAGGAAACCGAGCAGAGCGACTGGACCGTGGTGGGTGATTTTGACGACCAGCCCGCTTTTGTGGGCTACGACCTGGACGCCGCGCCCGCCCGCATCCTGCGCTACCGCAAGACCACGGCCAAGGGCAAGACCGAGTACCAGGTCGTACTCGACCAAACCGCGTTCTACGCCGAAAGCGGCGGCCAGATTGGGGACACTGGCTACCTGGAAAGCGACTTGTCGAAGGTGCGCGTGGTTGACACCCGGCGCGAAAACGACCTCATCGTGCACACCCTGCTGGAGCTGCCTGAGGACCTGACCGCCGACTTCATGGCCCGGCCCGACGCGGCCCGCCGCGACCAGATTCGGCAAAACCACTCGGCCACGCACTTGCTGCAAGCCGCGTTGCGCGAAGTGCTCGGTAGCCACGTGCAGCAGAAAGGCTCGTTGGTGAGCGAGAAGCTACTGCGCTTCGACTTCTCGCACTTCACCAAAGTAACTGACCAGCAGCTGCGCGAGATTGAGCAACTGGTGAACGGCCGCATCCGCCAGCAAATCCCGCTCGACGAGCGCCGCAACGTGCCCCTGGCCGAAGCCAAAACGCTGGGCGCCATGGCCCTGTTCGGCGAGAAGTACGGCGAGTTCGTGCGCGTCATCACCTTCGACAAAGACTACTCGGTGGAGCTGTGCGGCGGCCTGCACGTGGCCAACACCGGCCGCATCGGCTACCTCAAAATCGCGGCCGAAAGCGCCGTGGGCGCCGGCGTGCGCCGCATCGAAGCCGTGACCGGGGCCGGCGCCGAGGCTTACGTGGACCAGCAGCTCGACCTGCTGGCCCAGGTGCGCGAGGCTTTGGGCAACCCCCAGCACCTCATTCCCAGCATCGAAAAGCTGGGCGAGGAAACCGCCACGCTCCGCAAGCAACTGGAGCAGTTTGAGCAGCAAAGCCTCAGCCAGCAAAAGGACCAGCTGGCCGCCCAGGTGAAGGAAGTGAACGGGGTGAATTTCCTGGCCGCGGTGGTGCAAGCCGGCAGCGTCGACGGCCTCAAGAAGCTGGCCTACGACCTGCGCCAGGTGGTGCCCAGGCTGGTGGCCGTGCTCGGCGCCGAAATTGACGGCAAGCCGCAATTGGCCGTGATACTGGACGATGAAATTGCGAAAGTCGGCAAGCTCAACGCCACCGCGCTGGTGCGCGAGCTGGCCAAGGAAATCCAGGGCGGCGGGGGCGGGCAGCCGTTTTTCGCCACGGCCGGCGGCAAGCACGTGGCCGGGCTGGCGGCAGCAATTGGAAAGGCGGAGAACTTGATTAGCCAAAGTGCCTAGCCCCGAAAAAATGAGAGCGTTTGCTGCGATGTTGCTGTTGCTGCTGCTCTGGGGGCCCTGCGTGCAGGGTCAGCAAGCGTGCATTCAAGACTCACTGGTGGATTACCTCGACGCGGACTTTGTGCGCGTGGCGTCGCCCAAGCAGGCCTTCTACACTCGCGTCAAGCAGTACACAACCGCTGCGGGCGGAACCTGGAGCATGTACTACCCGGGCGGGCAGCAGCGCTCCGCCGTCACGTACGCCAGCTTCCGGCGGCTTACCCTCCAAGGCCCGGCCCTGGACCGCTACCCCAACGGCGCGACCAAGCTTCGGTACGAGGCCGACGACGGGGTTGTCCACGGTTACCTTGACGGCTTTTACCCCGATGGCACGCGCAAGCGCAGGGACCTCTACGACCACGGCCGGTTGGTAAAAGGGCAATACTTTGGGCCCGATGGCCAGCCCATCGAGCCTTACCTTTCCCTGCTGCAGCAACCGGCCTTTCCGGGCGGCCTTGCGGCACTCACGGCCGCCATTCAGCAGCATTTGGTCTACCCGGCAGACGCGGTGCGCAGCGCCGCCGAAGGCCAGGTAATGGTCAGCTTTACGGTCACGGCGCGGGGAGACGTGACCGAAGTGCGCGTGCTGCGGCCCGGCAACGCCTGGCTCGACGCGGCGGCCGTGGCCGCGGTGCGCCAGCTGCCGCCCTTCGAGCCCGGGCGCATCGACGGCGAACGAATGCCCATCGGCATGCTGGTGCCGATTACATTCAAGGCCTCGGGCGCCATGAAAACGCTCAGAAGCCTGGGCTTGTAACAACCCGTCGGCTGTGCCCAAGGCAGTTAAGGCCGGTTCCTGGCTATTTGTGCCTGCCTGCGCCTTGGGGATTGTCCCGAGTTCGCCCGGGACCGTGCAGAACGTGCGCACCCGCTCTACACATACCATTGGTTCGCAGCCGGCAATTAACTTTGGGGACGCCCAGCGGCTCGGTCAGGCGAAGCGGCGGGCGCCTGGGAAAGCTCGGGCTCGGTTTAATCAAGTCACCGCCTAAACGGGTTGCGTCATGATTGAGGTTGATATCATCAAGAAACACGGCAAAAAAGCCCTGGGCCTGGCCGAGCACGCGCACGAAGCGCGCGGTTGGCGCGCCCGTCTGGGCGAGATTTTGCTCGAAATCGGTATCATTGTGTTTGCCATTTCGTTGTCGATTTGGCTGCATTCCTGGCAGGAGCACCGCCACGACCGGGCCCGGGAACGCCAGTTTCTGCTGGGCCTGCAGCGGGACCTGGCCGAGGACCTGCGCGAGATGCGGGAGGATTCGGCCGCGCTCGCCTGGCAAAAGCAGGGACTGCGGTACTTCCGCAAGCTGACGGCCCGCCGGCCGAACGACAGCGTCAGGTACTACAGCGCGACGCTAACGGCTACTAATTATTTCACGCCCAACGACACCCGTTTTCAGGGCCTGAAATCGTCGGGCGGGCTGGGCATCGTGGAAAACGAAGAGCTGCTGCAACAGCTGCTCAACTACTACGAACGCACCACGACGAGCCTGACGAGCAACGGGCGCGGGTATGCCGAATACCACCGCCAGACCACCGGGCCGTATTTGGACCTGCACCTGCGGCCCGACCAGAGCAACCTGCTGGCCGTGCTTCGGGAAGGACCGATGCAAAACTATCTGGCCCGCGGCGAGGTGATTGCCAGCATTCTGGCGCAATACAGTCACGCCGGGCAGGAGGCCCGGGCCCTGCGGCAGCGCCTGGCGGCGGCCCTCGCGGGCGAGTAGTGGCGGCGTGGGTCGGCGCCCCGCCGGGGAGTAGCTGCTGCAAAGGATGGTTCGCCGGCCTGCGCTCCTTGTTACCTTTGGGGCCCGGCACCGCCGCGCACCCCGCGTTTTTTTTAAGCTATGGACGAAGCCACCCTTGCCAAATACCAGCCCGTTATCGGCCTGGAAGTACACGCCCAACTGCTCACGCACAGTAAGATGTACTCGTCCGACGAAAACGAGTACGGCGTGGCGCCCAACACCAACCTCTCGGTTATCACCCTGGGGCACCCCGGCACCTTGCCCATGGTGAACCGCACGGCCGTGGAGTTTGCCATGAAAATGGGCCTGGCCACCAACTGCCAGATTCGCCGCGACAACCTGTTTGCGCGCAAGAACTACTTCTACCCCGACCTGCCCAAGGGCTACCAGATTACCCAGGACAAAACCCCGATTTGCCACGACGGGCACCTGGACGTGCGGCTGCCCGACGGTTCCGTCAAGCGCATCGGCGTCACGCGCATTCACATGGAGGAGGACGCGGGCAAGAGCATGCACCTGGCCGGCGAAACCGAAACCCTGGTGGACCTGAACCGCGCCGGCGTGCCGCTCATCGAAATAGTGAGCGAGCCCGACATCCGCACCGGCGAGGAAGCCTACGCCTACCTCGTCGAAATCAAGAAGCTGGTGGAGTACTTGGGCATCTGCGACGGCAACATGGAGGAAGGCTCGCTGCGCTGCGACGCCAACATCTCGGTGATGCGGCACGGGGCCGCGCAGTTCGGCATGAAGGTGGAGGTGAAGAACATGAACTCCTTCCGCAACGTGCAGCGGGCCATTGCCTACGAAGTGGAACGGCAAGTTGCCCTCCTCGAAGCCGGCGGCGCAGTAGACAGCGAAACCCGGGGCTTTGACGCCGCCAGCGGCACCACCAACGGCCAGCGCAGCAAAGAAACCCTCAACGACTACCGCTACTTTCCCGAGCCCGACCTGCCCCCGCTGGTCATTTCCGACGAGTGGCTGCACCGCGTGGCCGCCGAGCTGCCGGCGCTGCCGCAGCAGCTGTATTCGCGCTTCGTGGGCGAGCTGGGCCTGAGCGACTACGACGCCGCGGTGCTGGTCGACCAGAAAGACGTGGCCTTGTTCTTCGACGAGCTGGCCCGCCTCACGCCCAACGCCAAGGCCGCCGCCAACTGGGTGATGGGCCCCGTGAAGTCCTACCTCAACGAGCGCGCCCTGCCCATGGAAGAATTTCCGCTCGACCCCGGCCAGCTGGCCGGCATCATCGAGCTGATTGACGCGGGCAAGCTGAACTACTCGGTGGCCAGCAAGCAGCTCTTCCCGCACCTGCTGGAGCACCCGCAGGCCAACGCCACCGGCGCGGCCGAGAGCCTGGGCCTGCTCACCCAGGCCGACACCGGCGAGCTGGCCGGCCTGGTGCAGCAGGTGCTGGCCGCCAACCCGGCCAAAGTGGACGAATACCGCGCCGGCAAAAAATCCCTCACCGGTATGTTTATGGGCGAGCTGATGAAGCTGACCGGCGGCAAAGCCGACCCCAAGCTGGCCAACCAACTGCTGCGCGCCGCCTTGGAAAATGAGTGAGCAGTGTGCAGTTATCAGTGAGCAGTTGAGGACGAGCTGATAGTTGAAACTTCATTGCCATCACCGGCGGTTGAAACGCGCCGGCCCGCTGCCTTTGCTGCTGCCGCCACCACCATTCACTCATTGTTAACTGCTCACTGTTAACTGCTTTTATGCCTTCTCCCATGATGAAATCTGTTTTTGTGGCCGCCACCGTACTGGGCCTGGCCAACGCCTGCCAAAACGCCGCCGCCGCCGACGGCTACGAAGTCTCGGGTCAGTTTAAAAATGCGCCGGTGGGCACCGTGCTGCGCTTGTCCGAGCTGGTGTCGAACCAGTTCGTGGAAAAAAGCCAGGTCAAAACCGACGCTTCGGGTAAGTTTACGCTCAAGGGCGCGTCCGCCAAGCCGGGTATCTTCCAGCTTAAGGTGGACGAAGCCAACCAGGTGCTGCTGCTGCTCGACAACAAAACCCGCGTGCAGCTCGCCGGCGACGCCAAAAGTCTGTCGGCCACCTACAGCGTGAAGGGCAGCAAGGACACCGAGATTCTGCGCCAGCTCACGCAGGTGATGCAGGGCACCAAAGGCCAAATGGAAGGCCTCACCCAGCGCTACAACGCCGCCGGCCAGGCCGGTAAAACCGAGGAGATGAAGGCCATCGAGAAGGAGTTCTACGCAATTCAGGGGGGCAACACCGCCAAGGTCAAAACCCTGATTCGGCGCAACGCCACGTCGGTGGTGGGCGGCTTCGCGGTGGGGGCCTTTCTCAATCCAGACGAAGAATTTCAGTTTGCCGATTCGGTGGCCTCCGTGCAGCGCCGGGCCAACCCCACCTCGCCGTTCACCAAGGAGCTGACGGCCCGCCTGGAGCCGCTGCGCGCCACGGCTGCGGGCACCCAGGCTCCGGAAATCAACCTCCCAACCCCCACGGGCGCCAAACTGGCCCTGAGCAGCCTGCGCGGCAAGTACGTGCTCATTGATTTTTGGGCCAGCTGGTGCGGCCCCTGCCGTCAGGAAAACCCCAACGTGGTGCGGGCTTACAACCAATTCAAGGACCAGGGCAAGGGCTTCACCATTTACTCCGTGTCGCTGGACCAGGACAAGGCCAAGTGGGACAAAGCCATTGCCGCCGACGGCCTCACCTGGCACCACGTCTCGGACCTGGCGGGGTGGAACAGCGCAGCGGGCGCCGCTTACGGCGTCAAATCCATTCCGCAATCCTTCCTGGTCGACCCGCAGGGCAAGATTATTGCCAAGAACCTGCGGGGCGAAGCGCTGGCCGCCAAGCTGGCCGAAGTTCTGGGCAGCCCCGCGGTGAAATAGCGTTGTCGCAGTTGCAGAAATAGAAAAAGGCCCGTCTGATTTCAGAAGGGCCTTTTTTGCGTGGGCCGCAAAGCGCACTGATTCAGTAAGCCTGGCCGAACATGCGCTGCAGGCCCGGCCAGAGGCGCTTTTTCAGGCTCACATCGTACTCCACCAAGTCCACGGTAGCCGAGGCCAGGTAGGAGAGGCCCAGGCCGGGGAAGAGCACGGGCTCGTAAATCTGGGTGTTGCGGATGGTGGTGTCCAACAGATTTTTGCCAAAGGCCACGATGTGGGTCCCGGCCAACGTGCGCCGCAGGTTGACCAGCGCCACCGGCAGTTCCGATTCCACGTTCACCAGCACCACGTCGGCCATGACCAGGCCCAGTGCCTGGAGCATCTTGTTGAGAAAGACGTTGCGGTGCAGCTTGAGGAATTGGTCCTGCGGCAGCCGAAACAGCAGCAGCACGCCCTGGTCATTGGTGCCGAGCGTAGAAAATGGGGTCAACAGCACGGGCGGTACTGCCGGGGCGGCCGGCTCCCTGGCCGGAGGAACCGAGGCCGCGGGGGCTAACGCGGCCGGAATTGGTGCGGCGGCCCTGACTACCATCGGCGCGGCGGCCACATCCGTCTTTTCCGCCGGAACCACGGGCGGGACAAAACCGGAGGCCAACCGCTCCAGGCCGGCCGAGGGCTTGCTAAAGCCGCGCGTGGGCAGGGTGGCCACCGGCCGAACGGGGGCGGTGGGCGCCGGGCGCGCGGGCAGGGCCGGCGCGTTGGCGGGGGCGGGGGGCGGCACCGCCTCCGCCGGCACGTAGAGCGTCACGTCGGTATAAAAATTCTGCAGGAAGGCGAGCTTTTTAGCGGGCATGGCTGAACGAGGTGAAGCGGCGAGGCAGACAGAGCGAAGGCACGGGTGATGGCCCAGCGCCGGGGGCTAGTCCAGCGCAAACAGCGCCTTCAGCTCCTGGGCTTCGGCCGGTTTCATGCGGCCGGCCAGCACCAGGCGCAGCTGGCGGCGGCGCAAAGCCCCGTCGTAGAGGCGGACTTCTTCGTCAGTTTCCGGAAGCGCCTCGGGCACGTCGATGGGCCGGCCGGCCTGGTCCACGGCCACGAAGGTGAAGAAGGCCTCGTTGGTTTTCATTTTGGTGCCGCTGGGGATGTCCTCGGCCCACACGTCGATGTGGACTTCCATGCTGGAGCTGAACGCCCGCGTCACCTGCGCTTGCAGCGTCACCACGTTGCCGAGCCGGATGCTGTCGCGAAACGAGACGTTGTCGACCGAGGCCGTGACCACAATGCGGTTGGAATGCTTCTGGGCCGAAATGGCGGCGGCAATGTCCATCAGGTGCATCATGCGGCCGCCCATCAGGTTATTCAGGGTGTTGGTGTCGTTAGGCAGCACCAGCTCGGTCATGATGACGAACGAGTCGGCGACGGGTTTTTGCTTGCGCACAGCGGGGAAGTTTAAATTAGGTAATCAGCAACCCGGGGTCACGCGCAGGCATTGCGGCCCGCGCCCTGAGGGTATTCATTGCCGACTGCAATCGGTCGGGCAAAGGTACGGCCCGGCCCCAGCGAAAAGGGTATTGCCAAAAAAGCCCCGGCTTGCGGCCGGGGCTTTTCGAGGTATTCCAGTAGCGGACGAAATCGGGACTTATTCCACGGTCAGCACGCTGGAGAAGGTTTCGCCGTTGAGCGAGATGCGGACCACGTACAGGCCCGGGCGCAACGGGCGCCCGGCGGTTTGCAGGGACAGCGCCTGCCGGCCGATGCCGTAAGTTTTGGCGGGCAGCGTCAGCACGTCGCGGCCCAGCACGTCGGTCAGGCGCAGCTGCACCTGGGTGGTTGTGGTCAGGTTGAGGTGCACGGCGGTTTCGTCGGTGAGCGGGTTGGGGTACACGCTGATGCCGCGGCTGGCCAGCGCGCTGGCTCTGGTGCCCAGCGGGCCCGACGACACGCGCAGGTTGTCAAAGTAAAAGTTGTTGCTGTTGTTGGCGGCGGTGCCGTTCACCATCTGCAGGCGCACTTTGAACAAGCCGCTGCCCTGAAACTGGGCCGGGATGGGCACCGTCAGCGGTTGCCAATCGGTGCCGGCCGTCGGCACGTAGCCGTCGACGGGGGTGAGGCCCTGGGTGGTGAGGGCCGTCACGTCGAGCACCGTCGGGGTCGACCAGTTCACGCCGCAGTCGCTGCTGAAGGACACCCGCAGCTGCTCGTTGCTGTCGGCCCGGCGCAGGGCAAAGGCTCGCGAAAAGGTTAGCACCGCCGGGCTGACCACGTTGGTGAGGTTAATGTTGGGCGTGATGAGCGTGGTCACGGCCCCCAGCGGCAGGGTGCGGTTGGCCACCAGCAGGTAAGCGCTGCCCTCGGCGGCGGGCACCGTGGCCTGCACCTGGCGCTGCCAGCGGTAGTTGGCCGGGCCCCCGGCGCTGGTGGTGCCGAAGGTTTCGTAGTTGCGCAGCGTAGGCGCCGGGAAAATGACGGGGAAGGTGGTGCTTTCAAACGACTCGGCGTAAGGCGCCGTTTCGGCCCCCGTCGGGCCTTCCACCCGGATGTAGTTGGTGACGGTGACCGTGTTGCTGCCCACGGTGTTGCTCACGGTTTCGGTCACGGGGTAAAACCCGGCGGCGGCATAGCTCACGGTCGGCGATTGGCCGGTGGCCGTGGCGGGGGTGCCCCCGGGAAACGACCACGCGTACGTCAGCGTGCCGCCGCCGGGAGTTACGTTATACGAGTAATCCCGCAAGGTCACGGGCGTGTTGATGCACACGCTGGGGCTGGCGCCGGCGGCCGGCGCGAAGGCGGCAATCGGGGCGCAGTTGCGGGCCACGTAGCCGTCGGTGGTGCCGGTGGCCGTCAGGTTGGCCGGGGTGGTGAGGGCGGCGCGCTCTGTGGTCAGAAAATTGCGCATCAACGTCCGCTGGCCCTGCGTGAACATGTTGGCGCAGGCGGCATAGTCCATGAAATTCTGCACGTTGGCAACCGGTCCGCAGGGGGCGTAGGCGAGGTCGCAGGCGAAGGTGCCGTTCGTGGGCGGGGTGTCGTCCACGAAATCGGTGTCGCTGCAGTACCCGGGCACCTCCGGCGTGTTGTTGTTGCCCCAGGGATGAAGCAGGCCGAAGTAGTGGCCGATTTCGTGGGTGCCGGCGCGCAGCCGGGCTCGGCCCGGGCTGCTGGTGCCTTCGTCGCCAAAGTAGTCGCTGCGCACCGTGAAGCCGTCGCGCGGGTTCAGCGGGCCCTTGGGGTTGGCCACGTAGCCGACCGTGAAATTGCCGCCGGCGGCCGCCGTGCCAATGGAGCCGACCAGCCAGATGTTCATATAGCGGTTGCGGTCCCAGTTCGAAACGGCCTGCACCGCGCCGCTCAGGTTGTCGTTGACCAGGTTGGGCGCGTAGTGGCGGGTGATGCCCGTGGTGCAGTTGCCGTTGGGGTCAAGCTTGGCCAGCCGGAACTGAAAGCCGGTCGATGCCGAAATCGGCAAAAACAGCGGGGAAATAGAAGTGGTGTCGGGGTTGAGCCGCTGATAGTCGTTGTTAAGCAGGGTAATGGCGCTGTTGATTTGCCGGTCGCTGATGTTTTCGGCGCCGCCACCGTGAATCACGTGCACCACCACCGGGATGGTTACGTCGGGGGCGGCCGCCGCGCGGCGCTGCTGGCCCCGGCCCGCGGCCTCCAGCCGTTGGTACAAGGCCCGTTGCGCGGCGCGCGCTTCGGGGTGCTCGGCGTAGTACCGCTCTTCTTCGGCGGCGGTGCCGCACCAGGCGCGATTGCGCCCATCGGGCGACGTTTGGGCGCGGGCGCCGAAGCTATTCAGGGCCAACGCCGCGGTCAGCAAAGTGGGTAAAAGGTGTTTCAACATAAAAAACAAGGTGAAAAGGAAAAAGCGTTGGGAGGAAACGAAGGAACGGGAGCCGGCCCCACCGTTCCACCCTGAGGCCTTCAAATTTACCAAAAAAACAGCAACTTTTGCGCGTCGGGTTGGGCCGTAACTAAGTCGGACAATCAGGGCTTTACCGGCCGCCCGCGGCATTCCATTGCAACCCACCAGCCCGCATTCCGGGCGGGCATGGGAAACCGGACTAGCCGCGCCAGCCGCTGGCCCCGCGCAGGGGTACGAAGCGGAAATCCTCAAACTCCTCCCGCACGAACGTTTCCGGCCCTTCGCGGGTCACGCGCACCATGCGCTGGGTTTGGTTGTCGCCCACCGGAATCACCAGCCGGCCGCCCACGCGCAACTGCCGCAGCAGGGCCGGTGGGAGGCCCGGCGCGCCCGCCGTCACCAGAATGCCGTCGAAGGGCGCGCGGGCGGGCAGGCCCACGGAGCCGTCGCCGCAGTGCAAAGCCGCCCCGCCCGCGCCCAGGGCCGCCAGCAGCAGCCGGCCGCGGGCAAAGAGCACCGCGTTGAACTCGATGCTGTCGACGTGGGGCGTGAGGCGCAGCAGCACGGCGCACTGGTAGCCCGAGCCGGTGCCGACTTCCAGTACCCGGTCGGTGGGCTGCACGCCCAGCAACTGGGTCTGGTAGGCCACGGTGTATGGCTGCGAGATGGTCTGGCCCTCGCCAATGGGAAAGGCCTTGTCCTGGTAGGCGTGGGCCTCGAAGGCCGGCTCGAAAAACAAGTGGCGGGGCACGGCCGCCAGCGCCGCCAGCACGCGCTCGTCGTGGATGCCGCGCAGGCGCAGCTCGCGGGCGAGGGCGCGTCGTTGGCCCTGGTGGCGGTAGGTGTCCGGGAGCGGTGAAATGGCGAACGGAGGTTTTGAAAAACGAAAAAAGGCCGGCCACGGCCCGGCCCGGATATTGCCGGCCCGGCCGGCCCGACAACTCCCCCAGGTCCTACCTTTGTCTGGTACGCGGCCCGCCCACAGGCCGCGAAAATACTACCCAAACCGCCGCTTTGCAGTTAATCCGCCGCTTTCAATACGTCAAACTCGTGGCCGCAGATTTTGGCGCGGCTTTGATTGCGTGGATGTGCTTCTACCTCGTGCGCAAATACTTGTTCAACGAGCTGACCGGCTACCGGTTTACCGAAGGCGCGCTGTTTGACCTCACGGGGTCGGCCGTTCTCATCGCCGTGTTCTGGACCGTGCTCTACACCTTCGTCGGCGAGTACCGGGACATCTTCCGCAAGTCGCGCCTGGCCGAAATCATCCGCTTGGCGCGGGTGTCATTTTTGGGGGCGGTGGTCATTTTCTTTACCCTGCTGCTCGACGACGAGGGCGTGATGAACTACCGCGCGTACTACAAAACGTTTACCGCCTATTACCTGCTGCATTTTTTCATCACAGGCATTCTGCGCACCACGGCCGTGAGCAGCGTGCAGGGCCTGGTGTACCGGGGGCGCATTTCGTTTCCCACGCTGCTGGTGGGCTCCAACGCGCTGGCTTTGAGTACTTTTCACGAGTTGGCCCGGACCAGCCGCCACCTGGGCCTGCGCCTGGTGGGGTTTACGCCCGTGGGCAACACCGTGGACCCCGGCCTGGCCGCCGCGCTGCCCGCCAGCGGCTCCTACGAGCGCCTGCCCGCCCTGGTGCGCGCCCTCAAGGTCGAGCAGCTCATCATTGCCATCGAGCCCAGCGAGCACCGGCTCATTCAGGATATTCTGACGCTGCTAGAGGGCACGCCGGCCCGCATCAGCATCCTGCCCGACCTCTACCAGATGCTGCTGGGCTCGGTGAAAGTGAACCACTTGTTCGGCACGCCGCTCATCGAAATCAAGCAGGACCTGCTGCCCGTGTGGCAGGTGGTTTTCAAGCGGGCCATCGACGTGGTGGGCTCGGCCCTGTTTCTGTTGCTGGCCAGCTGGGTGTACGCCTTCACGGCCGTCATGGTGAAGCTTTCCTCGCCCGGGCCGGTGTTCTACCGGCAGGAGCGGATTGGCAAAAACGGCCGGCCGTTCAACATCATCAAGTTCCGGTCGATGTTTGTGGACGCTGAAAAAGCGGGCCCCGCGCTCAGCTCCGACCACGACCCGCGCATTACCAATTGGGGCCGGTTCATGCGCCGGGTGCGGCTCGATGAGCTGCCGCAGTTCTGGAACGTGGTGAAGGGCGACATGAGCATCGTGGGCCCGCGCCCCGAGCGGCAGTTCTTCATCGACCAGATTGTCAAAATTGCGCCCCACTACCGCCACCTGCACCGCGTGCGGCCGGGCCTGACCTCTCTGGGCCAGGTGAAGTACGGCTACGCCGAAACCGTGGCTCAGATGGTGGAGCGGCTGAAGTTCGACATTCTCTACATCGAGAACATGAGCCTGGCCATGGATTTTCGGGTGCTGTTGTACACCTTCAAGATTATTCTGCAAGGGCGGGGGAAGTAGCCAAAGGCGTGGGATGGGGTCTGAAAACGAGGCGCTAGCTTTAGCGCTTCCCAAGCTTTTATCCCTCTCCTTTCCCATGAAAAAACTCTTTCTCGCGGGTTGTCGTCGTTCGGCCGCGCTCCTTTTGTTCGGGGCCGTGGCCCCGGCGTGGGCCCAGGGCCAGGCCGGGCCGCCGGCGGTGTGCCCCGCCGTGGCGCCCGACGCCGTGCCCGCCAACGCCGCCGTGTGGGGCACGGGCACGCCCGCCAGCTGCACCCCGGCCGCGTTGCAGGCCCTGATTGACGCCGGCGGCCCCATCCGCTGCAACGGCGGCAGCCAGCCGTTCACGGTCACGCTCAGCGCCCCGCTGGTGGTGCCCAACCGCGACGTGCTGCTCGACGGCGGCAACCTGCTCACCCTGAGCGGGGGGGCACGCACGCGCATCTTCGACAAGCTGGCCGCGCCGTCGGCCGCGCTCGACTCGCGCCTGGTGCTTCAGCGCCTGACCCTGCGCGACGGCCGTGCCCCCAACGTGCCCGCCAACCCCGGCCAGGACGTGCTGGGCGGCGGCGCCATCCGGGGCCGGGCCTACGGGCGCTTGAAGGTGGTGGACGTGGTGTTTGAGGGCAACGAGGGCCCGCTCGCGCAGCCCGACGCCTGCGGGGCGGTGCACACCATCGTGTACCAGAGCGTGGTGTTCAGCGGCTGCACGTTCCGGCGCAACCGCGGGGCCAACGGCGGGGCGGTGGGTACCATCGGCTCGGCCCAGCAGTTCGTCAACTGCGTGTTTGAGGACAACGCGGCCACCGGCACCCTCGCCCTGGGCGGCAGCGGCGGGGCCCTGTACGTCGACGGCGTGGACCAGAACGGGGTGACCAATTCAATGTCGCTCTGCGGCTGCGCGTTCCGGCGCAACACGGCCGGCTACCAGGCCGGGGCCGTGAACATTATTTTCTACGACGGCAAGGGCAGCAGCGGTACGATGGACCGCCTCACGTTCGAGGACAACACCGCCGCCGTTGATAAGGGCGGGGCCTTGTATTACATGAACGGGCCGCTGACGCTGCGCAACTCCACGTTTGCGCGCAACCGCTGCCCGGCCGTGGGCGGCGGCGCCTGGGTCACCAACTGTCTGCTGGACGTGAGCAACTGCACCTTCACCGCCAACCAGGCCAACGACAACGCGGGCGGAGGGCTGGGCGGCGGGCTGGCCATCGACGGCTCGGGCACCGAAAAGCGGGCCGCCATCACCAACGCCACGTTCAGCGCCAACCGCGCCGGCAACTTCGCCAGTGCCCTCTTCAACGGCGGCAACCTCACGCTGGCCAACTCGGTGTTTCACAACAACCTGACCGGCACCGGCAACCAGAGCAACCCCTACGGCGGCGGCACCGTCAACAAAGGCTCGGCCCTGACCGTGGCCGCCGGCAACGTGCAGTGGCCCGAAACTTACGCCGCCCAGTTCGGCCCCCAGCGCGAGGACTGGCTCACGCCGGCCGTGCGCGTGGCCGACGCCCAGCTGCTGCCCCTGGCCAGCAACGGCGGCCCCACCCTCACCCAGGCCCTGCCCGCCACCAGCCCCGCCCGCGACTGGGCCACGGCCCCCGGCGCCCCGCCCACCGACCAGCGCGGCGCCCCCCGCCTGGACACACCCGACGCTGGGGCCTACGAGTTTGGCAGCGCCGTGCCCCTGACCGCCCGGCCCGCCGCCGCCGCCGACCAGCCCTTGCAGTTGGCGCCGAACCCGGCCAGTGCCAGCGTCCGCCTGGCCAATGCCCGCCCCGGCGCGCCCGTGCAACTGCTCGATGCGCTGGGCCGGGCGGTGCGGCTGTACCCGGCCGGCACCGCGGTGCTCGACGTGCGCGGCCTGCCCGCCGGCCAGTACTGGGTGCGCGTGCCCGGCCAGCGGGCCGCGCAATTGGTGGTGGAGTGAAGACGCTGCGCGTAAGACGCTGCGCGTAAGACGCTGCGCTTAATGAGGAATGAAGGCTTTGCGTGAGCCCCAATGAAGGCGGAGCTGGAGGAATCAGCCCAATGGCTTGGCACAAAGTCTCAACCGAGTATTCTTCATTCTTCATTCCTCATTCCTCATTAAGCGCAGCGTCTTACGCGCAGCGTCCGGTACCTTTGCGGTTGCCGGCCGGAACCATTCAAGTTCCGGGTGAATTGCATCTCACTATGAATACCGAAGTAAAAGGCCGGGTCCTCGTGGCCATGAGCGGCGGAATTGACTCCAGCGTGGCCGCCGTGCTGCTGCACGAGCAGGGCTACGAAGTGGTCGGGATGACCATGAAAACCTGGGACTACGCCAGCGCCGGCGGCTCCAAAAAGGAAACCGGCTGCTGCTCGCTCGACAGCATCAACGATGCCCGCGACATTGCCGTGCAGCTGGGTTTCCCGCACTACATCATCGACATCCGGGAGGAGTTTGGCGACTTTGTCATTGATAATTTTACCGATGAATACCTCGCCGGTCGCACGCCCAACCCCTGCGTGCTCTGCAACACCCACATCAAGTGGGATGCCCTGCTGCGCCGCGCCGACCAGCTGGGCTGCCAGTTCATTGCCACCGGCCACTACGCCAACATCCGCCAGGACGCCGAAACCGGCCGCTTCGTGGTGAGCAAGGGGCTCGACGAAAACAAGGACCAGAGTTACGCCTTGTGGGGCGTGAGCCAGGCGAGCCTCAGCCGCACGCTGTTTCCGCTGGGCGGCATGCGCAAAACCGAGATTTACGACGAGGCCCGGCGGCGGGGCTTCACCGAGCTGGTGAACAAGCCCGAGAGCTACGAAATCTGCTTCATCCCCGACAACGACTACCGGGGTTTCCTGCGCCGGCGCGTGCCGGGCCTGGAAGCCCGCGTGGCCGGCGGCAACTTCGTGACTAAAAACGGCCGCGTCATCGGCCGGCACGAGGGCTACCCGTTCTACACCATCGGGCAGCGCAAGGGCCTGGGCGTGGCGCTGGGCTACCCGGTCTTCGTGCTCGAAATTCGGCCCGATTCCAACGAAGTAGTACTCGGCAACTACGACGAATTGGCCAGCACGGCCACCGTGGTGGGCAAGCTCAACATGGGCAAGCTGGCCAGCCTGGCCGGCCGGGGCCTGGTGCCCGCCGTGGTGAAGGTGCGCTACAACCACGACGGCGCCCCGGCGTTCCTGGAATCTGTGGACGACAAAATTCGCGTATACTTCGAGGAGCCCGTGCACGCCATCACCCCCGGCCAGGCCGCCGTGTTCTACGACGGCGCCGACGTGCTCGGCGGGGGCTGGATTGAGCGCCACGTAATTGGCGAAATTCCGCTTCCCGTTGCGGCCGCGACGGCCACTCATTAACGTTGCCATTTCTTTTCTGCCCCTGTTTTATGCTGCGAATGCTGTTGAGTTGGAACGGAAAAGGGGCCGCGCGGCGCGTCGGCGCGGCCGTGGTGCTGGGCTTGGGCCTGGCCGGCTGCAAGGACGCCTCGGTGCCCGCCCCCGAAACGGGCAGGGACTATTACCCCGTGGCCGTGGGCAACTACTGGATTTACGCCGTGGCCGACACTTCCTGGAGCCAGGCCACGCCGGCCGTGCCCAGCGTGGCCACCCCCAGCGCCTACCAGTTCCGGGAAACCATTGCCGAGGAATTCACGGACGCCGCCGGGCAGAAAGCGTACCGGTTGGTGCGCGCCAAACGCGTGCCGCCGAGCACGGCCTGGCGCGACGACAGCGTGTTTGTGCTCAGCGCCACGGCCCAGACCGTGGTGCTCAACCGCAACAATACCCGGACCGTGGAATTGATTTTCCCCGTGCGCGAGGGCCGGCTGTGGAACCTGAACGCCTACAACAACAACTTTAACGACACCATCACCGCCGAAACCCGGCGCTACCGCAACGTGAGTCAGCCCTTCGGCGCCGGCACCGGGGCGGGCGCGCAAACGTACCCGGCCACGGTCACCACCACCAACGAAGGCGAAGCCAAGGCCGACGACCTGTACTACGTGAAAACCTACCAGCAGGTGTACGGCAAGGCGGTGGGGCCCGTTTACCGCCGCACTCGTCGGTTCGCCAATTTCTTTGTCAACAATACCGATGGCACTGTGTCTTTCGTGTCCCGGTCCTACCTCTACGGATTTTCCCGCACCGAAACGCTGGTCGAATACGGCCCGCGCTAGCCCTGTTTTTGCGTCACAATTTATTAAGTTCTCCTATGACACGTTTGACGAGCAAAGGACTGGTGGCGGGCCTGCTGATTGGGGCGCTGGGGGCGCTGGCTGCCGCGCCGGCTGCCGCCCAAAGCACCGTGCGGCGCCATTTGGTGTATTTTCGGGATAAGGCGGGCACGCCGTTTTCGGTGGCGCAGCCGCAGGCTTTTCTGTCGGCCCGCTCGGTGGCCCGCCGCGCCCGGCAGGGCATTGCCGTGCTCCCGCGCGACTTGCCCGTGAACCCGGCCTACTTGGCTCAGGTGCGCGGCGTGGCCGGGGGCGCGCAGGTGCTCTACGCCTCGCGCTGGTTCAATGCGGCCGTGGTTTCCTGCGATTCGGCCACCCTGGCCCGCATTTCGGACCTGGCGGTGGTGCGCAACGCCGTCACCCTCAACCGTAGCTTTCAGCGGCCGGGGCCCCCGGTGCCGCCCGTGCAGGTGCCCAACGCCGCCGCGCGCGGCGCTACGGCCACCCGGGCCCAATACGGCCCGGCCTTTCGCCAGAACCAGCAGATTGGCGCGCTGGCCATGCACGACGCGGGCTTTCGGGGCGAGGGCGTGGAGATTGCCGTGTTCGACGCGGGCTTCCCCGGCGTGGACCAGATTCCGGCGCTGCAGCCGCTCTTTCAGGAGCAGCGCTTGCTCGGCACCCGCAACTTCGTGGACGGCGGCACCGCCGTGTACCTGCGCAGTGGGCACGGCACCAACTGCTTGTCGGCGATGGCGGCCAACCAAACCGGCTTTTACATCGGCACGGCCCCCCAGGCCCGCTACCGCCTGTGCCTGACCGAGGACGTGAACTCCGAGCATCCCGTGGAAGAAGCCAACTGGCTGGCCGCGGCCGAATACGCCGACTCGGCCGGCGTCGACATCATCAGCTCTTCGCTCGGCTACACCACGTTCGACGCGCCCTCGGTTTCCTACACCTACGCCGACATGAACGGCCGCACCGCCATTAGCTCGCGGGCCGCGGCCGTGGCGGCTCGGGTAGGAATCCTGGTAATCACCTCGGCCGGCAACGAGGGCAACAATGCCTGGCGCTACATCTCGGCGCCCGCCGATGCCGATTCCGTCCTGTCGGTGGGCGCGGTGGATTCTTTGGGCAACCGGGCCTCTTTCAGCTCTTTCGGCCCTTCGGCCGACGGGCGCACCAAGCCCACGCTCTCGGCCATGGGGCGGGCCGCGGCGGTGCTGGCGCCCAACGGCGTGGCCTTCCGGGGCAACGGCACGTCCTATTCCTGCCCCGTGCTGGCGGGCATGGCGGCCGGCTTCTGGCAGGCCAATCCCACGCTCACGGCCCAGCAGGTGATTGTGGCCCTGCGCAGCACGGCTTCCCAGGCCACCGCTCCCGATAACAGCCTGGGCTACGGCATCCCCAACTTCGTGGCGGCCTACGACGCTTTGCATCCCAACGCCCCGCTGTCCGGCAGCAAGCCCGCCGCGTTTGAAGAGGCATTGGGAATCTTCCCCAACCCGACCGGCGACGGCCCTTTGGCGCTGGCCTTGCCCGCGGCCTTGCGCGGGCAGCTTTTGCGCGTTCGGGTGCTCGACGTTCGGGGTGCGGTGGTGGCGCAGCAGCAGTTCCCGGCCAGCGCGGGCAGCGCGGCGCCGCTCCGGCTGGGGCGCTTGGCCAAGGGCGTTTACACCTGCGAAGTGAGCGCGGGCAGCACCCGCCGCACGGTGAAATTCGTCCAGCAGTAATCTTCTATTTGGTCACACGGGACTTCCGCACGTTCCCACACCACGAGCCCCAGCGGGGCGGCGTATCGGTTGCAATGGGCGGTTCAACCACGACCAGGCCCCGGCGGGGCGACACCCGGCGGTCGTGCGGGCCAGGGCAGCCGGGTGCCGCCCCGCCGGGGCTGAAATTTGAACTTCTTGTGCAATTTCACGTCCAAAAAAAGGCCATTGGGCAGTGGCTTTTTCTGGGCGTTCAGGTCGCGTATCGGCTTGTTTTTGAGGGTCATACTTTGTAACTTTAAAGCTTCAATTCACCTTCGTTTTTTCGCGTAGAATGTTACAAATGATGATTACTAAGCGCATCGGGCGCCGCCAGTTTCACTTCACCGTGCAGGGCAGTAACTTCCACGAAACCGTGGCCGAATACGACCGCCTCAGCTTCGCCGACGTAGCCGCTTGCGGCTTGTGCGGCTCCGACAACCTGGACCTGACCAGCCGCGTGGCGCAGGACAAGTTCAAGTACACCTCGGTGAAATGCCTCGACTGCCGCGGCGACCTGACCTTCGGCAAAACCCAGAAAGACGACCAGACCGTGTTCCTGCGCCGCCGCGACGGCGGGGAGCTGGATTGGAAAGCCTTGGACAAAGGCGACCGGTAACCGTTCGGCCGCCCGCGCGGTTGGTTAGTTGTTGGGTTGAGCGGAACGGCCTCCTGGGTTCAGGGTGCCGTTCTTTGCGTTAGCATCCGCGCCATTTCAAAATTCGTTCAGTAAGGAGAATCATGTTTACCGGGATTATCGAAGCCTTGGGCACCATTGTAGCCGTTGAGGCCAGCGGAAGCAACCGCCATTTTACGGTGGCTTCGTCCTTCGCGGCCGAACTCAAAATTGACCAAAGCGTGGCCCACGACGGCGTGTGCCTGACCGTGGTGGCCGTGGACACCGCCGCCGGCACGCACGTGGTCACGGCCATCGACGAAACGCTGCGCGTGACCAACCTGGGCCAGTGGCAGCCGGGCCGCCACGTGAACCTGGAGCGCTGCCTGGCCGCCAACGGCCGCTTCGACGGCCACATCGTGCAGGGCCACGTCGACGCCACGGCTACCTGCCTGAGCGTGAGCGACCAGGACGGGTCGTGGCTGTTCCGGTTCGGGCACGGCGCCGGACCCGGCCGGCTCACCGTGGAGAAGGGCTCCATCTGCGTGAACGGCACCAGCCTGACCTGCTTTGAGAGCACCGATGAAGGGTTCACGGTGGCCATCATTCCCTACACCTACGAACACACCAGCTTCCAGCAGCTGCAAGCCGGCGAAACGGTGAACCTGGAGTTTGACATCGTGGGGAAGTACGTGGCCAAGCTGCTGGCGCGGTAGCAACTATGGGCGTTGGCTCGGGGCCGCTGGAACGGGGCAGGGGCGCACTGTTTTGCGTCGCTATCCATTCTTACTACTTCAAACAGTTGCTTGAAGTAGTTGCTTGCGAAAAGGCGAGGGCAATACAACGTTTTTGCGGAGCGGGCGGTCAGGCACTAAACGAACCTCCCAATTGCCATGAAACGTGCCTTACGCGCCGCTACTATTCTCGGGTTGACCGCCACGTTCTGGAGCTGTGCCAAATCGGATGCGCCCGCGCCCAACAGCGCAACCGGCTGTGCCGAATTTGTCAGTATCCCCGTAACGGCCCACAGCCTCGGCGCGGCCGACATCGCCGCGGCGAATAAATTATTTAGCAGCAGCGGCATCGACAACCGCACTTTCCGCTACGTGAGGTACGAGCGCAGCCCTTTCGAAACGTACTACCCGCCCTACACCACGTACGACGAGCAGGTGGTCGGGATTCAAGAGTACGCCAACGGACTGCCGATTTTCACGGCCGTTTCAAACTTTGTGTTTTGGAATGGTCGGTTTCATGGCAGAATCGGCCAGTCCACCGCCGGTACCAGCCTCACGGCTTCGCCCGGCCTCACATTGGTC
The DNA here is from genome assembly GCF_031398885.1 of Hymenobacter sp. Classification (GTDB taxonomy): domain Bacteria; phylum Bacteroidota; class Bacteroidia; order Cytophagales; family Hymenobacteraceae; genus Hymenobacter. The sequence goes on from NZ_JANNOD010000114.1 coordinate 50,850, forward strand.
GAAGTGAGAAACTTGTTCTTTGCTTCGATGGAGCAGTTCGACCGGGCGGCCAATGCTGACTCAGACCAGTGCGTAACGGCCGAGTTTGGCTATTACGACCTCGGGGCCGGCACCAGCAACGCGCCCGAGAATTTGGTGAAGGCCTGGAAAGTGACGCGGAAAGACGCGCAGTACCCATTCGCGTATTACGAGGACAACGGCGGCAAACTCATTTATTACGACAACGGAATCAGGACCTTCCGGTAGCCCCGGGCAAGGATGCGCGGTTCGGAAGCCGGCGGGGCGGGCCAAAAACCTGCTTAGCCGAGCGTACCCACAGCCTGCCAACGCGGGACCCTAGACGGATGCGGGCTTGCTTGCGGCGTTGGTTCGGCGCTGGTAGATGGCGGCGGCGACGGCGGCCAGCAGGCCGCCGATGGCCGCCCCGCCCACGACATCCGTCAGGTAGTGGGCCCCCAGGTACAGGCGGCTGTACGAGAGCAGCGCAGCCCAGCAAAACACCCCGGTTTTGAGGAAGCGAAAGCGCCCCGCCGGCAAGACCAGCAGCAGAAAGGTAGCCAGCGCAAATGAGTTGGCCGCGTGCGACGACAGAAACCCGAACTGGCCGCCGCAGCCCCCGGGCAGGTGCAGCAGCCCGGCCAGGGCGGGGTCGTGGCAGGGACGGGGGCGGGCAAAAAACGGCTTGAAAATGCGGCTGGTGATGCTGTCGGCCAAACTCACGGCCACAATGAGCAGCGGCAGCAGCAGCAGCACGCGCCGCCGGAACCAGTACACCAACCCTGCAACTAGTAACGCATAGGCCGGAAACCACACCAGGCGGTTGGAGGCAAACACCATCACCGCGTCCAGAACCGGCGTGTGGGTCCGGTTGATGGCCAGCAGCACCTGCCGGTCGAAAGCTTGCAGATAATGAAGAATGAAGAATGAAGAATGAAGAATTGCCATGGCGGCACTCGTAATCGCACAGTTGTTTTCAGAATCTTCACACTTCTCATTCCCCATTCCTCATTCCTCATCAAGCGGAGCGCCCAGCCAGTCCACGCCCTTGCGCAGCCACGCCAGGGTGGTGGCCTCGGGCGAGCCCGGCGCGGGCGGGGCGGGGTTGTAGGCCCAGCCGGTGCGCGGGGGCAGGCTCATGAGGATGGACTCGGTGCGGCCCCCGGTTTCGAGGCCGAAGCGGGTGCCGCGGTCGAAGGCCAGGTTGAATTCGGCGTAGCGGGCGCGGCGCAGCGACTGCCACGCTTCCTCGCGCCCGGCGAAGGGCAGGGCGTGGTTTTCGGCCATCAATTGGGTGTAAAACGGGCCGAATAACTCGGCCACGTCCTGCACAAAGGCGAACAGCTCCGGGGCGGTGCCGTCGGCGCCCACCGTCAGCCGGTCGAAGAAAATGCCGCCCACGCCGCGGGTTTCCTGGCGGTGGGGCAAGTAAAAGTAATCGTCGGCCCAGCGGGTGAACTTGGGGTAGTAGGCGGGGTTGTGCCGGTCGCACACGGCCCGCAGCTGCGCGTGGAAGCGCCGGGCCTGGGCTTCGTCCACGTAGATGGGCGTGAGGTCGATGCCGCCGCCGAACCAGGCCTCGCCGTTGCCGGCCTCGAAGTAGCGCACGTTCATGTGGATGATGGGCACGCGGGGGCTGCGCGGGTGGAGCACCACGCTCACGCCGGTGGCGTAAAACGCGGGGTCGGGCATGTGCAGCTGCCGGGCGGCGGCCTCGCTCATCTGGCCCCACACGGCCGAGAACCCCACGCCGCCTTTTTCCAGAACGCGGCCGTTTTCGAGCACCTTCGAGCGGCCGCCGCCGCCGCCCGCGCGCTGCCAGGCATCGGTGAGGAAGGACGCGGGGCCGGCGTCGGCAGCGGCTAGCTGCTGGCACAGGCGCAGTTGGAAGTCGGCCAGCCAGGTTTCGATTTCGGGGCGGGTGGTGGGGGAGTTGTTCAAGGGAGTTTCCGGCGCGGGAAGCCGCTGATAGCCGCGGCGGCGGGCTCCGTCCGCACTTTTAAGGGGAGGATTTTGCTGCCGCGAAGATACGCCGGGCTGGACCGGGCGCCGCAAACGCCGTACTTTTGGTCGTCCCTTTGCCCGCCCCCATGCCCGTTGAAACTGCCGCTGCTGCTGCAACCGAAACCCCCGACTTTACCCCCGAATTGCCCGCGCCCGACGCCCCCTTGCTGCGCCGCGCCTACCGGCTGATGCACACGGCCGCGGCCATGGCGGCGCTTTACGAAACGGAAAAAGCCACCGCCGCTCGCTACGTGCACGCCACCGCCCGCGGCCACGAAGCCGTGCAGCTGGCCGCCGCCTTCCTGCTCACCGAAGCCGACTACGCCGCCCCGTACTACCGCGACGATGCCCTGCTGCTGGGCCTGGGCCTGCGCCCCTACGAGCTGATGCTGCAACTGCTGGCCAAGGCCGATGACCCGTTCAGCGGCGGCCGCACGTACTACGCGCATCCCTCGCTGCGGCGGGCGGGAATGCCCGTGATTCCGCACCAAAGCTCGGCCACGGGCATGCAGGTGATTCCGGCCACGGGAATGGCGCACGCCATTAAGTATTTGGAGGGAGAAAAAATTAAGAATTATGAATTAAGAATTAAGAATGACGCTGCGGAGAATCAGGCCGGTGCCCCTGCTGAACGTCCAATTTCTAATTCTCAATTCTTAATTCTTAATTCACCAGCGGCGCAGCCGCTGGTGCTGTGCTCTATTGGGGATGGGGCCATGACGGAGGGGGAAGTGGCCGAAGCCTTGCAAATGGCCGTGCTGCACCAGTTGCCCATCGTGTACCTGGTGCAGGACAACGACTGGGGAATTTCGGCCACGGGCCGGGAGATGCGGGCCATGAATGCGTACGAGTTTGCCGCCGGCTTTCCGGGCCTGCACCGGCTGCAGGTGGACGGGGCCGACTTCGAGTCCTCCCACCGCGGCTTGACCGAAGCTTTTGCGCACGTGCGCGCCCGGCGTGGTCCGGCCCTGGTGCACGCCAAGTGCCCGCTGCTGGGCCACCACACCAGCGGCGTGCGCCGCGAGTGGTACCGCCACGACCTGGCGGCGCACCAGGAGCAGGACCCGCTGCCCCGCCTGCACCAGCACCTGCTGCGCCACGGCTTCGCCGAGCCGGAGCTGGCCGCCCTGGCCGCCGAGGCCCAGGCCACGGTGCGCGCCGACTGGGAACAGGCCCTGGCGGCCCCCAACCCCGACCCGGCCACGTTCGCCGACCACGAGTTTGCGCCCGTCGTCGTGGCCGCCGAGGCCGGGGAGCGCAGCCCCGCCGGGGCCGAAAAAGTGCTGATGGTGGACGCCGCGCTGCACGCCGTGGACGACATTCTGCGCGAATTCCCGGAGGCGCTGTTCTACGGCCAGGACGTGGGCGGCGAGCTGGGCGGGGTCTTCCGCGAGGCCGCGCTGCTGGCCAAGAAGTACGGCGACGCGCGGGTGTTCAACACGCCCATCCAGGAGGCTTACATTGTGGGCAGCACGGCGGGCATGGCGGCCGTGGGCGCCCGGCCCATCGTCGAAATTCAGTTCGCCGACTACATCTGGCCGGCCCTCAACCAGCTGGTGGAGGAGCTCTCGAAGTCCTGCTACCTGACCCTGGGCAAGTTCCCGGTTCCGGCGCTCATCCGCGTGCCCATTGGGGCCTACGGCGGGGGCGGGCCCTACCATTCGGGCTCTATCGAAAGCACCCTGCTCACCATCCGGGGAATCAAAGTGGTGTACCCCAGCAACGCGGCCGATATGAAGGGGTTGATGCGGGCGGCTTTCCTCGACAATAACCCGGTGGTGATGCTCGAGCACAAGGGCCTGTACTGGAGCAAGGTGCCGGGCACCGAAGACGCCAAAACCGTGGAGCCGGCCGCGGGCTACGTCATTCCGCTGGGCCAGGCCGCCGTGGCCCAGGCCGCCGACCCCGAAAAGCTGCGCTTGGGCGAGACGGCCCTGGTGGTTGCTTACGGCATGGGCGTGCACTGGGCCAAAGCGGCCAGCCGCGACTTCCCCGGCCGGATTGAAATTCTGGACCTGCGCACCCTCAACCCGCTCGATTTTGACGCTGTGACGGCTGCTGCCCGCCGCCACGGCAAGGTGCTGGTGCTCACCGAGGAGCCGCTCCTGAACAGCTTTGCCGAAAGCCTGGCCGGCCGCATTCAGCGCCACTGCTTCGAGGTGCTCGATGCGCCGGTATTCACCCTCGGGGCCGCCAACCTGCCCGCCATTGCCCTCAACGTGGAGCTGGAGCGCCAAATGCTGCCCAGCGCGGCCAAGGTCGCCGCCGCGCTAACCGAGCTGCTGGCTTATTGACGCTGCGCTTAATGAAGAATGAAGAATGAGGAATGAACAGTGGGCAAAAGAACCGTCATGTCGAGCTTGCCGAGACATCTCGCTCGCTTCGTTGCCCGATTGAGTTACTACCGCACGCGAGATGCTTCGGCTGCGCTCAGCATGACGGTTCTTTTGCGCACTGCTCATTCTTCATTCCTCATTCTTCATTCCTCATTAAGCGCAGCGTCAAAACGGGTAGCCAATGCCCAGGTTGAAGGCAATGGGGTTGGCGCTGGTGTCAAATTTGCGCAGGGCCCAGCGGTCGGCCAGGGGAGCGGTGGGGTCGTAGATTTTGGTGGCGATGTCGAGCCGTAGAATGAGGAAAGTGAAATCGAAGCGGATGCCCAGGCCCGAGCCCACCGCAATTTGTCTGTAAAAAGAATTCAGTTGAAACTGGGCGCCGGGCCGGAGGTAGCGCCCAAATTCCGACGAGCTTGCATCCTGGTTTTTGCGCTCCTGCAACCCCCACACATTGCCAAAATCGGTGAATAAGGCGCCTTTGATAAAATTGTAGATGGGGAACCGGTACTCCACGCTGCCTTCGAGCAGGAGCTCGCCGGGCTGCTCGGTCACAAAATCACGCACCTGCTCGTTGTTCACGGTGCGCGTGGGCGAGTAGCCCCCCGGCCCCAACCGGCGCGGCTGCCAGGCCCGCAAGCTCGTGGAGCCGCCCGCGAAGAAGGACTTGTCGTAAGGAACAAAAAATTCGTTGGTGTCGGTGAGGGGGTCGGGGGTGCGCGTCAGGGCGTGAACCACCCCGCCATTGAGCCGCCAAACGAAAAAGGTGCTGGGCGTGAGGCGATGGTAGCGGCGGTAGTCGGCGCTGACGCGCGCAAAGTCGTAAACGCTCAGCCCGGCTTTGTCCAGTAGCGCGTCCTGGTACAACGAACGGGTCACCCCGCCAACTTCCGCGAACAGCCGCAAATAGCGCGCGTCCCGGGTCTGGTTGAAGTCGTTGGAATTGTAGAGCGAGGTGAAGCTGAAGCTGGGCTCCAGCAGCGGAAAAAAGGAGCGGTACAGCGACACCCCGTCCTCAATCCGCAGCGTGTCAAGCCGCTCTTGGAATTCTGGACTGACCGACGAGTTCACCAGCGTGAGGATGAACGGGGAAAACACGTACTGATGGTACGCCGACCGTTGCCAGATGTAATCCATGGCCACGTCGAAATTTGAGCGGGCGTATTCCGGCCGGTCCACGTACGTCTCGGACAGGGAGAAGCGGGTTTTGGGGTTGTAGCGCGTCAGGAAGCGGTTGGTGTTGAAAGGCACCAGAAACTGCGGCAGCACCAGCGCGGCGGTGGCCCCCAGCTGGGTGGTGTACACCGCCAGGGGCGGGTCCTCGGCGTTCGCCACGGCCACCCGGGTCAGCTGGCCCTCGAAGCCGGCCCGGACGCCCAGCTCCAGCACTTCGGCCCCGCCGAAGGGGTTGCGGGTTTTCAGGCGGATGTTGATGAAGGGACCCGGCAGGTTGGCCACGAAGGTGCCCCCAAACTCGGTGGTTTCGGCAAATTTGGGCGAGGGCGAGGCATTGATGACGGCTACCAGCTCGCCGGTGCTCGGGCGCGTGCCGGCGCTGTCGGCCGTGGGCGGGTCGGGCACCTTGCGGTAGTTCACGGTATTGAACCGGAACATGTCCAGGTCGGCCAGCAGGCGCTGGGTTTGCGCGGTGCGGCCCAGGCTGTAGCGCTGGCCGGGCCGCAGAAGCACCTTGCGGGCCAGCAGGCGGGTGGTGAACTTCTGCTTGTACGCCGCGAAGCGCACCGAATCGGTGACGATTGTATCGGTTCGCACGCCCAGGTTGGGGCGGTCGCGCAGGGCACCGGCCGAGCCGGCCCGGCGCAGGGTGTCGCCGGCCGCGCTGCGCAGGGTGCGGCCCACCCCGGCATCGGTCACGAAGCGTACCTGCCGCAGCGTGTAGAGGCGGTGGCCCTGGCCAGGGCCGGGGTTCGCAATGAGGGTGCGCAGCCGCACCGTAAACTGCTCGTAGCTGGTGTCGGCTTCGAGGGTGACGTACTGCTGGCGGAAATCGTAGTAGCCCGCGTTTTTCAGCAGGGTTTCCAGGCGGGCACGCTCCTGGCCGATGAGGTCTTCGTTGTAGCGCTCGTTCTCGCGCAGCAGCGTGGCGCCCTGGCCCTGGCGCACCACGGCCGCCACGCCCGAGTCGGGAATGGCGGGCGACCCGAGCCGGTACCGAAAGGGCTGGTTCTCGGCAATGCGGTAAGTCAGCGTAACGCGGCGGTAGCGCTTGGCGGCGTCCAGCGAGTCGGGCTTGCCCGGCAACACCCGGCCCAGGGCCAGCAGCACCCGGGCCACCCGGCCCCGCTCGTAGCGGGCGGTGTCGGTGGCCGCCACCTTCGCCCGGAAGAAGCCCTGCGAGTGCAGAAAAGTCGTCATCTGGTCCACCGAGCGGCGCGTGAGGGCCGAGTCGTAAACCACTGGGGCCTCGCCTAGGCGCATGATGGCGTTGCCCTTTTCCAGGGCCAGCTGCTTGCGGTTGACTTTGCGCTCGCGCTGCGCCAGCAGTTGGCCCAGCTTCCCGGAGTCGGCGCTGGCGGCTTTCAGGCGGCCCTCGTAGCTGGCCTGCAGGTCGCGCAGCTCGTTCTTGATGCGCACCGAGTCGTAGAACCGAAAGCCCAGTTGGTAAATGGCCAGCTTGGGCAGCGGGAACTGGGTGTTGGGTTTTTGCTGGGCCAACGCGAGGAGCCGTTCTTTGTCGGCCTGTTCCGCGCCCTGCAGCTCGACGCGGCTCAGCAGCCGCTGGTTGGGCCGCAGCAGCCCAAACGGCGAGCAGGCCGCCAGCGCCAACAGCCCCAGCAGCGGGCCCAGGCGCCGGCTCAGCCCCAGCGGGCGGCGTAGCTTCGAAAAATAGTTAGACGGCAATGGTTTCAAAAGCGCTAGGCAAATACGTGCAGTCGCTGCACCAAAAGAAGTACCGGCATCGCCACGGGGCATTCCTGGTCGAAGGCGGCAAGAGCGTGTTGGAGCTGCTAAGTTCCGACCTGGAAACCGAACACCTGCTGGCCACGGCCGAGTTTGCTTCCCAAAACCTTGCCCAACTCGCCGGACGGGTGCCGCGCACGGTTGCCACCGCCCTTGAATTAACCCAGCTGGGCACCCTGGCCACCAACACCACCGCGCTGGCAGTCGCCCGGCTGCCCGCCGAAATTCCGCTGCCGCCAACGCTGCCCGAAACCGCTTTATTGCTGGCCCTGGACGAAGTGCGCGACCCCGGCAACCTCGGCACCCTGCTGCGCCTGGCCGACTGGTACGGCCTGCCCGGGGTGGTGCTCAGCCCCGGCTGCGCCGACCCGTACGCGCCCAAAACCGTGGCCGCCACCATGGGCGCGTTTGCGCGGATTCGGGTCTGGGAGCGGGACCTGGCCGCCTGGCTGCCCGCGCTGCCGCCCGGCGTGGGCATTTTTGGCGCCGACTTGCGGGGCGACAACGTGCACCGGCTGACCCTGCGCCCCGCCGGCGTGCTGGTGATGGGCAGCGAGTCGCACGGCCTGACGCCGGCCGTCGAGGCGGCCCTCACGCGGCGGCTGCACATTCCGCGCGGCCCGGGCGGCGGGGCCGAAAGCTTGAACGTGGCCATCTCGGCCGCCGTGCTGCTGGACAATTTTTACCGCAACCAGTAGAGGATGCGGCAGACCCGCCGCGTAAGCTGCCCTACCAGGCCTCAGCGCAACGGGCAAAAATAAAACGCGGCAAACAAGCAAACCCATGGGGGCAGCAGGGTAAATTTTCATTTTCTTCGCAACCAGCTTCAGCCGAGGTTAATCGGTGGGTGCGGAAGTAAGCTGGCTGGTCGAGAATAGCGTTTGCCGCACGAAACCGCCATCAGGTGATTTTTTGCGAGGCAGCGGGGCTAGTTATTCAAGTGCGACGCTGCGGGTGAGAATCCGGCCGGCGGTGGCCACGCGCAGGGTGTAGACGCCGGGGGCTAGGCCGCTAGTAATTATGGTCTGATCCTCTGTTCCCGACAGGTCCTTGGTCAGCACTGCTTGGCCCAGGGCGTTGAGCAGCGTAGCGTGGCCGGGGCCACTCAGTCGCGGAGCCAGATGTAGACGGCCGCTATTGCTTGGGTTAGGATACACCATGAAGGCGTTGGTGGCCGCCGCCGCCCGGCTCGCTAAAATTGGCCGCACCACCAGCGTGACTACGGAAGAGAAAGCTGGGGCGCAAACCCCTGACGTGACCCGGCGGCGGAAGTACGTCGTAAACGTCAATGGTCCCGGTGCGAAAGTGTCCCCGGAGGCCCCGGCGATGACCGTCCAGGTGCTGCCGTCGGGCGAGGCTTCCCATTGGTAGGCGTAGGTGCCCGTGCCGCCCGTGGCCCCGGTAATGCTGGTAAGTGAGGCCGGGACCGTGCCTGCGAACAGCGTTTGGTCCGCGCCGATGCTCCCGGCCGTTAGGGTCGGCAGCATGATTACCATCACCGTATTAGAAGTGGCCGTGGCAGACGAGCCGGTCCCTGATGTGACCCGGCGGCGGAAGTACGTGGTGGACGCCAACGGCCCCGGTTCGTACATGGCGCCGGCGGCGCCGGGAATGGCCGTCCAGGCGAAGTTGTCGAGCGACGATTCCCATTGGTAAGCATACGTGCCAGTGCCGCCGCTGGCCGCCATCAGGCTGGCAAGCGGGGCCGGGGTTCCGCCGGCGCACACGGTTTGATCGGCTCCGATCGAGCCAGGTGTCACTTGGGCCAGGGTCGTCGTGGCGTGGCCCCCCAGCAGCAGCCCCAGCACCAGGCCAGTGGCTCCGCGGGTTGTTCGATTACCAGTTAGTTTGAGTAGCCCGCGGAACGGAACCAGGACAAAAATGAATAGACCAACGAGTGCTTTTTTAATTCGTAGGATTGCATTCATGGCTGGTGACAAAATTAAGCAATGTATAATCAAAATATTCGCTGGCATGTCACCTAAATAAAGGAAAATGGCCTCCACTGAAGTCCGATAAAACTACCAACAATTACTTGACTATGCTGCTGCTCCAGCGCAGGTACACGGGCACCCCAGTGGTGGAATGCTACACTTATCCGTCGTCATACCCCGCACGGCGACCGGAGTCAGAGCACCGCCAGAAGTCTGAATAAAATTATTTTTCTACTACATTATGTATGTTCTTCCGACTGTAGCAGCGTGCAACGCAGGGAAGCGCAAAAAGCCTTTCTGTTTCCGGCAACCATCGTGGTAGCTTAGCCCTGATTATATCTCAGCCAACGCCTAGAAGTAAGCGACAAAAACCCCGACTCATTTAAGGCCGGGGCTCTTTAATTACGTACGGGTTACCGCTGCAAAGGGCAACGATTGCCGTCCTCCAACGCGCTGGACCTCCAACCCGGCCCGCGTTGTGCGTAGCTTTTCTCAGTTGCCGCTCAGCCGCAGGCCGAAGCTCAGGACCTGGGTGTCCGGCCCGGCGTTGGCTTTGAACAGGTTGTTCATGTTGTACTTGGCAAAGAGCTCCAGGCCGCCGTAGCCAACGGTCCCCTGCAGGCCGTAAAGGAAGTTTTCCATGTTGTAGCCGCCGTCGTCCTTGTCTTTGTAGGTCGTGCCTTCCGACGTGTACTTGAGCTTGGTGTGGGACTTGATGCGGTAGCCCGCGAAGCCGCCGGCCGAGAGGATGAACGTGGGCTTGTAGTGGGCGTCGCGCAGCTTGAGCTGGAGCATCAGGGGCAGGTTGACGGAGGACGTGGCCAGCTTGGTTTTTTTGAACTGGCGGCCGTCGGTTTCGCGCACCACGTCGGTGCGGCCGTTGGCGCTCACCCACTTGTCATTGCCGCTGAGCATGTAGTTATTAAAGGCAAACTCCGGGCCGGCCACCAGGCTGACGGGGCTGCGCTTGCCGCCCAGGCGCGTGTCCCAGTTAAACCCGAGGTTGACGTAGCGCGAGCCCTCGGTGCGCAGGTCCACGGCTTCGGGCTGGCCCGCGGGCGTGAAGTACTGCTTCTGGTTGACCAGCGCGTTCAGGCCCAGGTCAAAAATAAAGTTGGAAGTGGTGCGCGTGCCCTCAATCCGCTTCATGCGCGTGGAGTCGCGCTGGGCCTGGCGCTGCTCCTTGCTCTTGCCCTCGCCCGCGTTGTACGACTTGGAGCCGTCGGCGTCGGTGGTCACCGTCACGCCGAAGGATTTATTGAGCAGCACGTCCACGCGGTTGGCGTTGGCCGTCTTCTTGCGGGTGGTGATGCGAATTTGCTCGGGCAGGTTCTTGCCGGGCTGGTCCTTGTCGGGGTAAAACTGGAGCGTGACCTGGTCGGTGGTGGACTTTTTTGCCGCTGATTCGGCCTGGGCAATGTAGCCGGCCAGGCGCGACGTGAGCGAGTCCAAGTGGTAGTTTTTCATCTGGCGCAGCTGGGCCGCGTCGCGCACCGTCAGGGTGAGGGTGGCTTGGTTGGGCAGGCGCACCACGATGGTGTCCTGGATGGCGGCCCTGCTGCTGGCGCCGGCCGTATGCAGCCCGCCCACCAGCGTCAGGGTCGTCAGCAGAAAAAAAGAGCGAAAAGCGCGTTGCATGATTTCTAAGTAAAATGAGGTTAGAGTTGAATGGATTTGGTGAGGCTGCGGCCGCCCACGGTGGCGCGCAGGGTCACGTTTTCGGGCAGGCCCGTGACTTCGGCCAGGCTAACCCGCTCGCCCCGCACCAGGTGGCCGGCCTGTTGGAGCAGGCGCCCGCCCAGGCGGCGGCGTTCCCCGGGGGCCGCGGCCCTGGCCGCACCGAGGCTCGTGGCGGAGCCAGCCACTGGGTCGTCCCCGGCTCGCACATCCACCGTAATCACCCCACTCACGCTGGCCAGACCCAGAGTGGGCGTAAGCGTGGGCGTGGCCGGGACGATTTCCGCAGCCGCGGCGGGTCGGGGAGCTGCCGCCACCGGCGGGGCTGTTTCGCCGGCTTGCCGCCGCTCGTCAGCTGCGGTGGGCCGGCTCGGCTCGGGAGCGGCGTCGGCCGCGGCGCGGGCCACGAGGGCGAGACGGCCAGTGGCCGCGTCCGGCCGCCGGGTGGTTTCTTGCGCGTAGCGGGGCAACTGCTGGGATGCGGCCACCCGGGCCTTTGGTGCGGTAGATGCGCGGGCGGTGCGGCGGGTTGCCCGGGCGGCATTGTTTTTCTGAATGACAGCCGAAGGTTCCAATGGCGCGTCGCCCAACAAGCTGCCGGCGACCCCCTCCGGCCCGATGAGGCGGGCGGCAGTCCCGCGTTGTGGGAGCGGGGCCGACGAGCGGACCTGCGCGCGGGCGGGGCGGGCGGCGGGCGGCGTGGCCGCGGTGGTGCGGCGCGCGTTGCCCGCCGGGAAGCCCCGCCACAGGCCCGCGCCGCCGGCCACCAGCAGCAGGGCCACGGCGGCGGCCAGGGCCACGGGCCACCACGCGGGCGCCCGGCGCGGGCGGGGCCGCAGGTGCTCGTCTTCGAGGCGCTCCCAAAGCTCCCGGCCGGGGACCGTGGCGTGGCCGTTCAGCTTTTGCTGAAATAGCTGGTCGAGGCGTTCGGCGGCGGGGTCGGGGGTGACCGGCGCTGCTTGCAGCCTGGCCCACAGGGCCTTAGGAGGCGGCGTGGCGTGGCCCTCCAGGTGGTCGCGGAATAAATCGTCGATATTTTCGGGAGGCATGAGGCTAGTGGCTGGCAATGGCAGAGAACTGAATCCGGCGCTGCAGCAGGGCGCGGGCCTTGCTGAGCTGCGACTTGCTGGTGCCTTCGCTGATGCCCAGCAGCTCGGCAATTTCCTGGTGGCCGTAGCCTTCCAGGGCGTAAAGGTTGAACACCGTGCGGTAGCCCGCGGGCAGGCCGGCCAGCAGGGCCAGCAGGTCGTCGGCCTGCAGCTGGGTGTCGGCCGTGGCGGGCGTGGTGGCCAGGTTTTCGGGCTGCAGAAACTCCTCGAAGGAAACCGTCATCATTTCGTGCTGGCGCAGCTGCATCAGGGCCTCGTTCACCATGATGCGGCGCACCCAACCCTCAAAGCTGCCTTCGAACCGAAAGGTGGGCAGGGCCCGAAACACCTTGGCAAACCCCAGCAGCAGGGCTTCTTCGGCGTCTTCGCGGCGCTTGAGGTAGCGGCGGCACACGGTGAGCATCAGCCCGGCCAGCTGGTCGTAAAGCTGGCGCTGGGCCCGGTGCTCGCCGCGTACGCAGGCGGCAATGAGGTCGGTTTCGGTCACGGTAAGGGTGGGCAAAAGGCAGCACGAAAAAAGGGTTCGCGCGAGTAGATGCGGCGGCCGGGGCCGCGGTTGCCCGCAAGCCGTATTTTTTGCGATGAATCCGGGCGGTAATTCAAAAATAGGCCGAGCACTCAGAATAAGCGCCATCCAGACGCTGCCCAACAGCTCACGCCGGCGAGCCGGCGGGGCTCCGTAGCTTGCGCCCCCGAACCCGGCGGGCGGTAGGGCCGACGGCAGTCAGCCAGCCGGGTTTTGGGCCCCACGTTCTCTCTGCCCGCATGGATTTGCTCTCGGTATCAGGCGTCGGCTTCGTGGAAAAAAACGCTGTTGTCCTGCAGGCAATCAGCTTCACCCAGCGGCGCGGCCAAAAGCTGGCGCTGGCCGGCGAGTCGGGGGCCGGCAAGAGCACCTTGTTGCAAGTCATCGCCGGCCTGGTGCAGCCCAGCGCCGGCGAAGTGCGCGTGCTCGGCGGCCGGGTGCGCGGCCCGGCCGAAACCCTCGTGCCCGGCCACCCCGGCGTGGCGTACTTGTCGCAACAGTCGGAGCTGCCGCACGCGCTGCGCGTCGGGCAGGTGCTGCGCTACGCCAACACCCGGCCCGCGTCGGAAGCCCAGGCCTTGTTCGAACTGTGCCGCATCGACCAGTTGCTGCTGCGCCGCACCGACGAGCTTTCCGGCGGCGAGCGGCAGCGGGTGGCTTTGGCGCGGCTGCTGCTCGGCGCGCCCCAATTGCTGCTGCTCGACGAGCCGTTCTCCAACCTCGACCGCGTGCACAAGCGCCAGCTGCAAGCCATTCTGGCCGCGGTGGGGGAGCAACTGGGCATCACCAGCCTGCTGGTGTCGCACGACCCCGCCGACGCGTTGTCCTGGGCTGAGCAAATCCTGGTGCTGCGCCGCGGCCAACTGGTGCAGCAGGGGCCGCCCGAGGACGTGTACCGGCGCCCGGCCAACGAGTACACCGCCGGCTTATTCGGCGATTATAACCTGGTGCGGGGTGCCGACCGGCAGGCCCTGGCGCCCGCGGCCGGCCGAAAAAGTGCCCGCAAAGCCCTGCTGGTGCGGCCCGAAGAATTCCGCCTGGGCCCGGCGGATGGCGGCGGCCAGGATGGCACGGTCCGGGCCGTCCGGTTTTTTGGCGGCTACTACGAGCTGGAGGTTGCGCTGCCGGCAACTACCGTTCGGGTCCGGGCCGAAACCGCCGCGTGGGTGCCGGGCGCCGCCGTGGGCGTCTCCTTAGCGGCGGGCGCCGGCTGGGAAATTCAGGAATCCTAGCGCGTTTTTTCTTTGCGGCCCGGCCGGTCCGGCGTGGGGCAGCGGCTCGGTTCAGTACTGCCCAATCGAGAGCAGCACTAGTGTGCAGGCCTCTTCGGTCTGAATGCCGCGCGCCTGCGCTAGCCGCGCCAGCTCCGGGTTTTCGGTGCCGGGATTGAACAGGATGCGCTTGGGCTGCAGGTCCAGGATGTAATCGTACCAGGCCGGCTGATTCTGCGGCCCCACGTAGAGCGTGACCGTGTCCACGTCTTTTTCCTGGGGCCGGTCGGTGTGGATGGCCAGGCCCGCTACTTCGCCCTTGCGAATGCCCACCGGCACCACTTCGTGGCCGTGGTTTTTGAGCATGTGCGCGGCGCGAAAAGCGTAGCGGGCCGGGTTGTCGGAAGCTCCAAGGACGAGGGTCTTTTTCATGGGGGAGGAAAGTTGCAATGAAAATGCGGGCGTCCGCTGCAAGCGCCTGAACGCGCAAGGCAAAGGATTGGCGGGCACGGAAAGTTCTCTTACGATAAAGCGGCCGACACCGCCTCCGCGCACCGCTCGCCGTCCATGGCCGCCGACACGATGCCCCCGGCGTAGCCCGCGCCCTCGCCGCACGGAAACAGCCCCGTCACCACCGGGTGCTGCAGCGTGTCCTTGTCGCGCGGAATGCGCACGGGCGCCGAGGTGCGGCTTTCCACCCCCACAATTTGCGCGGCGTTGGTGGCGTAGCCGGGAATTTTGCGGCCGAAATCCCGGAAGCCCTGTCGCAACCGCTCGGCCAGGTCCGGCCCCAGCACGTCGTCCAGGCGCACGGGCACGAGGCCGGGCTGGTAGGAAGTTTCGAGCAGGTCGGAAGAAAGCTTGTTCTTCAAAAAATCGCCGAGCAATTGGGCCGGGGCGCGCTGGGTGCCGCCCGCGGCCTGGCAGGCGCGCTGCTCCAGCGCCTGCTGAAAGCGCAGGCCCGCTAGGGGACCGTGCTGCGCCACGTCGAGGTCGGCCAGCTCCACGGCCGCCACGATGCCCGAGTTGGCGTAGTGCGAGTCGCGGCGGCTCGGCGACATGCCGTTCACCACCACTTCGCCCGGGGCCGTGGCCGCCGGCACGATGAAGCCGCCCGGGCACATGCAAAACGAGAACACGCCCCGCTGCTGCCCGCGCACCGCCGTCTGGTGCACGAGCGAGTAGGACGCGGCCGGCAGCAGTCCGCGCTCGGCCCGGCGGTACTGAGCTTGGTCGATGAGGGCCTGGGGGTGCTCCACGCGCACGCCGAGGGCAAAGGGCTTGGCCTCGATGAGCACCCCGCGCCGGTGCAGCAGCTCGTAGATGTCGCGGGCCGAGTGGCCGGTGGCCAGAATCGTGGCCGCTGCTTCCAGCGCTTCGCCGGTGGCCGTCACCACGCCCCGCAGGCGGTTGTTTTCCAGGAGGAGGTCCGTCACGCGGGTGTCAAAACGCACCTCGCCACCCGCGGCGATGATGGCCTCGCGCAGGGCCTGCACCACGGCCGGCAGCTTGTTGGTGCCGATGTGGGGGTGGGCGTCCACCAGAATGTCGGGCGTGGCCCCGTGCTGCACCAAGCGGCGCAGCACCCGGCCCACGTCGCCGCGCTTGGTGGCGCGGGTGTAGAGCTTGCCGTCGGAGTAGGTGCCCGCCCCGCCCTCGCCGAAGCAGTAGTTGGAGTCGGGGTTGACGAACTGCTCCTGGTTGATGGCAGCCAGGTCGCGGCGGCGGGCGCGCACGTCCCGGCCGCGCTCCAGCACCACCGGCTTCATCCCTAATTCCAAGCAGCGCAGCGCCGCAAACAAGCCCGCCGGCCCCGCCCCCACGACGAGCACGCGCAAGCTGCTTTCTTTCACATTTGGATAAGTAAACCACGGACCAAACAAGCCGGCTGGCGGAGCAGAGAAGTACACGTCGGCCCGCAGACGCACCAGGGGTTGCCGGCCCCGGGCATCAATGGAGCGACGAAGCAGGTGCACATAGTCGGCTTGCCCAGGCTGAGTGCCGGCGTGTTGCAACAGTGCTTCGTACCGGGCCAGCTCGTCGAAAGCAGTTTCAGGAGAAAGCAGCGTTTCAATCTCTTTCTTTAACATTTGTGTAAATAAAAGGTAGTTATCCTTTAAGGCTGCGTAATGCAGGCATTTTTGAACTACAAAGTTACGGCGGCTAAGTCGGCGCTTAGATGCCGCGTTTCGTGTCACGAGAACTGCATCGTTCAGCGCTAATCACACAACGAGACGGATAGAGTAACAACCGCTTCGCTAACAGCTTTTTCTATCTTCAACATCCTCTCAGGAAAAGATGCTCTGTATATGTTCTGCCCACGCTTCGTAGTTGTGGGGATGGGCGTGCTGAAACGCTTTGCGCTCAGCTTGGGCTTTGTTCACCAAATCCTTGCTTTGCTCCAGTAAAGCGTAGATTTCGGCTGGCTCGGTTGTGAGCGTTGAAACATTTGGCGCAACTCCCAGCTAAAGGTCCCAATTCGTCTGCAGCTGAAACGCGGCTCTGATGGCAGGAAATGAAGGGACCCGTGCTTCAAACCGCAGTTTTGAGAATCCCATTCCGATGGCCATGTCGACTAGTTTCTTGAGGTTATCGGATTAAAAACGCTAGCTTATTAAAAAAAGCAGACTTACCCGGGAAGGACCAGCCCGCTCACGCCTCCACGCCTTCCCCCAGCACGCTTTCCACCCAGCCCTTGCCCCAGTCGGTCAGTTCCTGGGCCGTCCACAGCGGCGGGTAGAAGATGCGGCGCTGAAACTT
The DNA here is from genome assembly GCF_031398885.1 of Hymenobacter sp. Taxonomy (GTDB): domain Bacteria; phylum Bacteroidota; class Bacteroidia; order Cytophagales; family Hymenobacteraceae; genus Hymenobacter. The sequence goes on from NZ_JANNOD010000114.1 coordinate 67,323, forward strand.
GGGCGGCAGGTACTCGCGCCAGTTGGTGCCGCCGGTGGCGGCCACGTCGGTAGGGTTGCGCTGCAGGTAGCGCACGGCCGACTTGAAGTGCATCAGGGGCCAGTTTACGTTCACGCGCACGTCGAGCTGGCGTAGGGCGCGCAGCAGGCGGGGGTGCTGCTGGTCGGGCGCGGGCAGGCGCTGCACCACGGCCCACACGTTGCGGTCGTGATAGGCTTCGGCGTGGCGCACGAGGTCGGCGGTGTATTTGCGCTCGAATTCAATCAAGGTCAGGGCTTTGGCGCCGCTGGCTTCCACGGTGGCGCCGGCCTTCCAGTAGATGCAGCCCAGCAGTTGGTCGTAGTCGTGAGCCGAGGCCTGGCCCAGGGCCTGGCGCTTGGCTTCGTCGGTTAGGTTCTCCAGGCTGGTGCTCGCAATCTCAATCATCCGGTACTGCACGCTCTGAAAGCCCGAGGCCGGCATCAGGGCCATGCGGAAGTCCAGAAATTGCTGCTTGTCCATGCCGTCGACCATCACGTCGAACGAGTCGATAAGGTTGTCGAAGTACCGGTTGATGCGGCCCAGGCGCAGCACCACTTCGCCCAGCGTGGGCTGGGCGAGGTCGCCGATTTGCTCGTACTCGCAGAGGCAAAGCTTGAAGTACAGCTCCGAAATCTGGTGGTACATGATGAAAATGCGCTCGTCGGGCAGGTTGGTGAGCGGGCGCTGCAAAGAGAGGAGGGTATCGAGCCCGATGTAGTCCCAGTAGTTGACGTACTTGGCGTGGTAGAGCCCTTCGAGGTAAGCGGTCAAATCCTGGCCGTCGGGGGCGTACTTTTCCTGCAGCCGGCGCAGCTGGGCCAGTACGGCGGGCGAAAATTCGTCCGGGGTGGGAGGGGGGAGCATGTGGGAAGGAGGGGTGAGGGTAAGCGGAAACCGGCGGGGTGGGGCCACGGCAAATATCGGTAAAATAGCGGGGCAACGGGGGCCGGTTTCGGGACCCCGCCCGCGTTGGCCGCAACTTGGGCGGCCGGGCGGCATCTTTGTCCGAACATCCGGGAGCACCGGGATTCTGGCGCCGGCACTTTCTGCCCGGGCGCTTTCAATCAAGGGTTCTTCCGTCCGTGGTGTGGCGCCCATCCGCTACTTTTAGCCTCCTAACCCCGTTGAAGGCCCCCGCCCATGGCTGAGAAGTCCAGCATTTTTGACATGATAGGGCCCGTGATGATAGGGCCCAGCTCGTCGCACACGGCGGGCGTGGTGCGCATTGCCCGGGCCGCCATTCGCATCCTGGGCGCGTTGCCCACCGAGGCCGTCGTCACGTTCTACAACTCGTTTGCCCGCACCTACGAAGGCCACGGCTCCGACCGCGCCATTGTGGCCGGCCTGCTCGGCTACCTGCCCGACGACCCCCGCATCCGCACGGCCCCGGACCACGCCGCGGCGGCCGGCTTAAGCTACACGTTTCAGAGCGTGGGCAATGCCTCCACCATGCACCCCAACACCATTAAGCTGAATTTGCTGGACGGCGCCACCGGCCACCGGGTGGAAGTGCTGGGCCAGAGCCGGGGCGGGGGCGTCATCCGCATTGTGGAGGTCGACGGCTTTCCGTCTGACTTTTCGGGCGCTCTGCACACGCTTATCATCGACGCGCACGACGTGCCCGGCTCCATTGCCTTCATTGCCTCCGTCATTGCCCACGACCAGTGCAACATCGCCACCATGTTCGTGAGCCGCAAGGGCCGCCACGACGCGGCCCGGCAGTTCATTGAAATGGACAGCCCGATTAAGGAAATAACCCAGGCCTACCTGCGGCAGCTCAGCTGGGTGCAGCGCATCACCTACATTCCCACCCTGGACTGAGGGCCCGCGGGCGTAATAATTGACGCCGCTGACCGATTACGCTACTTCAAAAAGCTCATTTTTCTGCGCGATGAAACGACGGACTATTATTTCTGCCTTCTTCCCCCGCCCGCTGGCGCTGGCCGGGGTGTTGCTGGCGGCGGCTCCCGCCGCCCACGCCCAAACGCCGGTCGCGCCGCCCGCCGCCGCCCTGGGCACCCCCGCCTCGTCCGCGACCGGCCCGTGGACATTGCAGGCGGCCGTGGACTACGCCCTGACCCATAACCTGACCGTGCGGGCCACGGAGCTGACTGCCCAGCAGCAGGAAGCCGCCCAGCGCCTCAACCGGGCGGCCCTGCTGCCCACGGCCGGCCTCACCGGCACCCAGGGCTTCAACTTCGGCACCAACCGCGACCCGTTCACCAACCAGTTCCAGCAGCTGAACGTGCGCTCCAACAACTTTTCGGCCACGGCCCAGGTGACCCTGTTCTCGGGGTTCCAGCTGCGCAACACCGTCAAGCAGGGCCAGCTGGAGGCCCAGGCCGCGCGAATTGATATTGACAAGGCGCGCAACGACTTGTCGCTGGATGTGGCGTCGTCGTTTTTGCAACTGCTGCTGGCCCAGGAGCTGATTCGGGCGTCGGAGGCCCGCCTGAGTACGGTGCGCGAGCAGGTGACGCGCAGCGAAAAGCTGCTGCGGGCCGGGGCCGTGGCCGAGGGCAACGTGCTCGACAGCCGCGCGCAGCTGGCCGGCGAAGAGCGCACCCTGGTGACGGCCCAAAACCAGCGCGACCTGGCCCAGCTGGCCCTGGTGCAGCAGCTCAACCTGGACCCGGCCACCGCCAGCCGCTTCGAGGTGGTGGTGCCCGCCCTGCCCGACCCCACGGCCTTTGCTGCTACGGCCGATGCCATGGACCCCACCGCCACCTTCGAGCTGGCCCGCCAGAGCCTGCCCGAAATCAAGGCGGCCGACCTGCGCGTGCTCAGTGCCCGGCGCAACCTCGACATTGCCCGCGGGGCCTACTACCCGCGCCTGACCCTGGCCGGGGGCGTGCAAACCGGTTTTTCCTCGGTGCGCAGCCAGCAGCAGCGGGTGATTGGCGACCCCATTGCGGTGCCCGTGCTGCAAATCGACCCCGCCGCGCCGGGGGGCTACGCGCCGTCGCCCTACGTGCTGCTGAGCCCGCAGACCACCTTCCAGCAGCTGGACTACAAATTCCTGGACCAATTGTCGGACAACCGCGGCGAGTTCATCCAATTCAGCCTGAACGTGCCCATCCTCAACGGGCTGCAGTCCCGGGTGGGTGTGCAGCGGGCCCAGGTCAACATCCAGCAAACCGAGCTGCAGGCGGAACAAACGCGCTTGCAGCTGCGCCAGACCATCCAGCAGAGCTACGCCGATGCCGTAGCGGCCCAGCGCCGCTTCGCGGCCAGCTCCCGCCAGGTGGAGGCCCTCACGCTGGCTTTCCGCAACGCCGAAATCCGCTTCAACAACGGCCTGCTCAACGGCACGGACTTTAACATTGCCCGCAACAACCTCACGGCCGCAGAGTCGGACATGATTCAGGCCAAGTACGAATTCTTCTTCCGGCGCAAAGTTCTGGACTTCTACCAGGGCAAGCCGCTCACGCTTTAGCTCGGTGTTAGTTGCCCGTTGCCCGTTGTTGGAACAAAGCAACCGTGGCAACGGGCCCCGCCACACCCGGCCAACGGATAACCACCAACTGATAATTGACAACTGTACAACTACATAATGAAAAACAACCGTCTCCTTTTTCTGCTCATTGGTTTGGTGTTGGTGCTGGTGGTGGGCTACGCTGTGGCCAAAAAACAAGGCTGGGTGGGCAAGCCCACCGGCGTCGAGGTGCTGGTGGCCCAGGCCGGACCGGCCAACATCGTGGAGAAAGTCAGCGCCTCGGGCAAGGTGCAGCCCGAAACCGAAGTGAAAATCTCGCCCGATGTATCCGGCGAAATCACCCAGCTGTACGTGCAGGAGGGCGACTCCGTGCGCAAAGGCCAGCTGCTGCTGCGCATCCGCCCCGACAACTACCAGGCCCAGGTGGCGGTGCAGAGCGCCCAGGTGGGCACCCAGCGCGCCAACGTGGGCCAGGCCCAGGCCCGGCTCCAGCAGCTGATAGCCGGCGCCAAGCAGACCGAGCTCACCTACCGCCGCAACGTCTCGCTCTACAAGCAGAAAGTCATTTCGCAGGCCGACTATGAAGCCAGCCAGGCCACCTACAACGCTTCGCAGGAAGAAATCAACAGCGCCCGCCAGGCCATCCGGGCCTCGCAGAGCACCGTGAGCGCCGCCTCGGCTTCGCTGGAGGAAGCCCGCAAAAACCTCAACAAAACCACCATTTACGCGCCCGTGAGCGGCACCGTAAGCAAGCTCAACGTGAAGCGGGGCGAGCGCGTGGTGGGCACCACCCAGATGGCCGGCACCGAAATCATGCGCATCGCCAACCTCAACAACATGGAGGTGCGCGTGAACGTGAACGAGAACGACGTGAACAACGTGAACATCGGCGACTCGGTGGAAGTGGAGGTGGACGCCTACGCCAGCAAGGACGAGAAGTTCCGCGGCCTAGTCACCAACATTGCCAATACCGCCAAGGACGCCCTCACGGCCGAGGCCGTGACCGAGTTTGAGGTGCGCATCCGCATGCTGCCCGCCAGCTACCGCCACCTGCTGCGCACCGTGCGCGGGCAAACCATCGTGCCGTTCCGCCCGGGCATGACGGCCTCGGTCGACATCATTACCGACCGTAAAGCCGGGGCCCTGAGCGTGCCGCTGGCCGCCGTCACCACCCGCTCCGATTCGGCCCGCGTAAAAGCCGGCGAAACGAATGGCCCGCGTCCCGGCGGGGGCCGCGGCAACGGTACGGCTGCCGCCGTGGACCCCAACAACGCGCCCAAGGCGGAAATCCAGGAAGTGGTGTTCGTGATTAAGGACGGCAAGGCTGTGCTGACGCCCGTAAAAACCGGCATCAGCGACTTCCAGAACATTGAAATCCTGAGCGGGGTGCCGGCCGGCGCCCAGGTGGCGAGCGGCCCGTTCCGCGCCGTGGCCAAGACGCTCAAGGACGGCGCCCTGGTGGAAATCAAGGACGCCAAGTCGCTGAACAAAGAAGCGCTGAAGGAGGACGCGGAGCAGTAGCGTCCGCACAAGCAGCCCGTGCGGCGCCGCCGCACGTTTTAGGGGCGCGACGTCCTACCTCGTTCTTAAGTTGTCAGGCGTTGGTCATCAGTTGTCAGTTGTTAGTTCTTTGATGAATATCTGACTGACAACGAACAACGAGCAACTGACAACTCGTTTATACTTCCCATTCCCTCTCCATTTGGAAAAAATAGCCATGCTGGGCGGCGGCTCCTGGGCCACCGCTCTCACCAAAATCCTCAGCGAGAACGGGGCCCGGGTGGACTGGTGGCTGCGCTCGAAGGACGACGTGCAGCACCTGCTGCGGACCCGCCACAACCCGCGCTACCTCTCGGCGGTGCAGTTCGATTTGAACCAGGTGTACCCCACCACCGACCTGGAAGAAGCCATCGAGGAAGCCGACTGGGTGGTGCTGGCCGTGCCCGCGGCCTTCGTGCAGCCCGTGCTGGACAAGCTCGACCGTGGCGCGCTGAAGCACAAGCGGGTGGTGTCGGCCATCAAGGGCATGATTCCGGGCAAAAACCAGCTCGTGACCGATTACGTGGCCGAGCGATTCCGGTTGGGGCGCCAGCAGCTGGGCGTCATTGCCGGACCTTGCCACGCCGAGGAGGTGGCCCTGGAAAAGCAGAGCTACCTCACCATCGGCTCGCCCGACGCCGGGCTGGCCCAGGAGTTCTGCGAGCTGCTGCGCAACCGCTACGTGCGGGCCCACCCGGCCGCCGACCTCGACGGCATCGAGTACTGCGCCGTGATGAAGAACATCATTGCCCTCACCGGCGGCATTGCCCACGGCGTGGGCTACGGCGACAATTTTCTGGCCGTGCTGGTGAGCAATGCCGTGCAGGAAATCCGCCGCTTCCTGCAGGTCATCAACCCCCAGCCACGCGACCTTTCCGCCTCGGCCTACCTCGGCGATTTGCTCGTGACAGCGTACTCGCAGTTCTCGCGCAACCGCACGTTCGGCGGCATGGTGGGCCGCGGCTACTCCGTGAAATCGGCCCAGTTGGAAATGAACATGGTGGCCGAGGGCTACTACGCCGTGAAGTCCATCCACGAGCTGAACAAGAAGCTCAAAGTGGCGATGCCCATCACCGAGGCGGCCTACAATATTTTGTACGAGCGAATTTCGCCGGCCGTGGAAATGGAGTTACTGAAAGAGAAGCTGCGCTGATGCACAAAGGCACTCACCTGCTACTGGCCGCAGTGGGGCTAACCGCCTCCGCCATCATCCTGTGGGGATGGTGCGCTACAACTCGGCAACAATTTGAGTGAATCAAGAGTGGCTGGCAACCTATCGGGCGCAGCGTCGCGCGACTTCTTCCTCGGTGGAACACGGGAAAGCACAAGTTAAAAATCCACGATGATGTCACGCCCATGAACTGGCTGCCCCTCGCCCTGCTTACGGCCCTGTGCCTGGCTTTCTACAACTTCTTCATCAAGCTGGCCGCCAACCACGTGCCGCCGGCCGTGGGCGCGGTGGTGCTGCAATTGGTAGCCGCCGCCCTGGGCGCCGCGTGGCTGGTGAAACTGAGGCTGCAGGGGCAGCCGCTGGCCGTGTCCGGCAAAGGGCTGGGCTTGGCAGCCCTGGCCGGACTGGGCGTGGGCCTGGCCGAAATCCTGACGTTCGTGGTGTTTCAGCGCGGGGTAAGCTCTTCCGTGGGCACGCCCGTGATTGTGGGCGGCTCGGTGCTGCTCACGGCGGTGCTGGGGCTGGTGGTGCTGCGCGAGGCGCTGAGCGTGGCCCAGGCCGGGGGCCTGGTGCTCGTCGTGGTGGGCATCGCCTTGCTGGCGCGTGGGCAGTAGGGCGGGGCTAGTGCCGCCAAGGCGCCGTCTCTAATGGAAAGCCCGGGGGAACGGTGTAAATCTCCACATTTTCGTCGTGGTAGGCCGGCGCAAACGTGAACCGGGGCTGGAAAAAACCGCGCTTGTTGGGAAAGGCCACCACGTAGTCGTAGCGCCGGCCGGGCCGTTGCTCGTTGTCGATACGCCACGGCCGTTGACGCGCCTGGGTGTGGGCGTAAAACCGAAAAAACAGGTTGTGGGTGGGTTCGGGAACGAGCACGGGCCCGGGCGGGCGGGCCGCCAGCCACAGCAGGCCGGCGCGGTAGGAAGCATTGGTGCTTCGGGCCGTGGGGTTGACACGGACCACCGTGAACGTTTGGTAGAGGGCAAACAGCCCGGCCAGTGTGGTCAGCGCCCGGCGTGGCCACCGGTGGGTGGGCGCCGGCCAGCGCCACATCACCCAGTCCACCACCATGCCGACGAGGACAAAAAAGAAAAAAGCTTTGTACAACAGCACCCGCTCGGGGGGGAAAACCCGCTGCACAAACAGGGCCGCGTACGGCAAGCCCACGAACCACAGCGCCGGCAGGCCCACGGTCCGCAGCCGCTGCGCCTGGGGCGCGGGCAGCCTCCCGGCCCGGGCCAGGTAAAACAAGTACCCCACCAGCGGCAGCACCGTTAGCGTGACCAAGGCGCCCACGCTGCGCTGCCCGGCCAGAAACCCTTCGTTGTGCCACAGATAAACCGGCAGGTTGGGCCAAAAAACGGCCGGGGCCAGGGTTTCTACGTAGCCGTTGCGGGCGAAGATGCGCAGGCCCGAAACCAGCAGGAGCGGGGCGTAGAGAAGGGCGGTGGCCCATCCAATGAGCACCGCCACGCCGACCAGCCGCCGCAGCCGCGGCCACTGGGCCCGGGGCAAAAACGCCAGCCCCAACCACGAAAACGCGGAAGCCAGCACGTAGACAAACGTGGGAATGGTGTAGCACCCCAGCACCCCGGCCACGGCCAGCCCCGCCCACGCGGCCCGGCGCCGCCCCCGGGCCGCCAGCAGCTCCATCATGCTGAAAAAGACGATTCCCGCCAAGCCTATCAGCAACCAGTACCCGCGGCCCACCCCGGCGTGGTACAGGCTCAGTTGCAACAGGCTGAATAACCCGGTGCCAACCAGGGCAATCAGGTAGCTGGTGCGCCGAAGCGTGGCTGCAAACAAGAAAATCGTGGCCACCGTGCTAATTATCAGCACCGGCAGCCGCATGCTCCACCAGAAAGCGGGACTGATTTGGTAGAACAGGAGGCTGATTGCGTTCGAAAGGACGTGATTGTTGGGGATGGGGTAGTAAGCGCTGGTGACTAACAGCCCCTTGCTCACGAACACCTCATAGGAAACGGCATCGTCGTATTCTGGATTGAAGAGGCTGAAGTACAGCCGCAGGGCCGTCAGCCCGGCCAGCAGCCACGCGGCCCGGCGGCGTTGGGTGGGCGCAAGACTCCAAACACCGTCAACCAGTCCGCGCCCAATCTGCCGCAGCTCGGCGCGCAGGGCACCCAGTTCCGTTGTGGCCTCGGCGGAAACCCCCACCAACGCAGTTCCCATCCCGAACAGCAAGCTTATCCCTGCCAGTGAATTGCGGGTGTTGGCGAAGGCGGCCGCTGAAAAATGCTGAACTCGCCACGGATAAAACGGGAAAATCTGGTCGAAGGCCCTGGCCTCGGCCCAGGTTGCCGAACTGAGCGTCAAAGCCGCGTAGCCTGCGCACAGGGCCAGCAAGGCGAAGCTCAGCAACCAGAAAAAACGCGGAGGGGGGCTATGCATTACCCCGTTCTTCGGGCAGCGCGCCCAGCCGTTCCAGCTCCTCCCACACGCGGTGCGTCGGCAGGCCCATCACGGTGAAGTACGAGCCTTCGAGCCGGGTGATGCCGACCATGCCCAGCCAGTCCTGCGCGCCGTAAGCGCCGGCTTTGTCGAAGGGTCGGGCGGTGGCAATGTAGTGGCTGATTTCGGCAGGGCGCAAAGCGCGGAAATGCACCGTGGCCCGGTCGGAAAACACCACCTGGCGGCCGTCGCCGCAGCGCAGGCACACGCCCGTGAACACGTCGTGGGCGCGGCCCTGCAGGCGGGTGAGCATGGCGGTGGCCTCGGCCGCGTCGGCGGGCTTGTTGAGCACGTCGTCGCCCAGGCACACGATGGTGTCGGCCGTGAGCACCACTTCGTCGGGGGCCAGGCCGGCCACGTAGGCGGCGGCTTTGCGCTCGGCCAGGTACTCGGCCACTTCGGCCCGCCGCAGATGGGCGGGAAACGCTTCGTCCACTTCCAGCAGCCGGATTTCGTAGTCCAGCCCCAGGTCGGTAAGGAGCTGGCGGCGGCGGGGCGAGTTCGAGGCTAAAACGATTTTCACAATGCGGGGGCTTGGAAATAGTCGGCAAACAGGTTGCCCGCTTCGTCGTCGGCAATGCTGCTGAAGAGGAACCCGCCGATGGTTTTGGGATAGAAAAACGTGGACTTGGGCGGCATCACGGCCCCGGAATGGCACACGGCCGCCACTTCGGCCATGCTCACCTCGTTCACGATGAAAGCGGCCCGGGCCTCGCCCCGGTCCACGCGCTGCAGGCACTCGGCGAAGTTGCGCACGTAGGCCACCCCCGGCCAGGCCCGCTGGGCATCGGGCCCGACGACGCCCAGCAGCTTCTCCAGCACAAAAAAGTGCAGCACGGTCAAGTCGAGGGCTTTTACTTCTTCGGTGGTTTCCCAGTTCAGTTGCCCGTGCACCTCGGGCCGGAGCCGGAGCTTGTAGGCCATGCCGTCCAGGTAGAGCCCAAACGCCCACTTTTTGCCCGCAATTATCTCCGGCAGGTCGTTGGCGTCGTCCTTGGGCACCACGGTGAAGTAGGCTGCCAGGCGCGCCAGCAGCTCCGCGTCGTCCAAGTTGCCGGGCATTTCCAGCAGCAGGCGGTGCGTGGGCAGGATGCGCAGGTCGTCGGCCGCCGCGTTGGTCAGGTACATGAGGTGGTAGTTCCAGAGCTCGCGGCCGGTGGCGGCGGGGTGGGCCGCCCGCCGGGCGTGCCGGTTGGCCAGGGAGCCTTCGTAGCGGTGGTGGCCGTCGGCCAAAATCACCTGCCGCCCCGCCAGCCCCGCCTGAAAGCGTCGAATGATGGCCGCGTCCTGAATCACGGCCAGCACGTCGCGGGCGCCCTGGTAGTCCTCCTCCGTTTCGCAGAGCGGGGCGCGCATGGCCTCGTCCAGGTAGGTTTCCAGCTCAAACCCTTCGTCGCGGTACAGCCCGTGGGTGGCGCTGGTCTGAAACTGGGTGCGGGCCAGCAGCTCGGCCCGGTCGCTCACCGACGCTGGCAGGGTGTTCTCGTGGCGCAGCACCACGTCCTCGGCCCAGTCGTAGGCCCGAATGTGGCACATGAAGCCTTTGCGGCAGTACTCGCGGGCGCTGCCCGGCAGCCGAAAATACTGGTAGTAGGCGTAGATGCCGGGCAGCTCGTCCTGGCGCAGCACCCCGCTGGTTTGCCACTCGCGCAGGCGCGCGGCGGCGGCGGCGGCCGGGTCGTCGGCGCGCGGCACGGACAGATGAATGGAATTCAGCGGGTTGCGGTACAGGGCCTCGCGCTGTTTGGCCGACACCACGTCGAAGAGCGGCGAAACGTAGGTGTCAATGTCGGCGCTGAGGGCCGAGTTATAGCGCCAGCCGCGCAAGGGTTGAATTTCAGCCAAGATTTCTCGGGTAACCAGTGGAGTAACATCACGGCGCGAGCCGGCTCCGGCGCCAGCCGCCGCCTTCCAGCTCGTACACGATGCGGTCGTGCAGGCGGCTGGGGCGCCCCTGCCAGAATTCCAGGCGGTGGGGCCGCAGCACGTAGCCGCCCCAGTGCGGCGGCCGGGGCAGCGGGTCTTGCGCCCCAAACCGGTCGGCTACGTCGGCTTCGCGGGCTTCCAGCTCTTCGCGGCTGCCGATAACCTGGCTTTGGGGCGAGGCCCAGGCGCCCACCTGGCTGCTGCGCGGCCGGCTCTGGAAATACGCCGTCGACAAGGCTTCGGGGGCTTTTTCAACCCGGCCCTCCGCGCGAACCTGCCGCTCCAGCCCCGGCCAGAAAAAGCTGACGGCGGCCAGCGGTTGCCCCGCCAGCTCCTGGCCCTTGCGCGAATCGTAGTTGGTGTAAAACAGGAACCCGGCATCGTCGGGCAAGCCTTTGAGTAGCACCACGCGCGCCGAGGGCTGGCCCGAAGCGGCCACCGTGCTCAGCGTGAAGGCCGTGGGTTCGTCGAGCTGGGCCGCAATGGCCTCGTCCAGCCACGCCCGAAACTGCTGCATGGCGTTGGGCAGCACGTCGGCTTCGGCCAGCGTGCGCTGGGCGTACGTTTTGCGTAAATCAGCGAGGTGAGCGTCGGTCATGCTGTTTCTCAAGGGTAAATAACGGGCCTGGCATCCGGGCGCCGGGGTTCAGGCACGTGGCATCGGGCCGCGCGGAACATTTTTGCGCAAGCGGCAGTCTTAACTACTCCGCTCGGGCAAGCAAAACGGCTTTGCGGCCGCAAGATACCAACATTTCAAGTCCAACGCGCTTGTCAAAACGCCAGCCCCGGCCGGGCCAATGCCCAGTCCGAACGGTTTGCACCTTCCACACTGCCTTCTCATGCGTCCGGGTACCCTGCTCATTTCCCAGCCGTTTCTCAACGACCCTAACTTTGAGCGCAGCGTCGTGCTGCTCTGCCGCGACGAGCCCGACGACGGCACGTTCGGCCTGGTGCTGAACCGGGCCACCACGCTCACCTTGGGCGACGTGCTGGACTTGCCGCCGCGAATGGCCGCAGCCGCGGTCCTGCCGTTGTTCGTGGGCGGCCCCGTCGAGCCCAACACGTTGCATTGGCTGCACCGCCGGCCCGACCTGCTGGGCGCCACCGATTTGGGTCAGGAAGTATACTGGGGCGGTGATTTTGAAGTGCTGCTGGGCTTTCTGAGCACGGGCGCGGTAGCGGCGGCCGACGTGCGCCTGTTTGCGGGGTATTCGGGCTGGTCGGCGGGCCAATTGGCCGGCGAAATGCAGGGGCAGAGTTGGATACGTCACCCCGCAAGCGCCGGGAAAGTGTTTACTTTGGCATCTGATGCCTTCTGGCGGGATATTTTGCGGGAGAAAGGCGGACGGTTCAAAGTGCTGGCTAACTACCCGGTTGACCCCCGTTTGAACTGATGCGGCCGTTGGGCCGTCGACTTGTTTTATTCCTTTCCTTTTTTGCCCCCTCTTCTGGCCTCTTTGCGGAGGCTGGCTTTTTCGAAGTTTTATGGCTGCTGAAGAAAACCCCACTGCTCCGCTTGCCGGGGCCCCCGACCCGGCCGCCGACGACCGGATGACCATCCTGCAACGCCGTCTCGCCGAAATCCAGGGCCAGGCGGCGGCCGCTCCAGCCGAACCGGCCCCGGCCGCGGCTCCCGTGGAGCTGCCCGCCCAGGGCACGCCCGAATTGCCCGCCGACCAGCCCGCCGGCGCGGGCACGGCCGAAGCCCCCGCCGCGCCCAACGCGCCCGACACGGGCTCGCCCGAAGCGGCCGCGGCCAGCGAAACGGCCCAGCACGTGCCCGACGCGGTGACCGTGGACGGCCACGACATGTCGGCGCCCCAGGCCCGCGCCCTTGCGCACTACGGCGAGGAAATGATGCCTCACGCCCCGGAAGCCGCAACCCCGGAAGCCGCAACCCCGGAAGCCGCAACCCCGGAAGCCGCAACCCCGGAAGCCGCAACCCCGGAAGCCGCAACCCCGGAAGC
>NZ_JANNOD010000122.1:0-23001 GCF_031398885.1 Hymenobacter sp.
CATTCCGAACAGAGCCGTTAAGCCCCGGTGCGCCCATGGTACTGCCTTCACCGGTGGGAGAGTCGGTCGCCGCCAACCTTGTTTCCCCAACGCCCCCGCCGCTGCCCCCAGCCGCCGGGGCGTTGTGCGTTACCACCCCCCCGGCCGCGCGGCAACGCCACCCCGGCTTCGAACGCGACGTTCGGTCCTTTAACCAATAAGTAGCCTCTAGTAAAAGGACTATGTCGCGCTTGGTGGCCACCAAACAGTTATATAATTTCGCTCTCAAATTTCAAGTGCATTATTTGTGCAAGTCTCACCGGCTCGTTACAGCCGAAGCCTTGATTGGCTGACGGTCCTGCTTTATGCTGTACTGGTTGGATTGGGCTGGGCTTGTATTTACGCATCCAGTTATTCGCCTGATGCGCCGACGACTTCATTAGGTAACTTGAGCTTCGAAAAGCTCATGGCCTTTAATTGGTTTAAGCAATTGTTGTGGATTGGCACAGCAGGGTTGTTAGTGGTGGTGCTTTTGGTGGTGGACTACAAGGCTTACGATACCCTGGCTTACGCCTTATATGGGGGGATGATTGTTCTGTTGCTGGTCACTATGGTTGTGGCCCGGCCCATCGCGGGTTCGCGGTCGTGGCTAGAACTCGGGCCGGTACGATTACAACCCGCGGAATTTGCCAAGTTCACTACTGCGCTGGCTGCCTCTCGGTTCATGGCCAGTACAAACCTCAGGTATCAGGACTGGCGTGACCAATTGGTGCTGGCAGGAATTACCTTGTTGCCCCCCCTGCTAATTATTGCGTCGAACGAATCTGGCCAGGCGTTGGTGTTTGGAGCGCTGTTGCTGGCCTACTTTCGTGAGGGAATGTCGCCCCTGATACTGTTGCTACTGGCAGCAGCGGGAGCCATTCTAGTGTTGGCCTTATTGGTGCCTAAGTTGTGGCTGCTAGTGGCCTTTACGCTACTGCTACTTATTGTACTGGGAGTTAACCGCAGGATACTGCGGCACCATTTGCTGCTTGCCGTAGGGGTGTGGCTTGTGACTGTGGGGATGGTGGTGGGAGTGGATTTGTTTTACAACAAAGTGCTTCAGGCTCATCAGCGCCAACGGATTGAAATACTGATTAACCCATCGGCGGACCCTTTGGGGAAGGGATGGAACGTTACGCAAAGCAAAATTGCAATTGGGTCAGGTGGGTTGCTGGGTAAAGGGTTTTTGCAAGGAACCCAAACAAAATTTGATTTCGTGCCCGAGCAAAGCACGGACTTCATTTTCTGCACGGTGGGGGAAGAGTTCGGTTGGGTGGGCAGTTTGGTCGTCATAGTGCTGTATTTGACGTTGCTCTGGCGCATTATTTACGTGGCGGAGCGGCAGCATTCGGTTTTTGGAAGGACGTACGGTTACTGCGTGGCAAGCGTGCTCTTCTTCCACATAACAGTGAACATGGGAATGACGATAGGTCTGGCGCCGGTGGTAGGAATTCCACTGCCGTTTTTCAGCTACGGCGGCTCTTCGCTGTGGTCGTTTACTGTTCTGCTTTTTAGTTTATTGGCGCTTGATGCTTACCGGAAGCAAGAATTGATTCGTTGAAAAAAGTGCGCCAGTGCGTAAAAACCAGCGCTAGTGCTGTACAAAAAACGGGAGCAATGAGGTAGCCCATGCGGCCTAAGTCGCCGGAGAGGAATATGTGGGTAGCAACGATTCCAAACAGACCTATTTCGGGCCAACCAAATGCATGTAAGACGGAAGCACCATTGCATTTTCGTCTTCTTTCCATCCAAAGCGCGATGGGAATGACTAACGTGAAGAGGCCGAAAATGCTGACTAATTCGCCAATGCCTTTGGCCGAAGCGGCTCGATGAATGGAATACGTAATGTTCTCGATGTGGCTCAAAGCATTGGTGAGGGATTGCGAAGCTGGGGCGCCGATGCGGTTATCAACAAAGCGATGCACGGCGAATAAGGCCGATACCCCGCCGGCCAGTGCGAGGAGCTGCTTGGGCCATGCCAATGCACCGCGGCCAAACCAGAACACCCACGGCACCAAGAAAAAAAAGGACTCCTTCGCCAACGGGCCCAGCAGCAGCACCAGTGTCAAAGCCCAGCCCGCGCCGCGGCCGCGGCAGACGGCGTAGTAAGCCAGGCCAAAAACCAGAAGATACAGGCTATCGGTGAGGGGGAGGCCGGCGGCGTAGGCGGCCCAACGGCTTGTGAGCACGGCCAGCATAGCCAGCGCCGCGGCCTCGGGGGAAGCGCCCATACGGCGTGCGGCGTTGAACCAACAAGCCGCTGCACCGGCCAGAACCAAGCAATTTACCAAGTAGAACGAGAGCCGTAGCGGCCAGGGCCCCGCTGGGCGCTGCGGCCAAATGCGGCCGTAGACTTTGGCAACGGGCACAGCCACGGCGGCGGCGGCGACGGGCACCAGCACCCGGTAGCGGTGCGTGACCCGAATGCTGTCGAACCGACCGGTGGCCATGCGCAGGTAGCTGCGCGTGTCGGGAGAGTGCGAGAAATCGAAATGCACGTACATCGGGTAGGCCAGGTTGGCCAGCACTGCTAGGGCCAGGAGCCACGGTAGCAGCCAACGCCGAAACCACGACCCAGATGCGGGCTGGTGTGGGGAAAACACGAGGCTAGGCAAACTTGCGCTCGATAAGCTTTAGCAGCTTGTTGACGTGTTCTTCCTTGCGCGCCCAATCGTAGCGTTGTGACAAGGCGCCGGTGACGTGGGCGCGGGCCTGGTCAGCGGTTGGCAGCGAATCGAGGTGTTGGATGGCGGCGTGGTAATCCATGTTTTCGCCGCCGAACAGCTCATTGATGAAGCTGAAGCGTTGGTTGATGGAAATGGCTTCGCGCAAAGTTTCGACCTTGGGCCCGGTGCGCTCGGCCAAAGAGGCGGGGGCGGCGGTAGCGCGCAAGGCTTCGGCCAAAGGCGAGGCGGCGGCTTGGCCGGCCCGAAGCTTTTCGTGGAGAGGCACACTGCCCGCATCCGGTTGCACCAAAGAGAGCGGGACGCGCCGCGCCGGTTCTTCCGGGGCGGTTGAAACCGTTTTTGAAAAGCTGGCTTCGGAAACGGCGACTTCCGGCGGGGCATCGCTGGCGGGCGCGGGAGTGCCCATAAACTGCGGAACAGCCACTGCGGGCGGTGCCGGGGGAACCGGAGTGGCGGCAACCGAAACCGGCTCGGGATGCGAAACAACCGCGGCGCCGGACACGGGTCCGTCCTCGAGTAGGTCGGCCGTGGTGAGGGGCAGCAAGGCGCTCAACTCGGCCACGAGGCGCTGCATGGGCTGGTGGGCCTTGTAATTGGCGGCGTGGTATAGCTCGAAGCGGTGCGTGAGAAACTCCCGCGTGAGGTCGCTGCTGGGGGGCACGTTGTCGACAAAGCCTTGGTAAAAAGCTTTGTCAACGTCGAGATACCGCAGGTGGTCGCGCAGACCGGCCAGGGTGGGCGGCTCGGCCGGGCCGAGGAGCAGCCGCTGAAAGCTGCCGGCTGGGTCGGCCACGATGCCGAGCGTATCAGCCGCGGCCTGGGCCAGCAGCGGCTCGAAGGCGGCCCGGCCCAGGCTGATGTGGCGCGAAAGCACGTTCATGAACTGCGCGAGGGCAGCTTGCACGGGCGCGGCTTCAAAATTGAAGTAGGGGCTGCGCAGGCGGACGGTTTCGGCCTGCCATTGGCCCAGCAGTTGGCGGACTACCAGCAGGTTGAGCTGGCGCACGGGCGTGAACTTGAGCACGGCGGGGCCGTCGAGCGTGGCGGCGGGCTGGGGGCCAAAGTGCTGGTCGCAGAGCCGGGCCGCCAAGCGGCGGCCGTAGTGCGCGCACTTGACGGGGCTATATTTGTCGTTCATAAAAAGGCCGGATTTCGTGGCCGAAGTTAGGCATAAATGGCCCTGCTGACGATTGAAAACCTGCCCGGCGCGGCCGTAGAGGTAGCTGCCGGGGCCACGCTGCTGGCCGCGCTGCAGGCCGCGGGCCACGACTGGATGCACGCCTGCGGGGCCAAAGGCCGCTGCACCACCTGCCGCCTGCAGGTGCAAAGTGGCCTGGAAAACCTCAGCCCGCCCACCGCGGCCGAACTGCGCTACCGGGCCGCCGGGCGGCTGCTGCCCACCGAGCGGCTGACGTGCCAAGCCGGATTGCCGGCGGGCAATGCCACGGGCCGCGTGCCCGAAGCCACCCAACTGCCCCACGTGCAATACGGCTAACCCGCCGCGCCCCGCGCGCTAAAACAGAGCCCAGCCGACGCGGGGTGGGAGACCAGCAGTTGGTCAGAGCGCCCGCGGCGGCGCCGCGCGGCGGGTGCGGGCAGTGCCGGTTCCGGCTCCGCCGTTCGTTCTTAACTTTAGGGTTCAAACCCTTTTTAAGCCCACCTGTACATTGTTTATTGAACCCCGCGTTGGCAACCGCCACAACGCCCCGCGCCGGGGCTGGATTGAAGTGGTGTGCGGCTCCATGTTTTCGGGTAAAACCGAAGAGTTGATTCGCCGCCTCACCCGCGCCCGCATTGCGCGGCAGCAGGTCGAAATCTTCAAGCCCGCCCTTGACACCCGCTACCACAACGACGACGTGGTGAGCCACAACGCAGCCCGCATCCGCTCGACCCCGGTGGCCGTGGCTTCCGAAATTCTGCTGCTGGCCGCCGGCTCCGACGTGGTGGGCATCGACGAGGGACAATTCTTCGACAGCTCGCTCGTGGACGTGTGCCAGCAGCTCGCCAACAACGGCACCCGCGTCATCGTGGCCGGGCTGGACATGGACTACCTGGGCCGCCCGTTTGGCCCCATACCGGCCCTGCTGGCCACGGCCGAGTACGTGACCAAGGTGCACGCCGTGTGCGTGTGCTGCGGCGAAATCGCCTCCTATTCTTACCGCATTGCCGCCAGCGAAAGCCAGGTCCTGCTCGGCGAAACCGAATCGTACGAAGCCCGCTGCCGGCCGTGTTTTCTGGGCGGTATGCAGGCCAAAGCAGTGGCCCCGGAGGTGCGGACGGCAGCCACGCACTAAACCGCCAGGCAATGCGTTGGCAAAACAGCTTTGTTGTTGCTATCATCCAAACCGTGTTTTGACTGCGTAATATGCTTCACTTTTTCCGTTGTTTGCTGGGGTTGACTGGGTTGTTGCTGGTGGCCGGAGCAGCTGGTGCCCAAAGCACCGCCGGCTACGGCGACTGGCAACTGCATTTGCCTTCCAACCGTCCGCTGCGGTTGGCCGATGCCGGCGACCGGGTGTACGTAGTGACCGAGAATGCCTTTTATTTCTTTGATAAAAAGCTGAATACTACGCAAGTGCTTTCGCGCCGCGACGGGCTGAACGATGTGAGCGTGGCGGATGTGGCCTACGACTCGGTGACCCAGCAAACGGTGGTGGTATACAGGAACACCAACATCGATATATTACGGCCCAACGGCAGCGTGCGCAACCTGAACGATGTGCTGCGCAAGACCATCCAGGGAGCCAAGCGAGTCAACCACGTGTCCATTGCGGGGGGGAAGGCCTACGTGGCGACGAGTTTTGGGATTGTGGCGCTGGACTTAACCAAGCTGGAAATCAGCGACACGTACGGTAGCATCGGGCCCGGGGGCGCCACGGTGGACGTGTACGATGTGACTGCGGCCAACGGGTTTCTTTACGCGGCCACGTCCACCGGGCTGCTGCGGGGGCAACAGTCCAGCAACTTACTCGATTACCGCAATTGGACCGTTTCCCGGCCGGTGCCAGCGGGGGCTTACCGGTTTCTGGCGGCTTTTGCCGGGCAGGTATACGCCACCGTGGACGGAGCAGGGATATTTAAATTCGTAGCCGGCGGCCTTGGCACGTGGCAGTCGGTGCCCAACACGTATTCCTTCATCTTCCGGGCCCTTCGCGCCAGCAGCACCGGCGTGTTCATCGTTGACGACGATGCCGGGGTGCGCCGGCTGGACGCCAACGGGGCGGTGGCGGCGGTGGTGCCGCCCACGGCTGGTACGTTCACCGTGGACGCCGCCCGGTCCCGCGACGGTAGCTACTATGTGGCCAACTACCAGCAGGGGCTGCAACGCGTCCGTGCTGGGGAGCCCACGGAGTCGTTCGTGGCCAATGGGCCGGCATCAAGCGTAGCTTACAGCATCTTGGCCGACGCCCGTAGCAGTACCGTGGACGTATTCACAGGTGGCTATGAAGAGCGTTACGGGCCCTTCGGAAGCCGAGGAGGCTTTTATGAGTATGCCAATGGACAATGGACCAACTTCAGCCCGCCGGCTTTGCCCGGCTCGGCCGCACCGGGTTCTGGCTTGCTGAATCCCGTGCGCGGCACCCGCACTCCCGACGGCACCCTCTACGTGGCGGCGTACGGCGGCGGCTTGCTGGAATGGAAAAATCCAGACGAATTCCGGGGATTTGGGGAAAATACTCCAGTAGGAACTCCGCTTCGCAGCTCGTTTTATGACTTGGTTGTCGACAAAAACCGGGTGGAGGTGATGGACGTGGCGGCCGATGCGGCGGGCAATGTGTGGGTGGTTAACCGCCATTTGCGGAACGGGGTGTCGGGCCTGTTCATTCTGGACCCGGTGGCCACTACCTGGCGGACCATTCCCTGGGTTCCCGGCTTTGAGGTGCTGGAGCGCATTGTGCTGGACGATAACGGCTACGCCTGGGTGTCGGTTTCCCGCAAGACAGACGGCAGCAGCCTCGGCTCAAGTGGCGGCCGCATCTTCGCCGTGGACCCGGCCGTTACCAGCCCCAACCCCCCCCGTGCCTTTACTTCCGCCAACGGCCTGCCGGACAACCAGATTTATGAGCTGGCCAAAGACCGGCGGGGCTATATTTGGGCCGCTACCATTAAAGGCGTGGCTGTTTTTAGCGACCCCAGCGGGCCTTTTGGGCCCGATGCCGCCTTCACCCTGCCGTTCGTGACCCGCGGCGAAGGCACGGGCTTTCCGGCGCTGTACACCGAGGCGGTGCGGTGCCTGGCCGTGGACGGGGGCGACCGCAAATGGTTTGGCACCGACAACGGCCTGTGGCTGTTCAGCCCCGACGCCGACGAAGCGCTGCTTCACTTCACCAAAGCCAACAGCCCGCTGCCGTCCGACCGCATCGTGGACGTGAAGGTGAACGACAAAACCGGCGAGGTGTGGGTGGCCACCGACGCCGGCGTGGTCACGTACCGGGGCGCGGCCAGCATCACCGAAGGCGCTCCGAAATGCACGGCGGTGTTTCCCAATCCCGTTCGGCCCGATTTTACGGGCATTATGGGCATCACTGGATTGGCCAACAACGCCGTGGTCAAAATTACCGACGTGGCCGGGCACCTCGTGTACGCCACCACCGCCAACGGCGGCACCGTGACCTGGAACATGACCAACGCCAACGGCCAGCGCGTGCGTTCGGGTACTTACCTCGTGCTGTCGTCGGACGCCGACGGCAGAAACAGTTGCGTGAGCAAAGTGGCGGTGCTCAGCAAGTGACGCCGACGCTGCGCTTAATGAAGAATGAGGAATGAAGAATGAGGAGTTAACAGCCCCACAATTCCTTGTTCTTCATTCCTCATTCTTCATTTAAGACCCATGTTGATTAAGACCCGGGGCATTGTCCTCAGCTACCTGAAATACCGCGAAACGAGCATCATTGCCCGCGTGTACACCGAGCGCCTGGGCGTGCAGAGCTACGTGGTGAACAGCGTGCGGAAAGCCAAGCCGCCGGGCCGCATTGCCCTGTTTCAGCCGTTTACGCTGCTTGAGCTGGTGGCGTACGTGGCCCGGGGCAGCGGCGGCCTCACCCGCCTGTCGGAGTTCCGGTGCGCCGAGCCGTTTCAGACCCTGCCCTACGAAGTGCAAAAAAGCAGCGTGGTCCTGTTTCTGTCCGAAGTAGTGGGGCGGGCCGTGCGCGAGGAGGAGCAAAACGAACCCCTCTTTCAGTTTCTGCACGACTCCATCCTCGCCTTCGACCAGCAAGCCACTGGCGCCGAAAACTTTGCCCTGGTCTTTCTGCTGCAACTGGCCACCTACCTGGGCTTCGGGGTGAGCGCGGGCGGGGAGCTGACCGACCAGGTAATCATGGCCGGCCACGCCGCCGTCACCAAGGGCGCCACCGGCCCGGCCATGCTGCGGCTGCGCGAATTTGACAGTTACTTCGATGAGCTGTTGCGCGCCCCAGCCACAAGCACCATTCCCAACGGCCGCGTGCGGCACGAGCTACTCAGCGTCCTCATCCGCTATTACCAGCTGCACGTCGAGCAGATGGGCGACATTCGCTCGCTGAACATCCTCTCGCAGGTGCTGGCAGAATAGGCAGCCGTCCGTTGCTCGTTGTCCGCGCCGGAGTCGAACGAGCTGACAACGGACAACGGACCAACGGACAACTATTTAAAATCAACCAGCTCCACTTCGAAGCGAAGTACCGCGTCGGCCGGGATGTCGGCGCCGGCACCGCGGGGGCCGTAGGCCAACGGCGAGGGAATAAGTAGCACCGCTTTGCTGCCTTTGGTGAGCATGGCAATGCCCTGGTCCCAACCGGCAATGACCTGGCCCGTGCCCAGGGAGAAGGCAATGGGCTCGTTGCCGTGCTTGGCCGACGAGTCAAACTCCTTGCCGGTGGCCAGCACCGTGCCCCGGTACAGCACGCGCACGGTTTGGCCCTTTTTAGGGGGCAAACCCTTGCCGGGCCGGGTTACCAGGTAATAGGTGCCGCCCGCCGTTTTCTTCGCCACCAGCTTGTTCTTTTTCAGGTAGGCCTGAATGGTCGCTGCGTCTTTCGTGGTTTGCGCCGCGGCCTTCAGCTGCGCTCGTTTGGCGGCTTCGGCCTGGAGCTTTTCCTGACGGGCCGTTATTTCCGCTACGGTGAGCAGCTCGCGGGCGCTGGCCAGCACCACCAGGGCATTGCCGCTGCTTTTGATGAACGGCGGCACGGGCTGGCGAAACGTTTTGGCAAACACGGTATCGGCGGGGAAGCGGAACACGGCGCTGTCGCCGGGCAGCAGCAGGCCCAGGGCTTCTTCCAGGCCGCCGGCCACGGGCTGGGCAGGCAGGGCCACCGGTTGCGGCGTGGGCTGCATTTGGCGCGAGTCCATCAGCACGGAGTCGCGGCCCGTGCGGAACACCATGAACACCGTCAGCACCTGCCCCGCGCGGCTGGCGTAGGGCGCATCGGTCGGGGCCAGGGTGCGCGGCTGGTAGCGGCCGGCCGCGTCTTTGCGGAAAAGACGGTACTCGGTGCCAGTGGGCAAGCGGGCGAAGTCGGCCCGACGCTTGAGCGTGCGCAAGCTGCGGGAAAGCGGACAGCGCGCAGACCGCGCCAAGCAGCAGATTTTTCATCTTGAAATTCATGGGGCGGGTGGTCAACGGCTACCCTGCAGCAGAGTATGGACAATAAACAACAGTTAACGGACGCTGACCACTTGCAGCTCGAACACCAGTTCGGTATTGGGAGGAATGGTAAAACGGGTGCTGTCGTCGCACGTGCGCACACCCGTGGCGCCGTGGGCCGGGGCCGCCGGCACCCAGCACCGCACCCGCGAGCCCGCGGGCACCAGCGGCAGCAATGCGTCCCAGCCCGGAATGACCTCAGCGGCAGCAATGCGTCCCAGCCCGGAATGACCTCGCCCCGGCCCACCCGGAAGCGCAGCGGCCCGCCCGAGGCGGCGGTGGCGTCAAAGACGTGGCCGTCAGGCAAAAAACTCACTTAGCGCACAGGCACGCGGCTGCCGGGCCGGGCCAGTGGCCCGGTGCCCCGCTCGTGAAACACGAAGTGCACTCCGCTCCGCGTGCGTTGCGTAACGAGGTGCGCCGTGTCGGCGCCGCAGGCGCACTGGGGGTACCGGGTATGGTAGGCTTCGCGCCGGGCTGGGCGCGGGCCTCCGCCCCGGCCAGCAGCAGGGCGTGCAGCAGCCCAAGGCTCCCCGCCGCCCGCCAAATGCCCGGTGCCCGTCCCACGGCAGTGGCCTTAGTAAACGTTGAGAACTTCTATTTCAAACAGCAGCGCCGAATCGGGCGGAATGCTAGGGGATTGACCGGTGGGGCCGTACATGAGGCGCGAGGGAATAAGCAGGAGCTTGCGGTCGCCTTGGCGTAGGAGCAACAGTCCTTCGGTAAAACCAGGCTTAGTCTCGGGGCTGCCGCCCGTGAATACGGCGCAGCCGCAGGCCGTGCGGTTATCGGCGGAGTTGTCGAAAATGCTGCCCGCCGGAAAGTTGGGGTTGCCCGACGAGGCAGGATAGCCCGTCGACCCGGGATGCGCGCCGTTGCTCAAAAACCGCCCGATGTACTTCACGCTCACCTGCTTGCCCGAAGTGACGGGTGCGCCCTGGCCGGCGACGATGTCGACCACGTACAAGCCAGAATTGGTGCGCGTGGCCTTGTCCGTCAGGTTGTTGCGCCTGAGGTAGCTTTGAATGGTATCCTCGTCAATAATTTTCAGCTGGTCTTCGTGCTCGCGCGCCTGCTTCTGGAAGGTTGTTTCGGAATTGCAGCTCCACAGGGCCGGAGCGGCCAGCAGCAGGCCGGCGGCCAGTGCCAAATAGCGCGAACGAAGCAGGAGGTTTTTCATGGCAGCGGGGCTAAAAACATTCCGGCCAACGGGACCCGGACGGTTGCGCCGCGCCGCCCGTTGGCCGGAATCAGAAACTACAAAATACTATTGGATGCCAACAAGTTCCACCTCGAAGCGCAGGGGCGAGTTGGCGGGAATGTCGGCGCCGGCGCCGCGGGTGCCGTAGGCCAGGGGCGAGGGAATGAGCAGGATGGCGCGCGAGCCCTTGTTGAGCAGGGCAATGCCTTCGTCCCAACCCGGAATGACGGCGCCCTGGCCGATGGGGAAGTCAATGGGCTTGCCGGCTTTGTCCGACGAGTCGAACACCTTGCCGCTGAGCAGCGTGCCGTTGTAGTTCACGCTCACCGTCTGGCCGGCGTTGGGCTTGGGGCCTTCGCCGGGCTTCAGCACCTGGTAGTAAATGCCGGACGGCGTTTTCTGCACCGTCAGGTTGTTTTTCTTGGCATAGTCCTGCAGCACGGCGTCGTCCTTTTTCATCTGGGCCACCACTTCGGGCGCGGCCATCATTTTGGCCTGCGCCTCTTTCTGGGCCTGCATCTGCTTGGCGTACTCGGGCGAGGCCAGGCGCTGCTTCATTTGGGCGGCCATGGCGCGCTTCTGCAGCTCGGGCTGCATTTCCTGGGCTTCTTTCTCGGTGATGAGCTTATTGGTGGTGGCCACGAACATCAGCACCACGTTGCCGCCGCGTTTGAGGTAGGGCGGCGCGGGCTGGCCCGCCTTGGGCTTGATGAGCGAGTCGACCTGGAAGCGGAATACGCCGCTGTCGCCGGGCTGAAGCAGGGATAGGGCCTCGTCGGGCATGCCTTTCTGCTGCAGTTCCTTCAGGGGCAGCGGCACGGCCATGCCCACGTCGCGGCGGGTGTTTTGCAGCACCGAGTCCTTGCCGGTGCGGTACTGCATGTTGCCGAGCAGGAACTTGCCCACTCGGTCTTTGTATGTTGGGTCGCCGTCGGGGCCGATTTCGCGCCGCTCGTAGTCGTTGCCGACCTTCTTAAAAATCTTGTACTCGATGCCGGACTTGGTCTTGGCAAATTCGCCACCGCCTTTGTTGCAGGCGGTGAGGGAAGCGAAGCTCAGCAGGCTGGCCGCCAGGACCAGCTGCCGCGCAGGGCGGGAGGAAAAACGCATGAAAAAGAAAGAAGTGAAGAGTCGGAAACGGTGCAAAGTTACGCCACCGGCGGCGCTACCGCCACGGGCACGCCGGTGAGCTGTTCCTTGTACTCGGGCAGGAGGCCCAGGAAGCGTTCCACCGTGGCGTCGAGCGGGTCGTAGCTGATGCCGCCCGAGGCGTTGTGGTGCCCGCCGCCGTCAAAATGCCGGCGCGAAAAGTCGCTCACCGAGAACTTGCCCACCGAGCGGAAGGAGATTTTGACGGCCACGCCGCGGTCAATAAACACGGCCGCAAACACGATGCCTTCGATGCTCAGCGCGTAATTGACCAGGCCTTCGGTGTCGCCGGTTTTGCTCTGGTACTGGCGCAATTCGTCCTGCGTGATGGCGATGTAGGCCGTGTTGAACTCGCGGTTGACGACCAGCTTGTCCTTCAGAATAAAGCCCAGGAAGCGGAGGCGGATTTCGGAGTGCGAGTCGTAGATGCGGCGGTGCACGGAGGAGAGGTCGATGTCGACCTTGAGCAGCTCGGCGATGATGAGGTGCACGTTGCGCGAGGTGCTGGGGTGGCGAAACGAGCCCGTGTCGGTCATGATGCCCGCGTACAGGGCCTCGCCGATGCCCTTGGTGATGAGGTCCTGACCGCCCAGGTCGCGGATGATTTCAAAAATCAGCTCGGCCGTGGCCGCCGCCGTGGGCACCGAAAATACGATGTCGGCAAAATTCTCGGGCTCCTGGTGGTGGTCGATGAGGACCTTGGTGGCGCGGGCCTGCCGCACGTACTCGCCCAGCTCGTTGATGCGGCCCAGGCAGCTGAAATCAAGGCAGCAGATGACATCGGCGCGGTTTATCAGGTCGCGCACCTGGCGGTCGTTCTGGCGGCGGTCGTACACCACCACCTCGTCGTTGCCCGCCATCCAGTTGAGGAAAGCTGGGTAGTCCGACGGCGTAACGACCGTCACGTGGTGGCCTTGTTGCTTGAGGTAGCCGGCCCAGGCCAGCGACGAGCCCAGGGCGTCGGCATCGGGCTTGTGGTGGGTGGTGATGACAACCTGCTTGGGCTGCGCGAACAGCGCCTGCAGGGCGGAAATGGAACTGGACATCGGCAACGGGATGGGCCCTGCAACGGAACTGAGGGCCGGAGGTTTACGAATAAATGGGGCGGCAAAAGTCGGAAGAAATCCGTTCTCAACAGCCAAGCGCCGGGGGAAGGTTCGTCCAAACTTGGCGAAAGCTGGCCGAAACCGGGCGAACGGGAAAGCATAATTTTCGCTATTCTTGTCTTTTTACCCTGAGTCCGCCATGAGAGTTTTGGATTCCCCGGCCGGGCGGACAGTGGGCCACTGGGCCGCCCCGGGGGCATTGCTGTCGCTGTTGCTGGCCCTGAGCGGTTGGTTTTACCACGATTCTATTCGGCTGTACCCGTCGTTTTTTCACGCCTGGGCCCAGGCCGACTGGCTGGCCATCGCCCTGCAGTTTCGGGCGCGGGGCTACGATTTTTTTCACCCCGCCACCTTCAACCTGCTCACCGACGACGGCGTGACCGCGGCGGGCTTCCCGGCGCCGGCCTACCTAACGGCCCTGCTCATGGGCCTCACCGGCTCGGCCGCCCCCGGCCTGATGCGGGGCGTGACGCTGGCCGCCGGCCTGGGCGGCGTTCTGGCCCTATTCGGGCTGGTGCGCCGGGCCAGCGGCTCGGCGCTGAAGGGCGGCGTGGCGGCCCTGTTTGCGTTCAGCAGCCCGATTTACGGGTACTACCAGGCTAATTTCCTGCCCTCGGCACCGGCCATTGCGGCGGTGCTGGCCGGGTACTACTGGTTCTGGCGGGCCCTGGAGGAGCCGGCCGCTGCTCCCGCGGCCGTCCGCCGGCGGCTGGTGGTGGCCGTGGCGTGGCTGGCGCTGGCGGCGGCCATGCGCACCCCCTACGCGCTGCCGCTGCTTTGCACCCTGGGCCACCTGGTGCTGCGGCCCCGGCGCACGGCTGCCACGGTGGGTTGGAGGGCGGTAGCGGCCGTGTACGGGGGGGCTTTCGGGTTGTTAATCCTTGACTTTAGCTACAACGAGCACCTGACCCGGACCCACCACGGGGCCATGTTTCGGGCGCGGCCGCTGCCCTTCAGCTCCTGGGCCGAGGCCGTGCAGGTAACCAAAGTGGTGCGCGAGTACTGGCTGTTTCGCCTGCTTAGCAAGCCGCAGTGGCTGTTGCTGCTGCTGGCCGCCGGGGCAGTGCTGGGCCAGCAGGGGCGGCGCCTGCTGCGCAGCGAGTGGGCGGGCCACTGGTTGGCGTTGGCGGGCGGCGGGCTGGTGTACTACGGCCTGATGGGCCCGCAGTACGGCATCCACGACTACTATTTGCTGGATACGTTCTTCCTGCCGCTGGTGCTGGGGTTTGGCGGGAGCGTGGCGGCGGTGCGGCTGGCCCGGCCGCGCGCCGCTTGGCTGGCGGCGGGCGCGGCGGCCCTGCTGAGCGCCGGGGCCGCGTGGCAGGCCCGGGCCGAACAAGTCCGGCGCATCTCGGTGCCCGCCACGGACCAGAACGTGGTGGCGCGCGACAATTTTCTGGGCAGTGCCCGCTGGCTCGACTCGCTGGGGGTGCCGCGCCGCGCCACGCTGCTGGTGCTGGATGCGCACTCCTATAACCTGCCCCTGCTGCTGGCCCAGCGCCGGGGGTGGACCGTGCTCCAAAACACGCCGGCCAACCTGCGTGCGGGCCTGGCCCGGCCCGCCGACTACGTTATCACCCAAAACGCCACCTACGCGGCCGAGGTCGTCAATAATTACCCGGCCATTGCCGCCTGCCTGCGGCCCGTGGCCGCCAATGGCCGCCTTACGCTGTGGCGCATCCGGCCGGTGTCGCTGGTGGCCCGCTGGCGGCTGCGCACCGATTTCGAAGCCTCGCTCGACCCGGCTAGGTGGGCGGGTACGGCCAGCGTTTCGGCGGGCCTGGCCGCCTCCGGGCGCCGGGCTGTTCGCCTTGCCGGCAACGAACGAAGCGGCCTGACCTACCACCAAACGGCGGCCGAGCTGGGCTTGCGCGCCGGCGAGCAATTATTGCTGGCGGCCCGGCATCAGACCAGCCCCGACGCGGGCGCGGAGCTGGTGGCCAGCCTGACCCCGGGCGCCGGTGGGGCCCCCTACTGGCGGCGGGTGGTGCCTTGCCGGCCCAGCCGGCCGGGCGACTGGGAAGCCGTGGGCGGCGCGTTGACGCTGCCGGCCATTCACGCGCCCGACGACGTGCTGCGGGTCGGCATTCGAAGGAGCGGGCCGGGCGCGGCGGTGCTCGATGACTGGGAAATGAGCCTGCTGCCGCGATGAGTTGGGGGTGCCCCGGGGCGGGGTTGGGCGCCGGCCGGGGAATTGGTAGTTTTGCGGCTTCATTTACCCATTCATTCCCCAACCTCGCCCCATGGCCACCAACCGCACATTCACGATGATTAAGCCCGACGCCGTTCAGGAAAACCACATTGGTGGCATCCTGCACATGATGGAGGCGGGCGGCTTCCGCGTCGTGGAGCTTCAGAAAATTAGCCTCACCGCCGAGCGCGCCGGACAGTTCTACGCCGTGCACGCCGAGCGCCCGTTCTACAACGACCTCGTGCGCTACATGTCGAGCGGCCCCATTGTGGCCGCCGTGCTGGAGAAGGACAACGCCGTGACCGATTTCCGCACCCTGATTGGCGCCACTAACCCCGCCAACGCCGAGGAGGGCACCATCCGAAAGAAATACGCCAAGAGCATTGAAGCTAACGCCGTGCACGGCTCCGACTCGGACGAGAACGCGCAGATTGAAGCCGACTTCTTCTTCGGGGCTAAGTAATTTTGACCAACCAACCATACGAAAAAGACCCACTTGCTTAACGCAGGTGGGTCTTTTTCTTTGTGCCAGAAGCAGACTATTTTTATACCAATCTTGTATTGCCGGGCTTACTTTAGCGGCTGAACCCGATGCGGCCGGCGGTTCTGCTTTCGCTGATGAAGTCAACTCTGTCGCGGTTGTAGAGGTCCGCCAAGGAAGTAGCTTCCGTCACGGGCTCGGTTTGGCCGAGGGCCGTGGCCAGGGCCTGGGCTTTTTCCTGGGCCAGGGGCTCGAACCGGTAGGAAGCAATGAGGCGGCCCTTTCGTAGCAAAGCCTTGTCAATGCGGGCCAACTCGGCGTTGAAAGTGCAGATAATCTGGATGTGGAAGCCATCGGAGAGCAGGCCGTCCGAGAGGTTCAGCAGGTTGCTGACGGCGTTGCCGCCGGGGCCGTCGCGCTTGGAGAGCAGCTCCTCGGCGTCCTCGATGAGCAGGATGGAGTTGGTGTTATCGTGGAGCAGGTTGATGAACTCTGGGTCGGCGATGCGGGCGGCCAGGTTGGGCGGAATGAACAGCTTGGGCTTGTCGGTGAGGCCGCAGAGGTGGCGGATGTAGCTGGTTTTGCCGGTGCCGGGCGGCCCGTGCAGGATGACGATGCCCTTCTCCTCGGGCTGCTGCAGGCGCCGCAGAATGGTTTCGTGCGCCGGCAGCAGGTCGTCGTTGTAGTGGGTGGCCAGGTCCAGCGTCGGGATTTTGATGGGCAGCGGCGAAAACTCCAGGTCGTTGAAAGCCAGGCGCAGCACCTGAATGCGCTGGTGCTCCAGCTGCCCGGTTTCGAGGTGGGCAGCGAGCACGGCCCGCAGCTGCGCGAGCAGGGCCGGGGCGGCCCGGGGCGAGTAGAGCAACTGGGCGGCGCGGTCGCCGTAGGTGCCCCGGTCGTAGAACCACAGCAGGGCATGCGGCCCCAGGTTGAGGGCGTAGTGGCTGATTTCGGCCGCCTTGCCCGCCTTCTCCACGTACACGGAATGGGCCACGGTGGCTTGTTCCAGGTCGTGGGTTTCGGCCAGGGTGGCCAGCACCGCCTGCCGGGCCCCGGCCTCGGCCAGTTGGTAAATTTCGCGGCGCGGCAGCACGCCAAACGCGGCGTAAAACCAGGAAATGGGCTGAAAGTACGGGTCGCGCTCGAAGCTCTGCGACAGGTCGGGGGTGGCTGCCAAGGGCGAAGAGGGCATCATTCCGTGCAGGGTCAAACCCCAAAAATACGCTTTACAAACCAGACAGCAGGCCGGCCAGCGTGGCCGAAAGGTACGAAGCCAAGGTGCCGCAAATCAAGGCTTTGAACCCCAGCTTGGCCAAATCGGCCCGGCGCATGGGGGCCAGCTCGCCAATGCCGCCCACCTGAATGGCAATGCTGCTGAAGTTGGCAAATCCGCAGAGCGCGAAGCTGGTGATGAGCAGGCCCTTGGGCGTCATGGCCTGGGCCGTGCGCTGCAGGGTGGTTAGGTCGAGGTAGGCCACGAATTCGTTGAGCACCATCTTGGTGCCCATCAGGCCGCCGGCGGTGGTGATGTCCTGCGTGGGCACGCCCATGGCCCAGGCAAACCCGGCGAACAGGTAGCCCAGGATTAGCTTGAGGCTGAGCTGCGGGAGGCCCACCAGGCCGCCCACGGCGCCCAGTAGGTAGTTGACCAGGGCAATGAGGGCAATGAAGCCGATGAGCATGGCAATGACGTTGAAGCCCACCTTGAGGCCGTCGGAGGCGCCGTGCGAGATGGCGTCCACGAGGTTGGCGTCCTGCTTTTTGATTTCGAGCTTCACCACGCCCTTGGTTTCCGAGATTTCGGTTTCGGGCCACACAATTTTGGAAATGACCAGCGCGCCGGGCGCGGCCATGAGTGAGGCGGCCAGCAAGTAGGGCGCGGGCACGCCCAGGGCAATGTACACGGCCATCACGCCGCCCGCGATGGTGGC
Organism: Hymenobacter sp.; assembly: GCF_031398885.1. Taxonomy (GTDB): domain Bacteria; phylum Bacteroidota; class Bacteroidia; order Cytophagales; family Hymenobacteraceae; genus Hymenobacter. The sequence continues at coordinate 17,396 of NZ_JANNOD010000122.1, forward strand.
CATCGAGCCCGACATGCTGGCCAGCAGCTCGCTCATGGTCATGCCCGGCAGGTAGGGCTTAATCATAATCTGGGCTTCGACCTGGCCCACGAAGGTGCTGGCCACGTTGCTCAGGGCTTCGGAGCCGCTCACGCCCATCAGCTTGTGCACCACCCGCGCCACCACGGCCACCACGCGCTGCATGATGCCCAGGTGGTAGGCCATGCTCACGAGCACGGCCACGAAAATGATGGTGGGGATGATTTGAAAGAAAAAAACGAAGGTGTTTTCGGCGCCAAAGGCCTTGGTGAGCACCGGCGTGTTCACCAGCGGCCCGAACACGAACGCGGCGCCTTCTTTCGAGAAGTCCAGAATCTTGGTAATGCCCGCGCCCAGCTTGGCGAAAATGTACTGGCCCGCGGTGGTTTTGAGAATAAACAGCGCCAACCCGAGTTGAATGGCCAGGCCCGAGCCGACGAGGCGGTAGTTGATGGCGCGGCGGTTGTTGGAGAGGGCAAAGGCCAAGCCCAAAATCAGCGCGATGCCGATGAGGCCGGTAAATCTTTCCATTTATTGATGCGGGAGCGGGGTTAGCTAAAAATGGCCAGGGCCGAATTGGCGAAAGATAAGGCAAAAAGGCGGCTGGCGGATGGCCGAAATTGTTGCTGGCTGCCCCGGCGCGGCGCCGGAGCCCGCGCCAATCCGGTCGTTTACCGCGGGCTTCGAGCCCTGGGCACGCGTTGGCCAGCCAGCAAAAAGACGTCTGCGCCGACCGCAACCGCAGGGCTTGGTGCGGCCCCCCGGCAGCGGGCCGGACCCGCGACAATGGTGGGGAGCGGAGCATGTAAAAAAAGTTTGTGAAATAATTTGGTTTATTAACCAAACTACTTTACGTTTGTACCGTTCAATCATTCATCCACCGTCGTACCGCCCCGAACCCATGGAAACCTCCGCCAGCTTCGCCCTCCGTTCCGCCGCCAGCCGCCTGGTTAATTTGCCCGTCTTCGCTTCGGCGCAGCCAGTGGCCCCGGCCAGCTTGCGGGCTTACGCTTTCACTTTTGTGTTCCGTGGCGCCGTGGTGATGGCCGCCGCTCTGGCCAACTACGCCCTGGAGCACGCAGGCTTTGCGGCCCCCTGGCTGCCGTGGATGGTGCTGATGCCCTTGGCTGCCGTGGTGCTGGCCGTGCGCGGTCGGCGGCAGCAGCGGCTGGGCCTGATGGGCACCACGCCCACCGACCGCCGGATGCGGCTGGTGCAAAAGAGCTTCGTGTTCACGCTGCTCTTCGCCATTGCCTGCGCCACCCAGATTGGCTGGCAGAACGCCCACCCGATTATTCTGGTGCTGTATGGAGTGGGCACCGTGGCGGCGGGGCGGCTACTGCGCTTTCGGCCCCTGGTGATGGGCGGCATCGCCGGCGGGCTACTGGGCGCCGTGGCCGCGGCCGTACCGGCCGATACGCAGTTGCTGCTCATTGCCGCCGCCATGCTGGTGAGCTACATTGTGCCGGGCGTATTACTGCACAAGCGGAGCCACGAGTAAATCCGACCGATGGTCATGCAATGCGTGGCAGCTCGTTTACGCAATTATTTCAGCTGTCAACAAAGGAATTGCTGCCCCCAGCGAGATGCTTCGACTGCGCGGACGCCAGATGAGCATGACGTGCTTTCTAATCCATTACCCCATCACCTATTTCCATGCAACTCACCGACGAACCGCTGTCCGCGCCCGACAGCTTGCGCCTGATTCAAAACATGATACAGGCGGCCAAGCAGGACCTGAGCGATAATTCCTTTGACCTGCTGCTGTGGGGCTGGCTGGTGCTGGCCTCGGCCCTGACCCACTACGGCCTGCTCCAGGTGGGCTACGACAAGCCCTGGCTGGCGTGGCCGGTGCTCATGGCCGGGGGCACGGTGGCGGCCTTCGTGCACGGGGCCCGCCGCGAGCGCCGCGAACGGGTGCGCACCGCGCAGACGGATTTTATGGTCTACCTCTGGGCCGGCTTTGGGGTGCTCATGCTGATGCTGATTGGGGTGGGTATTGCCTTTGGGTGGAGCCGGGCGTATCCGCTCATCATCGCGCTTTATGGCCTGGGCACGTTTGCCACGGGCGGGGCCCTGCGGTTTCGGCCGCTCGTCTGGGGCGGGGCGGCGTGCTGGGTGCTGGCCACGGTGGCCTTCCGGGCGGCCTTCGACACGCAGCTGCTGCTGGTGGCGGCGGCCGTGCTGGTGGCCTACGTGGTGCCGGGGCATTTGCTAAAAAGCCAGTACCGCCGTGGCCGCGCCGTTTAACGACCTCGACCCGCTGCTGCACTCGCAGCTGCGCCTGGCAGTGATGTCGCTGCTGCTGGGCGTGCGGGAAGCCGAGTTTACCTTTTTGAAGGAGAAAACCGGGGCCACCGCCGGTAATCTCAGCGTGCAGTTGGGCAAGCTCAAGGAAGCCGGCTACCTCACCCTCAACCGGGAGATGAACGGCAGCTACCCGCTCACGCGCTGCGCCATTACGCCGGCGGGCGTCGTGGCCTTCGAGAAATACGTGGCCGACCTGCAGCGCTACCTCAAGCCCGGCTAACCGCTTCCGGCACCCGATTACGCTGGCCGTTTCGGCCGCTTTAGTTTCCTTGTTTTCTGGATTTCCAGCCTCGTGGACCGCTTTTGCTGGTTCTCCGGGCCGCGCCTTGCCTTTTCTTACCTGCTTTTTTTTCACCTCATCATTCCATCACCATGAAAAAGTCCCTGTTTTCGCTGTTGTTGCTGATTATCGGCCTGCTCTCCTCGGGCCCGGCCCGGGCCCAGGCCGGGGGGAGCGCCGCGCTCGACCGCATCCAAAGCCGCCTGACCTGGCGCACCCCCGCCGATTCGGTGCAGCGCCTGGCGCTGGCCCTGGACGAGCTGCGGGCCCAGAAGCCCAACGCCATCCTTAGCTACTGGGGCGCGTTTGCGCAGTACCACCTGTATTTCCGCGCCGGCCAGGACAAGGCCCGCGCCGAGGCCGCCTTGAACAAAGGCATCGAGCTGCTGGAGAGCGTCCCGGCCAAAACCGCCGAGCACTACGCCCTGCTCTCGCTGCTGCAAGGGCTGAACCTGGAGTTTGCCAACTTCCTGACCATGCCATTCAAGGCCGGGACGGTGAAGGAAAACGCCGAGAAGGCCCTGGCCCTGGCGCCCAACAACCTGCGCGCCCATTACGCCCGCGGCATCAACGACTTCTACACGCCCAAGCAGTACGGCGGCGGCAAAGTGGCCGTCGCGCACTTCCTCAAAGCCATTGCCCTGGCCGACAAGCCCGACCCCAACCCCTACGCCCCCAACTGGGGCAAGGCCGACGCTTACTGCTACTTGGTCCAGGCCTACCAGGCCAACGGCCAAACCGAGCTGGCCCGGCAGTACGCCACCGAGGGCCTGAGCAAGTACCCCCAGCACGCCCGGCTGAAAGGGCTGGTGGCCAAGCTGTAGGCAGCGGCTCCAGCAGGACGGAAAAGAGTCCGCTGCCCACTGGTGCCAAGAGTCTATCAGAACAGGGCAGTGAATAAAGGAGAACGTCATGCAGAGCATGTGGCGCATCAAGCCAGGGACGAAGCATCTTGCCCGCTTCGCCAGGACCGTTCACCGAAGCAAGCGAGCTGCTTCGTCCCTGGCTTGATGCGCCACATGCTCTGCATGACGTTCTCCTGTGAGTCTATTGACTTGCCCTTCACGCCCTGAGCGGCCATAAGTACGGAACAATCGAAGCCTCCACCTTCCAAACAACCCACCATCGTGCCTTCCTGCCTCCTCATTTGCGCGCAGCAATGTCTGCGCTGCCTGGCCGCGCTGGGCCTGCTGCTGGCCAGTGTCGGCGCCGCCCGGGCGCAACAGCCGCAGCTGCGCGGCACCGTGGCCGACAAAGCCACCGGCGAGCCGCTACTCGGCGCCACCGTGCGGCTGGCCAACCCGCCCGGCGCGGGCACGGCCACCGACCTCGACGGGGCGTTTGCGCTGCCAGTAGTGAGTGGGCGGGCCGATACGCTCATCGTCAGCTACGTGGGCTACCGGTCGTGGCGCCTGCCGCTGACCGGGGCACCGGCCGCGCCGCTGGTGGTGCGCCTGGTGCCGGCCGACGTGCAGACGCTGGCCCAGGTGGAGGTGACGGCCAAGCGGCCCATTGCCGAGGATTTCATCGTGCGGGAGCTGAGCTTCCTGCAAATCGTGACCAACCCGGCCGCGGCGGCCGACCCGCTGCTGGCCGTGCGCACCCTGCCCGCCGCCACCAACACCGACGAGTCGGCCAGCATCAGCCTGCGCGGCTCCGACCCCAGCCAGACCGGCATCTACCTCAACAACGTGCCCATCTACGACGCCGTGAAGTTTGCCCAGCTCAGCGGGCTGGGCACGTTCGGCATTTTCAGCGTCGATTTGGTGAAGTCGGTGCTGGTATTTCCGAGCAACCCGCCGCTGGAGTTCGGCAACGCCGGGGCCGGCCTCGTGAGCCTGAGCACCGATGAGAAACCGCGCGCCCGCTTCCTGCAAGCCTCGCTGGGGCTGGCCAACTCGGGCCTGCTGGCCGGTACGCCGGTGGGCCGCCGGGGCATGGTGAAAGCCTACGTCAACGCCCAGGACGGCCGCTTGCTGAGCGCCGTGAACCCGGCCGCGTTCCGGCGCCTGCCCCGGCTGGGCCTGGTGGACGGCGGCGTGCACTTCGCCACCAAAGTCGGCGAATACGGCACTTTCAAAGCCTTTGCCTACGGCATCGCCGAGCGCTACGCCTACCGCGTGCAAGACGGCTCCCTGCGGGATAACTACCGCTACGAAAACCGCCGCGGCTTCGTCACGCTCAGCTACGAGCAGGCCTGGGCCCGCGCCGACCTGGCCCTGGCACAGGGCCTGAGCCTGCGCCGCGCCGACGACGCCGTGGGCACCTACCGCACCATCCGCCGCGGCCGCGACGCCTACGCCGCCCTGCACTACCGCCGCTACTGGACCGACGCTTTCTCGACCCGCGCCGGCCTGAGCTACGACGAGCGGCAGCTGGACGTGGCCGGCCGTTTCCCCACCGTGCCCGGCAGCCTCGACCCGGCCCTGCCCACCTACGAAGCCGCCTTCGGCCGCGGCCGCACCCTGTGGGAAGCCTACCAGTACACCAAGCTGCGCCGCGGGGCTTGGACCGCCGGGGCCGGCCTGCGCCTGAACGCCTGGCCGCGCCCGGCCCAACCCGGCTACGCTAGCGCCCAGCTCAACCTGCGGCGCGACCTCGACGCGCGCCAGTTTCTGAACCTCTCGGGCGGGCAGTACACGGCCGTCGCGGCGCCCGAGGCCTTGCAGTTTCCGTTTCTGCGCACCCGCACCCGCCAGTTGGCCCTCGACTACAGCTTTGCCCGCCCGGGGCTGACGGTGGCCGCCGCCGTGTACGCCAAGGACGAACAGTCTTTGGTGACCAAGCGGCTGGTAGGGCTGGAGGCCTACGCCGAGCGCACGTTCGGCCCGCACTTCCGGGCCGACGTGGCGGTGGCCACCGTGCGGGCCGGGCAGTTCCGGTTCGACGCGCAGGACCCCCGCGCCCGGGAGCTGGCCCGCACCCAGCAGCGTTATGATTTGCCCTTCTCGGTGAAGAGTAACCTGCGGCTGGCCGGCAAGTGGGGCGAGCTGGGGGC
>NZ_JANNOD010000014.1:0-14523 GCF_031398885.1 Hymenobacter sp.
GACGCCCATCTTCTCGAGCACGGGCTGGTAGTCGACGAGCGAGGCCATCACGCCCACGCTGCCCACCGAGCAGCTCACGTTGTTGAGCACGATGAGGTCCGTGCCGGAGGCGGCCGAGTAGGCGGCCGAGGCAATCATGCCATCGGAATACGCCACGACGGGCTTCTTGAGGCCCGCGATGATGGAATTGAACTCAATCATGCCGTCCACGGCGCCGCCGCCGGAGTCGATGTCGAGCAGGATGGCGGCAATGTTTTCGTGGGCGTCGGCCTCCTGCAGCTGGCGGCCGAGGCTGGCCGTGCCGGCCGTGTCCTCGCACAGGCCCCACTGGTCGGCCTTCATCATCACGCCCTTGATTTGCACCACGGCCACGGAGCCCGGCTGGGCGTCGTCGTAGCTTTTGCGGCGGCTGCGCACGGCCACCGGCGGGCTGGCCGCCGTCAGGTTCAGCTTGCCCACCCCTTCGGGGTTGAGCGTGGCCAGGAGCACCGCGGCCTCCGGCCGCGCAGTGGGCGTTGCGTCGGCCGCCAGGCCCTCGCCGTTGAGCAGCTGCGCCACGCGGGGCAAGTACCCCATCACGGTTTGGTGCTCGACCGCGAACGGGCCTTTTAAAATAGCGGATAGCAGGTGGTTGACGCGCATCGGGCAGGGCAGAATTCCCTACAAAGCTGCCGGCGCCCGGAACGCATAAAAAGGACACGAAAAAGCCCCGCCTGGTGAGGCGGGGCTCATGCTAAGAAAACAACTGCGGGCAGCTTTTTCGAAGTAGCTCGGCTATTTGCTGGTTACCGAGCCGCGTTGGATGCGCGATGTCCACCATTTTCCCGTTGGCCACCGTCATCTGCGACCACCCAGCGGTCCACGTATCCACGAAGCCTTCGTACTGGCTGGCCAGGGCGTGGTTGTACGTGCCCCGCTGGCCCGGGTCGCCTCCGTCTGGCGTGGGCAGAAGCAGCACCTGGGTGCCAGCGCCCTGCAAGGTGTCAACAAACTGCCTGACCAGGGGTAGCGTGGACGAATCGGAGGTGCGCGCTCCATCGTTGGTGCCTATTTGCAGAAAAGCGAAACGTGGCGCGATGCGGATAATTTCCGGCAGATTATCCACCACGTCCCGGGTCGTGTCGTAGCCGCCAGCCATCACCTGAATGCGCTTCTTGGTGTGAGCGCGCAGCAGGTAGGCGGGTATCTGCGTGGGCTGCCCAGCGTAGTACCCGGCCGTGATGGAATCCCCCACAAAGAGAATTTCCGGGTTGCTGTACTCGGTTGTTGATGCCGTAAAGCGGCGCAGCTGCGCCGCAGCAGGACTGGTCAGGGCAGCCGAGTAAAGGAATATATTGGGGCGGACAAACCCTTTTGCCCCCGCTACTACTGCGTAGGGCGTGGTAAAATCGTACTCAAAGGAAACGCAGCTTATGACGCGGCCGGATTGCTGCAGTACAGCTTCCACCGTTCCCTCCACCATGTGCAGGAGCAGGGCAAAGGCCCCCAGCCGGGCCGGGGCCGGTGCGCTGGCGGCCACCACGCCAATCTTGCCCGCCTCGTCGAGTCCGACAATTTTGAGCCGACCGGCGGTGAGGTCCCAATACGCGTAGGTTGAGCATTTTTGGTCCGGGTTCCGCTGGCTTTGCACGCCCACGGCGACCCCGCCAACGGTGCTTTTCACGTCGAATTCCAGGGCCACCGTATAATTGCGCAGCGTGCTTTTGCCGTACTGCGTGTGGGTAAGGGTGTGGCCGAAATCGCCTTTGCGCTCCTGGCTCCAGTTCGTCAGGCTGCTGAAGGTTTCGTCAATAAACTTGCCGATGGGTTGGGCGGCCGCGGCGGGTCTGGGCCCCACTTTTTTGCAGCGGCACATGACCAGGATAAAGGGAAGGGAAGCGAGGAATGCCCGGCGGCTGATAGAATACATAGACCTGTAATTAGCACCGAAACTAATGGGAAAAGCCCTGACCGATGCAATTCACGGCTTTTTTGGCGCAAGAAACACCCCCTTACGACTTCACCGCCACGTAATTGACGGGATGGGCAAGGTTACGTTCTGGCAGCCCATGGCAGTTGGTTAAGCGGCGACAAGTCCGGTCCCAAGCTGCGGCTTGTACATCTTGGCCGTGGCGTTGCAAAACAGGACGGCTGTCGGGAAGGCGTCGCCCGCGAATGCCTGGCCAAACTGATAAGCAATTGCCCACGCCAACTTGTCTTCGCTTTGTTCCAGAAAAGCACTTCCGTCGCTTATGATTCGGATGCGGAGCCAATGCCCAATCGGCAGGGCCATGATTTTACGTCCGTAAAGTTGGATTCCCGGCGTGTTGCCGTCCTGGTCAACCCCCGTGTCTTTTACGTATACGTCGCCCGTGCCAGGGTCCAGGAACATGCCAACGGGCAATAAGCGGGCGGTGGTGGTGGCCTCTTTACTGGTGTTCCAGCCAAGCACGGCGTTGCCCGCGCCAGTGACTGTGTTTTGCATCATCACGTACGCCTCTGCCCCGGCCGGACGCTTCCAGTTGGCCACGCCGCTTTCTTTGTAGCCCGTGTCGTCTCCGATTGCGTCGTTCGCGCTGGTGGTTAACAACTCGTTTGCGTACACCAGCGTGCCGGTGTTGTTTGGGAAAAGCAGCGCGGCGCCCGGTACGGAATCGCCCGCTGCACCAGTTGAAAAGTTGAAGCCCGCGCTGATTTTTGGCGCCGATTGCGCGTACCCAAGGGTGCTTGGGTGAACCGGGTCGTATAGTTCGTTGGTCAGGGTTGAACCATCCAGGTACCAAACAAAGGAATCCCGGCCGTTACGCGCGCTTTCTATGCCCGCGCGCATGCTTGGCGCGCTCTCCAGCTTGTCGTTGCCGGCCTCAATCGTGGTCAGGTAGGGCGACACAAGCAATATCTTCACGTTGGGCTTGCGGGATTTGAGCTCGTCAAAGAACAGGCCGACCATTGCACCCATCTGCGCGCCGGTTGCCTGACGGGTAGCCCAGTCGTTGATGCCGTCAGTACCGAACAAATACACGGGGTTGCTGGTGTTGCCCCAGCAAGCAACGGCCTCGTCAGCTCGCAAGCTGCGCTTTGCGGCCGTGTCGTATCGGTTGCTGACGTAGGCGCCGCCCGCGCCAACCAGCTTGAAGGTGTAGGAGGGCCGCAGGGGTTTCATTTTGCCGATGTGACCCGTCAAATACGGTGCGTCAGATTGGATGCCGCCGCCGGTTGAGTCGCTCTCGGCAACGACAACGGTTGGGCCGTCTGTGATGTTGGTGAGCTCAACGGCGGTGATAGCCGTGCCGAAAATCTCAACGCTCACCACGCAAGCGCCCCACAGCACACCCGTCGACCCGTAATTTTGCACGTAGGAGTTGTAGAAATCCGTCACCCGGGTGCCCGTGCCTGGCAACGGAACGGTGATGTACTGAATGGAGCCCGCCTCGGTGTCGGCCGCAATGCCCGTCACCGAGGCGATTTGCGTGCCGTTGGGCATGGTCACCGGCGCGCCGTCGTCCACGATACCGATGCCGACGGGGCTGCGATTGGTGTCGTTATTGGGAGCAAATTGAGCGTCCGTGCTCCCTGTTGGGTTGTTGGGCAGGTTGGACCAAACGCCAATTTTGGCACTGGTGCCGTTGTGCTGAAGGGAAGCGTAGGAAAACTGCGAAAAAGCAAGGTGGCCGTTTCCCGCCGCAAGGGTGCCGGCGTTGGCGTTGTACTTCGTGATGGGCACCAGCGCCGAGGCGGCGTTGCTCGGCGGGGTGCGGTCGAGCAGGTAGGCGTACAGAGCGCTTGAGGTAGAAAAGGGCGGATGCGTACCGTATTGGTTTTCGGCAATGGCTTCAAAGCCCCCGGCCCCCGGGACCACCGGCTCCACTTCCACCACCGTTGACGGGTCGGCCGGGTGCAAGAGCCGTGACCCGTTGCGCAGGATAATCTTGCCGCCCGGGGTGCTGCAAAACCCGCCCGAGCCGACACCCACCCCGAAGTTTACCACGTCACAGCCGTCAAATACGACGGTTGCGGTTTGCTCAAAAAAGAAGATTTGGCCGTTAAAAATGCCGCCTTGCACCCGGATGACCGAATTGACGCTCGGCCGGCAAAACAGCCGGCAGCGCAGCAGCAGCCGGTTGTTCTTTATCACCGCCCCATCGAAGGCATTCAGGTCCTGGTCTTGTAAATCAAGCGGGTAGTGGTTGCAGTCGATGGTCTTGCCGCCGAGGAAAAAGTAATCCGATTTTTGCGGGCGATTCAAGTAGACCGTGCCGCCGACGTCAATCAGGTTGGTGGCCGCCTCCAGCGTGGCGGCCGTGTTGCCCGTGATGCCGGCGGCGCTGCGGGTGACGATGGGGCTCGTGTCGGCAAAGGCCTTGCGCACCGCGTCCAGGTTGGCCAGCTGAAACTTGCCGGCCGTGGCCGGGGCGGTGGGCGCGGTGGGCGCGCCCGAAAAAGCCGGCGAGTTCAGGCCGGCCTTGCCGTTGAGCTGCTGAGCGACGGCCTGTACCTGGGCCCGGAGCTGGGTGTCGTCGTAGAGGGCCGCGCTGGCCAAGGGCGAGAAGGGCTTGTAAACCGGGTCGTCGTCCGCCCCGGTTGGTTCCGGGTGCTGAAAGCCCACGCTGTCGGCCCGCCACTCGAAGAGGCGCGTCTCGCCGCCGGCAAAGGTGAACTGCACCACGTCGCCGGCCCGGTAGGGAAAGTCTTCCAGCACCAGCACCGGAAACGAGGCCGTTTTCTCCGCCTCGCTCCCGCTCACCTGCACCCAGCGCGTGGGCGTGCGGGTCGTGGTGGTGGGCGCCACGTCGGTCAGCGCGCTCACCGGGCCGCGGGAGTCGCGGATGAGCTGGTAGGTGATGGAGGGCGCCACGGCCCCGGCGGCGGCCGAGGCGGCGTCGGTGCCGTTCACGGCCACGGCGTTCATGCCCGCCACCAGGTAGAGGGCCGGGATGGTGCCCAGCGAGTCGGTGAACGGCACCGGGTACGTACTGCCCTTCACGCGGCGGGTGGTCAGCTCCTTCCAGTTGGCAAACACCTTAACCAGGTCGTTCTTAAACTCGCGGAAGTCGCCCTCCCGGATGTCCTGGAAGGTGTTGTCGGCGAAGCGCAGGTCCCACTTGGCAACGAAATCGGGGATGTTGAGTTGGGCGACGGCCGTGTCGGGCAGCGGCGTGGGGTTGGCGGCCATGGCTTGTTGAATGCTATTGAATGGTTAACGCGACCCGGAAGCCGCTGCTGATGACCAGGTCCTTGCCCGCCGGCACCAGGGCCATGACGTTGCCCCGGCGGTCGAGCACGCGCACGGCCGTGCCGGGCACCGGCCCTGCCACGCCGGGCGGCGCGAAGGCCCCGCCGTAGTAGGGCCCGCGCTCGGGCGTCTCGCCCAGCAGCTGCACGTCGATGCCGGCGCGGGTGGCCACGCCCGCGCCCTCCGTGCCGGCCAGCAGCCGCAGGTAGGCCTGGCGCGTGCCGAGCAGGCGCAGCTGGCCGTTGGCCTGGCGCACGAGCAGCAGCAGGTGCCGGCGGTCGAGCGCCTCGAGGCCGCCGAGCACGCCGGCGGTGGGCTGCGGCCGCTGGCCGGTCACCTTCACCTGGTAGGTGGTGCCGCTGCGCCCCTGCTTGGGCACCTCGGCCACCTTCAGGGTCTGCTGGGTGAGCTTGAGCTCCACCCAGCCGGCGCCGGGCCGCAGGGCCAGGTCGCCCACGACGGCGCCGCCCACCACCACCGGGTCGCGCAGCAGGTCCTCCACCGGCAGGTAGTAGAGGTTGAGGTAGCCGGCCAGGTCCGGGTTGGGCAGCTGCTCAATCGGGGCGAGCGTGGGCGGGGGCAGCAGCGCGTTGGAGGAGAGAAAAGCCAAGGGACAATCGGTAAATTTTTAGGGACAATTGCTGGAGCAAAAGGGACAACTGCTAGAGTGCCGCCTGCGGCAGGACCGGGGCGCCGAACCCCGGCGCGGCGAACCCGGGCCGGGGCAGGGCCCGCAGGTCCTTGGTCAGCTGCTTGAGCTGGGCGGCGCCGCTCAGGTGGCGCGCCCGCTTGCGGGCCGTCTTGGCCTCGGCCGCGTAGCGCTTCCAGGAACGGGCCAGCGTGTCGGCCGGCACGTCCTCTTCCTGCAGGTCGTACTTGAGCATGAACGTTTCGATGGCGTGGGTCGCCGACGAGCCCAGGTCGGTGATTAGCTCCACGTGGGCGTGCAGCTCGGCGAAGAGCAGCTCCTTGCCGAACTTGTTGAACTGGTAGATGGTCTTGCCCGTCATCGGCTTGAGGCCGAACTTGCGCGGGTTGTAGAGCCCGAAATGCACCACGAAGCGCTTGTCGAATTTCTTGATGATTTCGTCGCGCCGCGCGTCGCGCACCGGGCGGCGGAGCAGCTGGAAAAGCAGCAACCCGAAGTGGTCGCTTTCGGAAAGAAAATAGGCCTTTCCGAGGTGTTTGTGGAGGTATTTTAGAACGTGCGGCTGTACGGGAATCGAAAGCGTTGAGCTATCCACGGGGGTAAGGCGTAAAATAATATGAATCAAACTTAGAAGATTACACAAACGCTGCAAAGGACCGGCCAAAAGCCCCGCCGAAGCAATCGTAACTGGCTGAAAACGGCGAAGAACCGGACCGGAACAACCACTGGCTGGCCCAGCGGCGCGGGCCCGGCCCTCGTCTTAATGCAGGAGCGCGGGGCGGTCACTTGAATTTGAAGAATTGAGCCAGGTTGAGCGACTGCTGGTGAAATTTTCCCATCACCACCCGCAGCTGCAGTTGCTCGATGCGGCTGAGCTCGCAGTGAGGCAGGCTGAGTCGGTAGTAGAGCAGGACGGCCAGCTGGTCGTAGCTCACGCGAAAACGGCGGGGTTTGGGCCGCTTGCCGGGCCGCAGGGGCGCGGCCAGTTCCCGTTGATGCAGCCGCGTCAGTTTGGTGGCCAAGGTCGCCAGCGCCGGCAGGGTGATGGCTTCCAGGTAGGGAACGGCCTGCTCGGCGTGGGTCACGTCGCGCACGAGCACGTCCAGGGCCTTGGCCAGGAGGCCAGCCTCGCCGCGCTCGAGCTCGATGAATTGGTCAAGGTGCGCCAGTCTCACGAGTGAAGCAGCTTAAGGTCCGAATTCATCACCCGCTCAAAGAAGGTCTGCTGCCGCTCCTGGTCGTACTGGTAGGGCATCAGGACCTGCAGTAGCTCGACTTGGCTGAGCGCAATCATGTCCAGCTGAATCTGCGCCCACTCGTGCAGGGTGCGCCAGGCCGTGCGCTCCGCCTGCGCGCGCAGCTGCGCCCGCTTCCTGGCGTCGAGGTTGCGCGTGGTGGCCACGAACTGCTGGTACACCAGGTCCGTGTTCACCGGCAGCTTAAAGGCCAGCGGCACGTCCCCTAACTTGATTTGAAAAAAGAAGCCCTCACATTGCTTGGTGGCTTCGTTGAAAAACTTGCTGGTGGTGGTGGCGCCGGCCTGCACCAGCAGCTGCTCGATGGCCGCCTGGCTTTTGACGGCGGGGACCACAGAGGTGTAGTTACGGAGCTTACTCATCTTCGGATTCATCAAAAACTGGTGGCACATATTCCGGGTCGACCGGCATCGTCTGGTAGCGGCCAGCCCATTCTAAAATCTTGAATTCTCGCCCCTGGGTGCGCTCGCACAGCCGGAAGTAGCAGAGCTGGTCGCCCAGCTGGTTCCGCAGCACGCGCAGCTGCTCCAGGCCGTCCTCGTCGTTGGTGTAGGAGTAGAAGGTGCACTCCCGCTTGCGGTTGGCCTTGATGCGCGTGCCCGGGGCGCGCTCGTCGAACACCGCCCACAGCCAGTACCGCTGGGTCTGGCTCTGCTTGCTCGGCTCGGCCCGGCGCGCCGGCAGCGGCTTGGTTGGCGGCGTACCGGTGAGGAAGTCGTTGAAGTCCTTGAAGCCCCGGTAGAGCTCGTTGTGGGCCTTCACCTTGCCCGGCATGGCCTGGCGCAGCACGTTCAGGGCGCGCTCGCCGGCGGCGTCGTTGTCGCCGCACCAGTGCACCTGCTCGTGCTCCAGCAGCTGCGGCAGGGCCAGGCCCAGCAAATTCACCGAATTGAGAATCAGAACCGTGCTGCTGAAGGAGGACTTATTCCAGTGGGTGAGCGCGCTCAGGTAGTCCATGAAGCCCTCGAACACCACCACGCCCGGCTCCGGGCCCGGCAGCCAGGTCAGGCCCTTCTCCCCGATGCAGCCCTGGAAGCGGGCGTTGCGCACCTCCAGCCCGCCGCTCGTTTTCCAGGAAACCGCGAAATAGGGCTTCGGGCGGGGCTTGCCGTCAATCTGGTAGAACACCTGCTGCAGGTGGGCCAGCGTGCGGCTGCTGCGCTGCACCAGGCCCCAGTCGATGCCACGGCCGGTGAGGTAGGCCACCAGCGGCGCCCAGGTCAGGGGCTCAGTGCGCACGTCGGTGAAGGTGATGGCCCCGCTGGCCACCGTGCGGCCGGCAGCGCGCGGCAACCCCTCGGCCGACACCAGGTCGCTCATCCACTGGGCCAGGGCCTGCAGCGCCACCCGCAGGTCGAACCCGGTCAGGCGCATCACCAGCTTGAGCACGTCGCCACCGTAGGCTTTTTTGCCGGGCTCGGGCGCCTCGCCGAAGTCGACCCAGTTGTTCTTGGGCTCGCACACCACGAAGCTGGGGGTGCTTTCTTCCCGGAAGGGCGAGAGAAAGTAATGGTTGCCCCCGCGCGCCTGCCCCAGGGGCTCGTGCCCCAGCCGGGACAAGAGCACCAGGAGCGGAATCTGCTTCGCGGTGGCGGTAGTGAAGGCCTGCACAGGGCGGGTTTTTAAAATATTTGGCAATAGCAGCCCCAACCCACGCCGGCGGTCGGCGCGGTGGGTGCCGGGCGGACCGACTTTCGGCCGCCCCCCGTTCTTTTTTTTTCAGCCGGCCGCGGTTTATCCCCGCCTGGGCTGTGGAAAATCCGTCTGGAAACCGACGTTCCTATGCTTCATAGTATTTATGGAGGTCCAGAACTATAAAGCTATCTTTTATGCCCGCTTTGGCTTTTTTAAGTACGCCGCGGGGCGTTTTGCGTGAATTTTTGGCTGAGGAAGTTGCCGATGTCCAGCAGGGTGGCTAGGCCCCCGCCAGGGCCCGCCAGAGCGCCGGAAGCGGCCGCTGGCGCGGGGCGCGGGGCGGGGGCGGCCACGGCCGTCGCTGCGCCCTTGACCTCGTCAAACACGAGCAATTCGGGGTTAATCAGCAGCTGCAGCCCGCCCTTGATTTGCACTTTGGCCCGCAGGAAGCCGTGCTCGATGAGGGTGAGGATGTGCCGGTAGGCCGTTTTGGGGTCCCGGTTCCTGCAGCGCTTGGCCAGCGAGGTGCGCGTGGTGCGGATGGCCACGTTGATGGCGCTGTCGGCCTGGCGCCACTCCTTCATAAAAATGGCCACGATCTCCTTTAGGGTATGATACACGTTGCCCTTGAGCTGCGGCAGCTTAAACGAGTAGCTGGGCTCCATTGCGGCCGCCAGGTGCGCCGGCAGCGCGTCGGGCCGGATGCCCGCCGGGTTATTGAAGTAGTGGTACAGCCGCGCATAGGTTTTGTCATAATTGATGCGGGGCTTGAGCAGGGCCGTGAGCAGGGTATGGGGGGGGCGATTCATGAAAATAGGATTGAGGAGATAAGATTAAGGGGAGCTCCCCGGCCGGCTTCGATGCCGGCGTACCCCGGGGGAGGTGGCGGAGGGGAGCCAACGCCCAGGGTACCTCGCCTCACGACGGGGAGTTTTTAACTAGTTCATTTTGTGCGCGATAGGCAGGACAAACCACGCATCAGGATGGGCCAGAAGTCAAGTCATTGAGAATGTTTAGTTGCGCGCTGGGTTCGTCGGGGACAAAGTGGGTGATGGATTTAGGCACCGGCTCGGGCCCCGAGCGCTCCAGCTCACCGAACACCAGCCAGCGCAGGGTGAGCAGGCGCCTGCGGCCCGCCTCGTCGGCGGGCCGCTGGGCGTTAAGCCAGGTCAGCAGCTCGCCGGCCGGGGTGAACATGGCGGGCCAGGGGGCGGAGTCAGGCACGGGAGCGGGCGGTTTCTTCGGTGAGGGCAATGCGGGCCTGGATGCGGTCCCGGGTGGATTGGTAAGCCTCCAGGCACTGCTGGAGCTTGTCTTCGTTCTCGAAGCGGAACACCTGGGGCTGCTGCTCCAGCTGGGCCTCCAGCTCGGCGATGAGCCGGTTGACCTTGCGCAAGTCCCGGCGCATCTCGGGCAGCTGGTCGAGCGGCTCAGCCATCGCGCGCCTCCTTCCGGATGTCGTCCAGGTAGCGGCCGAAGACCTGGGCGTCTTCGATGCCGGCGTCGTAGCCGCGGTGGTAGGCCCAGCGCTGGAGGCAAAAGGCGAGCAGCCCGTTGACCAGGAAAGTGAGCAGGATGAGGAGCCAGCTAGGCACGGGCCACCTCCTTCCAGGGGTTGTGCACGCCCAGCGACAGGCCCAATTGCTTCTGGAGGCGCCGGCAGGCCCGCGCAGCGTCTGCGGGGCGCGTGTAGCTCAGGTGCGACTCCATCTTGACCACATTGTCGGCGCCCACCAGCTCGAAGCGGTAGTCGGCGAAACCGTGCTTGTAAAGGGTGAAATAGGGCTCAAGCACCGGGCACCCCCTTTCCGGCTGCCTGGGCGTCCAGGCGTTTAACTGTGGCAGCCAGCTTCGCATCCAGCTCCTCCTCGCTCATCTCCACCATCGGCTTGTCGGCCAGCCGGCGGGCCTTCGCTTCGGCCACTTCTGCGTCGAGCAGCTCGGGGGTCCAGCCCTGGGCGGCCGCCAGCTTGGGGATGTGAGAATCGTACTCGGAGGTGTGCCAGCCCACGAGCCACATGTCCAGCAGCATGGGCAGGAGCTGCGTGGTTGGCATGGCGGCCACTTGCCGGGCGATAGCCTGTTTGCGCTCGGTGCTGTAGCTGCCGCCTTGTCCAAAGAGCTCATCGGGCCAGTTGTACACCTGCTGCAGCACCTGGCGCTTGGCCTTGGTCAGCGTGTACTCCAGCTGCTGCACCAGCACCTCGATCAAAACCGCGTCCCGAAGGGCCGGCACGGCCTGAATGCCTTCCTGCAGCTTTTGGTAGGCCCGGTTCATCTGCCGATTCTTCGCAACGGTCGCGGCCTTTTCCTGCCGCGACTTCTCCTTCTCGGCAGCCTCCTGTGCCTGGCGGGCGCCCACCGGGTCGGCCGCTTGGGCCAGCTCCGCTTTCACGAGCACGTGCACGAGCTGCCCGGCTTGGTGGCCGTCCATGACAATGGCCTGGCGGAACCGGCCGGACTCCAGCACCTCGGGGGCGATTTCGGTTTCCTCGGCCACCAACTGGTAATCGTAGCGGTTGAGCACGCCCGGCCGGCGGTTGCCCCACTCGTCGGTGATGCGCAGCACCGGGCCGCCGTCCAGCGTTTGCTCAATGAGGGCGAGCTGCCGCTCCAGGAAATTATTCCGCTTGGTTTCGAAGCAGCCTGCGTCCAGGCAGCGGTCGGTGCCCATGTCCTGGAACAGGTACAGGCAGTTGCCGGTACGCTTGGGGCAGGTGGTGCACGCGCCGGCCACGGGAAACAAGTCCGGGTCGTCCTTGGGAAAGGCCGCGGTGGCCAGGTTGCGGCTCAGCGAGTCCTTCACCCACCGGCGCACGCCGGCCGTGTCGTAGGTGCGCTTGCGGACCCCGCCGATTTCCACCCAGTCGGCGTGGTAGCCCTGGTTGAGCTGGGTTTGCGCCTGCTCCTGGTGCTCGGCCGCCAGCCGGGCCAGGGCGTGGGCACCGCCGAGCGGCAGCCGGCCTTCGCGCAGCGCTTCCTGCCAGGCGGGCACCAGCTGCACCAGCTGGGCCCGCTGCGCTACAAACCGCGGCGGCTTGCCGACAAGCAGGCCGATTTCTTCGGCCGTGTACCCCTGGCCGCTGGTCAGCAGTTCATCGAAGGCCACCGCTTCGTCGGCGGGGTGCACCTTTTCGCGCTGCAGGTTCTCCAGCAGCTGCACCTCCAGGAACTGGCGGTCGGTGAGCGGGCGGATGCCGGCCGGGATTTCCGTCAGCTCCGCCCGCTGGGCCGCGAAGAAGCGCCGGTGGCCGGCCGCCAGCTGGTAGCGGCCGGGCGCCTCCGGGTGCGGGCGCAGCGTGACGCTTTGCATCACCCCGTGGGCCCGGATGCTCTGGATGAGTTCGAGCATCGCCGGCTCGTCATAATGCTGGCGGGTGTTGCGCACCACGTCGATGCTGGCCAGCGGCACGTACTGCAGGGCGTGCTGGCCGGCCGCCGCTTCCAGTACTGGAGCCGGGGAAATGGGCGGCGAAATGCGGTTAGCGGCGCGCTTAGCCATTGTCCGGCCCTCCTTCCTGCAGCTCCTGGTTGGCGAAATCAATCAAGTCCTTCAGCACGTCGCCCAGGCCCTTGGCCAACTGCTTGGCCATGGCCGGGCTGCTGCCCAAGACCTGGATGCTCACCACGCACGAGTTGTCGGTCTGCACCATGTGCACGTGGTTGCGGCCGTCCTGCTGCTGGCTTAGGTCGAAACCGGCCCGGGCGCCGCGCAGCAGGTCCGTCTGCGACTCCAGCGCGGCCGCGATGCGCACCAGGGCGCTGGCCTGCACCTGCTCGGTCTTAAACCCGTCGTTGCCGCTGGGGTCCGTGAAACACGTCGTGCCCACCACCAGGGGCTGGCGCGAGAGTTCTTCGATGGGGAGGCGCTCAGCCATTGTCCGGCCCTCCTTTCTCGGCGCCCAGCACGCCGTCAATCTCGGCCAGGCGGGCTTGCAGGGCTTCCTGGTCGACGGCCAGGGCGTCTTCGGCCGCCGCGTCGGGCTGCCAGGTGCCGGCGCGGTAGAGGCTTAGGTAGCACCCGGCGAGGGCGAGCGCGGACCGGAGCACGCGGCGCTCCACGCCGAGGCGCTGGCGGCGGCGGGCGTCGGGGCGGGGCAGCTGCGAGAGGGGCAGCAGCTGCACCCGGTGGCCGAGGTGGGTCAGGTCCAGGGCGAGGTTCATCACCTTGGGGTCGGCCTGGGCCGAGGTGTAGAGGCGGAGGGGCTGCATGCTCAGGACGGGTTAAGCACGCTGGAACCATTCGCCTCGGCCGCGACCTCCTCCTGCATCTCCTCCATCCGCCCTTTGTGGACCTTGCGGATGGTCAAATAGGAGCACATTTTGTCAAAGAGCCGGTCGGCCCCGGGGGTGCCGTGCGCGGCGCTTTTGGCCTCGTCCGTAAGGCGGCCGACTTCGCGTTCGTAAAGGATGATGGCCTCCGCGTGGTCGGCCAAACTGAGTTCCATAAACTCGTCTGTAGTAAGGGTTTCGATGGACATGGCCTTGTGAGAAGGGGGTTGGTGAATGAAAAAATGAGGCGGGGTTAGGAAGCCAGGCGCATTCGCACGGCTTCGGGGGGCATGGCGGCCGGCTCGACCGCGGCGGGGGCGGCCAGCACCGGGGCCGGCAGGGTGGTCAGGTCGAAGGGCTCGCCCCGCTCGTAGGCCAGCAGGGCCGGCCAGGGAATGCGCGGCTCGCAGGTGAAGTAGTAGGCCTGCAGCTTCACGACGCCGCCCGTTTTGCCGGTCTTGCCGCTTTTAATCCAGCGGCGGACGGTGGCCACGTCGACGTCGACCGCGGCGGCCAGCTTGGCCACGCTGTAGAGGACCACCTCCCCGGGGGCCGCGCCGGCCGGCACCAGCGCTTCGACGCGGGAGAGGATGGCGCGGAACCATTGGTCGGCCACGCCCACGGTGAGGAGGTCTTCAGCTTTCATCGGTCATGGCCGCCAGGGCCGTTTGCATTTTTGTAAAGTGCTCTTCCGCCCTTGGCTCAAAGGCGGCGTATTGCTCGTCGCGCAACTCCTCCTCCACGAAGCCTAGCCCCATTACCAGCTGCACGCCCTGCTCATTGCGGGTTTTCAGCTCTATCCGGTACGGGGCATCGTCGTCTTCATCCTCGCTGTTGACCCGCTGCACGAGCAGCTGACCGAGGGCTTCGAAGTCAAAGAGTTTGGCGAAGTGGCGCATGGGTTCAGGCGGCGTGGCGGGTGGCGGGCTGCAGCAGGCGGAAGTCGCCGCGGCAGTCGGTGAGGTCAATCTCCCGGATGCCGGCGGGCAGCGGGTTCACGAGCAGGACTTCCTCGGCCGTGCGGCCTTCCTCGGCCGCCGTGCGCATGGCCGCCGGCATCGAGCCGTGGACGTACACGGTCAGGTGGCCGGCCTTGTAGCAGTAGCCCAGGATGGCCTCCGGCCGGGCCACCGGCACGAGCATGGCGCCCGGCGCGAAGGCCGACACGCGCACGCGCTTGCCGGTGGTGGCGGTCAGGGAAATGGGGGGTGAAATCAGCTTGTGCATGGCGAATCAGGCGTGCACGCTGAAAGACCCGGCGTGCGGCTGCGCCAGGCGCAGCGCGTTGCGCTGCAGCCGGTGCCGGCGCCGTTGTTCGAGACTCACCACCAGGGCCGTCTCCTCGCGGAAACGCGGGTGCGTCAGGTTGATTTCGTCCGCGCGGCGCCGCAGCTCGGCCATGTCCGCCATCCGGACGACGGGGCAGGGCAGCAGGGTGCTTATCAGCTCGCTGTAATCGCGGATGCAGGCCCCGCGCGGCGCTTGCGGCGGCGCGGGTG
>NZ_JANNOD010000021.1:0-145143 GCF_031398885.1 Hymenobacter sp.
TTGACACCCAGCCCTGGCGGCGGAAATAAATTCGCGGCTTATCTTCCTCACCTGTAAAGTCCAATCCGGATTACCACCCCGGCCTGTAAAGCGCAGGCCGGATTATCACCTCCACCTGTATAGCTATAGCCGGACGAGACAAACAGGCGAACAACTCTTCCAACTCCGCGTTGACTCCCTGCTCGGTTAAGACCTGGCTCAGATGCGGCTTGTTGAACTGGTCAGCCCGAAAAACGAAGAAGGCATTACCGTCCACTTGTTCGGTGAGCCAATCCCGCATAAGCGCCGACTTTCCCACGCCTGCGGCACCTGCTACTATCGTGAAATGGCTTTCATTGACCGACTGCGTGATTCGTGCTTTGGTGTCTTCACGGGAAAGCTGATACCCACCTACCGTATTTTTCATGGGCAGGAGGATGGCCTGACCATTGGACTGCAGCCTCTGTAAGGCTTGGTAGGCCGGTACCAGCCTACGAAAACCGAACTGCTGGTAAACAGGCTCCTCTCTGACGCTGATGCTGGTGATGCTGCCGCCGTTGAGGTTGAGGTGACTTGCCATTGCCAGTAAGTCGTTCCATATAGCGCGGGCGTCGGAGGTAGCATCTTCGCTCCTGGCAAGATTTAACAAGCTCAGCACATGGGCTTCGTCGACGCTTCCGGTTTGCAAAAAATCGTAATCCAAGAGTTCGACACAGCGTAGAAATTGCCATACTTCGTCATCCGTCAGGGCAACACCTTGGTTTACCGCAGTGAGTACGTCGGTGAACACCTGCAGCCGCTCCTTCTTGACCTGAATTCTATTGACCTCTAGAAAAAAATCCTGACTGGAGGTCTTATGCTTGGCCCAGTTGAGCAAAACTTTGGTATGGTTCCGCTCGATTTCATTGAGCCCACTTTTTACAATCACTAGCTTATCAAGGGCCGGATTGAATAAGGCCGCATTATTATAGTCGACCCAAAAAGCACTTATTACCTCACAAAAAGTGTCGTTGCTTGCGGAGAGGGTAAGGTTGTATTTGAGCTGCAACAACATGCGGTGTTCATTGCCGCCACTGACTTTTGCTCTTACAAATAAGTCATCGGTAGCATACCCAAGCCGGGTGGCCTGGAAAGCCAGCTCCTCAATTTCGGCGGCGGGAATACACGGCACCCGCCCCTGAGTAATCAACGTTGTTAAAAACGCTGCCTGTACGTGGCCTTCAAAGGCTCCACCGCCGCCACCTCGAGAAAACACGCTACTTGTATCTGCCATAATAAATTAAGTGCCATAATAAATTAAGCTGTCTCCGGTTTGGAGGCGCTATGTTTTCGCTTCGAACTGTGAAAAGGCTATTTACACGTCTGTACCAAGGCTGACACGCTCAGCGTGGCGGTGGCGGCGGTAGTCTCGTTATCGTTGTTGATGCAGATATAGAGGCGACGCGTGCCAGCGGCAACGGCTATTTCGCGCGTTTCAGCACAGATGTTATTGCCCTGCCGGTAACAAGGTTTGCCCGTAATAGAGCCTTTGGTGTCCAAGAACTGGCGAGCGGCGGCCTCATCAGGCACGATGTACCAATGGCACTTCGTGCTTGCTGGCGGACCAGCGGTAGCAGCTTGACCAGCCAAGCTTTGTGACCCTGTTGCCAGCAAGCTGGTAGCCGTTGCTATGGGGTTCATGTAGGCAGCCCCCAAGGCCATGGCGGTGCTCCCACTGATTGGCAGCTGTCCTTCATCCCGAATGTCGAGGCGATATACTACGCCTGCGGTGTTGGCGGGTAAGTCGACGGGAAACACTTGTCGGCTACTGCCCGAGTTGTAGTAGGAATGTAGCTTACTTTTGCTAAGCGGCAAGGCCTCTTGGTAAGCATAGCTGCAGGTGATGAGATGGCCATCTTCGCCCCAGCTTTTAAAATCACCCTGTTGTTGGCCGCGGGTGTAGGTACCGCGAAAATTCATCTGGCCGCTTTCGTACCACCCTATACACAGTCCCTGGGGTAAATCGGGCTGCTCTTGCACCAGCTTGCCTTCCCATTGCTTTTTCCAGGACGGGTAGAAATAGTCTCGCACAGTACCTGCCGTCTTGCCTTCAGAGTCGTGGCGGGCTATGCGGGCGAATACTCGGTCTTCGGGTAGCGTGGTGCGCTCCCAGTCCCGGTCGAAGTAGACCGTATCGGGCGCAGGAAGAGGCGGAACAACGGCCTTTTTGGCTTGAGCAATCGTTACCTGAGGAAGCAGTAGAAGAGCAGTGATTGTTAGTAGATGTTTAATCATGTTTTTTGATTGAAAGGGCATCAAATTTAGCGTCTATGCTGCTATTGTTTAGGCCACATGGCATCATTTATTTCAAAAACACCGGGTAATTTATTGCGCATTCGCAATGCTTTCTGGCCTGCGTGGCCTGAACGCAAGCTAGGTGGGGCCGGGGGCAGCGGAAAGGAGCAACGGAGTGCGACCCGCTGCCCCCGGCCGCGTGCGTCAGCACACCGCATCCGGCGGCCCCGGCCCGAAACCGGCCCGCTGTTAGTAGCAGGTCGGTTAGGAACTAAGCGGCCAATGCCAGAGGCATCGGAGTAGCCTGGAGTGTTGGCCGCACTTGGTGAAGGGCATAGCGACGTAGCAGGGCCGAATATTTGCGGCGGCCCTGCTCGATAAAGCCAGCAGCGGCGGTGGCGTCGAATACCCAAATCTGGTGCGGGTTGCGTTTCTGGACACCGATGATGAGGAAGCGCGTGGCTTGGAGGGCGTCGAGGTAAAGCGCGGCCTGGCGGTCGTAGTCGTACTGCTCGGCGCTGGCCAGGAAGTGCGCGAAGTCCTGGCAGCTGGTGGTTTTGAAGTCGATGATGGTGCGGGCCCGGCCGGTGGGGCTAACAACGAGGAGGTCGGGGCGCACTTTCACGGCCACGCCCGTATCGACGTGGATGGCGGTGTGGGTCAGCTCGGCGGTGCCCCGGTAGAGGAGGTCGCGGCAGTAGCGCTGGCGGCGGACGTGGCGGGCCAGCGCTTCCAGCTGCGCCCACGGGCAGCGGTCGGCGGTGCGGGCGTAGGTGTGCGGCTCCAGGGTGGCGGCGTGGAAGGCGGCACCATAGGCCAGGGCTTCGGGGTTGGGGCGGCGGAGCTGGCCCATGAGCTCGGCTTTAAGGTTGGAGAGGTCAGTATTGCTGACGTGGGGCAATGCGCGGTGCTGGGCCTGGGTCAGGTCGGGGTGCTGGGTCAGGTTATAGAACATGGGGCAATGAGAAATGAAGAATCAGGAATGATGCCGAAGCCCTCGCAAGGGCCGCCCGCCCCGGCGTGGGACGGGCGATCGGGTGCGGGGCTAGGCGGCAACGGCGAGGGCTTCGGCATCATCCTCGGCGGGCGCTTCATCGACGGCGGGGACAGTGTAGCCGTGCTGGATGCGCATATCAGCTTTGCCGGTGTGCGTTTCGGCGCGCCAGATGGGGAAATCGCGGGCGAAGTCGCGGCGGGCGGCTACCTCGGCCGCGTCGGCGGCGGCATAGCTGAACTGCGCAATGAAGTAGGTGGCCGACTTGCCCTCCTTCGTGGTCTGCTTCTTCTCGGCGGTGACGGTGACGCGCACATCGGCCAGGGTCAGGTCGTCGTAAAACAGCGGCTTGATGAGCCGGTACAGGTTTTCGACGCTGTAGCCGTGGAAGAGCACAGCGCAGACTGCACCCTTCTCGTCGGCAAAAAACAGCTCGGCCCACAGCTTGCGGCCCATGTTCAGAATGTCGTCCTGAAACACGCGCCAGGCCAGCGGCACAAATGAGATGGAGGTCCCGAGCGGCACGGTGCCGTTGATGTTGAACTGGCCGGCCTTGGCATCGAAGCGAACCTGGCGCGGGTGGCCGGGCAGGTAGCGGAACGCGGGCACCTGGGCGACTTCGCCGGTGGCTTCATCAAGCTTGTCGAGCAGGTAAGCCGGGCGCGGGGCAGCGGGCGCTACCACCATCAGCGGGGTGAGAGAAGCCGAAGCAGTGGGGGCGGCGGTTTTAGCGGTTTTGTTGGCAGTGGCCATAATGGGGAAGTGGTTGGGGTTAGAAAAAAGTGGGGCCAGTTGGCGGCCGGCCCCGTTGCCGTTGGGTTGGTTAGCGGAATTGCTTATCGTGACACAGAATAACGCGGCCGACGATGGAGTCGACCCCGCGGGCAGCGGGCACGTGCTGGTGCCACAGGTAGGTGGCCAGTAAGTTGAGGTAGGCTGGGTTGCGGAATTTGCCTTCGTCGTCGATTATCAGAATCAAGTCAGGCGAGAGGCGTACCACGTCCACAAGCTGGCAATCGAGCAGCTCGTACAATTCGGCCAGCTTGAAGCTTTTGCCATTGCGGGGGCTCACGGGCTGCGGCGAAGCGCTGTGCGGGTCGAGCAATTGCGGCTGGTAGGTAACAGCGGTTTTCGGCATGGATTGAGAAGAATTTGGGGGCCGCCCACCGGGCGGCCCCTGGTGAGAGAATTAGCGGCGGGCGGCCAGCAGCAGCCCGAGCGGAGTGGTGCCAGCCAGTGTGGGACGCGGCGCGGGAGCCGGGCGGGTGGCAGCCCGATGGGCGAACCAGGCCGAGAAGTAGGCGGCGCGGGCCTCCTCAAGCGCGGCCCACCACGGGCCGGCGGTGCTGCACTCCTCGAAGGGGGCGGCCAGCCAGGCGGCGCGGGCGGAGGCCAGGGCGGCCGTGGCAACCTGCAAGGCAGCGGCGGTGGGCGGCAAGGCCGCCCCCACCTGAGCGATGGGGGCGGCAGCACTAACCACAGGCCAGGGCAACCGGGCAGCCGGCGTATTCATCCTCGGCCTTCAATACCTCCCACAGGGCCACAAAGGCATAGCCGGGGGCAGCGGCCCGCATGGCGCGAAAGGCCAAGCGCAGCGCCTGAAACGGGCAAGGCGACGAGCCGGCGAACCCACCGGAAGGCTGACAGGCCGGGCGCTCGGCCAAGCTGAGCATGACGTGCCAGGTGGTGCCGCCCTTGCCATAGGTGGCGGCGGACTGCGAAACATAGATGCCCGAGAAGGAACACAGGGCGGGGCCTTTCCAGGCGGCAGCGGCGAGCTGCAAAAGTTGATTGGGTTGCATGGCTGTAAGAGTTAGCCGTGGGTGCCCCGCGCCGTAGGCCTCCGGGTAGGGCGGGCAGCCGGGCCTCTCCCGACTTAATACTTAAAATTACAAACTATAATTACTAATTACAAGCAAATATTTGCAAATAATGCCTTGCTTTACAAGTTATTTCTACATAACTTGGGGTATGGAAAATGAGAAAAAGGTAGTGGCGGTGGTAGGTAGCCGGGGCGTGAAAAGCTGCGCCGCGCTGCTGGCGCGACTGGCGGAACTGAACCCGGCGGAAGTGGTGAGCGGCGGCGCGGCCGGCGTGGATGCGCTGGCGGCTAGCTGGGCCAGGGCCCACGGCGTGGTGATGACGGAGCTACGGCCGGACTATGCCGCCCACGGGCCCACGGCCGCGCCCCACGTGCGCAACGCCGAAATAGTGCGCCGGGCCAACCTGGTGCTGGTGGTATGGGATGGCCGCAGCAAAGGCACCCTAAGCGCCCTGAAGGCCGCCCGCCGCCTGGGCCGCCGCTGTGAGCTGCTGCCGCTGGACTAGGGCCCCCGCTGCCCGGCGGCCCCGGCCCCCGGCACCTGACTGAACAACTGAATGCCTTTGGCCAGGGGCTTGGGGCTGGCCTTGAGGCCCCGATGGATACTCCGCGAAGCGGGCCTTGTGAGGGTGGAGCGGCCGACCAACGGGAGGCTGCGGAGCCCGAGGAGGATGACCGGGCGTTAGCCAGGGCATGATGGCAGGGGTTTGGGGATTTCCCCAATGAAACCCTCCGCGAAGCGGGCCTTGCTTTTGACCTGCGTGGCCTGAACGCAGACTATACAGCGCGGGCGGCAGGCTTTTTGGCCTGCGGCCTGGCACCTGATTTGGCGGAGCGGGCGCGCGGTGCGGGGCCTTTTGGGGCCCTGCACGGCGGGGCCGTGGTGCGGGGGCTGGCGTCTGGGGGGTGGGGTGGCTGGCTGACCGACGGGAAGCTGGCCGTTGGGTGGGCTGGCGTTAGGTTATCGCATCAATAGTGGCGTGGATGCCGTGGCCTGACGCGCCGGGTGGTTTGTGGGTTGGTGGGCGGCAGGTGGCGGCATGCTGTTGCAGCTGTATCTGGGGCAGGGTAGCCGGGCGAATGAAGCGTAGTTGGCGCAGCGATGCGGAGCCAACGAAGCGGCATTGAGCCGGGCGGGTGCGGTGGGTATGCGGTAGCGGAGGCCGGCTGACCGCAGCGACCGGAGCCGCAGCAAGCGTAGTGAAGAGCGACGGTAGGAGCGATGAACGTAGTGCCGCGTCGGCGGGGGGAGTGCAGGGAGGTGGGCCGGAGCGTGAGACGAAGTTGCGCTCAGAAACCATGGTATCGAGCGGGTGCGGCAAGGATGGGAAGGGCGCGACCAAAGGAAGCGGTGCGCAGCACGGGAGCGTAGCGCACCCCTGTACAGCCTGGCCCCGGCCCGGAGCAGCGCGGAGGGCCGGGGAGCCGCCCAAAGGAAACAGCAGTTTAGCTGTGTTATAAACTTTGGTTTGCAGTAGCAGGGCGTTGATGTGGCGACTTAAATTATTGTTTGCAAATTGTGGCTTCATTTGAAAATTGGAAGGCGAGTCTGTTTGAGGCCTCCGCATTCATTAGCTGGTCAGGAAATCATGAGCGAAGAAGCTGCCGTACTCGAGGAACAAGAGCAAGTGGGCGACCGGCTGGTGGCGTTGATGAACTCGCGAAATCTGACAGCTTACCAGTTTGCCAAGACGCTGGGGTACGAGGGGCCGCAGAAGCTGTATAAACTGCTGCAGAACAAGTCAAAGCCGGGCTACGAAACGCTGATGGACGTGCTGAACCATTACCCGCAGTTGCGGGCGGAATGGCTGATGCGGGGCTCGGGGCCGATGTTTGAGGAAGGCAATGCGGCAGCGGCTGGCGGGTCGGTGCCGGCCGTGGCGGTGCCGGGAACTAAGCGGCCGGCGAGTCAGAAGCTGGTTCTGCCGGAGCCGCCGGTACCTGCTGGCGCTTACGAGGCGGTGCGGATGCTGGGCGGGGTGGCATACGTGGCGGTGCAGTTTCCGCTGGTGGCGGGTAGGGCGGCGTTTCAGGGGCGCATTGGGGATGAGCTGACCACGGCGCAGGGTAAAGATGCCGCCCGGCTGTGCGCGCTGAATGTGCTGGCGCAGGTGGAAAAGCATGTGGGCCTTGACCAAGTGTTGGGGCTCAACCGCATCGAGGCGCAGCTGGTGACCACGGAAGGGTGGGACGATTTTGCGGCGGTGCTGGACGGCGCCTCGGAGCTGTTTCTGGAAGCGTTGGGACCGGAAGTCGGCCGGCATGCCCGCGCCCTAGGCGGGGCGGCGCGACTGCCGCTCAGCATGCCCGTTTCGCTCACGGCCAGCTTCACCCTGCGGCCCGTGAGCTAGCGCCGGCCGCCGGCTTTGCCTGAAACGGGCTGTTCGGCCGCTTCTACCGGTTTTTGCGCTGGGTTTCATGGCGATGGCAGCGGTGTTTTGTGACCGGTTGGCGACGAGGGTAAACGTTGCGGCCGGGCACTATGAGAAACATTGATTTTTTGGTTTTGCACTGCACGGCGGGCAGCCAGGCCTGGACGGCGCGCGAACTGCAGGCCTTCTTCATGCGGCCGGTGGCCCAGGGCGGACGCGGCTGGAGCCGGGGCGGCTACCACTGGCTCGTCGAGGCGGATGGTAAGGCCGTAAACCTCTACAGCGACGCGGTGGTGACCAATGGCACCTACCCGTATGCGGGCCTGGGCATCAAGGTATCGAATCGGAATGCCATGCACATCTGCTACACGGGCGGGGTGGGGGCGCTGATGCAGGCGGTCGACAACCGTACGGCCGCGCAACGGGCGGCGCTGGCCAAGCTGGTGCACGACTACGTAGCGGCCTATCCCAACCTGCGGGTGCTGGGGCACAACCAAGTGCGGCCGAAAGCATGTCCGGCGTATTGGGTGCCGCACTTCTGCCACGACATTGGCGTGGACCCGGCGCGGGTATGGACCGGTAACCCGTTCAGGTTTCCGGTGCCGGTGGCGCATCCTCTCACCTCCAGCCCGGCAGTGTAATGGACGTGTTTCAATGGATACTCGGGGCGGCCGTGGCCGTCATTGCCTTCTTCCTGCGGTCGTTCTACGAGGAGGTGCGCGAGCTGCGGGCCAAGCAGATTGAGGAGCAGGTGAAGCTGGCGAATGCGCAGCAGAGCATCGCGGACATGAAGGCCAACTGGAAGAATGACATCGCGCAGCTGGAAGCTAAAATTGATGTGAAGCTGCAGTACATCAACGACTCGCTGCGGCGTATTGAGGCGCTGTTTCTGGCCGAGCATAACCGGCCCCGGTCAACTTAATTTTCAACCTTTCCCACCTTTTTATGCAACCCACTGACTCATTGGGGGTGCTGCAACGGCTGCAGGCACCCACCCCGAAATTCTTCTCGGCCCTGCGGCGGGTAGGCCTGGTGCTGGCTGGTGTTGGGGCTGCTATTGCGGCCAGTCCCGCAGTGCTGCCAGCAGCGGTGGTAGCGGCGGGAGGCTACCTGATTACGGCAGGTGCGGTGGCCGCGGCCGTGAGCCAGCTCACGACGCGGTCGGAGCCGTGACACGACTTCCTGGCCGGGTCGAACCCGGCTGTTTTTCCACTTTCTAACTTTTCAAACGTGCCTACTTTAACTGCTTACCAACAACAACACCGCCGCCGCATGAAGCGGGCCATTCGCCTGCGGGCCGATGCCGACCGCAAGGCCCGGCGCTACGCCGTACTGCTGCAATCGGCCATGGCTGCCGGCGATGCCGCGGCGCTCGTGTGCAACGAGCTGAACCAGGTTTACAACCAGGACATCAGCACGGAGACTATTCTGGTGCATACCGTATTGGAAAATGCTTTCCAGGAAACCATCCAAAACCTGCTCGCGGACAGTGCACCCGGTGAGGAAGCGGTGCTGCTGGTCACGGTGCCCAACGCCAACGGCGGTGTGGCTTTGGCAGCCAACAGCTTGCTCGACTAGCATTTCATGCGGTTGATTTCGTAGCTTGTTGTACACCATTTAATCCAGCACCGATGGCAACTAACCCACCAATTGGCGACGGGGTCCGCAAAGGGGCCGTGCGCAAACGCTCACAGGCGCATAATCCGGTAACTGACCAATGGGTGAAGCGTGACGCCGACACGGGCCAGTTCATGGACGTGAAAAAGGACGGGAAACCATTCAAGGGTGTTCGGAAGGAAAAACCCAAAGAATAATCTTTTCAGGACTTACGCAAAGGGCGTAAATTGACTAAACGACTGTAGGTCCATAGGTGGGTGTTGTTAAACAAATAGGGAAAAACCTCCGACTCAGGGGCGCAGGAGCCTACTTTCTGAGATTAACATCTTGTTGAGCAACCAAATGCCTGATATAGCAGCGTGAGCGATAGTATAGACGTTCGTTTTCGCTATTTCCTTTCGATGGCTTTAAGGAGCGTGTAAAACTATCGTGGCTGTTGCAGAACCCCGTAGGCCTCAGTAAAACAGCGGCAGCTCGTTGCTCAACGCGCCCAAAAATCCCATTTTGGCGCTTTTGCACTGAGGGCGGCTCGTTGGAACTGCGCTTGCACGACAAGCACGGGGTTCTGCAACAGCCACTATCGTTTCTCGCTACTCTTATAGCGCATTTGTACCTTATCAGCAGCATTTAGGCTTCTTGGCCTCCGAGTCGGAGGTTTTCCCCTATTCGTTTAACAACACCCCCTGAGCAGCAAATACGCCAAGCGCATTTACCAGCTGGCCTCGCAGTGGAAGGACATCGGGGAAACCAAGACCTACTCTCTGGATGAGTTCAAGGGTATGCTCAAGCTAAAGGACCCGGCGGGCAAGGAACCCGAGCAGTACGCCCAGATTTCCTCGCTGCAGAAGTACGTGCTCGACGTGGCCACGACGCAGATAAACGAGCACACGGACCTTCGCATCAAGTACGAGCTGCTCAAGAAAGGACGCTCCTTCCAAAGCATCAAGTTCTACGTCAACACACAAATGCCGCAGCAGTTGCCTATCCCCTTCGAACTGGAGGCGGATGACGCTAAGGTGCAGCTGGCCCGCAAGCACCTCGAAACCCTGGGCATTGCCGAAGCTAAGCTGGTGCAAGATATTTTGCAGTCGGCCAAGCACGTGGATGCGCTATTTGCCTTCATCTACAAGCTCAGAACCGATAAAATTAAGGCCACCAAGAATCCTGGTGGGCTCTTTCTGAAAATGCAGGGCCTGCGTTAACCAAAGGGACATAGCGAAGTAGTAGGAGAGCATCCAAAAGTGTGGGGCAGCTGAACCAAGTGGTCACCGGTAGAGACTCGAAGGTTGGTAGACTATTCACTCCGTTGGTGCCACGGTTGACTGAAGAATAGAACTGCCCCACACTTTTGGATGCTCTCCATCCTTGCATTATAATAAGGACGCCACAGGCAATTCAATCCTTCACGCAGCGAAACCCCAGGTTGTTGGAGGCGCTGTTCACTTCTCCTTTGCCGCGGCTACCGGCCTTGAAGCGGATGCAATAGTCATTGCTACACATAAAGGACCCGCCGCGCTGTACCCGTTTCACTGCGCCCGGCTCCTCCGCGTCGAAGCTGGCAGCCGGTCCCCGCGGATTGGATTTTGGGCTGTTCGCGTAATAATCGGACCGGTAGAAGTCGTTGCACCACTCCCAGACGTTGCCCTCCATATCGTATAAGCCAAAGGCATTGGGCGGAAACGATTTTACCGGCGCCAAACCTGCGAAGCCATCCGCACCCGAATCGGCGTCGGGAAAGTGCCCTTGGTAGTTGTTGGCCCGCCACTTGTTGTCCGGGCGCAGCTCATTGCCCCAATAGTAAACCGTGCCGGCCTGGCCGGCGCGGGCCGCGTACTCCCACTCCGCTTCAGTTGGCAGCCGCTTGCCGGCCCAGGTGGCGTAGGCCGCGGCATCGGGGTAGCTGATGTGCACCGCAGGGTACTTTTCCTGGCCCGCGATGTTGCTGGCGGACCCCAGGGGATGCCGCCAGCTGGCCCCCGGCACGTAGTGCCACCACTGCCCGGGGTCATCCAGGCCCACCGGCTTGTCCGGCGCCAGGAAAACGCCGGAGCCGGCCACCAGTTTCTCGACGGGAACGCCTGGAAAGTCGTCGGGATTCAGGGGCCGCTCGGCCACGGTTTGGTAGCCCGTGGCGGCCACGAAGCGCCCGTATTCCTGGTTGGTAACTTCGTGCTCGTCCATCCAAAAACCCTGGATGCTCACCTGATGCACGGGCTGCGCGTCTGGAAAGGCGGCATCCACGGCCCCCATGCTAAATGTGCCGCCCTTTAGATACACCATCTTCACGGGGCTGGGTTCCGCCGGTACGGAGGCAATACCCGGCGCGGCCACCTCACCAGCCGGTTCTTTCTCGCCCGAACCAGAGCAAGCAGACAGCATTAGGAGCAGCGCAAAGCCGGTCAGTGCCTGGGGGTACCGGTTAGTGAAGGGCCGGGAGGATGAATGTACCTTATAGTTGGGATGGGGGCCGGCTTTGGCCATTGTTGGTAATTTTAGTTAGGGCCGCCGCCATGCGCTTGGCTTGGGCCGGGTTTTTCGCCGCCAGGTTCTGCCGTTCGGCTACATCAGCACTGAGGTCATAGAGCTGCGGCGCGGTTTTTAAACCAGTTTCGATGGTCTTGTTCTTCAGCCACTCCGGGGTAGGCTTGCTTTGCGGGGCAATGTACTTCCAGTTTTTCTCCCGCAAGGCCAGGGTAAACGACTCCTCCACCATGGCCGTGCGACCGGTGGAATCCTGGCCCAGCCAGGCCGGCAGCAGGTCGTAGCTGTCGGGCGCGTCGGCCGCGCCGAGTCGTTGCTTGGTGAGGCCGGCCAGCGAAGCATACAAATCTACCTGATTCAGCAAGGCCCGGCTGATCCCCGGTTTGACCTTGCCGGGCCAGTACAGGATGGTGGGCACCCGGGTGCCCGCCTCGTAGGCACTGTATTTGCCGCCCCGAAACGGACCACCCGGCTGGTGCGCCCCCAGCCGCTGCACCGCTTGGTCGTCGTAGCCGTCATCGAGCACGGGGCCGTTGTCGCTGGTGAAGATGATAATCGTATTCTCGGCCAGGCCCAACGCTTTGACTGTTTTCAGCAGCTCGCCCACCGACCAGTCCATCTGCGCAATGGCGTCGCCGCGCAGGCCCATGGTGCTTTTGTTAGTAAACCGGGCGTTGGGCGCCCGCGGCACGTGGATGTCGGTGAACGAGAAATACAGGAAGAAGGGCTTGGCCCGGTTGGCGGTCAGGAAGGTTTTGACTTTGCCCAGCAGCACGTCGGCGATGTCCTCATCTTTCCACAGCGCGGCCTTGCCCCCGGCCATGTAGCCAATCCGGCTGATGCCGTTGATGACGGTGTTGCTGTGTTGCGCGTCGGCGGTGTACTTCAGGCGTTCCGGGGCTTCGAGGCCGGTCGGATAGTCGCCGATTTTTTGGGTGTAGTCCACCCGTATCGGGTCTTGCGGGTCGAGGCCGACCACCCGGCGGTTTTCCACGAACACGGTGGGCACCCGGTCGAGGGTGGCCGGCACGAGGAATGAATAGCTGAAGCCGACCTCCAGCGGCCCCGGCTTGATTTCCTGGTTCCAGTCAATGAAGCCGTTGCCCAAGCCCAAATGCCACTTGCCGACAACCCCGGTGGTGTAGCCGGCTTTTTGGAGCATTCCCGGCAGGGTGGCGGTACCGGGCTTGATGAGCAGCGGCGCATCGCCGGGCAGGATGGCCGCGTTGTTGCGAAAGGCGTAGCTGCCCGTCAGCATCGAGAACCGGGAGGGCGTACAGGTGGCGGCGGTGCAGTGCGCGTCGGTGAACCGTACGCCGCTGGCAGCCAGCGCATCCACGTTGGGCGTTTTCACGCCGGTGGCGCCGTAGCAGCCCACGTCGCCGTAGCCCAGGTCATCCACGTACACCAGGATGATGTTGGGCTTGTTGGCCCTACCGGTTTGCGCATTTTCAGTGGGCTTTTCGCTTTGGGAACAGCTCACCAACCCGCCGGCCAGCACAATTTTAAGAAACAGGTTCATGCCCGCGAAAAGCTAGTAAGTGAAGTGATAGACGGTACGGCTGGCGTACCGCTGGCCGGGCCGCAGCACCGTGGAGGGAAAGGCGGGCCGGTTGGGCGCATCGGGGAAATGCTGCGTTTCCAGGCAGAATGCCGTGCGAAATTCATCCTTAACGCCGTTACGGAACGTGTTTTTGCCCCGCATAAAATTGCCGCTGAAAAACTGCACCCCCGGCTCGGTGGTGAGCACCCGCAGCCGCAGCCCCGATTGGTCGCCGGCAACGGTTGCTGCCAGGCGCAACCCACGTTTGTCTAACCGGTCGCTCAGCTCGTAATTCTGGTCGTAGCCCTGGCTGCTGAGCAGCTCCGGATGGGGCTCGGCCAGCAGCGAGCCAATGGCGCGCGGAGTAGTGAAATCAAATGGGGTGTCCTGCACGGGCTTCAGCTCCCCGGTAGGAATGCCGGCGGCATCAACAGGAGTATAGCGCTGGGCCGCTAGCTGTAGAGTGTGCCCTAGAATGGAGCCGCTGCCCACGCCGTTGAGGTTGAAGAATGCGTGATTGGTCAGGTTCACCACCGTGGCTTTGTCGGTAGTGGCCTCGTAGTCAATGCGCAGCTCGTCGCGGTCAGTGAGGCGGTAAGTAACCTGCACCCGCAGGTTGCCCGGAAAGCCCTCCTCGCCGTCCTTGGACAAGTACGTTAGCCGCACCGCCCGGCCGGAAAGCTGCCGGGCCTGCCACACCACGGCGTGGAAGCCTTTCTTGCCCCCGTGCAGCGTGTTTGCGCCGCTGTTGGGGGTGAGCGGATAGGTTGTGCCATCCAGGACCAGCCGCGCCTGCGCGATGCGGTTGGCGTAACGCCCGATGGTGGCCCCGTAATACGGAGCGGTGGACTTCAGGTAGCCGCTCAAACTGTCAAAACCAGCCACCACATCCACGCTTTTGATGCGCAGGCTCACCAGCCGCGCGCCGTAGTTGGTGACGGCCGCGACGGTGCCGCGCTTGTTTTTCAGCAAGTACAGGCCCGTTTTCTGGCCATCGACAACGCCGACAAATGCGGCCGGAGACAATGGGGGACTCACGTTTGCC
Organism: Hymenobacter sp.; assembly: GCF_031398885.1. GTDB lineage: Bacteria > Bacteroidota > Bacteroidia > Cytophagales > Hymenobacteraceae > Hymenobacter. The sequence continues at coordinate 14,128 of NZ_JANNOD010000021.1, forward strand.
CCTACCCGGCCTTGTATGGGCACGCCAATTCCTGCTAAGAGAGCGGCTAGGAGTAGCTGCCCCCAGCCGGCAACGGTCAGCCCGCATACCAGCCAGAATACTCGCATGGGCCGTTACTTCTTAACGAGCAGGTACAGGCAGCTTCGGGCTGGGATGGACCGGGTTATGGCGCTTTTGTATTCGCCCAGCTTTTTACCGGCGTACACGTCGCTGACGGTCACTTTTTGCTTAATGCCTACCTCGCTCAGTGGCAACGTCACGTTCTTGGCGCCCATGTGGTTGCGGTTGAAAAAGAGCACGGCCACGTCGCCGTTTTTAAGCTTTTTGGTCCAGATTTCACTGCCGTCCACCGCTTTCAGGCGGGTGCCCTGTTCGGTGGGGTCCTGGTTTATCTGGATGGCCGTTTTGTTGAGTAGGATGTTCTTCTCGTACGCGGGCATGTTGCGCGGGTCGCTGCCGATGAACAGCGGGGCCGACATGATGCCCCAGAGCGCAAAGTGAATTTTCTGCTCCTCCAGCGTCAGCCCCTGGTCGCCGGTCACCAGCATTTCCGCGTCGTTCCAGTAGCCGGGCCGGGCATATTTCGCCAGCTTGTTGTTTTCCTCGGCAATGTGCATCACGCTCCAGAAGAACTTTGCGGTGGCAATGGAATCAAACACGGCCCCGCCGCTAATTTTGGTGGTGACTTTGGCCATGATGTCCGGTGTCGTCCGCGACATGTTGCAAGCCTCCGGGTTCCAGTCCCGAAACTCGTAGGCACTCACGTTAAAAAGGATGTCCCGCTCGCTTTTATTGAGCAGACCGGTCCATTTCAGGTAGGTTGTTTTCAACAGCTCCTCGTTCCAGCCGCCCGCGTACTGGCATTTGTCGAGCTTGATAAAATCAAGCCCCCAGTCGACAAACTGTTGCAGCTGCACTTCCTCGCGGCCAAAGCCGCCCACCGGGTCGCCAGCGCAGTCGTGGGTGCCGGGCACGGTGTGCACCCCGAATTTCAGCCCCTTGGCGTGGGCGTAGTCGGCCAGCGCCTTCATGCCGCCCGGAAACTTGACCGGGTGCGCCAGCAGCTCGCCGTTCGGGCCCAGCTTGGTGTCGCGCCAACCGCCGTCCACGACAACGTAAGTGTAGCCCGCATCGCGCAGGCCGGTACTCGCCATGGCGTCGATTACCTCCCGCACCATTTTCTCGTTTACTGCCGCTTTTCCGAACCAGTTCCAGGTGTTAAAGCCCATCGGGGGCGTGGGGGCCAGGTTTTTCAGCAACGAATGACTGCCAAAGGCTGCCATGACCCCAGCCGGCTCCGTGGTTGGGGCTACGGCAGCGATACCACTCCGGGCTGGCTCGCTCGGCTGGCCAGATACGGTGAGCGTCCGGCAGCAGGCGAACATAACGAGCAAGGCCAGGAAGACCTTTGCTGAGTAATGCGGAGGGGTTTTCATTAAGGAACGGGTTCGGGGATGATGAATCTTCGGTGCTGTTTTAGGGAAGTTCATTAGCCGAGCTTTTTCAGTTTCAGCACCACGACGCTCTTGGCCGGCAGGGAGTATTTGCTGATAACCTTGTCACCCGGAAAGCGTTGGGTGTTCACTTTGATGTCTTTCGCCGTCGCCGAGTTGTGGCTGTCGAAGCTCTCGCCGGTAAGGACGGTTTCTTCCTGGAGCGCGTACTTGCCCTCGAACGACAAGCTTAGCTCGCGGGCGGCGGTGGGCTCGTAATTCACCAGGTACAGCACCAGGCCGTCCTTGCTTTTCATGACGGCGGAATTGGCCGACAGAAACTCTTCACCGAGGGTGGTCCGCTCGCCGGAGAAGGTGCTTTGCACCACGGTTTCGCCCAGGTTGCCGCCCAGCAGCTTCAGCAAATCAAAGATGCCGGTCGTGTAAATCTCCTTTTCCCCTTTGGGGTAAAACACGCCCCACGGCACCCCGCTCATCGTCCAGTAGCAGGCCGCGGTGTTCTCGTACTGCATCTGCTCCACCAACAGGTTGGCCACCAGCAGGCAGCCTTCCAGGGCGTGGGTGCGGAAGTAGCGCTCCGGTTGGCCGATGTTCGGGGGCCAAGCCGCGTGCTCCGACAGAAAGATGCCGATGTCGTTTTTGCCCGTGACGGTTTTGATGTCCCGGCGGATGGATTCCAGAATGCGCAGCGCCTGCCCCGGCTCCTTATAATAAGGATGCACCACGAGGTGGGAAATGTCAGGCCCCAGGGCTTTCAGCACCTTCAGGTGCCAAATGCTCCAGTCGCCCTCAAACACCCGTTTCCGGTTGGCCCCGCCCGGCGAGGTGGCCGCGTGGGCGGCAAACTTGGCAGTTGGGTCCACCCGGCGAATGGCGGCGATGGTGGCCTGGCAGCGCTTGATATATTCTTCGGGCTGAATGGCTTCTTTCTTGTCCCAGTCGTTCTCGTTGCCCAGCTCCCAAAGCGCCACTTTTACGGGTTCTTTTAAGCCGGCGGCAATGCGCTTGGCGGCCCAGTTTTCCCCGCCGTTGGGATTGGTTTTGCCGTCTCCGCCGAGAAATTCGGCCAAGTCCGCGTGGTCCTGGGGTGTCTCGTCAATGAAATTCAAAGCGAATACCACCGCGGCCTGGGGCTGGATTTCGCGGACCAGCTGCACCCATTCTACCGGCCCCATCTTGGCCACGTAGGGCGGGCGGCCCTCGTACATGGATTGGGCCGGGCGCTGGTCAGCCGGGCCGAGGGCGTTTTTCCAGTGGAACCGCTGCCCGTCCGCCCCGCCTATCCGGTTGAAATAGAGGGGAAAATCTTGAAATTTTTGCACAAAATCCGCCCGACGGCCTTCCGTAAACAACCGCGGCCCGAGCAGGTCCCAGTTGTAGGAGATGCCGAACAGCTTGGTGGACGCGGCGGCCAGCACCACCGATTCTTTCACCCGTAGCGTCGCCGGGGCGGATGGCTGGGTCAAGGGCTTGAACACGGGTACCTTAACCCCGGTAAATTCCTGGCCCGCCCCGGCCCCCGTCTTGACCTGGGCGGCGGCGGGCAGCGACAGGGCCAGCAGTAGCGCCGTTTTAATGCGAATTTTCATGTGAGTAGTTATAAAGCCAGCCATTTAAAGCGTTACGTTGCCCGTCAGCCGGATGTCGCGGGACGAACTGCCCACCAGCACCTCAAACGCGCCCGGCTCCAGCACCCACTGCTTGCGGGCCTCGTCGTAGTATTGAAAAGCTTCGGCTGGCAGTTGCACGGTCACGGTTTTGGTTTCGCCGGGCCGCAGAAAAACCTTCTCGAATCCCTTTAGCTCCTTTTCCGGGCGCTTAACGGCGGCCTCTTTATCCTTAACGTACACCTGCACCACTTCGGCTCCTGCCACTTTGCCGGTGTTGGTCAGGATGAGCTTGACCTTAGCACTCCGCTTGCCGGGCACGACGCTCAGCTTGTCGTACCGAAACGTGGTGTAGCTCAGGCCGTGGCCGAAGGCGTACTGCGGCGCTACTTGATAGGTATCAAAGTAGCGGTAGCCCACGAAAATGTCTTCCTTGTACGTCTGTTTCAGGGGGTTGCCGGGGGTGCTGGGAAACTCGCCCAGGGCGTGGGCCGGCGAGTCTTCCAGCTTCACGGGAAAAGTGAAAGGCAGCTTGCCCGAAGGGTTCACGTCGCCAAACAACACGTGGGCCAGGGCGTTGCCCCCTTCCATGCCCGGATACCACGCCTCCACTACGGCCGGCACCTGCGCGGCCCAGGCCGCTACCTCAATGGGGCCGCCGCCCAGCAGCACCACCACGGTGCGGGGGTTGGCCGCCACCACGGCCCGAATCAACTCGTCCTGGCCAAAGGGCATCTTCAAGTCGGGCTTGTCGGAGCCTTCGGCATCGTAGGCGTTGTCGCTCCACTTAAGGTAGCTGTAGCCGTGAATGGAGCCCCCCACCACGATGGCCACGTCGGCGGCTTTGGCTGCCGCTACGGCCTCGGCAATCAGTTGCGGGTCGGCCTGCTGGCCCCGGGCAATTTTGTAGCCGGCGGCGTAGGTGATGGGGACCGTGCTGCCCAACTCGTTTTTGAGCCCTTGCAGGGGCGTGATTTCGTAATTGGCTTTCACCTGCGCGCTGCCGCCGCCGCGGGCATTCTCGCGGTCGGCGTTGGCCCCGATGACGGCCACCCTTTTCACCGTTTTTGACAGGGGCAGCAGGCCGTTGTTTTTCAGCAGCACGATGCCTTCCTCGGCCACGCGCAGCGCCGTAGCCTGATGGGCTTTGGTGTTGAAAGCGCCCGGCTGGCGCTTGGCCCCGTCGAGCATGTTGGTAGCGTACATTACCCGCAGAATGCGCCGCACCTTGTCGTCAACCAACGGCTCTAGCGCGGGGTCCTTACGTACGGCTTCCAGTGCCGGGTCGGCTAGGTAAAACCGGTCGTAAAGGGATTTATTGAACCCCGGCCCGGCCGCAACGGCCGACTGGTCGAGGGTGCCGCGGGCCAGCATCAGGTCGGTGCCCATTTCCAGGTCGGTGCCATTGCGCAGGGCATCCATCGTGTTGTGGCTGGAGGACCAGTCGCTCATCACCAGTCCTTTAAAGCCCCACTCGCCCTTCAGGATATCGAGCATCAGGTAGGCATTCTCCGTGGCGTACTGGCCCCGAAACTTGTTGTAGGACCCCATCAGCGTGTTGACTCCTCCCTGCTGCACGGCGGCCTTAAAGCCCGGCAGATAGATTTCGCGCAGCGCCCGCTCGCTCATGTACACGTCGATGTCTTTGCGGCGAGTTTCCTGGTTGTTGGCCGCGTAATGCTTCACGCAGGCCGACACGCCCTGGTCCTGCACGCCCCGGATGTAGCCGACGGCCATCCGCGAAACCAGGTACGGGTCCTCGCTCAGGTATTCGAAGTTCCGCCCGTTCAACGGGGTGCGGATGATGTTGATGCCGGGCCCCAGAATCACGTCTTTGCCCCGCGCGTTGGCTTCGCGGCCCAGCACCGCGCCGTAAGCGTAGCCCAGCGCCGGGTTCCAGGTAGCGGCCAGCGTGTTGTTGGTGGGCAGGTAGGTGCCGGCATCGTCGACGTTGAGCACGGGTTTCCAGTCGCGGCCCTGTTCGGCGTGGACCCCGTGCGGGCCGTCCGACATCATCAGCTCGGGGATGTTCAGCCGGGGCACGCCGCCGGCCGCGAAAGCCGAGTTGGCGTGAATCATTTTAATCTTTTCCTCCAGCGTCAGTTTTTTCAGCAGCGCGTTAACTTTGGACTCGTAGCTAGTAAGTGGCGGGGGCTTGTCGGCTGTACTCATGCTTTGTCCCCGGCAAATGCCCGTCAGTAGACAGTTCAGAAGGACAACGGGCAGAAGGAAAGCGGTGAGAATGCGCATTTACTCAGGAGGTAAGAATTTTGGCCGGGGCCGGAAACGTAAGTAGCTGGAGGGAGAGGTTCCGCCACTTTGAGCTTTTCAGTCCCGCTGGAAATGAGACTGCGGTCCACTAAAAATCACGCGTTCAAGCACGGTGGGCACGAGGTTTCCATCAAAGCTGGGGACTTCATTAAGAAAAAGTTTCCTGTAGTCTCCTGTAGCCACCCACGGCAGCGACGTGCACGTAGAAACGTAGCACCAACCGCTGGCTTCAGGCCAGTGAAAATTTGCGCGCGCGCACTTTCCATAAAATCGTGAAATAGCAGGAGAGTACAGGACATTGAGCCGGGAGGCGGCGGCGAACTTTGTCGAAAGTGATTTAACCTGTTCCCGGTTTGTCGCCGGAACGCAACCTTGCTGCGCCATGAGTGCCACTGCTACCTTCCAACACGTCAGCTACCTCTGGGACGAGGCCAAGGCCGCCGAGTTGGCCGGCGATGAAGTCGCCCTGTTCCTGTACCGTTCTAATCTATTGGGGGCTGATTTGCGCCTGACCAACTACGCCGGGGGCAACACGTCCTGCAAAATCACGGAAACGGACCTCGTTACCGGCCAGCCCGCGGAGGTGATGTGGGTAAAAGGCTCGGGCGGCGACATTGGCACGCTCACCCGCAAGGGCTGCGCCAACCTATACGTCGAGAAGCTGCACCAGCTCAAAAACCGCTACCGCGGATTGGAGCACGAGGACGAGATGGTGGGCTTGTTCGAGTACTGCCTCTTCGACCCCAAATGCGCCACGCCCAGCATCGACACCCCCCTACACGGCCTGCTGCCCTTCAAGCACATCGACCACCTGCATCCCGACGCGCTGATTGCCATTGCAGCGAGCCAGGACGGCGAAGCCATCATGCGCGAAATCTGGGGCGACACCATGGGGTGGCTCCCCTGGCAGAAGCCGGGCTTCGACCTGGGCCTGCAGCTGGAAAAAATTGTGGCCGACCACCCCGGTCTGCGCGGCGTCATCCTCGGTGGCCACGGCCTCTTTACCTGGGGCGACACGAGCTACGAGTCGTACATGAACACGCTCGAAGTCATTGAGCAGGCGGCTGTTTACCTCGAAGCCCGCTACGGCAAAAAGAGCCCCGTTTTTGGCGGCGAGCAGCGCGCCCAAACCCTGGATGCCGCCGCCCGCCGCACCGCCGCCGCTGCCGTAATGCCCGTTCTGCGCGGCCTGGCCAGCAGCCAGCGCCGCATGCTGGGCCACTACACCGACGACGCCCGCGTGCTGGAATTCGTGAACTCGTACGACCTGGCCCGCCTCGCCACTAAGGGTACCTCCTGCCCCGACCATTTTCTGCGCACCAAGATTCGCCCCCTGGTGCTCGACGCTGACGTGATGCAGTCTGATGCGGCCGGCATCAAAACCTACTTGACGGGCCAGTTTGAAGTTTATCGGGCCGAGTACGCCGCCTACTACGAGCGCTGCAAGCACGATAATTCTCCCGCCATCCGCGACGCCAACCCGGTCATCATCCTCTGGCCCGGCGTGGGCTTGTTCAGCTTTGCCAAAGACAAGCAGACCGCCCGCGTGGCCGCCGAGTTCTACACCAATGCCATCAACGTGATGCGCGGGGCCGAGGCGGTGAGCACCTACCAGGGCCTGCCCGAGCAGGAGGCCTTTAACATCGAATACTGGCTGCTGGAAGAAGCCAAGCTCCAGCGGATGCCCGCTCCCAAGTCGCTGTCGGGAAAAATTGCCTTTGTCACGGGTGGGACTGGGGGCATCGGCAAGGCTATCTGTCAGGCGCTGCTTGAACAAGGCGCCTGCGTGGTAGCCACCGACCGCGACTTGCTGGAGGAAACGCAAACCGAACTGCGCCAGCAATTCGGGCAGGACAACGTGCTGGCCACGGCCATTGACGTAACCAGTGCCGACGTAATCAGTGGGGCGCTACGGAACAGCGTGTTGCAGTTCGGCGGGGTGGACATTGTGGTGAACTGCGCCGGCCTGAGCATCAGCAAGCCGCTGGCCGACACCACGCAGGCCGATTGGGACATCCTGCAGGACGTATTGGTGAAGGGCCAGTTCCTGGTGAGCCAGTGCGCGGTGGAGATTCTGCGTCAGCAGCAGCTGGGCGGCGATATTGTGAACATCGCCAGCAAGAACGGCCTCGTGGCCGGCCCCAATAACGTGGCCTATGGCACGGCCAAAGCCGCCCAGCTGCACATGAGCCGCCTGTTGGCCGCCGAGCTGGGCGCCGATAAAATCCGCGTCAACACCGTGAACCCCGACGCCGTGCTGCGCGGCTCCAAAATCTGGGAAGGCGACTGGGCCGCCGGCCGCGCCAAGGCCTACGGTATTTCGGTAGAAGAGCTGCCCAATCACTACGCTAAGCGCACGCTGCTGGGCGAGGAGCTGCTGGCCGAGGACATTGCCAAAGCCGTGCGCGTGTTCGTCGACGGCAGCCTGAGCAAGAGCACCGGCAACGTGCTCAACGTAGACGGCGGCGTGGCCACCGCTTTCGTGCGCTAGCCGGCCGTTTTTACACAAAGCAGAGGGCTGGCCGGTGGGCCGGTTCTCTGCTTTTTTGTACATTTCGGGTTGTCCGCTGAAATCCCAGATTTAAAGAGGCATCGGCCTTGGGGCTGATAATGCTCTTTTATTGTCTTTCCCCCGTTATGTATAAGCTCCAGTTAAAGCCCGCCGATAAGATGCCGAAGTACAAGCAAATTGTACAGTCGTTCATCGCCGATATTGAGCGGGGGGTGCTGAAGGATGGCGCGCAACTGCCCACCATCACCGAGCTGAGCGGGGAATACGACCTGGCCCGCGATACCGTGGAGAAAGCCTATCGGGAGCTGCGCGAACGGGGCTTCCTTACCTCGGTGCAGGGCAAGGGCTACTACGTGCAGGCCCACGGCGACACGAAGCTCAAAATCCTGCTGGTGTTCAACAAGCTCAGCTCGTATAAAAAACTGATTTATTATGCTTTCATCGAGGCCCTCGGTGACCAGGCCACGGTTGATTTGCAAATCCACCACTACAATGCGCACCTTTTTCAGGAAATCATCGAGCGCAGCCTGGGCAAGTACAATTATTACGTGGTGATGCCCCATTTCACCCTGGCCACCAGCCAAGAGGAATACCTGAAGGTACTGGAGCTGATTCCGGCGGAAGAGCTGGTGCTGCTCGACAAGGACATTCCGGAGCTTAACCGGCAGGTACCGGGGGTATTTCAGGACTTCAACCGGGACATTGGCGGGGCGCTCGACGCGTTAGCCAAAGAGTTGGAGCGCTACCCGCGCATGACCATGATTTTGCCCAGCGACGACAACTACCCGGTGGAAATTGACCGGGGGTTTCGCCAGTTCTGCCGCTACAACGACAAGCAGGTGGCCGTGAAGGACAACGCCACCGACGAGGTATTGACGCCGGGCACGGCCTACGTGGTGGTGCGGGAAACCGACCTAGTGGAACTGGTCAAGAAAGTCCGGCAAACCAGCTACTTGCTGGGCCGTGAAATCGGCATCATCACCTTCAACGAAACGCCCCTCAAGGAGCTGCTCAACATGACCGTCATCACGACGGATTTCGAGCAGATGGGCCGCACCGCCGCCCAGCTCATTCTGGAAAAGAAGCGTATCAAGGTCAAAAACCCCTTCTACACCATCCGGCGCGGCTCGCTGTAAAAAAGTAGGCCGAAAGCAGGTGAGTACAGAATAGTCCGGGCTCGTTTGGTCGGCAGCTTTGCGGCTGGTCGCTCAATTCCGCCTACTTCAACCAATTCGCATGAAACTTTCAGGGGCTTGTTTGTTGGGCGGCCTGCTCCTCCTTTCCTTGGTTGACCGCCCGGACTTGGCGGCGCTGGCAGGCCAAATGCAAGGGCCCAACCGACCGGAAAAGAATATCGTGAGCGTGGCCAAGTTTGGAGCCAAGGCCAACGACGGCAAGAACGACCTGGTGGCCATCCGGCAAGCCCTGGCGGCTTGCAAACCCGAAAATTCGACGCTTTATTTCCCCAAAGGGCGCTACGACCTGTTTGTTGATACCGACAGCTCGGCAAGCATTTTCCGACTGGTTGGGTTGAGAAAATTTACGCTGGAAGGCAACGGCGCGGAGCTTTTGTTTCATTACCCGCCAGCCTATCTGAGACGCAAGCGGCCCGACCTGGTTTTCGATGTGCGGAGCGTGCAGGGGTTGACTTTGCGGAACTTCTCCATCGACTACCAGCGGCCGTCTTTTTCCGTGGGCACGGTGGTAAAAACCGCCGAAAACTCGTTTGATGTCGCCATCAGGCCGCAGTTTCCGGTGCAAGGCGGTGAGTTGGTTGGCGCGTACATGGACTACGACGCCCAAACGGAAACCCCGATTGGGAGAATAGACAGTTACAACACCGTGGAGCGCACCGAGCTGATTGCCCCGCAGGTGCTCCGCCTGCACGAAAAAACCAAGCCGACCCAACCACTCAAGGTGGGCACGTTGTTGGTCGTCCGCCACCACGTGTACGGCGGGGATGCTTTTTACATTGCCAACTCCGCCAACGTCGTGCTGGAGGGCGTGGCCGTGCGAACGGCGGCGGGCATGGGGTTCGTCTCCCGCAACAACACGAACGTGACCCTGGAGCGGTTCAATATCCTGCCGGGCAAGGGCCGCATCATGTCCACCACCGCCGACGGGCTCAACCTGGGCCATTGCGGGGGGCGCTTAAAAATTAATAACTGCGCCATTGCCGGCCTGGGAGACGACGGAATCAACCTGCACGTCGACCGGTTTTTTCGGGTAGTAAAAAAGGTGGACGACCAGACTATTCTGGTTGATATCAAAAACCACGAGGCCAAGACGATGCCCGGGGCCGGCGACAGCGTGGAGTTCTACAACCCCGCCAGCATGGTGCGCGTCGCGTCAATGAAAGTGGAGTACGCGACCAACAAGTCGCCGTACGACCGGAAATTCCTGCTGCGCTTCACCACGGCGCTTCCCGCAAGGGTGGCGGAGTCCTACGCGCTGGCCACCACCAGCCGTTTATCCAGTGCCTCGATTACCAACTCGACGTTTCGCAATATCCGGGCGCGGGGAATTATCATCAAAGAGCAGAACGTGACGATTGAAAACTGCACGGTCGAGAATACCACCCAGCTGGGCATCTGGGTGGGGGCGGAACACCACATTTTCTTCGAGTCGTATCCCAGCCGCAACGTGCTGGTGCGTAATAATAACATCCGCAATTGCGGGCTCTACAGCGAGAAAAAGCCGGGCCGCCGCTCCGTGCCGGGGGCGCTGTGCGCCTACGTTCGGCTGGAGGGCGACAAGGCCGCCGAAGTGCCCGGCAGCCTGCGCAACATCACCTTCGAGAACAACAAAGTGAGCGGCGCGCAGAGTAGCGGGATTTTCGTTGCCGGCGTGGACGGGCTGACCCTGCAGGGCAACTCGGTGGAAAACGCCTGCCAAACCGGAACCTTACCCAGCGAAACGGCCGCTATCTACCTGCAAGGGTGCGCTAACGTCAAACTGGATGACAACACGATTCCAGCCGACAAGCAGGGCGGGCAGTTTGCCGAGACAACCAGATTTGGTAATGGAAACCCCCGCCAGTGAGTCCTGATTCGTTGATGAATAGTAGGTTGAATTGATTTTGTGCGCTTGGTTTCCTCTTGCTTAATGCTTGCCTTTTCCGCTTTTTTCTGCCCCTATCATGATTTCCACTCAACAACTGCACGATTTCAACCAACCCCTGATGACGGCCCACGAGGCGGCGCTGTGCTACCTGCACGACACGCTGGGCCGCCAGGCCGCCGATGTGATTGAAAAACTGGTCACCTTCCAGGTCGCCATTCCCAGTTGGGCGCTGGGCACGGGCGGCACGCGGTTCGGGCGGTTTCCGGGGGGCGGCGAGCCCCGCAGCCTGGCCGAAAAAATAGCCGACGTGGGCTTGCTGCACCAGCTCAACGGGTCATCGGATGCCATTTCCCTGCACATTCCGTGGGATATCCCCGGCGACGTGGCGGCGGTGCGCCAGCAGCTGCAAGCCGCCGGCCTGCGCATCGACTCGGTGAACTCCAATACCTTCCAGGACCAACCCGACCAGCCGATTTCGTACAAGTTCGGCTCGCTGGCCCATTCGGACGCGGCCGTCCGGGAGCAGGCCGTCGCCCACAACGCGGAGTGCATCCAATACGGCGCGCAGTTGGGGGCTACCACGCACACCGTCTGGCTGGCCGACGGCAGCAACTTTCCCGGCCAGCAGCACTTTCGGCGTGCGTACCAGCGCACGCAGGACAGCCTGGCCGCCATCGTGGCCGCCCTGCCCTCCCCCGACTGGACGGTTTTGGTGGAATACAAGCCCTACGAGCCCAATTTCTATTCCATGGTCATCCCCGACTGGGGCACTTCGCTGGCGCTATGCCAGGCGCTGGGCCCCCAGGCGCAGGTGCTCGTGGACCTGGGCCATCATTTGCCCAACACCAACATCGAGCAGCTGGTGGGCCGCTTGCAGCACTTCGGACGGCTGGGCGGTTTTCATTTCAACGGTTCGATGTACGGCGACGACGACCTGACCACCGGCAGCATCAAGCCCTTCCAGCTGTTTCTGATTTTCAACGAGCTGGTCGACGCTGGCCAAGACCCGGCCGTGCGCAACCCCGCCGTGGCCTACATGATTGACGCCAGCCACAACACCAAGGACCCGCTCGAAGACTTGTTGCAATCCGTCGACAACATTCTCACGGCCTACGCCAAGGCCCTGCTCGTGGACCGGGCGGCACTGGAGGAAGCTCAGCAGGCCAACGACGCCGCGCGGGCGGAGGACCTGCTCCGCGACGCCTTTCTGACCGACGTACGGCCGCTCGTGGCCGAAGCCTACCGGCAGGCGGGCGGGGCGCTGCGGCCGGTGATGGCCTGCCGCGCCCTGCAAGTGCGCGACCAACTAACTAAGCAACGCGGCTTGCGGGCCCTTTCTACCGGATTATGAAAAAGCCAGTCTACGCCGTCTTCGACGTGGGTAAAACCAACAAGAAAGTCATTCTCTTCGACGAGAACCGGCAGATTATCGACGAGCAGCAGCAGGAGTGTCTCGACACCATTGACGACGACGGCTACCCGTGCGAAACGCTGGAGCGGCTCAGCCACTGGGTGCTCAGCAACTGGCACTTGCTGCGCCAGCACCCCAACTATCTGCTCAAGGGCGTGAACTTCGCGGCCTACGGGGCCAGCTTCGTGCACCTGGGGGCCGATGGGCAGCCGGTGGCCCCGCTCTACAGCTACCTTAAGCCGCTGCCTGCCGGCTTGGCCGCCCAGTTCGATGCCGCGCTGGACGGGGCGGCCCCCGATTTTCCGGCGGTTACCTGCTCGCCCCGGCTGGGAATGCTCAACTCGGGCCTGCAACTGTACTGGCTCAAGTACGCCAAGCCGGAGCTGTACGCCCGCGTACATACTTCCCTGCACCTGCCCCAGTACCTGTCGTACCTGATTTCGGGCGAGAAGTTCAGCGACTATACCTCCGTGGGTTGCCATACGGGCCTCTGGAATTTTGCGGCTGGCGACTACCACGCCTGGGTGCGGCGCGAGGGCCTGGAGGAGAAGCTGGCCCCGCTCACCCAGGACTCGGTGGCCACGGTCATCGACGGGGTACTGGTGGGCGTGGGCCTGCACGACTCCTCGGCGGCGGTGTTGCCCTACCTGCGCGAAACCAACCAGCCGTTTCTGCTCGTCTCGACCGGCACCTGGGCCATCACCTTCAACCCTTTCAACCACCAGCCGCTCACCCCCGAGCTGCTGCGCCGCGACTGCCTGAGCTACCTCACGCCCAAGGGCCAGCCGGTGCCGGCGGCCCGCGTGTTTCTGGGCCGCGAGCACGACTACCAGGTGCAGCACATTGCCAACCACTTCCACGTCCGCCCCGATTTTTACCAGTCCCTGGTGCAGGTGCGGCCCGCCGACCCCCGTGCCGAGCCGTTCTGGCCCTGGTGCATGCACGGCACCGGCCCCTTCCCGGAGGTGCCCGCCCGGGCCTGGGACCTGTCGGGTTTCAGCACGGCCGCCGAGGCCTACCAGCACCTGTTGCGCGGGCTGGTGAATATCCTGGCGGCTTCCATCAACCTGGTGCGGCAGGACGAGAATATTCTGTTCCTCGACGGAGGATTTGCCCGCAATCCGCTGTTTCGCCAACTGCTGGCCGAGGCATTTCCGGCCGTCAGCATCCGCACGCTGGAGGTGCCCCAGGCCACGGCCCTCGGGGCTTTGCTGCACCTAGAGCAAGGCGTGGCGTTGAAAAAAACCGAAGCGCTGTTCAACTAATCCTGGCCGGCGGTCACTGTAGCGCCCCCAACCGTCCCGCTTGCCCCATGAAAGTTGCCTTGTTCGTTCCCTGCTACGTCGACCAGTTCTACCCGCAAGTGGCGGTAGCCTCGTTGCAGTTATTAGCCAAGCTTGGGGTGCGGGCCGCCTTTCCCGCCCAGCAAACCTGCTGCGGCCAGCCCATGGCCAACAGCGGCTGCGAGCAGGAAGCCCGGCCGGTGTACCGGCACTTTGTGGAGACATTTCAAGACTACGACTACGTGGTGGGGCCCGCCGGCAGCTGCGTGTACCACGTGCGCAAGCACTTCGATGTCATCGACCAGACGCCGGCCGTGCAGCACGTGCGCACGGCCACGGTGGAGCTGTTCGACTTCATTACCCAGGTGCTGGGCGTGACGGAGCTGCCGGGTGCCTACCCGCACAAGGTAGGGCTGCACCTGAGCTGCCACGGCCAGCGCGGCCTGCACCAGGCCAACGAATCGGAGATAACGCCCGTGCGCGACGGCCAGCTGCGTCGGCTGCTCACGGGCTTGACGGGCCTGGAGCTGACCGAGCTGGACCGCAACGACGAATGCTGCGGCTTCGGGGGCACGTTTTGCGTGTCGGAGGCCGGCATCTCGGCCCGCATGGGCCACGACCGGATGCAGGACCACGTGCGCAACGGCACGCAGGTGCTGACCGGCGGCGATATGTCGTGCCTGATGCACCTGGAAGGCATCGTGCGCCGGCAGAAGCTGCCCCTGCAAGTGCGGCACGCCGCTGAAATTTTCAATGGAGCCCTCTCATGAGCCAAAACCACGCCGACCGTTCCGACCTCTTTTTACTCGATGCCGAGCGCACCACCTGGCACGACGAAACTTTGTGGATGGTGCGCCAGAAGCGCGACCGGGCGGTGTATGCTCTGCCCGAGTTCCAAGAGCTGCGCGAGCTGGCATCCCAAATCAAGGACCACACCTTGAGCCGGCTCTCCGAATACCTGCTCCAGTTTGAAGCCGCGGCGCTGGCCAACGGCGTGCAGGTATACTGGGCCGCCGATGCCGCCGAGCACAACGAAATCGTGCTCGGCATCGTGCGAGCGGCCGGCGCCACGCGGGTGGTCAAGAGCAAATCCATGCTCACCGAGGAGTGTCACCTGAACCAGCACCTGCTCGGCCACGGCGTGGAGGTGATTGACTCCGACTTGGGCGAGCGCATCATTCAGCTGCGCGACGAGGCCCCCAGCCACGTGGTGCTGCCCGCCATCCACCTCACCAAGGAGGACGTGGGCGAAACCTTCTGGCAGCACCTGGGCACCGACAAAGGCCTTACCGACCCCCAGCAGCTCACCGAGGCCGCCCGCCAGCACCTGCGCGAGAAATTCCTGGCCGCCGAAGTCGCCATTTCCGGGGTCAACTTCGCCGTGGCCGAAACCGGGGCGGTGGTGGTGTGCACCAACGAGGGCAACGCCGACCTGGCCATCAACCTGGCCCGCGTCCACATTGCCTGCCTGGGCATCGAAAAGCTGCTGCCGCGGCTCGCCGACCTGGCCGTGTTCACCCGCCTGCTGGCCCGCAGCGCCACCGGCCAGCCCATCACCACCTACACCTCGCACTTCACCCGACCCTTACCGGGTCGGGAGCTGCATCTGGTGCTGGTTGACAACGGCCGCAGCCAGCAGCTGGGCCGGCCTGATTTTCGGGCCTCGCTCAAGTGCATCCGCTGCGGAGCCTGCATGAACACCTGCCCGGTGTACCGGCGCAGCGGCGGCCACAGCTACGACTTCACCATCCCGGGACCGATTGGTGCGATTCTGTCGCCCAACATCGACATGCGGCGGCACGCCTCGCTGCCCTTCGCCAGCACGCTCTGCGGCTCCTGCACCGACGTCTGCCCGGTCAAAATCGACATCCACACCCAGCTCTATAAGTGGCGGCAGGTGCTGGGCGCCGAAGGAATGCTGCCGGCCAGCAAAAAGTACAGCATGAAGCTGCTGAGCCGGGTGCTGGCCCGGCCGGGCCTGTTTCGGGCGGGCGGCGCGGTGGCGCGGCTGGGCCTGCGCCTGGTGCCCCACGGCCTGAGCCACGCCCCCGGCTACAACCCCTGGGCCATTGCCCGCGAGCTGCCGGCCCCGCCCCGGCAGAGCTTCCGCGAGTGGCACGCCCAGCAGCCGACCAGCGCGCCCACCGCATGAGTGCCACTACCCGCGCCACCATCCTGGCCGCCGTGCGCGGCGCCCAGCCCGCCCAGACCCCACTGCCCGCGGTACCGCATTTTTCGGGCGACGCTTCGGTCGAGAAATTTTCCACCCTGCTGGCAAGCATTGGCGGGCAGGTAGTGACGCTGCCGGAGCCGGCCCGCCTGGCCGAGACGGTTGCCCGCCTCTACCCCAATGAACTTCGCGTTGCTTCGGCACTAATTCCCGCCACGGTCCTCGTTGGTGCCGGCACGCCCACGACTGTGCTAGCCACCGTGGACCTGGCGGTGCTGCGCGGGGAGCTGGGCGTGGCGGAGAACGGCGCCGTGTGGCTGCCCGAAGTCAACATGCTGCACCGGGCGCTGCCCACCATCGCCCAGCACCTGGTGCTGGTACTGGACCGTGCCAACCTGGTGGCCACCATGCACCAGGCCTATGCCCGCCGGCCGGTGCTGGACGGCTACGGCGTCTTCCTAGCCGGCCCCTCTAAAACGGCGGACATCGAGCAGTCGCTCGTCATCGGCGCGCACGGCGCGCGCAGCCTGACGGTCATTATTGAGTGACCCGAAACGAAGGAGAAAGCGAAGTTCGTAGCGGGTTGGCCGAGCCCGGAACCACATGCGCCCAGTCTGCGCTGGTACGCTTTCGTGCCACGCGAAGTAGCTCCTGAAAAAATAATCACGATTTATTAATCGTCCGATTAAAAATCCGTCAAAATCCAGGAGAGTACAGGAAACAAGGGTCTTAAGGGGCGGCGTTATTTGCCAGAGTTAAGTAACCCCTCACTCAATTCCCGAAGCTTAGCTCCTGAACGCCTGGCCTGCGACGCCGCCGGCCGAGATGGCAGATTTTGCGGAGTAAGGGCGAATCGACAAGATACTTCTTTGTAACGGTACTGCCTCACCTTTTTCCTCGCACACCTTTTCCCGAATGCGGAGTGGAACCACTCCGGTAAATCCCACCAATCCATGATTCATTTTTTACTTGAATTGATGCGCAGGTCAAAAGCAGTGCTGGCGCTGGCCTGTATGCTCGTTTGCACGCTAACGGCCGCCGCCCAAAATCGCCAGATAAGCGGCACCGTAGTAGATGAGAAAGGCGAAGGATTACCAGGGGCGACGGTGGTAGTGAAAGGTACCACGCTGGGCATATCCACGAATACGGACGGAAAATTTGTCTTGAGCGTGCCGTCCGGCGCGGTGCTGGTAATTAGCTCGGTGGGCTACGAGTCGCAGGAAAAAACCGTTGGGGATGCCGCTGACATCTCCGTGCGGCTGACCGCGAGCGTTAGCTCCCTGAGCGAAGTGGTCGTAGTGGGCTACGGCGAGTCCCAGCGCCGGGACATTACGGGGGCCATTTCCAGCGTCACGCCCCGGCAGCAGGACGCAGTGCAGTTCAACAGCCCCGATGCCTTGTTGCGCGGTCGGGCGCCGGGGGTGAGCGTGCAGCAGCAGAGCTCGCAGCCGGGCGCGGCGGTAAGCGTCAAAATTCGGGGTACTAACTCCCTGCGCAGCGACAACGAGCCGCTTTACGTGGTGGACGGCATTATCATCAACAGCGCCACGGAAGACGTTCGCAACCCCACGTCGGGGGCCATTGCCGGGGGCGACGCCGTGACCCAGCAAAACGGCCTGACGGCCATTAATAGCCTGGATATTGCTAGTATTGAGGTGCTAAAGGACGCCTCGGCCACGGCTATCTACGGTTCCCGGGGAGCCAACGGGGTCGTCATCATCACGACCAAGCGGGGCAAGGCCGGGGCCCCGACGATAACGTTTACGGCCAATACCCAACTCTCGCGCACCAGCAAGTACCTAAACGTGCTGGACGGGGCCAGCTACGCCCGCTACCGCAACCAGTTAAGCACGCTGGCGGGCGGACCGGTACTTTTCAACGCGGACACGATTCAATCCATTAACTGGCAGCGGGACGTGCAGGGCACGGGCGTGGCTCAAACGTACCGGCTTTCGGCGAGCGGCGGGTCCAAAGAAGGCAACACAAAGTACTACGTAGCCGGCGGCTACCTCGACACAAAGGGCATTATCGACCGGACCGGCTCTACCCGAGGAGACATAAAAATAAACCTGACCCAGCGCCTGTCCGACAAGCTGTCCATTGATTTCGGTACGGCCGGCTCGCTGGTTACCCTGAACTCGACGTCGAGCACAGAGCCCCAGGCCGTGGCCAACACCAGCCTGATAGCCCAGATGCTACAGGCCCAACCCCTGCTCAGCGCCGCCCAGAACTTTGACGACCCCAACCAGGAACTCACCGGGCCCCGCAGCTTCATCCAGGACTACGACGACATCAGCCAGGAGCAGCGCATCATCGGCAACCTGTCGCTGAACTACCGCATATCCGACATTTTCACTTACAGGCTCAACCTCGCCGGGGACTACCGCGACAAGGTGCGCTCCCGCTACTTCGGCCTGAGCACGTTTGCCGGCCTCAACAACAACGGCATTGTGGGCAAAGCGGACCTGGACCGCAAATACTACCTGATTGAAAACCTGCTGCTCTTCAACAAAGCTTTCAACCCGACCAACCGCATCAACGGCACCTTCGGGGTGACCTACGACAACACCCTATTGGCGGACGGCACGGTTTCCAACGCCAACTTCTTCGACCAGTCGCTGCGCACGGACGGCTTAGGAACCGGCTCGGTGCTCTTTCCTTCTACGTTCAACAAAAGCAAAACCGAGCTTTTTTCGGTGCTGGCGCGGGTCAACTATTCGCTTAGAGACCGTTACGTCCTCACGCTTTCGGGCCGCCTCGATGGCAGCAGCAAGTTTGCCGACGGTAATAAGTATAGCTTGTTTCCCGCCGTGTCGGCCGCCTGGCTGCTGAACGAGGAAGATTTTCTGAAGGGCTCCAGCTACGTTTCCACCCTCAAGCTGCGCGGAGGCTACGGCGAAACGGGCAACCAGAGCATCAATGCTTATAACACCTTCACCCGGTACTCCACCGGCCCCAACAACACCTACGTTTCCGGCAACACGCCCGTAGTTGGAGCCGGTCCTGCGAACATTGGCAACGACCGGTTGATTTGGGAAACCACCCGGCAGGGCAACATCGGCGTTGATTTTGGCTTTTTCACGGACCGGGTGACGGGTAGCGTGGATGCCTACTACAAGCAAACTACCGACCTGCTGCAAAACTTTCCCCTGGCCCTGTCGTCCGGGTTTGGCACAATTACCTCCAATCGGGGCTCGCTGGAGAATAAAGGCATTGAATTCGCCGTCAACGGCCTCGTGGTGGAAACGCCGGACCTGAATTTTAACGTCGGCGCGAACATGTCGTTCAACCGCAACAAAATCCTGGACCTTGCCCTGCCGCCTTCCACCCTGTTCGGCGTACCGGGAGAGTTTTACGTGGGCCCCGGCCTGAACGTATCGGGCCAGTTTGTCAATACCCCCATCAACCTGTTTGCCGTCGGCCAGCCCATCGGCGTGTTTTACGGCTACAAAACCAACGGCATCTACCAGAGCGCGGACGAGACGGTGGGCGTGCTCATCAACGGAACCCGGCCCCAGCCCGGCGACTACCGCATCGTGGACACCAACGGTGACGGCAACGTGACGGCGACCGACCGGGTGATTATCGGCGACCCGAACCCGGACTTCACCTTCGGCTTCACCTCTAATTTCACCTATAAAGCCTTCTCCGTCGGGGTTTTCCTGGACGGCACCTACGGCAACCAGCTGGTCAATGCCACGGAGGCCCGGCTGGCTAACCTAAGCAACACCAACAACGTGCTGACCGAATACTACGAAAACGCTTGGTCGCTCGACAATCCGTCCAACGTGTACCCCCGGGTCGGCTACAATCTCAGCAACTTCGTGGATGTCTTCGTCCAGGATGCCAGCTTCCTGCGCTTCTCTACCGCGACCATTGGCTACAAACTGGCGCTCAAAAAACCCGGCGGCCTCAAGGCAATCGATTTCAACGTGACGGGCCGGAACCTGGCGCTGCTCACCAAATACAAGGGATTTGACCCCGAAGTGAACAGCTTCGGGTTTGACTCGGGCCGCATTGGAGTCGACCAAAACTCCTACCCCAACTCCCGGGGACTAACCTTCGGCGTGACGGCAACTTTCTAATCCAGCGGTACTCATGAAAATCACGAATAAGTCTTTCTGGGCAGCGCTCCTGCTCCTGACCCTTGCTTCCTGCGACAAGGAATTTTTGGAGGAAGAGCCGTACACGTTCTACTCAGTGGAACTGTATAACACCCCCACGGGGGCCAATTCCGTGCTGAACGCGGCCTACGCGTCCGCGTCCAACTTCAATCTTTTCGGGGGCGCGTATCCGCAGCTGCTGGAAACATCGGGCCTGGGCTGCCTTACCAACCAGCAGGCCACCAATGCCCTTAATACGCTGGAGCTGGTGCCAGGCATCGTATTTATCGGTACCGTGTGGGGGCGGTCGTACGAAGTTATCGCGCGCACCAACGACATCATTGCCAACGTGCAAGAATCAAGTTTTGACGAGCCGGTGAAGAACAACATTCTGGGGCAGGCCTATTTTCTGCGCGGCATGATGTACTTCAACCTGGTAAGGCTGTACGGGGGCGTACCGCTGCGCACCGAGCCCACCACCCAGGAAAACACGAACATTCCCCGGGCCACTACCGAGCAAGTATACCAGCAGATTATCGCCGACCTTAACCAGGCGGCCACGCTGCTGCCCGAACCCGCCGGCCAGGCCATTGACCGCCCGCATAAATACGCGGCGCCCGCGCTGCTGGGCAAGGTGTACATCGCCCTGGCCGGCAACGACCCGGCCTCCCCCAACTGGCAGCTGGCCAAAACCGAGCTGCTGAAAGTGGTGAGCAGCGGGGCGTACATTCTGCTGCCCCGCTTCGCCGATTTGTGGGACGTGACCAGGGAAAACTCTCGGGAAGCCATTTTCGAGGTGCAGTTTTCGGCCGTGCAAGGCACCCCCCTGGGTCAGTTGACCACGCTCTTCAATCCGACTAACTCCTACCTCACGCCGCTGGCCAACCCGCCGTTCGGGCAGCCCTTTGCCCGCATTCGGGTGAACAAGGAGATTTACGACGACCACCGGACCCGCTACCCCGGCGACCCGCGCTTCCCGACTACCTTCCAAAGCACGTTTGCCAACCGGACCAACCCGAACACCCGGACTTTGGTCTACCCCGATAACCTCACCACCCAGGGCTGGCCGTACATGATTAAGTTTACCGACCCCGGATTTGTCAGCAACCAAGGCAACCATAACCTAATATACCTCCGCTACGCCGACGTGCTGCTGAGCCTGGCGGAAGCCGAAAACGAAATTAACGGGCCCGCCGGGGCCTACCAGTACGTGAACCAGGTGCTGGCCCGCGCCCGCACGAGCGCCACCCCAGCGGCTACCCAGCCCGCCAACTTCGCGGGCTTGACCAAAGACCAATTCCGGGAGCGGATACTACTGGAGCGGCAGTACGAGCTGTTTGGCGAAATGCACATGTGGTACGACGTGCGCCGCAAGGGGACCGACTACTACCTGCGGGCCATCCGCAAGCACAACAACAACCCCACGTTCGCGGTCGGCTTCGACTTCCGCATGTCCGAAAACCTGAGGACCATGTTGCTGCCTCTTCCGGAAAATGAATTGAACGCCAACACTGCCCTGACTCCGGCCGACCAAAATCCGGGGTATTAGTTTCATTTCCCGTTTTCAGAAGAGTGGGAGCATACTTTTAGGTCGAAAGCATCCATTACTAAATAACTGCCACGATGAAATACCTAGTAAAATCATTGAAAATCTTGGCCCTTTTTACGGGCGTACTGTTTTTCAACTCCTGCCAAAAAGCCGAATTACCTGTCCCTCCTATTTCCACTCCCAGTACTACCACGCCGGTGGTGCTTGAGCCCTGGAAAATGTACCGGGGCATCAATATCAGCCCCAACATTTCCAGAACGGACTTAGAGGACCTGGCCGTGTACCACCCCAACGTGGTGCGCATAAATTTCAGCGCCAACCCATTGGTTAGAAAAACGAGCCCGTACTCTTTCAACGAGGACGCATTTGCAAAACTCGATTTCGTCATCAACGAGTGCGAACGGCTGAACATGAAGGTTATCATTGACCCACACACCTCGCCGGGCTTCGCCAGTAACTTTAGTACCACTGCGAAAGATGTTTTTTGGACGGACACGACCTGGCACGCACATTTGACCAAAGTATGGGTGCGAATCGCTCAAACGTACAAGAACAGGGGAAATATCATTGCCGGTTATGACCTGATGAACGAGCCGACCGCGCGGGATGGCTTCCCTAATACGCCGGAAGCAAGTTGGAATCAAATTTTTTCGAAGCTAATAACTAAAATTAGAGCAGAGGGCGATAATCATACAATTATAATTGCCACCCAGCAAGGGGTAGGTCCTAACGGGACTTTCTTGAACTGGACGGATGGAATCAACCAGATTGTTTTGCCCAGTGACACAAACATTGTGCTGAGTCCGCACATGTACACGCCCACCGGCTTTACGCACCAAGGCGTCACCAAGCCCATCAGTGGCCCTTATCCGGGAACTTTCAACAACACCTATTGGAATAAGGCCACTCTTGACAGCCGGCTCAAAGTATTGGTTGATTATCGGGCGGCACACCCCGACGTGCCCATCTACATTGGCGAGTTCAGCGCCTCGCGCTATTGCGGGCCGTCGGGCGACCAGTACGTGGCCGACCTGATTGACTTGTTCGAAAAATATGGCTTCAGCTGGAGCTACCACTCCTACCGCCAGGCCGCTGATTGGGACGCGGAGCTGTCGAATACCGACCTGTCCAACAATGTTCGCTCCAGCACCACCCCCCGGGTGCAGCTGTTGACAACCTACTTCAAAAAGTAATTCTCTGCCCTTTCGGCTACCCATTTTCAAAAAATGCCCGGTATCTCGGAGGTGTTGCTGACGCTTTTTTCAGCAGCAATTTCGCATCACCGGTTTTTCGCGTCCTTGACTTTGTATGAAAAACCTACTGATAGTATTGCCGCTGCTGCTTATTGCCCTTGCGGCCACCGCCCAGCAAACCGCCCAGCCTGGTACGGGCGTCGCTTATACCAATACGGTAACCTACGATGCCGCCAGGGACAGTTACCTGTTCAACTGCAGCGGGGGCACCGGTAGCCCAATTTACTTTCGGTGCGCGGCGAGCAGTCCAAGCTTTTCCGGCATCTACGTGTCGGCCGATAATGGCGTTACCGAGTTCCGGCCCAGCATCGGCGGCCTGACCGTTATTCTGGACGGGGTGGTGACGCAGTACTTCGGGGGGCAGGCGGCGGCTACCAAGCTCAGCCAGGCCCTGGTGCAGGACACGCTGATAACCAGTTGGCGCCTGAAGCGAACGGGCACCTCCCCGGCGGCCGTGCAGACGTTCGACTTTACCTCCAAGTATTACATCAAGGGGCGCACGCTGGTCAACGAGTTAGTTTCCTCGGCCCGCAACGTGCGCAACGTAACCTTCGACAGGTGCGAGGAAGTGGTCAATCCGCAGGTAGTGAACGTGCCTTTTCTGAGCGGCTTCAACGTGCTGCTGGCCAACAATAACCTCTTCGTCAGCAGCTTCTTCGACTGGACGTACAGCAACGCTTCCACCAACCCCAACAACAGCGGGACGGTGACCGGCTCCACAACCTCGGTGCGCTACGCCCCGAATGCCACCTACAACACGCTCACCAACGGGCAGCGCAATCCGCTGCGGGAAAAAGCCTACATCACCGTCTCGGAGAATCTGAGCGAGGTATTGCCCAACATCCCCAACCCGGTATCCCGGTACCGGGGCGAGTCGGCCCGGCGGGTGGTGTTCGACTACTGGCAGGACGCCCGCAACATCAACGCGGGGGCCGGCGTGACGGCCAACCACTACGGCCAGCTGCGCACGGGCGGCATCGACCGCAGCACGTTGTGGCTGATAATACACCCTTGGCAAAATCAGGGCTACGACAACGGCTACCCCGACGTGCAGCCCGCCCGCGCGGTGTGGGGCGGCGATGCCCAGCTGCGCGCGGCCAGCGACACGGTCACCAACGCGGGCGGGTTGTTTAGCCTGCACGAGAACTTTACCACCATTCACGATAACGCGCCGACTCACCCAGCCAATATTCCGAACATCGC
This sequence comes from Hymenobacter sp., assembly GCF_031398885.1. Classification (GTDB taxonomy): domain Bacteria; phylum Bacteroidota; class Bacteroidia; order Cytophagales; family Hymenobacteraceae; genus Hymenobacter. The sequence continues at coordinate 38,007 of NZ_JANNOD010000021.1, forward strand.
CAAGTTTCAGAACGGGTCGTTGTCGGCTAGCGGGGCCAACAGCTTCGGGGCCATTCCCTACGGGCTGAAAAATTCCGCGGCCCCCAGCTACTCCGCTCGGTATTCGCCGCCCATTCACAGCACCTACAACACCGGGGCCAGCTACCTCGACGTCGCTTCCTCCATTCCACTGGGTTTTGTCGACCAGATGGATTACGACGCGGCCGTACCAAATACGGGTAAGTACAGCGAGATTCTGCGAAACTACCAAAGCTTGTACGAAACCCTGCGTCAGGCACACAACGGGCCAGTGTCGGGCGAGGGCAACCAGCACCTGTACGCCGTGGGCCACGTCGACGACGTGGAAGCCCAGCCCGGCATGGCCATTGCCAACGGCAACATTGGCGGCTGGCGTTTTCCCCTCCTAGTAGATTTCCAGCACGAGAAGCTCAACCCCAAGGCTTTTGTGCACGGCATGGGCTACATGGCCCGCTTTTACGGCACCCAGACCCAGCCGGCAGGCGTCCGGTTCTCCCGCGACAGCGTGCTCATGTACATGGCCACCACGCTAGCCTACGGCAATGGCGGCTTCATTACCTCCCCGGACCGGGTGTACAGCATGGTGGAGTACGCCCAGCTCACGCAGAAACATATTTATTCCATGCAGGAATCGTTTGTGAGCAGCACGCCCACCCGGATTCGCTACAACGACAATGGCACCCTGCTCACCGCCTCGCAGTACGTGGCAAAATACCCGGCCGGCTACAAAGATTTCACCAGCGCTGATTTTATGGGCCAGGTGCTGGTGGAGTACGGCAACGGCACGGTGGTGTGCGTGAACCGCCACCCCACCAAAAGCTGGAACGTGACCGTGGGCCAGCCCGGCGGCTGGTTTAACTACAACGCCCTCATCAACGGCGTCAAAACCCAGGACACGCTCACCAGCAATACCACTGCGTACCTGCTCCCACCCAAAAGTGGCTGGGTGTGCTACCTGCCCGCCAACATCAATGCTCAAACGGCCGCTCCCATCCCCGGCATCGTGGAAGCCGAAGATTTCAACAAAGGCAAACAAGGTGTGGCTTACCAGGATGCGGACGCGAGCAACAACGGCGCCGCCTACCGCAGCACCGCCGTGGATATTGAAGCCACCACGGATACGGGCGGCGGTTTCGCGGTGCGCGACATTGTGGCCGGCGAGTGGCTGAAGTATACTATCAGCGCCCCGGCTACGGGTCCCTACAGCGTCAGCGCCCGGATTGCCGCCCAAACTTCAGGCAATGTGGTGCGGCTTGAAGTGGATGGACAGGTGGTGGTCGATAGTATCGAGGTTGACGCGACCGGCGGGGCTGACCAGTGGGCTACGGTGCCGCTGGCCAGCATCACGATGCCCGAAGGGGTGCACACGTTACGGTTCTTTGTCATTAGCGGAACGAACTTTAAGTTAAATCGGCTGACTTTCAACAATGCTGCCCCGCTGCCCGTTGAGCTGATTAGCTTCACGGCCCAGACCGTCGGGCGCGATGCGCTGCTGAGGTGGCGTACAGCTTCGGAAACTGATAATGACCGCTTCGAGGTGGAAGCCAGCACCGACGGCAACGCCTTTACCCGTATCGGTACGATGGCCGGCCAGGGTACCACTTCCCGGCCCCAGGTCTATCAGTTCCGCGACCAGGACATTATTAGGTACAATGCCAGCCTCGTGCACTACCGCTTGCACCTGTTAGATGCGAACAACCAATCCCAGTTTTCGCCCGTGCGAAGCGTCACCGTGGCGGGGCGGAACCGCCTGACGGCGATGGCCGCCCCGCTTCCCTTCGGCGGCGCGGGGCTGTCGCTCACCTTGGGAGGATTCCTGAGGGGTCCTATCTCGTTGCGGGTGTACGATATGCTCGGCCGCAGTCGGTTTCAGAAATCGCAAGTACTAACGGAGGGCACCTCCATTCTCCAGGTGCCCGAACTCAGTCAGTTGGCTACTGGCGTCTATATTTTGAGCGTGGAGCAGGCGGGCCAGCAAGTTCGCCAGCGGATAGTGCGCGAGTAATGCAGAGGGCACTCGCAGTTCATCACGCTCCTGAGATGCCAGGCACCAACCCTTCGGCAACGATGGTGAGAATTGCGATTTTGGTGGTGTTGGCTTGCTGCCGCTTCTTGGATGCCAGCGGGCAGCAGTCCGATGCGGCTTGGCAAAGGTATGCCCCCATCATTCGCAAGCACATCTTCGCCAGCTATAATGGCATGTACCGCGAGGGAGGCGGGGCGCTTAAGTATCCATTTATTACGCCGGGTAGCGAGGCCTATGCCGACGTGCTGTGGGACTGGGACTCCTGGCTCAGCAACGTGGCCCTGCGGCAGGTATTGCTGGAAAACGGCACGGAAAAAGACAAGCGGCAGGCGCTGAAGTACGAGCAGGGCTGCGTATTGAATTTTCTCGCCGTGGCCAGCGGCGACGGCTGGATGCCCATCCTGCTGGGTCGCAAAGCCGACGTGACGAAGATTAAGCCCCAGAACTTCTACGAAACCAACATGCACAAGCCGTGCCTGGCCCAGCACGCGGCGTTCATCACGAAAGCCTCGAATGGCAACGCGGATTGGCTAAAGGACCGATTTTACTACCTGCAGGCTTTCCTTAATAACTACCGCAACCACCACCGCCACAAGCTTACTGGCTTGTATTACTGGCAGAACGACGTGGGTATTGGGGTGGACAACGACCCGGCGACCTACGCCCGCCCCCCCAGAAGCTCGGCCTCCATCTACTTGAACACCATGATGTACAAGGAGCTGAAGGCCATGGTGTACTTGTGCCAGCAGCTCAACTTAAACGAAGTAGGGGCAGAATTTGACCAGGACGCGGCAGCGTTGTACGCGGCTATTCAACGCCACTGCTGGGACGAGAAGGATGGCTTTTTCTACAGCGTGGACCTCAACATTGTGCCCTATAAGGAGGAAGCCGGCCGCAGCCTGCACAGCGGCAACCCCCGAGACTGGGAAGGCCTGATTCAGCGGCTGGGCGTGTGGAGCGGCTTCATGGCCCTGTGGGCGGGGGTGGCCACCCAGGAGCAGGCCGCCCGCATGGTGGCGGAGAACTACGCCGACCCCCGCACGTTTAACGCGCCCTACGGCGTACGGACTCTTTCCAGGCTGGAGAAGATGTACAGCCTCAAAGCCACCGGTAATCCTTCCTCCTGGCTGGGCCCGGTGTGGGGCGTGTCGAACTACTTGACCTGGCGCGGGCTGGTCGATTACGGCTTTGACAAGGAGGCCACGGACCTAGCCATCAAAACGGTGCTGCTGTTTGGCCAAGACTTCGAGAAAAACGGGGCCCTGCACGAGTACTATCAGCCGGAAAACGGCGAGCCCATCCTGAACAAAGGCTTTCAGAACTGGAATTTCCTGGTGCTGAACATGCTGGCCTGGCTGGAAGAGAAGCCGGTCGTCAAGGAATTTTAAACCCTATCTCCTCTATGAGCGAAAACCAATCCATAGCCGACGCGCTGGACCACATCAACGAGTACGAGCGGGAGCGGGTGCCGGAATCGGAAACCAAGGGGTTCAAGGACTTTTTGGCGATGGTGGCCGGGGAGCACATCGCGGGCACCGAGTTCGTGATTGGCCCCCTGTTCGTGCTGCACGGCGCTTCGGCCACCAACCTGATACTGGGGCTGCTGGCCGGCAACATCCTGGCCACGCTGAGCTGGACGCTGATTTGCGCGCCGCTGGCCGCCAAAACCCGGCTCACCCTGTTTTATCAGCTGGAGAAAATCTGCGGCTACAAGCTGGTTTCCATCTTCAACGCCATTTCGGGGCTGCAGGCCTGCGTGTTTGCCGCGTTCATGGCCGTGGTGTCGGCCGGGGCCATTTCGCTGGTGGCCGGGCTGCCCACGCCCAGCTTCACGGAGATGGTGCCCCAGAACCCCTCCTGGTACCTGATGATTACCGTGGTCACCGGCCTGATTACGGTCATCGCCATTCTGGGCATCGATTGGGTTTCGCGCTTCGCGCAAATCAGTACGCCATGGCTGCCCTGGGTGTTTCTGGCCGCCGGCGTGGCCACGCTGCCCGCGCTGGGGGTGCGCAGCCTGAGCGACTTCTGGCAGGTGGCCAACACCAAAATCTGGACCGGCGTGGCGGCGAACGGCATGCAGCAGTACACGTTCTGGCACATCATGTTCTTTGCCTGGCTGGCCAATACGGCCATGCACATCGGCCTGAGTGACATGTTCATCTACCGCTACGCCAAGAAATCGTACTATGGCCTGGCTTCTATCGGCGGCATGTTCATCGGTCACTTCATGGCCTGGATTGCGTCGGGCATCCTGTGCGCCGCCGCGCTGCAGGCTGGCATCAAGGACCCCACGCCGGCCCAGGTGGCCCAGATTGGGGCGGGCCTGGCCGGCCTCATCTGCGTGGTCATTGCCGGCTGGACCACGGCCAACCCCACCCTTTACCGGGCGGGTTTGGCCGTGCAGGGCATTTTGCCCAACACCAAGCGCTGGAAAATCACCCTGTGGCTGGGAGTTGGCGCGGCCGTGATGGGCTTCTTCCCCGGCATCGTGTCCCGGCTGGATGCGCTGCTGGCCATCTTCGCCCTGATTGCCGCCCCAGTGGGCGCGGTGGTGCTGCTGGACGTGTACCTGTTTCCCCGGCTGGGGCTGCAGCAGAACTTCTCGGCGGCAAACAACGGCGCTTTCAACGGGGCCGCCGCCGCTACCTGGGTGGTGTCGATGGTGAGCTGCTACTTTCTCTACGTCTGGCTGGAAGTGGACTTCTTCTTTTTCATGGCCATTCCCGGCTGGTTTATTGCCGCGGCGCTGTACGTGCCGCTAAGCTGGTGGATGCAGCGGCGCACCCTGACGGGAACAAGGGTTGCCGATGCCGGGCGCGTGCGGGAGCCAGTCAACTCCCATGTTTAAACCTCTCAGTTCTTCATGATGAAAATAGCCCTTAGAGTCATTTCGTTCACGGGACTGGCGCTCACCGCGCTACCCGCCATTCTGATGTTCAACAACAAAATTAATTTTCAGCAGCACCTGGATTACATGCTGGTCGGCACCCTAATGTGGTTTCTGACGGCTCCGTTCTGGGTGGGCAAAGAAAGCAAAGCCGTATGACGCTGGACTTCGACGTATACCAGGACAAAGTTCTGGGTGGCTGGGTGGGCAAGTGCGCCGGTGGCATTCTGGGGGCGCCCATCGAGGGCATCAAAGCCTTCAACACTATTCCGCTCACGGACGATTTGTTCGCCGTGAACTACCCCAACGACGACCTGGACCTGCAGCTGCTGTGGCTGGATATGGTGAAGCAGCACGGCGCAGATGTTCGGGAAACGGATTTTGCCGCCCACTGGAAAAACCACGTGGGCTTTCCCTGGAATGAGTACGGCGTGGCCACCCGCAACCTGAGTTGCGGGCTGCTGCCGCCTCTCTCCGGCCGCCACAACAACTACTACTACCACGCCTCGATGGGCTGCCCCATTCGCAGCGAAATCTGGGGTATGCTGTGCGCCGGGAACCCCCGGTTGGCGATGACCTACGCCAAAATGGACGCCAGCCTCGACCACGACGGGTTCTCGGTGGAGGCCGAGCAGTTCTTGTCGGCCTGCGCCGCCCTGGCCTTCGTGGAGTCGGACATCGAACGCATTCTGACCCAGGCCGTGCAGCTGCTGGAGCCCAACGCCGCGATGGCGCAGTTAGTGGCCGACATCGTGGGCTGGTGGAAGACCTGCAGCTACCCGGTGGCCATGGGCAAAATCAAAAGCAAGTGGGGCGATGCCGACTTCACGTCGGCCCCGATGAACGTCGGCTTCACCATTCTGGCCCTGCTGCACAACGGCCAGCACTTCGACTGCGTGATGGACGCCCTGCACCTGGGCCACGACAGCGACTGCGTAGCCGCCACCGCCGGGGCTCTGATTGGCATCATCCACGGCTACCGTAGCATCCCGGAGAAGTGGAAGAAGCTGGTAGGCAACGAGGTGGTCATTAGCGCGGAAATAACGGGCATCGACTCTCCCAAAACCATTACGGACCTGGCCGCCCAAACGTGTCGGGCCGCTATTCCCTTTCTCAACCAGGATGAGAGCATGAGTTCAACGGGGCAGTGGCCGCGCCCCTACCCCGTCACTAAAAAGCAGCATCATTTCCTGCCTAACTACGACCAGGGCACTCTGCGCTTCAGCTATGAAAACCTCACCGACGAGAAACACACGGTGGTGGTGGAGCTGAAGTCCGAACATTTGGCTTTTGAGCAAACTGCGGTGGAACTGACCGTGGCGGCGCGGACCAAAACCGAGGGCAGCGTCCGGGGGCACCACGTGGCTGATGCGGGCCGCGCGCCAGCGCGGACTTATGCGTGCGAAGTGCGCGTAAACGGCGGCCCCGGCGCCGCTTACCACCAGGGTACACCGGTTTACGGTAGCTATGTGCTGATTGGCCCCTTCATTCACGACGACCCGGCCCGGCTGCCCATGCGCCCGGACTACCCCGAGCACGGCTTGTCTTCGATGCCCTCGGTCGACTACATGAACCACGACGGGCTGAACATGCAGGAAGAATTCATCGACCTGGCGCATCCGGAAATCTACCTGGACGAAAGCACCTGGCCCCAGTATCCCTTTCAGGTGCAGAAGATTTCGCCCGACGACTTTCGCATTGATTTCTCGCGCTACTACTACGGCAAGGGCGAGCGGGTCGTGTACCTGTACAGCACCATTGAGTGCCCGGAGGACACCAAAAAATGGGTATCCATCGGGTCGACGGCCCCGTTTCAGCTGCGCATCAACCAGGAGCTGCTTTACGAGAAAGCCCACACCTCCCGCTCCTGGATTGGCGACAACGTGGTGCTGGCCGATTTGAAGAAAGGCCGCAACACGCTGCTGATTAAGGTCGGGCTCATCACCGATGCCAACCTTTTTGAGTTGGGCTTCCGGGAATTCACCGGCAAGCACCCGCACCAGGAACAGTGGGCGCTGCTGGTGCCCGCTCTATGATTTGAATACTCGGTAGCGGCCCGTAATACTGGCCCGAACGAGCACGCCGTTTTCTTTTGGCCCTAACGCACTCCCGCGTATGCAGAATTACATCCTCGCCCCCCTGCTTTTGCTCGCCAGCCTGCTGGCCGGGCCAGCCCTGGCCCAGCGGCCCAACGTCATCGTCATCGTGGCCGATGATTTGGGCCGGCAGGATTTGGGGTGCTACGGCAACACGTACTTTGAAACGCCCAACCTGGACCGCTTCGCCCAGCAGGGCAAGCGGTTCACCAACGCCTACGCCGCGGCGCCGGTGTGCTCCCCCTCGCGCACCAGTATGCTCACGGGGCGCTACCCGGCCCGCGTGGGCGTGACCAATTTCATCTGGGGCCGCCGGACGGATGCAGCGTCCCCCGTGCTGCCCGCAGCCTACAAGAACTACTTGCCGCAGGAAGAAATTACGCTGGCCGAAAAGTTTAAGCAAAACCAGTACGCTACCGCGCTGGTCGGTAAGTGGCACTTGGGCGAAAACACGGAGCCCGTGCTCTCGCACCCGGCCAAACAGGGCTTCGATTACGTGGTGGACCACGATTTCGGCCTCGTGCCCCGCGGCAAAAGTTACGAGTGGTACGTGATGGGCGACACGGCCGCTACGTTTACCCTGCCCCAGCTTAACCAGCGGATTACCAGCCACGCCCTGGACTACCTGAATAAGCAGCAAAAGGCCAGCCCCTTCTTTATGATGCTGACCTACTACAGTCCGCACCTGCCCTTGCAGGCCACCGAGGAGAAGATAGCCAAGTACCGGAAGAAGCCTAACCCAAAGCCCGGCCTGTTTCACCCCACCTACGGGGCCATGGTGGAAGAGCTGGACGACAACATTGGCCGGGTACTGAGCCAGCTGAAGCAAAACAAGCAGGAGGACAACACCATTGTTATTTTCCTGAGCGACAACGGTGGCCTGAGCGTGGAGGAAGCCGGCGACACCCAGCCCACCACCAACGCCCCCTACAAAGACGGCAAGGGCTACCTCTCGGAGGGCGGCATCCGCATTCCGCTGCTGGTGCGCTGGCCGGGCAAGGTCAAGGCCGGCACGGTTTCCCCGGCCGTGGTCTCCACCATCGACTTTTACCCGACCCTGCTGGACATCATTCAGAACAAAGCCCTCGATAAACAACCCATCGACGGGGTAAGCTTCAAGAATCAACTGCTGTCCGACCAACAGTCCGGGGCTATTAGCCAGCGCAAGCTGTACTGGCACTACCCGCACTTCAGCAACCAGGGCAGCCGGCCGGCGGCGGCGGTGCGCTACAAGAACTTCAAGCTCATAGAGTCGCTGGAAGATAACAGCGTGCGGCTGTACGACCTGGCCGCCGACCCCTACGAAAAGACGGACCTGAAAAGCCAGCAGCCGCAGCTGGCCGCGCAACTCCAGCAAGCCATTCATCAGTGGCAAACCACGGTGAATGCCAATATGCCCCCCAAAAAGACGACCAGCCACGCGAAGCAGCCTGAGTAAGCCAAGTTTCTTGTCATGAGCATTCCTAACGCAGGCAAGGTCCTGAAGCTTTTCACCGCATCAACTACCCGGCATGGGTGCCGCCCTTTTGTTTGGGTTACAACCTTGCTGGCCGGCGTACTGCTGTTCAATACAACCGGCTACGCGCAGCAAACAAACCCGCTGGTGATTGGACGGGCGCGGTTCACGGTGATTGCCCCGGAGTTGATTCGAATGGAGTACAGCGCCGACGGCGCTTTTCTGGATGACTCCACCTTGTTTGCGGTCAACCGGAGCGCGAGAACCGATTCGTTCGAAATAAAGCGTGTGGGCAACCGATACGACATCACCACCCGGCGGATGCAGGTGCACTTTGTGGACACTGGCGCGCCCTTCAGCCCGATGAACCTGACCATTACGGTGAATGCTCAGCCGAAAAACTACGAATGGAAAGCATTCGTGAGCCAGGATGACAAGAATTTGGGAGGAACGGTGAGCACCCTCGACGGCGTACGGGGGGCCATTCCAACGGATGATGGCCTGCTCTCGCGCAACGGCTGGAAGGTGATTGACGACAGCAACCAGGAGATTGTGAAGAACGGCTGGGTAGCCGAACGTCCGGTAAGCCACCTCAAAGACTTGTATTTCTTCGCCTACGGCAGCGATTACAAGGCGGCCTTGCGTGCTTTGACCAGGTTGAGCGGCACGGTGCCCATGACCCGCAAATACGTGCACGGCAGCTGGTACTGCCGTTGGTGGGATTATTCGGCCGAGGAATACCGCGACATTGTGAAAGGCTACCGCGAACATGATTTTCCATTGGATGTAATGGTGCTGGACATGGGGTGGCACACCCAAAAAGACGCTACCACGGGTATGGGCCACGCCAACATGTTTGGCTGGACAGGGTACACCTGGAACAAGCAGCTATTCCCGGCCCCCGCCGCGCTGCTGGGAGAGCTGAAAAAGGACCACCTGTTCATCGCGCTGAACGACCACCCCGCCGATGGCATCCGCCACCACGAGGATGCTTACCCGGCTTTCATGGCGGCAATGGCGGCGGACACCAGCGGAAAAAAGGAACTGCTTTTTGATGCGGGCAGCAAGCGGTACATGACAAACTTCTTCCGGTACTCGCATGTGCCCCACGAGCGGGCCGGTGTTGATTTCTGGTGGCTGGATTGGCAGCAGGACCACCTGCTGCCCCACGTGCAGGGCTACCGCACCCTGAAGCACATGCCGTGGCTGAACTACCTGTACTACAGCCGGTCCCGAACGGACGGGCAGCGCGGGCTCATGTACAGCCGGTGGGCCGGGTGGGGCAGCCAGCGGATGCCCATTCAGTTCAGCGGCGACGCCATCTCCACCTGGGAAATGCTGAAGTTTCAGGTGCCCTTCACCGCGACCAGCGGCAACGCGGGCTGTTTCTTCTGGGCCCACGACGTGGGCGGCTTTCGGGGCGAGCGGAACCCGGAGATGTACGTCCGCTGGACGCAGTTTGCCCTGACCACGTCTTCGCTGCGCATCCATTCAGCGCGGGGCAGCACCCTGGACCGCCGGCCGTGGCTGTGGGGTAAGCAGGCCGAAGATGCTATGCGCCGGATTTATCACCTGCGCTCCCAACTAATGCCCTACACCTACTCGAGCGTTCGACAGTGCCACGAGCAATCTGTGCCGTTGAACCGGGCCCTGTACCTCGATTATCCCCGAAATGAAGCCGCCTACGCCAACCCCCAGGAGTTTCTCTACGGCGATTTGCTGCTCTCTGCGCCGATTGTTTCGCCGGGCAAAGGCGAGAGCCTGACCAGCTCCCAACGAGTGTGGTTTCCGGAAGGAGACACCTGGTACAGCATTTTTGACAACAGCCAACACGAAGGCGGCCAAACCGCGGAAATTTCCGCCGATATCAACTCGTTTCCCTTGTTCGTGAAAGGGGGCTACCCGCTGCCCATGCAGCCCTACCGGTCCCGCATGGCCACCGCCCCGCTTGATACCCTGGTCGTCCGGGTGTATCCCGGGCAAGTCGGCAAAACGAACACCTACCAGCTTTACGAGGATGATGGGGTGACGGAGGAGTACACCCGCGGGCGCTATGCCACTACCGAACTGCGCTACACCCAAGCCAAGGAAGGAGCCACGCTACGGATTGAGCCAGCTGCGGGGAAAGGCTATCAGAATCAGCCGCCGGCCAGAGTGTACCGAATTGAGTTTCCGGCCGTGAAAGTCAGCAAAGCTTCCGTAAATCAGAAAAAAGCCGCTATTCAGCGCGACACTGCCAGCCGCGTTGATTACGTCCTAGTAAAGGCGACGTCAATCAACAAGGCCGTGTCGGTAGTAGTAAAAAATTAGTCCCGGATTATTTAGGTGCCCCCACCGTGTGCCGGGCGAACACCAGCAGTGTGAACAGGACACTGACAACCAAACGAGAAAATACATTCGAAGCACTTATGAAATACCAACTCATAAAATTCCTGGGAGCCTGTTGGCTGGTTTGCGCCACCGTGACTCACAATATGGCCCAGAGCGGCGGTGGGGTTGTGCAGCAGGCCGGCGGGTCCACCGTCCTGCAGAAAACCGGGACGGGCAAGCCCCGCAACATCGTGTTCATCCTCACCGACGACCACCGGTACGACGCGCTGGGCTTTTTGAAAAGCCAGACCTTCATTCAAACCCCCAACCTGAACCGGCTGGCGCGGGAGGGCGCCTACCTGCCCAATGCCTTCGTGACTACCGCGCTGTGCTCCCCTTCCCGGGCCTCCATTCTGACGGGCTTGTACGCGCACAAGCACCAAGTCATTGACAATAACAACGCGGTTTCACCCCAGCTCGTTTTCTTCGCCCAATATCTGCAGCAGGCGGGCTACCAGACGGGCTTTATCGGCAAGTGGCACATGGGCGGTGGTTCCGACTCGCCTCCGCAGCGGGGCTTCAACCAGTGGGTTTCCTTTCCCGGCCAGGGCAGCTACCTGCCGGACGACCGGGGCCTGAACGTGAACGGGGTAAAGACCCCTCAGAAAGGCTACATCACCAACGAGCTGACCGGCTACGCGCTGGACTGGCTGAAAACCCTGGACAAGAAGAAGCCCTTTCTGCTTTACCTGTCGCACAAGGGCGTGCATTCCAATTTCACGCCGCCGGACAAATTCATGAATACGCACCCCAAGGACGTGTTCAAGCTGCCCAAAACCTTCGCCATCGGGTCGCAGGAGGGCCAGCCGATGTGGGTGCAGAACCAGCGCAATTCCTGGCACGGCGTCGACTTTCCCTACCACAGCTTCCTAAACATTACGGATTACTACAAGCGGTACGCCGAGACCCTGCAGGGAGTAGACGAGTCGGTGGGCGACGTGATGAAGTACCTGAAAGACAACGGCCTGCTCGAATCCACCCTCATCGTGTACATGGGCGACAACGGCTTTTTGTTCGGGGAGCACGGGCTCATCGACAAGCGCAACGCCTACGAGGAGTCGATGCGGGTGCCCATGCTGGCCTACTGTCCTCAGTTGATAAAGCCCGGCACCGTAATCAAAGACGTCGTGGCCAACATCGACGTGGCCCCCACCCTGCTCAGCGTAGCCGGCCTGCAAGCCCCGGCTTATATGGACGGCAAAAGCTTCCTGCCGCAGCTCACTGGCCAAAAAATCCCCTGGCGCGACGGGCTGCTGTACGAGTACTACTGGGAGCGTAACTTCCCCCACACACCCACCATGCACGCCCTACGCGGCAACAAGTACAAGTACATCCACTACTACGGTATCTGGGATACCGACGAGCTGTACGATATCGAATCCGACCCGCAGGAAGCGCGCAACCTGATTACCGAGACTGCGCTGGCGCCCGTCGTCAAGCAGATGAACACCCAGTTATTTGCTATTCTCAAGCAAACCAACGGCATGTATATGCCCTTGTACCAGGACGTGGGGGGGCAGCAGAATAAGCGCAGCCAGGAAGGTAGCAAAGAGGCGGTTTTCCCGGACTATCTGAAAGTGAAGCCGAAAGCGCAACCCCAGCCTGACGCAGCGCATTAACTTCCCCATGTGATTTGAAAACACGTCTAACGCTACTCCTGGTTCTGTGCTGCTCCGCGTTGGCAGCGCTGGCGCAGCCCGGCAAGCCCTTGGTGCTGGAAACGCGCAATGCGGCCCTCGTGCTGAACGTGGGGGCCCGCGGCCGGGTGTACCAAAGCTATTTTGGCGAAAAGCTGGTCAGCTACTCCGAACTGGATACGGGAACCAAAGAGGCCTACGTGGCCGCCGGTACGGACAACGTTTTTGAGCCGGCCATCCGGGTGGTCCACGCGGACGGTAACCCCGCGCTGGACTTGCAATACGTGAGCCACACGCTGCAAACCGGCAAGAACGTGAGCATGCTCCGGGTAGTTTGCCGCGACAGCCTCTACCCGGTCAGCGTGACGATGGTGCTCACCGCCTACGCCAAGGAAAACGTGTTCAAAAGCGCGGTCGAGATTCAGCACGCGGAAAATGCGCCGCTGGTGCTTGCCAGCGTGGCCTCGGCCATGCTCCGGCTGAACGCCGATTCCTACTGGCTAACGCACCTGCACGGGGATTGGGCCGAAGAGATGCGCCTGGAAGAGACGCAGCTGACCAGCGGCCTCAAGCTCGTGGACTCGAAATCGGGTACCCGCGCGGCCATGTTCCAGGCCCCCTTGTTTCTGCTGGCCCTCAACCAGCCGGCGGCCGAATACAGCGGCGAAGTCATTGCCGGCACCCTGGCCTGGTCGGGCAACTTCCGGTTTGCGTTTGAGGTAGAAAACGACCATTGCTTGCGCGTCGGGGCTGGCATTAATCCCTACGCCTCTGATTACCGTCTGCCGCCCAACCAGCCGTTCACGGCCCCGGAATTTATCTTCACCTACAGCCACGAGGGCACTGCGGTCAGCAGCGCCAACTTGCAACAGTGGGCCCGCAAGTACGGCATTCACCGGGGTGAGGAAAGCCGCGCGGTGGTGCTCAATAACTGGGAGACCACCAAATTCAACTTTACCGAGGCCAAGCTCACCAGTCTGATGGCGCAGGGCGGCCGGCTGGGCGCCGACCTGTTTTTGCTGGACGACGCCTGGTTTGGCAACAAATTCCCCCGCAACAACGCCAAGGCCGGCCTGGGCGACTGGCAGGTCAACAAGGCCAAGCTGCCCGGCGGCCTGCAGCTGCTGGTAGCGGAAAGCAAAAAGAACAAGCTGCAGTTCGGCCTCTGGATTGAGCCCGAGATGGTGAACCCGCAGAGCGAGCTGTACACCCGTCACCCGGAGTGGATACTACGCCTGCCCGGCCGCCCGGACGAGCTGCGCCGCAACCAGCTGGTGCTGGACCTGGCCAACCCCCAAGTGCAGGACTTTGCCTTCGGCATCATCGATTCGCTGCTGATTAAACATCCGGGCATCGCCTACTTCAAGTGGGACAGCAACCGCGAAATCACCAGCCCCTACTCCCAGTACCTGGGGCCGAACCAGTCCAACCTCTCCATCGATTACGTGCGGGGCTTGTACGGCGTGATGGCGCGGGTGCAGCAGAAATACCCCCGGCTGCCCATGATGCTGTGTTCGAGCGGCGGCGGCCGCATCGACTACGGCGCGCTCAAATACTTCACCGAGTTCTGGCCCAGCGACAACACCGACCCAGTGGAGCGAATCTATTTACACTACGGCTATTCGTTTTTTTACCCCTCGCTGGCCTTGTCCAGCCACGTCACTTCCTGGGGCAAACAGCCGCTCAAGTTCCGCACCGACGTAGCCATGCTGGGCAAGCTGGGTTACGACATCGACTTGGGTGAGCTTTCGGCCCCGGACTTCGCGTTTAGCCAGGCCGCCGTCAAAACCTACAAAGCCCTCAGCCCGACCATCTGGCGCGGGACGCAGTACCGGCTGGTTTCACCCTACGCCACGCAGGGTAGCCGGGCTGCCTTTCAGTACGCGGCGGCTGACAAATCAGAGGCCATTGTCTTTAGCTACACCATGCATCCCCGTTTCCGTGAAAATTTCACCAATGTGAAGTTGCAAGGGCTGGCCGCGGATAAACAGTATGTCGTCCGTGAAATCAATCTGTATCCGGGCACGCAATCCAAATTCAAGTTTCACGGGAAAGCCTACTCCGGCGAATACCTGATGAAAGTAGGCATGCCTATTTCTTCGCAAGAGCCGCTGACCAGCGCCATTTTTCAGGTTAAGCGGCAGTAGCACCCGTAGCAGCACGGCTTGTTCACTCCCCTGGCTAACAGATTACCATCCCAATTCCAGACGAAGCCTGCTGAGCCATCCGTTTGGCAGCCGTCAGCCGGTCCCGTTCACTCTATCCGAATTCCTTGTAGCCCACCCAATGTCCAACCGACTTACTACTCTTGACCTCTTGGTTTTTCTGTTCTACATCGTGGGCGTGTCGGGCTACGGGTACTACATCTACAAGCGCAAGCAAAGCGCGGAGATGAGCACCAAGGACTACTTCTTGGCCGAAGGCTCGCTGACGTGGTGGGCCATCGGGGCCTCGATGATTGCGTCCAACATTTCGGCCGAGCAGTTCATTGGCGCGTCGGGCGCCGGCTTCTCGCAAGGCCTGGCGGTGGCGGCCTACGAGTGGGTGGCGGCCCTTATTCTGGTCTTTGTGGCCGTGTATTTCATGCCCATCTACCTGCGGCAGAAGATTTACACCATGCCGCAGTTTCTGGAGCAGCGCTACAACGCCACGCTGAGCCTGATAATGAGCATTTTCTGGCTCTTCCTCTACATCGCGGTCAACCTGACCGTGATTCTCTACCTCGGGGCGCTGGCCATCAACAACCTGGTGGGCAGCACCGGCAGCGGCACCTTCCACCTCATTCTGGTGGGGCTGGCCGTGTTTGCGCTTTTCATCACGCTCGGCGGCATGAAGGTGGTGGGCTACACCGACGTTATTCAAGTGGCCGTGCTGCTGCTCGGCGGCCTGGCCACCAGCTACCTGGCCCTGGTGCTGGTTAGCCAGAAGTTTGGGTTGGGCAGCAGCGCCATTGCCGGCTTTCAGGCCCTGATAGGCACGGCCGACGACCATTTTCACATGATATTCACCAAGCCCACGCCCGACTCCCCGCAGGCTTACGTGAGCAAATACCTGGCCCTGCCGGGCCTGGTGATGTACACCGGCGGGCAGTGGGTGGCCAACCTCAACTACTGGGGCTGCAACCAGTACATCACGCAGCGCGCCCTGGGCGCCGACCTGAAAACGGCCCGCACCGGCATCCTGTTTGCGGCCTTGCTCAAGCTGATTATGCCGCTGGTGGTGGTGCTGCCCGGCATTGCGGCCTACGTGCTGCACCAGCAGGGCAGCCTGCAGGCCGAGATGAGCGCCGGCGGCGAAGGCGTGAACCCCGACAACGCTTACTCGGCCATCCTCACCTTCCTGCCCAACGGCCTCAAGGGCCTGAGCCTGGCGGCGCTCACGGCGGCCATCGTGGCCTCGCTGGCGGGCAAGGTGAACTCGATTTCGACCATCTTCACCCTCGACATCTACCGCCGCTACCTCAACCCCGAAGCCACCGAGAAAAAGCTGGTGTGGGTAGGCCGCCTCACGGTATTGGTGGCCATGCTGCTGGCCATCGCCTTCACCTGGGAAGACCTGCTGGGCGTGGGCGGCAACGGCGGCTTCACGTTCGTGCAGAAGTACACCGGCTACATCTCGCCTGGCATCGTGGCCGTGTTCCTGCTGGGCATGTTCTGGAAGCGCACCACCGCCCCGGCGGCCGTGGTCGGCATGCTGGCGGGCTTCGGCTTCTCGCTGTTTTTCAACGACTTTGCCACCCGCTTGTTTGGCCCCGAGACGCTGTTCTATTCGGCCTTCCGCAACGCCAAAGGCGTGTTCGAAGTGCCGTTTCTGGTGAGCATGGGCTGGTCGTTTTTTCTCACCATGGCCCTGATGGTGGTCATCAGCCTGGCCGGGCCGGCCGTAAACCCCAAGGCCATCCATTTGGAGCGCGGCATGTTCCGCGTGTCGCCCCGGCAGCTGGCCTTGATTACAACCATCGTCCTGCTCATTACGGCGCTGTACGTGAAGTTCTGGTAGCCCGCCCTCTAGCTTATTGTTTACCTGCCGCCGGCACTGTGAGAGCAAGCCTCAGTTTGGCGCTGCGAAATGACTACCGTTTCCTGCTTTTGCCGGCTGCCATTTCAGCACCTGTTATGTGCTAGCGGCTATTGACGGTTTTGGCGGGCGGCGCGCAACTGTTCCCGACGCTGCGCTTGCAGCTGCTCGTAGCGCGTGAACTGCTCGGGGGTGAGCACGGCCCGGAACTGGCCGTTGTACTTCTCCTGGGAAGCTTTCAGCTGCTGAAAAAGTTTCCGGCGGTTGCCGCCCCCGCTCGTTTGGGCCCGCAGCGCCTGCAGTTCCTGCTGCTGCGCCTGGACGATGCGCTCCACTTTCGGGGCTTGCTCGGCCGTCAGGTTAAGTTCCTGGGTGAGGGTTTGAATCTGGCGTTCGGCGCGCTGCGCGGGCGCCGGCCGACTGGCCGAACTGGCTGGGGTTGCAGCGGCGGGAGTTTGGGCGCGGCAAGTGGCCGTCAGGGCCACAGCAGCTAACAGCAGAAGCGTATTTTTCACTGGGAAGAAAAGTAAGGAAATAGAGGAGTAAGCTATTGAACAGCTCGACACAAAACGCTTATTCTTTTAAAAACCGTTTGGTTTCGGTGCCCGCGCGGGTCGTGATTTGGTAGTAATACGTTCCCGCCGCCAGGTCGCCCAGCGCCACTTGCGTGGTATGGGTGCCGGGGGCCTGCTGCGTTTCGGCGGCGAGCGTACGCAGCAACTGGCCCCGGCTGTCCAGCAGGTTGATGGTCACGGCCCCTGCTTGTTCAACGCGGTAATCGAGCTGCGCGGTGGCGCCAACTGGGTTAGGATACAAGGCGGTTGGCTTGCCCGGCTGTCCGGAAACGCCTGGGGTACCGGGCACCAGGAGCAGGAAGGCCACGGGCCGGAAAAGTCCGTTGACCGGCCCCCGGTGCCCCCGCCGGCCCGCAAAACGGCTGAGCTGCTGCTGCTGCTCGGGTGTCGCGTGTTTCAGCACGATGGCTTTGATGTCGGCGGCCCACTGCTCTTTCTGGGGCTGAAGCGGCCCGAGCTGCTGGGCGATGGCGGTTTCGTATTTCTGTGCCAGCTGGGCCACGCGCAGCAAAATGGTCCGGGCCTCCGTGCGCAACTGTTGGGCTTGTTGGCGCTGGGCCGCCGTCAGGGCAGGACGGGCACTGTCCGGAGCAGCAGTTGCTCCGATGCTTTGCCGCAGGGCCTGGCGCCGCTGGCGGATTTCCTGGAGTTGGGCGCGGTAGCCAGCGAGTTGGGTTTGGTCTGCCGCGGAGAGCACGGGTTCCAACTGTTGGCGCTGACGCCGCACCACGGGCAATACGTTCTGTTTTAAATACGCCTTGATTTCGGGACGCGCGGGACCGCCGGGGCCTCGGAAAGGCGCGGCTGCCGGGCGGGCCAGCCCCGCCACGGTGGCGACCAGCAGCACGAGCAGAGCGAAAATAGCGGGTTGAATACGGAGGCGCTTCATGGTGGTAAAATTTAGCAAAGTGAAGAAGGGTAAGTAGTTGACTTGGCCGTTTGATGATGGAAAGCGCGCCGGGTTTATTTACTCAACCACTAATTTGTGGGTGCCCACGGTGCCATCGCGGAACTGGACGCGCAGCAGGTAGAGTCCCGACCGCACTCCGTTCAGCAGGTAGGTGGCCCCCTGCTGCCGCAACGGCACGGCCCGCCCCGCCGCGTTGTAAAGGGTCGCCTGCACCACCGGCTGGTTGGTGCCCAGCTGGAATTCGTCGCGCGCCGGGTTGGGGTACACACTCAGCACTGCCCGGCTGGCCGCCGGGGCCGCGGCCAGCGGTGTGTTGGCGCAGGTGCGCACGGTGCCCCGGAAAAACTCGTTCCAGAGCCGGGCGGCGTAGGCGGGCACGAACTGGTGGTTCTGGCCCGCCACTTCCGTGAACCGCACCGCGCCCCGGCAGTCGGTGCTGGCAAACAGGGTGTCGGTGTAGGTGTAGCCGCCCAGGGTGGGGCGGGTGATGCGGTCGGCCCCCGGCCCGGTTTGGTTGTAGCTTATCCAGTAGCGCTTCTGGTTCTGGTCCGACACCCGGCGGGTTTCGCTGGTGCCGGGCACCTGCTGGTTTTCCTGCTGGCCCCGCCAAATCCACACGGGCACCTGGCCGTTGGGTTGGTAGGGGTTGGTGTAGGGGTTGATGGCGAGCGTGGTCATGAACGAGCCGCTGACCGGAGCCGCCGCCGCCAGCCGGGCCGAGTTGCGGAACAGGTAGGTGTTGACCATGCTACTGCCGTTGGAAAAGCCCATCATATACAGCCGGTTGGCATCGACGCGGTAGCGCCGGCTCACCCGGTTCATCACCGTGTCCAAATACGCCACGTCGTTGAGGGGCGAGTTGTAGAACGAGTAGGTGGCGTCCCAGGAGTAGATGTTCCAGACAAAGCCGCCCGGGCCCTGCCGGATGCCGCCCTCCGGAAACACCAGAATGACGCCCGCCGTGTCGGCAATGGCCGGCCAGCCGCTGGAACCGGCGAAGTTGCGGGCCGTGCCCAGGCCCCCGTGCAGGGCCAGCAGCAGCGGCGCGGCGGTCGTCTGGCTGGCGTAGTTGCGGGGCAGTTGGGTGTACCACTTGCGCAGCACACCCTGCAGCACGGCGGAGTCGGCGACGAGCGGGGCCGGGGCTTGCGCGGAGGCCGGCAGCCAGGGCAGCAGGACCAGCAAGAGAGCGAAGAGCTTTTTCATGGAAAGTAAGCAGGTGTTATTGTTTGAGAAGAGGTTGGTGCACCACGGCTCCGCCCAGCAGCTCCAGCCGCAGCAGGTAGTAGCCGGGCCGCACGTCGGCCACGTCGAGGGCGGCCGCCGGCCGCCGCCAGTCGCGCACTTGGCGGCCCTGGCTGTCGCGCAGCGTCGCGCGCTCCAGGCCGGCCGGCGTGAGCAGGTGCAGCGTAGCCGCGACGGGGTTGGGGTAGAAGGTGGCGGCGCGCTGGTCGGTAGTCGGCGCCACGGCCAGCACCCCCGCCGAAGCAGGCAGGTACGCCACGTAAAAATCGCCCACCAGCGGCCCCCCCGGCGTGGTAGGTTGGGGCTCGCCCGCCAGCGGCAGGGCATCAAAGGTCATGTTGCCCGTGAAAGAGCCGGCCACGGCCACGTTCTCCCGGCTGTCGAGGCCCACGGCAAAGTTGATGACCTGCCCCCCGGTACCGGGCACCAGCTTGTGCCAGAGCACCTGCCCGGACGAGTTTAGCTTCAGCACCAACTGGTTTTGGGCGTTACCCGTCACCACCGTGCCGTTGGGCAGCGTCGTCACCGCGCCCACGTTGGGCGTCAGCACCATGTTGCCGGTGGTGGCGCTGACTTCCAGCTCGGCGCCCTCGTCCACCGGCGAAGGCCCCCCGATTTGCCGCACCCACAGCAGCGTGCCGGTGGGCGTGAGCTTGGCGACGAAGACGTCTTTGCTGCCGGCCACGGACGTGAGCACGGTGCCGTCGAAGCTGACGCTGCCCGTGAACACGCCCGACACGTACACGTTGCCGGCCGCGTCGGCGTCCACGCCGCGGGCGTGGTCGAGGCCCGCCCCGCCCCAGTGCTTGTAAAACTGCACCTGGCCCAGGCTGTCGTAGCGCACCAGGTAGATATCGCTGCCGCCGCGCGAAGTGAGGGTGGCGCCCCCAACCTGCACGGTGGCATCGAACTCCCCGGACAAGAGCACGTGGCCGGTGGCGTCCACGCTGATGCCGCGGCCTTCCTCGTGGCCGGTGCCGGGCAGCGTGAAGCCCCGCCGGAAGCGGCCCGTGCGCGAATGGTTGCTGACCCACACGTCGTCGGGACCACCGGCTTTGGCTACCCGGCTCCCATCGGGAAACTGGATGGAGTCGCCGGCGAAAATGCCCGTCGCCCAGACCTCGCCCGTGGCGGAAGTCACCACCTCGTTGCCCGAGTCGCTGCCCCGGCTGCCGAACGTGGACGCCCACACGGCCCGGCCCAGCGAGTCAAACTGGGTCACGTACACGTCGCGCTGGCCGCGGGGCGCGGGCAAGCTCACGCCGGGGTTCAGGGTCAGGGGACCAAAGTAGGTGCCCGTGATGTAGGCCGCGCATTCCGGGCCGTAGGTGTCGAGGTCCACGCCCACTTCGGGGCCCAGCCCCCCGAAAGTGCGCACCATTTGGGCGCTGCCGTTGGGCCGCAGGCGCGCCACGTAGGTGTCGGCCCCGCCGGCGGCCTGCACCGGCGTGCCGGCCAGGGAGAAGCTGTTTTTGAAGTCGCCGGTAATCCAGACCGCGCCCCGCTCGTCCAGGGCCACGCCCCGGCAGTAGTCGTCGACGCCGGCCGAGCCGCCCTTGGTGGCCCAGCGCCAGGTGGCCGGCGCCTGGGCGTAGCCCGCCAGCGCCGTCCCGCCCAGCACCAGGCTGGCGAGCAGCCATTTTTTTAGCAGTTGCATCATAACAAGGCTCTTATTTCCGCTGATTCTTAGGGTAGGACTAGGGTGACGGTTCAGGGCTGCACGAGGATTTTGCGGTAGCCCGCCGGCCCGCCGTTGACGCGCAGCCGCACGTAGTAGAGGCCGGCCGGCCAGCCCGTGGTGGGGAGGCTTTCGCCGGCGCGCAGCTGCACGGGCGGCGCGACCTGCTGCCCGGTCACCGACCAGACGCTGACCTCGGCCCCCGGCCCGGCGGGCCCTTCCAGGTAAATCCGGTCGTGGGCCGGGTTGGGGTAAAGGGTTAAGGACGCAGTGGCGGCCGATTCGCGCACGGCCGTCACCGTCGAGCAGCCGCCGCCAATCTGGGCCCGAATCAGGTCGATGGCCTGCATCGAGACGCCGGACACCCGGGCGTAGTTGGATTGGGTCAGGATGACGCCCGTGATGCCCCGGCAGCGGTCCACCCAGTAGATGGTGCCGAAGGCCCCGGCCCCGCTGAGTTGCTCGGTGTAGCGGGTGGTCGGGTTGTACACGTCCTGCCACGCGCCGAAGCCGTAGTAGATGACGGGCTGATTGTAGGGATTATTATAGGTTGGGTTGGCCGGGTAGGGCGAGGCCAACTGGGGCACCCGGTTGGTTTGGTCGCGCCACATTTCCTGCATCCACACCGAGTCGATGACCTGAGTGGTGCCCACCTTGCCGTTGCGCAAAATGAACTGGGTGAAGCGCATCAGGTCGCGGGCGTTGGAATTGATGCCGCCGGCCAGGCGCGGGTTGGTGGGGCTGCTGAGCTGGTACGTGGTGCTGCTCAGGCCCAGCGGCTGCTTAATACGCGTGGTGAAGAGCGTGTTCCAGTCGGTGCCCGCGGCCACGGCCGCGCATTGGCCGCCCACCTGCATCGAGACGCCGCTGTATTTGAAGGCCGTGCCGGGCCGGTATAGCTGGGGGTCTTCGCGCAGGATGCTGTCCACGCTCTGGGCCAGGGTAATGTTGGTGCGGGCCAGAAAGTCTTCGCCGCTGGTACCGGCCCAGCCGCCGGTATGCGCAAAGTTCTGGCGAATGGTGGAGCTGCCCTTGCGGAAGAACGTGGCCCGCGGCAGGTAGGTGCCAATGGAGTCGTCGAGGCCCAGCACCCCTTCCTGGGCCAGGCGCAGCACCACGGCGGCGGTGATGTTCTTGGTGGCCGAGGCAATGGGGACGACCGACAGGCTGTCGAGCGTGCCCAGCGCCCGGTAGTACACTAGGCGGTTGCCCTGCTTGACGAGGCACACTACGCTGCCGTTGTAGCGGGCCAGGTTGGTGGTGAGCAGCGCGTCCACGGCGCTGAAGTTGGGCGTTTGAGCGCGGGCTCCGGAAAGGGCGCTGCCCACGAGCCCGAGCAGAAGTAGTAGTCGATTCATGACAAGTGCAGCAGTGAAAGAAGGAGTGAACAGGCAGATGGACTGGCCCTTTGGGGAAAAGTTTAAAGAGCAGGCATTATTTAAAAAATACCAGCATCGTGTTAAACCCAACAACCTGTTATGCCTCCAAGCCACCGAAACCGACCTTTTTAATCCTCCTTATTTTACTCGTCATGAAAATGTTCAATCTTCACCACCTGGGTTTGGCGACGCTGGCCAGTGGTATGCTCCTGCTCGCCTCCTGCGATAAGGACCGCGACCCCGCCGCGCTCGAAAGCATAGCTTCCGCTGAAGACAGCGGCGTGGCCGAGGACGAAAACGCCGCCACCAGCGACCTGCTCGATGCCGCCGCCCCGCAGGACGTGACCCAATCCACCAGCGCTACCGTTGCCAGCCCGGCCGATTTGGCCCGCCTGCTCGCCGGCTGCGTCACTCGTACCTACGATGCCGCCACCCAAACCCTGACGCTGGATTTTGGCCCGACCAACTGCGTGGGTCCTAACGGCGTGGCCCGGCGCGGCAAGCTCGTGGCCGTGTTTAGCGGCCCCTACCGCCAAAGCGGCGCGGTGGTGACCGTGACGCCGGTCGACTACTTCGTGAACGACAAGCAGCACACCGGCACCCGCGTGCTGACCAACCTGGGCAACGGCTCCTTTTCCCTGAGCTCCGCCCAGGCCAGCGTCATCACCCCGGAAGGCACCCACCGCTGGTCGGCCGAGCGCACGTATACCCGCACGGCCGGCTTCGGCACCCCCACCATTCTGGACGACAAGTACAGCGTCACGGGCTCGGCCACGGGCACCAACCGCCAGGGCAAAACGTATGCAGTGGTCATTGGGCAGCCGCTGGTAAAGGAATTTGCCGCCGGCTGCGCCCGTCATTTCACGGCCGGCACCGTCACGGTGACCAACGCGCAGGAGAAATCGATGCTGCTCAACTACGACCCGGCCGGCACCCAGGCCTGCGACAATATCGCCTCCGTCACGATTAACGGCCGCACTCGCACCATCCGGCTGCGCTAGGGGCTCCGATGTTCTTTTCTTCCATCCTTATACTTGTGCCATGTTGCTCACTAAAAAAATGCTCTTGTTCGTGCTGACTGTTTTGGGCAGCACCAGTCTTTCGGCCCAGGCGCAGGTTGTGTACTACCGCCGGCCGGCTCCCCGGCCCGTCGTTATCGTGCACCCGGCCCCCCGGCTGCTGGTGCGTCGGGCCCCCGTGGTGGTCGTGGCCCCGGTTCGCCCGGTGTACTACGCGCCCGCCCCGGCGTATGTCGTGGCCCGGCCCCGGACCGTCGCGTACCGGCGTTTCTATTAGCGATTCAGGTGTAGGCTAACGTGAAACCCCGAATTGTGCGTACCGGCCCAGTTCGGGGTTTTTCTTGGCTCTAGCAGCCGTGGTACTCAATACCCGGGCACCTAAAGAAAAGCGCGTTCACCAAAAGAATAGTAGTAAATTCAAGGCGCTTTGTCGTTTCTCTGCCTATCTCTAACCAATCTTGCCGGCTAGCCGGCTATTACCAGTTACGCATCTGTGCTGTGCCAGCCGAAATAGATGCACGATAACTCCCATGCGGCTTTCAACTGCATCTAAATGGCCTTGAGGGTATTGGCCTGAATTAGGAGCGAGTCGGAATAGGATATCGCGCTAATACAAACCCAGTTTACTTGACGGATTATGACTTGGCTTGAGGGACTACTCAGCGCACTCCTGCTCCTGGGCTGCGGCCTGGCCCTCGTCGCCCGCCAGCGCTACCAAGCATTAGTCCGCAAACACAAAATCCTGCAGCGCCTCTACGACAAGGCCGAAGCGCAGCTAAACACGTTGTGGACCGAAAAACGGTCGTAGCAATGAATTTTCGCGGGCGCTCAGCCCTTTCACCAACACACCAGTTGCTGGGCTACTATATGAACCGGAAGCGACTTGAAGCCGCAGGATTTGTCTTCGTGGACTACTTGCCCAGCGGCACCCATTATGACGAGGGCAACCTCTACGTGCTGCTCCAGGGTGGCAAAATCGTGCGCGTCTACTGGCCGAACACCTCCGATGCAGTGGAAGTGGCCACCGGGGATTTATTTGCGCCCGAGATTCATTACAACGGGTCTGTTAGCAATATAGAAGAATTGCTGGTACTTGTCCGAAAAGCTTTGCTGTAAGCGTTTAAAGGGCTTGACGTAATTCTGTTTTGCTATTGAATGCCTGACGTTCCTGCATCCCACACTTTGCCCAATACCTGAATTTTTCTAAAATCTGCCCGAGCGGCTGATGCTGCGCAGCAGTGGATTCTGCAGTAGCTGGTTCCGGTAAGCTCCTTCCACCGCCTGCTTTGCTGGTCCGCGCTTGCCTGCTTCCTGAATCAGGCGGTCGGCTTCCTGCCGCAGCTGCAAGGCATTGACCATTTAGTCGTTAGCCTGCCCCATGGCTCGCAACCGCTCGGCTTCGGTCATGGAGTAGCGGCCGGGGTTCTTGAGCGTGGCAATCAGCTCCACACTCTGCGCCGTCAACTCATCAGTAATCTTCTGGTAGTTGAAGGCGGTTTCGACGTTCTTTTTCTTGAGCACTTCCTCGTAGGAGAGCATCAAAAAGTGTGGGGCAATTCTGTTTCAGGGTAAGTGGCTAATGGCTGTGCTAGCTTCTAGACAGACCAGAAATTTGGACTGCCCCACACTTTTTGATGCTCTCCTAACATATGCCGGGTGCGAAGCTATTGGTTTCCGGAAATGATGGTGGGTTGGGGTGTGAAAACCTGGCAACCCGAGTAAAAGAGCGTGCAGGGGCTGCGTTGCTACAAAAGGCTTTCTTTTTTTAGGACAAGCAAATTTAATTATTAGCACACTGTAAATCAATTAAGTACGTACTTATCGTGTAAATCCGCTCAATAGGGACAAGAACTACATTATTAAGCAGAGGCGGTTCACTTTTGCGCTTGCGATTCGAATTATCTGGCCTGGTTCGGCTCGCTTGGCACATACTGCCCCGATAGTACGTCCTTTGCTTCCATATGAAAATCCTACTCGTTGAAGATGAACCCAAGCTTGCCTCCTTCGTGGGCAAAGGCTTTCGCAACGAGGGCTACGAATTGGACGTGGCCTACGACGGCCGCATGGGCCTCTCGCTGGTGCAGCAGAACACCTACGACCTGGTGATTCTGGACGTGAACCTGCCCTACATCAACGGCTTTGAGCTGTGCCGGCTCATCCGGGCCGACTACCCGCAGGTGCCGGTGCTGCTGCTCACGGCGCTGGATAGCCTCAACGATAAGGTGACGGGCTTTGAGGCCGGGGCCGACGACTACCTGGTGAAGCCCTTCGAGTTCAAGGAACTGCTGCTGCGGGCGCGGGTGCTCACCCGGCGCAGCTCCGAAGCGACGGCCGTGAAGCGCGTGCTGCGCCTGGCCGATTTGGAGCTCAACCTCGACTCCAAGGCCGTGACCCGCGCCGGGCAGCGCATCGAGCTCACTACCAAGGAATATGCGCTGCTCGAATACCTGCTGCTGAACCGCAACCGGGTGATTTCGCGGGTCGATATCGCCGAGAAAGTCTGGGAGTTGAACTTCGACACCAACACCAACATCATCGACGTGTACGTGAGCCACCTGCGCAAGAAGCTCGACAAAGGCTACGACACGAAGCTGATTCATACCGTGGTGGGCATGGGCTACGTGGCCCGCGAAGGGTAACCCAAGAGGCCATGCTGATTCGCAACAAGCTCATTCTGCGCTTTACGCTGCTGGTGCTGGCCATTCAGCTCAGTTTCTCGGCCTTTGTGTACTACTTCCACGCGGTGGCGCGGGAGCAGCGCTTCACGCGCCGGCTGGCGGGCAAGGCCGTGATGACGGCCCGCCTGCACCTGCGCCACCCCACCGACACCAGCCGGGCCGCCCGGGCCTTTCGCCGGCGGGATTTGCTGACCATCGAGCAGGAGGAAATCAGCATCTACGCGCCCGATAACCGCCTGATTTACGTGAGCGCCGACACCGTGCCGCAGGGCGAGAACCGGGCGCAGCTGGCGCGCCTCGACGCGGGCGACCCGCCGGTGCGCTTCCGGACCGGGACGCTGGATGCGGTGGGGCTAACCTACGGGCCGGCGGGCCGGCCGTACCGGCTGTTTGCGGCCGGCTACGACGAGCTGGGCTGGGCGCAACTGGCCAACCTGCGGCTGATTCTGCTGGCTGGCAACGTGGGGGCGCTGGTGCTCATCCTCCTGGCCGGCTGGTACTTTGCCGATGAGTCGCTCAAGCCCATTGCGCGGGTGGTGAAGCAGGTGCAGAAAATCACGGCCCGCGAGCTGAGCCGGCGGGTGGACGAGGGCAACGGCACCGACGAAATTGCGCAGCTGGCCATCACCTTCAACCAGATGTTGAACGGCGTAGAACTGGCCTTTGAGGCTCAAAAGAGTTTTGTGAACCACGCCTCGCACGAGCTGCGCACGCCGCTGACGGTGGCGCTCGGCACCCTGCAAACGGCTCACGCCTACGACCAGACGCTGCCCGAAGCCCGGGAGAGCATGGCCTCGGCGGTGGAGGAGATGCTGCACCTCGTGGCCCTCACCAACGGCCTGCTGGCCTTGGCCCAGGCCGACGAGGCCCTGTTTCGGCGCCAGCTCGTGCGCCTCGACGAGTGCCTGACCCAGGCCGTGGCCCAGTGCCAGGGCCGCTATCCGGGGCGTGCGCTGCGCGTGGATTTCGGTCAGTTGCCAGTTGTGCTTGACACGCCATTTGCGGTAATGGGCAACGCGGAACTGCTGACCACGGCCCTGCTCAACCTGCTCGACAACGCCTGCAAATACTCCCGGGCCGGGGTGCGGGCCACCCTGAGCTACCCCAGCCCAACCACCGTGGAAGTAGCCGTGGCCGATACCGGCATCGGCATTGAGCCCGCCGAGCTGGCCCGGGTGCAGGAGCCGCTGTACCGGGCCGAAAACGGCCGCCACGAGCCCGGCTACGGCATTGGGCTGGCCGTGACCCAGAAAATTGCCCAGCGCCACGGCGGCGAGCTGCGGCTGGAATCGGCCCCCGGCCGGGGCACCACGGTCACGCTGCGGCTGCCGGTTGCTAAAGCCTGAGCGGGCCGCATTTAATGTTTTTTAATGTCGCATTCAGACCGCGTTAATGTCGGGGAGGGTGCTTTGTGGCCTTCCCTGTCGCTAGGCCGCTGCTATGAAACGAGAAAAACGCCCCTGGATGCTGCTCTACCTGCTGGTGGGCGTGCTGGTGCTCTCCACGGGCCTCAATTTCTATTTCCTGCTCCAGCTCGACAACCGGGTGTGGGACCAGGAGATGAAGGCCGAGTTGCAGGACCGCGCCACCGACGCTCAATCGGTGACGTTCCGCCTGCCCGCCGCCCCGCTGGCCTTGCCCGATACGGCCGCGGCCCCGCCGCCCTGACGCGCCGGGTTTTGCCGTTTGCTCACCCTTGTTTTTTGTCTTGTTCCCCTCAATGCTTCCCCGCCAACAACACCTGCTTAACGCCCTGAATGCCTGCCCGGCCGCCCGCAACGAATGCTTCGCCGGCAACTTGGCCGCGCCCGACGGGGCGCCCGCCGCGCGCAGCATCCAGCTCACCCGCGACTGCGCCGACCTGTGCCAGCTGGTGGCCGCCTTCGTGGCGCGGGGCTCCGAGCACGTGAAATTCCTGCTGCGCGAATGCGCCGAACTCTGCCGCGCCTGCGCCGACGAAGAGACCCAGCTGCCCCCCGACTACTGTCGTCGCTGCACCGACGCCTGCCGCCAGGCCGATAATGCCTGCCGCACGGCCTACTAAGGTCGTTTTATCTCTCATTTCTTCCATTTAAGCCTCCCCACGCATGGCTACCGTCATCTCTTTTTCGGCTCTTTCGCCCGCGGCCCAGCTGCTGGCCGTGCGCCCACTGCGGCGCGACATGGTGCGGCGCCTCGGGCCCTCGGATGCTTCGCTGCTGTGGTGGCGGCAGGCGGTGCTTGCCGCCGACCCCGTGCTGGAATGGTCGGCGGACCGGGGCACGGCCATCGTGCGCCGGGGACAGGCGCTGCTCGACCGCGTGGCCCGCTGCTACCTGGTGACCCGGCCGCCGGTGCCCGACCTCATCGACGAAGAGCTGCTGGCCCTGCTGCCGTAGCGCCCAGAATCCCTAACCTATTGATTTTCCCTGCTACCCCCCGCGCCCCGTGGTGCGGCCCTCACCTGACTGTGTCTATGCAAAGCCCCTTGTTGCGCCACCTGCGCCATTATTGTCTGCCATTTTTTGTGGGCGGAAGCGCCTTGCTGGCCGGCTGCGGCCAGGGTAACGCCGAAGCCGAAGCGGCCGCTCCGCCCGCCGTGGCCCTGCCCGTGATGCGCCTGGCGGCCCACGACACGGTGCTCACCCGCGAGTACGTGGCCGACGTGCAGGCCGTGCGCAACGTAGAGCTGCGGGCCCGGGTGAAGGGTTTTCTGGAGAAAATCTACGTGGACGAGGGACAGTTGGTGAAGAAAGGCCAGCCGCTGTTCCGCATCACCGACACCGAGTACCGCACCCGGTTTGACCGGCTGCGCGCCGGGCGCAGCGACGCGAACGCGCAGGCCCGGGTAGCCACCCTGGAATTGGAGCGGGTGCGCATGCTCACCAAGGAGAATATCATCTCGAAAACCGAGCTGGACGTGGCGCTGGCCAAGCTGCGGTCCGCTCAGGCCCGGGTGAAGGAAGCCGGTTCGGGCGAGCGCAACGCGGCCCTGATGCTGTCCTACACCCTGGTGCGGGTCCCCTTTGATGGGGTAGTGAACCGTGAGCCCCTGAAAGTGGGCAGCCTGGTGGACGACGGCACCCTGCTCACCACGGTGACGGATGCGCGCGAGGTGTTTGCCTACTTCAACGTGTCGGAGGCCGAGTACCTGGAGTACATCAAAACCCGCGACCAGGACCCGGCCCGCAGCACCAACCAGGTGCGGCTGGTGCTGGCCGATGGCTCGCTCTACCCCCCGGCCGGCAAGATTGAAACCGTGGAAAGCCAGTTCAAGGCCGGCACCGGGGCCATTGCGTTCCGGGCCCGCTTTGCCAACCCCAAGAGCCTGCTCAAGCACGGCGCCACCGGCAAGGTGCGCCTGGCCAACACCGTGGCCGATGCCCTGCTGGTGCCCCAGAAAGCGGTGTTCGAGCAGCAGGACAAGAACTACGTGTACGTGGTGGACGCCAAGGGCACGGTGCGCCAGCGCAACTTCGTGCCCCAGAGCCGCCTCGACGCCTTTTACGTGGTGAAAAGCGGGCTGAAAGCGGGGGAAACCATCGTGTGCGAAGGCATTCAGGACCTGCGCGACGGGGAGCGCATCACCACCCGGCCGGTGACGCTCAACAGCTTGGCCATGGGCAAGTAGGGGCGCGGCTTTCTGCGTGCCCAACTGTAATTAAAACTCCGAAACCCATGCTCAGTATCTTCATTCGCCGGCCGGTGCTCTCGCTGGTCATCTCGCTCTTTATCACCCTGCTGGGGGTGGGGGCGCTCTTCACGCTGCCCATCACGCAGTTCCCCGACATTGCCCCGCCCTCGGTGACGGTGCGGGCCAAGTACAACGGGGCCAACGCCGAAGTCTGCGCCAAGGCCGTGGCCGTGCCGCTGGAGCGGGCCATCAACGGCGTGCCGGGCATGACCTACCTCTCGACGGTGACCTCCAACAACGGCACCACGCTCATCACGGTGTATTTCGAGGTGGGCGTGGACCCCGACATTGCGGCCGTGGCCGTGCAGAACCGCGTTTCCACGGTGATTGACGAGCTGCCGCAGGAGGTGATTCGCAACGGGGTGATGACGGAGAAGGAGGTGAACTCCATGCTCATGTACCTGAACGTGGTGAGCAACGACCCCGCCGCCGACGAGCAGTTCATCTACAACTTCGCCGACATCAGCATCCTCAACGAGCTCAAGCGCATCAAGGGCGTGGGCCTGGCCGAGCTGCTGGGCAACCGCGAGTACTCGATGCGGGTGTGGATGAAGCCCGACCGCCTGCTGGCCTACCGCACGTCGGTGGAGGAAGTTGTGACGGCCATTCAGCAGCAGAACATCGAGGCCGCCCCCGGCCGCACCGGCGAGAGTTCGGGCCGCGCCCCGCAGATGCTGCAGTACGTGCTGCGCTACACCGGCAAGCTGGAAAAGCCCGAGCAGTACCGCAACATCGTGGTCCGGGCCAACCCCGACGGCTCGGTGCTGCGCCTCAAGGACGTGGCCGACGTGGAATTCGGGGCCCAGACCTACCGAATGGAATCCAAGACCAACGGCCGGCCCTCGGCCGCCATTCGCCTCAAGCAGCTCCCGGGCTCCAACGCCTCGGAAATCATCGAAAACATCAAAATCCGCATGGAGGAGCTGCAAAAAACCAGCTTTCCGCCGGGCATGAAGTACATCATCAGCTACGACGTGTCGCGCTTTCTCGACGCGAGCATTCACGAGGTGCTGCGCACGCTGGTGGAGGCGTTTTTGCTGGTGTTCGTGGTGGTGTACCTGTTTTTGCAGGACTGGCGCTCCACGCTGATTCCGGCGCTGGCCGTGCCGGTGGCGCTTATCGGCACGCTGGCCTTCATGCAGCTGCTGGGCTTCTCGATTAACCTGCTCACGCTTTTCGCGCTGGTGCTGGCCATTGGCATCGTGGTCGATAACGCCATTGTGGTGGTGGAGGCCGTGCACGCCAAGATGCACGAAGAACATTTGTCCGCTATGGGTGCCACGCTGGCGGCCATGAGCGAAATTAGCGGGGCCATCATTGCCATCACGCTGGTGATGTCGGCGGTGTTCGTGCCGGTGGCCTTCCTGAGCGGGCCGGTGGGCGTGTTCTACCGGCAGTTTTCGCTCACGCTGGCCATTGCCATCGTCATTTCGGGCATTAATGCCCTGACGCTCACGCCCGCCCTGTGCGCGCTCATGCTGAAAGAGCCGCAGGCTGATTCCGAGCGCACGGGTCTGCTGGGCCGCTTTTTCACGGGCTTTAACCGCCGCTACGAGGCCTTTGCCGAGCGCTACCAGGGCCTGGTGCGCTGGCTCTCCAGTCGCCGGCTCATCACCACGCTGCTGCTGGTGGGCTTTTTCGTCGCCACCTGGGGCATCAGCCGGGTGCTGCCCACGGGCTTCATTCCGAGCGAGGACCAGGGCATGGTCTACATCAACGTGACCACGCCGCCCGGGGCCACGCTGGAGCGCACCACCAAGGTGCTCAACGAAGTACAGCGCATCGCCAGCCAGCTCAAGCCCGTGGAGTCGGTGTCGACGCTGGCGGGCTTCTCGCTGATGAACGACGTGTCGGGGGCCAGCTACGGCATGGGCATGATTAACCTCAAGGCCTGGGACAAGCGCACGGAATCGGTGCAGGACCTAATGAAGCAGCTCACCGCCCAGACCCGCCACCTGACCGACGCCAACATCCAGTTTTTCACCCCGCCCACGGTGCCGGGCTTCGGCAACGCCTCGGGCTTCGAGATGCAGCTGCTCGACCGCACCGGCCGCAACGACTTGCAGCAGACCGACCGGGTGGCCCAGCGCTTCCTCAAGGCCCTGGCGAAAGCGCCGGCCGTGCAGGGGGCCTTCACCGGCTTCGACCCCAACTTCCCGCAGTACCTCATCCACGTCGATGCCGACCTGGCGGCCAAAAAGGGCGTGAACGTGGCCCAGGCCATGAGCACGCTCCAAACCCTGATGGGGGCCAACTACATTTCCAACTTCATCCGCTTCGGCCAGATGTACCGCGTCATGATTCAGGCCGACCCCGGCTACCGCTCCACCCCCGAGGACCTGCTGAAGCTCTACGTGAAAAACGACCAGGCCCAAATGGTGCCCTTCGCCGCCTTCACCAAGCTGGAACGCGTGTACGGCCCCGAGCAGCTCACCCGCTACAACCTCTACAACGCCGCCCAGTTCAACGGCGAGGCGGCCCCCGGCTACAGCTCGGGCGACGCCATCAAGGCCGTGGAGGCAGTAGCCGCCAAGGAGCTGCCGCGCGGCTACGTTTTCGAGTGGAGCGGCATGACCCGGGAGCAGATTCTGAGCGGCAACCAGGTGCTCTACGTGTTCGGCATCGTCTTGATTTTCGTGTACCTGTTGCTGGCCGCGCAGTACGAGAGCTTCGTGCTGCCCCTGCCGGTGCTGCTGAGTTTGCCCACCGGGGTGTTCGGCTCCTTCCTGTGCCTGAAGCTGCTGGGCCTGGAAAACAACATCTACGCCCAGGTGGCGCTGATTATGCTCATCGGCCTGCTGGGCAAAAACGCCATCCTCATTATCGAATTCGCGGTGCTGCGCCGCAAGCAGGGCGCCTCGGTGCTGGATGCGGCCGTGGAAGGGGCCCGCTCGCGCCTGCGGCCCATCCTGATGACGTCGTTTGCTTTCATCGCGGGCCTGATTCCGCTCTGCATCGCCAGCGGGGCCGGGGCCATGGGCAACCGCTCCATCGGCACGGCGGCGGCGGGCGGCATGCTCATCGGCACGCTGTTCGGCGTGGTGCTCATTCCAGGATTGTACGTGCTGTTTTCGCGGGAGAAAAAAACCGCCCAGCCGGATGAGGAGCCGCTGGCGGAAACGGAAAAAACCCCTGCACTCACGGCCGCTGCTCCGGCCCACGCGACTGCTTAGCCTGTTCTTATGTTTGTTTATTCATCTGGTTTTCTCCGTTCTTTCCTGCGTTTTCTCCCCCGGCTGGCCGGCCGGGGCGGCGGATTGGCGCTGCTGACGGGGGCGCTGCTGACGGGGGCGTTGCTCGGCGGCTGCACGGCGGTGGCCCCACCCGTTGCGTCGCCCCGCGCTACTGCCTCTCCCTCCACCTTTACCGCCGTTGCCAATGCGGCCGATACAGCCAGCGTGGCGCAACTTTCGTGGCGGCAGTTCTTCGCTGATTCGGCCCTGGTGGCCCTCATCGACACGGCCCTGCGGGCCAACCCCGACCAACTCATTGCCGTGCAGCGCGTGGAAGAGGCCCGCGCCGGTCTGGTGGCCGCCCGCGGGGCGCTGCTGCCCATCGTCAGTGCCGGGGCCACCGGGAGCTTCGACCGTTTTGCCGATTACGCCGCCCTCGGCCAAACCAGCACCAACGACGGCCGGGAATTGCCCAACGGCGTACCCAACTTTTTCCTGGGTTTGCGCAGCAGTTGGGAAATTGACCTCTGGGGCAAGCTGCGCCAGCGCCGCCAAGCCGCTTTTGCGCGGGTGCTGGCCAGCGAGCAGGGCCGCCGCCTGGTGCAAACTGCCCTAGTGGCCCAGGTGGCCAGCCTCTACTACGAGCTGCTGACCTACGACAACCAGCTGGCCGTATTGGGCAAAAACCGGGCGTTGCAGGAGCGGGCCGTGGAAATCGTGAAGCTGCAAAAGCTGGGCGGCCGGGCCACCGAGCTGGCCGTGCAGCAGTTCATTGCCCAGCTGCTGCGCACCCGCAGCCTGCAGGTCGAGGCCGAGCAGCGCATCGTGGCCACCGAAAACACCCTGAACCGCCTGCTGGGCCGCTACCCGCAGGCCATCCGCCGCGGCCGGGCGCTCACCGCCCAAACGGTGCCCGCCGCCGTGTCGGCCGGGCTGCCCAGCGCCATGCTGCTGCGCCGGCCCGACGTGCAGCAGGCCGAGCTGGAACTGGTGGCCTCCCGCGCCGACGTGGCCGCCGCCCGCGCCGCCTTCCTGCCCTCGCTCACGCTGGCGTCTTATTTAGGCGTGAATTCCTACACGCCCGCGCTGCTGCTGCAAACGCCCGGCTCGCTGACGTTGGGCCTGCTCGGCGACCTATCAGCTCCGCTGCTCAACCGCAGCCTGTTCCGGGCCAACTACCGCCGCGCCGCCGCCCAGCAGCAAGCCGCGTACTGGAACCACCAGAAAGCCATCCAAACCGGTTTTGAGGAGGTAACCACCGACCTGCGCGGGCTGGAAAACTACCGCCGCGCCGCCGACCTGCGCCAGCAGGAAGTGGCCGCCCTCACCCAGGCCGTGGCCGTTTCCAACAAACTCTACTCGGCCAGCTACGCCAATTACCTGGAAGTGGTGACGGCCCAGCGTAGCGTGCTCGACGCGGAGCTGAACCTGACGGCCGCCCGTCGCCAGCAGTTCCTGCTGCTCATCGACCTATACCGCGCCCTGGGCGGCGGCTGGACAAGGCAGCCGTAGTCCAGCCGCATTTTCTGGCCAGTTATACCGGCAGCCCTGGCTTTTTTTCGTACGCTGGGTACCGCTTCCTGTTTACTGCCCATGCCCGACCCTCTTTCCCTTACTGACCGCCTAGCCCTGCAACGCACCCGCCTGGCCAACGAGCGCACGTTTCTCACCTACGTGCGCACCAGCCTGGCCATGCTCGGTTTCGGGCTGGTCCTGATTCAACTGCATCCCGTGCGGACGGGTGCACTCGGCTACGGGGCCGTGCTGGCCGCCGCCGTGGTCATGCTCACCGGTTTTATCCGGTTTCGGCAGCGGCGGCGCGAAATCGAGGCTTGTTGACGCACATGGGCGGAGGTCATCCTGCCCATCCGCGGAGCACAGCTTTGGCCTTAAAGGAATTTTACCGCCCCGCTGCTACGAAAAGGCCAGTTACACTCACCGCTGCACGAGCAGCTTGTGCGTGGAACGCTGCGCCCCGGCCGACACCCGGACAAAATAAATGCCGTTCGGCAGGTGCGAAACGTCCACCATGCGCTGGTTGCGCGTGGCGGAAACGCGCTGGCCCAGGGTGTTCACAATGTCGGTGGTGAAGTCAGCGGCCGACGGCGGGGCGATGGTAATGGTGCCGGAAGCCGGGTTGGGATACACCGCGACGGCGGGGGCGGCCGCGGGGTTGGTGGCGGCCGTGACCACGCCGCAGCCCGCGTGGGTGAGCATGTACACCCAGGCTGGCGTGTAGTACGGCACCTTGCAGATGGTGGCCGCCGCCACGTCCACGGCCACCACGTTGTGGGCGCTGCCGCCCGTGAGGCCGGCCAGCGACGACAGCAGGACGTGGCTGTTGTTGTAGGCGCCGTTGCTGGTTTCGAACACGGCCGGGGCGGGCGCAAACCGGTCGATGCCGAGCCGCCGGAATATTTCCAGCTGCTGGGCCGGGGTGCAGCCCTGGTTATCGGCCTGGTGCGTGAGGGCGTAGGAGCGGCAGGTGGGGGTAGCCGAGGGCCGGTTTTCCCAGGCCGCGGCCTTGCGCAGCGGCGCGACGAAGTAGTCCTTCGGCGCGGCGAAGAGTACGGCCCGGTCCACCACGGTTTGCTTGGCGATGAAGGCCGCGTGGCCGCCGCCCTGCGAGTGGCCAGCCACGGCGATTTTGGTCCAATCCGGCGCATTACCGCTGTAAAACTGGCCCCAGCCTTCGGTCGGGAAGTTGGTGTGCAGGTATTGCAGCGCCCTGAGCACCCGGTTGGTGATGGAGTTGGCCGCGTCCACGGCCACGAGCGGGGTGCGGTCAGTCCCGTCGATGACTTCGCCCCGTACTTTATCGAAGCACAGGCTGTCGGAAGAGCCGGCGCAGAGCGGGCTGATGGTGGCGTTGCTGTAGCTCAGGCCCAGCGCGTGATAGCCCTGCTCGGCGGCCAGCTTCTGCACCCCATCGTAGCCGAAGGGACTGGAGTTGGAGCCGGGCAGGAACAAGAACAGCTTGTTGCGCGGCGCCACGGCGGTGTTGACGAAGGTCTGGTGGTAGCCAAAATCGTTGCTGATGCCGGCGTCGGTCAGCGACGGAATCACCACGCGGTGCTTTAGCCCGGCCACGACGGGAGTGCTACCAGCCGGGTTGAAGAAGGCCGTTTTGCTGGCCCGCAGCGCGTAGGCCGTGTTGTGCGACGGATTATCGTCGGCATCGTAGCCGCCGACGTACACGAAATCCGCGTCGTTGACGAAAGGCGAAGCCGCGATGGCGCGGGTGGAATTGAGCACCGTGAGCGGCCCGAACATGGTGTTGTCGATGCGTTTCAGCGAATACGTGACCGCGGCGCCCACCTGCTTGCGGGTCAGGTAAAAGGCGTCGTCGCGGAGGTTGGCCGGGTGGTGCTGGAGCGTGATGGTGAGCACCGAATCGGCCGTGACCGGCTCCGTCACCCAGGTCATCTCGCTGTTGGCCACCACGTAGTACTGGCCGGGGTAGCCGAAGGCAGCGGTCAGAGCAATGTCCACGTCGTACTCCGTCGCCACTGGGTAGGGCAGCGTGGCGCTGGGCGTGACGCGGTAAATCCGGCTCACCGTGCCTTCTAGCGCAGCCAGCAACGCTTGGCCCGGTCCGGTGGGGTTCTTGATGGTGGTCAGCCCCCGAAACCCGCTGCTGCCGCCCGGCACCGCCACGAACGGGTAGGAAAACACCGAGGTCCAGGTCGGGTTGGGGCCGTCGTTGCGCTTCCAGATGTTGGGCGCGATGGCGCAGTACAAATCCCCGTTGCACACCGCGAACGCCATGGGCCGGCCCACGAAGCCGGAAAACTCGGCGGCGGCCGTGTTCCAGGCGATTTTGCCGGGCCGGGTCGCGTCATAAGCCCCCGAGATAAGGCCGTTGGGCAGCGAGCCGGCGAAAATCCGGTCCACGCCCGTCACCTTGTCGCGGTATACGATGAAGCTGCGAATCGTCCCGTCGTTGTCATTGCCGCCGGTGGGGTTCGCCGGCACGGTGCCGATGACGGTTTCGGTCCAGGCGGCGGGCGTAGCCGCATCGTTGCGGGTGTACACCGACAGGATGCCGGTGAAGTCGCGGGCGGCGGCAATCAGCACCGTGTCCGGGGCGCTGAGCGCGGTCCCGGTCTGGTCGGTGCGGAACACCACCGATTCCAGCGCCGTAATGCCCTCGTTGCGCTTGCGCTCGCGGCCGGTCAGGTTGGGGAAGAAGGTGTTGAAGTGCTTGTCGAGCCGCCAGGGGCCGGTGGGCGCGTCGAGCCGCACGATTTGCGCCCCGATGAACGAGTCGCAGGTGCCGGTGGTGTCGTCCTTCCAGGTTTCGGTGCCGCCAAACAGCCGGCCTTTGTGGGTGGCCAGCACCCGCATTTCGGTGCCGCCCATAAAGTTGCCGCCGGGGTCCACGGTCCCGCTCGTGTAGGAGCGGGAGAATTGGGCCCGGGCTCCGCCGAATGTGCAAGCCAGGGCCAGAACGCAGAGTAACGTTTTCATATCGATGGGAGGAAATCAATTTGGGAATAAAGAATAACCTGCGAGAATCTCATGCTTCGTCTAGCGTCCGCTTGCCGAAGCATCTCTACTCGGAACATCTTTACTACGCAAGTAATCCAGTCGATTCAACGAAGTGGTAGAGATGCTTCGACTGCGCGAACGCCAGATGAGCATGACGTTCTTTTTGTCGTTTTTTGCATAGCCTCCAAAAACCCAAAACCAGCCTACAGCCCCGTCTCGCAGCGGCGCACCCGCAGAATCGTGGTCGGGTCGAGCACGTTGTCGGGGGTGGCGGCGTCGTCCACTTCGGTGTAGTAGATGTAGAGGCCGGCGGCGGTGGGGTAAGGCTCGGGGTCGGTGCGGGCCCGCACCGAGTTGTCCGACACCATCTTGTAGGCCGGGGCGGTGCTGCTCACCGTGGCGAGCCAGATTTCGGCCGGCCCGCCCGTCGTTTCCAGCGGCGACGACGAGGCCATGAACGTGATGTAGGACTTGCCCTTGTAAATCACCGGCTCCGGCGAGCCGATGTTGGGGTACGCCGGGTTGGTGGAAGGGCAGCGAAACTGCTGAAACGGGGCGTAGGCATTGCTGCCCGGCGCGGTTTCCTTGAACACCTGAATTTCATTACCGTTGGCCTTGGCGAAAAACATGCGGGCGTTGCCCTGGTCGGGCGCCCGCCACATGTAGGGCCGCGAGTAGGTGGTGCCGCTGGTCTGGGTAAGCTGCACAGGCGCGGCCGTGGGGTTGGCGGGGTTGAACAGCCCCACCTGATTGTTGGGCAGGATGCCGGTCAACACCTGCTCGTCGTCGGCCCAGTGCGCGTCGCTAAAACTGGCGATGGAAAACTCCGTGCCGGGGTTGTCGAAAAATTTGTACTTCGTGGTGCTGGTGCCGGGCGAAGTCGCGCACTGAAACGCGGCCACGTTGTCGTTCGGGTTCTTCGTGGCCCGCGGCAGGAAGCGGTTGGGCGTGGTCATGAGCGTATTCAGCGCCCAAGTGGCGCCGGGAGTACCGGCCGCACCGGTTTCGGTGGCCACGGCCACGTAGCGGCTGCCGCCGCTGTTTTTGGTGTACACGATGGCCGCGCCCGCCCGGCTGAAGGCCCACTCGCCGGCATTGAACGTGGCCGTGAGCGGCACCACGTCACCGCCGTCCACCAGCGTCTGCTGCCCGTTGGCCACGGCCAGCTTGCCCGTCACGGGGTCAATGGCGCACACCCAAATCTTGTGGTCGGTGATGGACTGCCAACAGATGCGCCCGGTGTAAGGGTCAAATTCCGGGTCCCCAATCTGCGCCCGCGCGTCGCTCACCAGGATGCCGGTGGCGCTGTCCGGGACGTTGGGTGTGGGGGTAACTTCTTTTTCTTTGCCGCAGGCGCAAAGCAGGAGCAACAGGGCTGCTGCATGGAGGTTTTTCATGATGAGGGGTGTGGATTTACTAGCTAGGGTGCGGGGGCGCATCCTACAAACAGGGAGCGGAAAACCGCCCTGGTTTTATTGAATCACTATTTTCCTCGTCACTTGCCCGCCGTCCAGCGTGATGGTCAACACGTACAGGCCCGCCGGCAGGGCCTGCACGTCCAGCGTTGGCGCACTGGTCCGCCGCACCACCTGCCCGGCCATATCGGCCAGGGAAGCGCTGCGGAAGTCGTGGGTTTTTACTTCGATGGTGAGCACCGAGCGGGCCGGGTTGGGGTAGGCGCTCACGCCGGCCGCATCGGCCCGCAGGTTGCGTGTGCTCGTCGGGTTCAGGCCGAAGTCGCCCCGGTACACCCAGGCGGTTTGGCTGGCCGGCACCCCGTTGCTGTCGTAGCCGCCGGCGTAGAGCACCTGGCCGTCTTCCGAGGCAAAGGGCGACGCGCACAGCGTGCGCACGGCCAGCAGCGTGTCGGTGGGCGTAGTGCCGTTCTGGAGAATGTTTTTCAGGGTGTAACCGACCGCCCCGTTCACGATGGCCCGCTCGTAGTACATGCCGTCGATGCTCCAGCGGTCCACGTTGGCGCGGGGGCCGGGGGTGGTGTAGCGGGCCTCGAAGCCGATGAGCTGCACGGTGGCCTGGCGCAGAGGGTTGTACCAGCTCAGCAGGTTGTCGTTGTAGGCGGCCAGCACCCCGTTGATGGGCGTACCCAGGCGCTGGGCTAGGTCCGGGGCGTAGCTGAACTCGATTTGAGCCACGCCGGTGGCCGGGTCGAGGGTGCGGGCGCTGCCGGTCCAGGAAAACCACAGCACCTGGCCGGGGCCGCCGGGGCGGTCCACCGCCGAGAGCCCGCGAATGTCGGCGTTGGTGCTGCCCTGGTTGTCGGTCCAAATCTGGGTCCAGCTCGGGCTGGTGGCCGAGTCGTTGCGACGGTAGATGCGGGCCACGCCGTTCTCGGAAGTGCCGCAGTAGAGCACCCCGTTCAGCTCCGTAAAGCCCATCACCCGGAACTCCTGGCCCACGGCCAGTTCCGGGATTATTGTCCACGCTATTTTGGTGGATAAGCCGGGGGTGTACACGCCCCGCAGGATGCCCGTGGTTTTGAGGCCCAGAAAAATGTACTGGCGGTTGGCCGCCGCGTCGTAGTGCATCCCCGCCGCCCGCACGCTCACGTCGGCGCCGGGGTAGGTGAAGGTGGTGATGCTGTCCTTCACCCACGTGTTGGCCGCGTCGTCGCGCAGGTACACGATGAGCCGGCCGTCGCCGTTGCCGGGGTTGGCCAGCAGCACCGTGTCGGGCCGGGCCAGCAAGTTGCCGTTGTTATCGCGGGTAAAGATGAACTGCTTGAGGTTGTTCATCCGCAGGCTGCCCGGAAACTCTTGCTCCTCCTGCCACGGGGCGGTGGGCGAAGCCTTGCTTAGCAGCTGGCAGCCGGCCACGGGCAGGGTGCGCCGGCTTTCCATCCAGTAGCTGTTGCCGGCGTAGAGCCGGCCCTTGTGCGGCACGAGGTGCAGGATTTCGGTGCCGCCCAGGTACTGGCCCGCCACCGTCTGCCCGGCGGAGTAGGACTTGGCCCATTGCTGAGCAGCCGCAAACCGGCAAGGGAGCAGCAGCGCAAACAAGGCAAAGTACAATATTTTCACGGGCGTTGGGGGTGAGGTTCAGCCCTTCAGACAAGACCAGCAGGAACAGGTTTACCCCCCGGGAAAAGAATTTTTATTTGGGAATCAAGCGCTTAAACCCTGAAGACAAATCTTCCTCTATGGTAAAAAGCCACTCCACTGCCCCATGCGCCATTTCCTGATTTTACTATTTGCTGCCGCTGTATTACTAGGCAGCGCCGCCTGCACCAAGAACGACGGCCCTTCCCCCACCAATACCTACGGCGAGCCCACCACTGCACAGTACAAGACGCTGCCGGGCACCGACGCCAACCTGTTGAGCCTGGACATGTACACCACCGGGGCCACTACCGGGATCAGCGCCGCGCCGCGCCCCGTGGTCATCTGGGTGCACGGCGGCGGCTGGCGCCAGGGCGACAAGGCGCAGCAGCTGGCCAACAAGCTCAGCCTGTTCAGCTCCTTGGATTACGTGTTTGTGAGCGTCAACTACCGGCTCAGCCCGTCCTCCTTCGAGCTCAACAACCCCAACCGCATCAAGTTTCCGGACCACAACCACGACGTAGCCGACGCCGTGCAGTGGGTGTTCAACAACATCGGCGCGCACGGCGGCGACCCGGCCAAGGTGGTGCTGCTGGGCCACAGCGCCGGCGCCCACCTGGTATCCCTGACGGGGACGAGCCCGCAGTTTCTGCCCGCGCGCGGCCTGGCCCTGAACCGGCTGAAGGGAGTGGCCAGCATCGACACGGATACGTACGACCTGACTGGGCAGGGCGGGGAGGACATTTACCAGAACGCTTTCGGCAACGACCCGGCCACCCTGCGGCAGGCCTCGCCGATGACCCACGTGGCCGCGGGCACCGCGTACCCCCGGTTTTTCGTCGCCAAGCGCGGCGCCGCCGGGCGCGTTGCCAACGCCAACGCTTTCATCAGCCAGTTGCAGGCCGCGGGCACCGTGGTGAGCCAGGTAGACGGCAGCCGCTACGACCACGAAGGCGTCAACAACGCCATCGGGGAGCCCAACGAAACGGTGGTCACGCCGGCGCTCCGGACTTTTCTGGAGGACTGTTTCCAGTGAGTCACGCAAGTGGTGACTCACTGTTGGTACGCAGCACGAGCCACACGATGCTGTGCTTGTCGGGTGCCGGCAGCTGGAACAAGTGAGCGAACAATTCATTCGGCAAAAGACGACGGCGCTTAACTCGCTGGAAGCTTTGCAGCAGCACCCGGTGGCAAATGCTCAGGCCGAGCAGCATCTGCGCAGGGCGCTCAGCTGGTTGGAGGGGCAAATCCAGGGGGTGGAAACGGGACTGGTCGGCTTGTTAGAACAACACAATGACCGGGAAATGCCCTTGCTGATGCCAAAACTTCCTGAGACGCATTGGCTTTAATGGTTGCGCTGGCACCTACCGCCGCCGGTCGGGAGCGGTAGTGGGGAAGCTCAGCACGTTACACATCTCGCGCAGGCGGCTACGGAGGCGGTCGCCGTAAAGGGTTTCCAATTCGGAGGCGTTGAGGTTACTGGTAAGGTGGGTGCGCATCCGGTGAGTAACAAACCGGTCGTAGCGGTCAAGCAGGATTTCGGCCAGCACATTGCACTCGTTGCCGTAGAGGCGGGCGTTTTGCTCCACGCCGAGGTCGTCGAAGCAGTACGTGACGGGGTGGCGATGGTCGGGGCCGTGGCCAGCACCATAGGAACGGGCCATGAAGGCCTGGGCCCCGTAGCGGTCGAGTACGGCGAAGCCTTCGGTCAGGAAGCGGCGAGCTACGTCGCGGGCCGGGACGACGCGGTAGGCGGTTCGGGCGTTGCGCTCGAAGAAGCGCATGGCGGCGGTTTTGCCACACCCCACGGGGCCAAGCAGCAGAATTCCCTTGCCAGGGTCGAGACCCAAGGCTGTTTGAGTAGGAGCGTCGCCGGCGAAATGAGCCAACAGGCGTCGGTACACGGACTCGTTGTGGGCATCGAGCTTGAAGCCTGGGACTTGGGCGGCGAATTGGGCAAGGAAGTGTCGCCACAGGGCCTCAAAGTCTGGAGACTGGCTCATAGCGGCTCGTTGTAGTTTTTGGTGCCACCAGAATGCAGGCGCGGCGTGGCTCCGGTTGCCGGGCTGGCGGCGGCCGGGG
The DNA here is from genome assembly GCF_031398885.1 of Hymenobacter sp. GTDB lineage: Bacteria > Bacteroidota > Bacteroidia > Cytophagales > Hymenobacteraceae > Hymenobacter. The sequence continues at coordinate 80,476 of NZ_JANNOD010000021.1, forward strand.
CTTTGAAGCGGTCAGCGTTGAGGAGCCAGTTGCGGGCAGCGGCGGGCCAGTCGGCCATTGCATGGCGGCCGACGCGCCAGCCGTTGGCCTGGTAGTAGTTGCAGAAGCGGGTGGCTTCGGCGGCGGCCACCGTGGTGTTCGTATCGGGCTGCTGTGTGAAGTAGGCGATTACCTCGGCCAGCGTGGGGCATTTAAACGCGCCGCCGACGGCTGGCGGCGTGGGAAGGGGGGGGCGCGCAACGGGGGGGATGGGCGGCGGAACCGCGCCGGCAGGGTGCAGCTCATCTTCAACTTCAAGCTCGGGCGCTAGTGGCCCTCCTATCTCCCATTCATTATTATCATTCTTTTTACCTAATAGGAGTGCCTCCATTTCGGTGAAGGAAATTTCGGGATAGGCCATACGGTTTGGCGGAATGGGGGGTGCGGAAAACCGTGCGGCAGGGTTCGATAAATCGGGTGGGGCTGACGATTTATCGGCAGGAGTCGGTGCCAGGCCCGCGGCCGGGCGCAACAGGCGCTGGTTGCTATGGGCGGGGTCGGTGACAGTGGCAAGATGGCCGCGCTCGATGAGCTGGCTTATCCAGGTGGAGACAGTAGCACGGCGCACCTGGTAGAGCCGGGCAAAGTAGTCGTTGGTGGCCCAGCAGTAGCCGCGCTGGGCGCAGAGGGCGGTTATTTCACCGTAGAGTAGGCGGGCGGCGGGCGGGAGGGCCAGGTCGTAGCGGACGGCGGCCGGGATGACGGCGTGGGTGGTAGGCAGCGGGGTCATGGTGCGGGCCGCCTACTTGCTACGGTTTTCTTCGAGCATCCGCAGGATGTCGTCGGACTGGTAGTACACCATGCCCCCAACCTTGGTGAAGGGCAGCGTACCGTTCACGCGCAGGTTTTGGAGCGTGCCGGGCGAGATGCCAAGCAACTCCCGCACTTCGGGCGACTTGAGCCACTTCTTTTGGAGGCTGCTGCCGGCCTGGGCAGCGAAGAGCTTTTGCAGCTCCTGAAACAACTCTTGCTTGAATTCGGCAAGGTCTTCGGGGGTGATGATGCGGGCAGCCATACGATTTGTGGGCGTTTGATGATGCCGACAAAGGGATGGTTTCAGGGCATGCGCCGCCAGTTATAGGGGTTGTACAACCCCCTGCAACCCATTTGATTTACAGGGCAATAATTTTTATTTATAGGAGTAGCTAATTTGATTGGTCGTTAGTCGGCTGTCGCACGGATTGGAGCATTTTGGCTACCAGCTTCTCGACGGCCTGGCGGGTGCCTTCTTCAGAATTATAAAAATTGGCAGCCAGGCTTTTTTCGGAAATGCGTTCCTGACGGGCAGTACGAAAGTTGGTGGCCAGCATTTTAAAGAGGTCGCGCTGGCTGGCTTGGCCGAAAACCCCAGCGTCGTAAAGAGTACGTAGCAGCTGAGCCATTTGAGCGACCGACAACGGGGTGAGAATTCGGGCGGCTTCCGAAGCGGCGGCCGGGGCCGAAGCGTTGGTGGCCTGCACCAGGTGGCTGAGGTATTCGTGCTCGGCTTCGAGCCAGTTGATGAGTTGGGTTCGGAGCGGCGGTAACGTGGGCACGTAAGCGACTTCGGTGGCGGGCTGGAGCTGGCGGTAGCGGGTGAGGTAGCGCAGGATTACGGGTACTTGGTCGGCGAGCTGGTCGCCGGCGGCTTCGGCCTCTGCGCGCACGTAGTCTTTGACCAAGCGAAAGAACTGAGGCGCGTTGAAATTGTAGCGCAGCAGCAGGCGGCCCAGGTTTTCGGGCGTGAGGGACCAGCCGCGCTGCAGACGGCTGTGCAACTCGCGGAGTAGCAGCCGCGGGTAAAGCAAATCCTGGTAGCTTAGGCTGGTATCCTGGACGGTGATGAGCAGGCAGTTCAGGCACTCGCGTACGGGTGCCAGCAACGGCTCGGGCAGGCCTTCGGCGCTGTGCAAGGCCAGCAGCACGGCCGCGAGCGGGGTTTGCACGTCGGCGAGGGCCTGTATCAGGCGGCGGTAAGATAGCGGCGTGGTGAGATTGAGGTGTTCAGGAAAGCTTTGCTCGAAATAGGCCAGCAGTTTTTCCAGTTCCACATACATCAATTGGTGAACCTCAGCCAGCGAATAGAACTGCGGGGTGCCGTAGTAGTCGGCTCGGCGGGCGGGTTCAAGGTACTGGCGGACGTGGGTCAGCAGATTTTGCAGGGTCCGCTGGTGCTGCTGCACGTAGCGCGTGACCGCGGCGGTATCTGGGCGCAGCAGGGCGCAGGCGGGCAGGGCGCGGTGCAGGCGGGCGGCCTCGTCGAGTAGCTGCGTGTGGTAATAGAAGTAGCGGGCTTTGGTGGCGGGCAGGCTCTCGAAGCTACTGGCGGCGGTGAGTTCGAGAAAGAACTGGTCGCCGACCCGGTGGCAATTGGCATCTTGCAGCTCGGGCAGGGAGAGGCTGAGGCGGGGCAGCGCGTCGGCCAGTAGCAGGCCCAGGGTGCGCGGCTCGGGGCCGGTGGGTACGGCGGGCAGGCCTGGCAGGTCGTTGAGTTCGAGAAATACGAATTCGTCGTGGCGCTGGTAGGTAAACTCGCCGAGTTCGGAACCCAAATACTGGACTTTGAAATGGCGGACGTAAGCGGTGAAACGGTGGCGCAGAAAATTGCGATGGGTCGTTTGTTCAGAAAGCCGGAAGCTGGCAGGAGACAAATCACCGGAGACGAGCCGGGTGAGCAGGTCGAGTTCGTAGGGCACTCGGGTAGTGGGTTACAGTTTGTGGGCAGGATTGGTAACACAAACGTAACATGAGGTCGGGCATTCGATTTCCTGCAAGCTGAGGTGGTTTTGCCTAAATAGGTAAGGATGAACTCATACTTTATTTTGGATATTAGTGGGCAGAAACTGAATGAGCTGAACTAAGATGCCGTTGAGGTCGCGCAGACCAGCCACTACCTGCCCCTGGGCATTTAGAGCAGGGTGCAACACGGGCACAGCTCCGTGGGATAGAGCATGGTCGAAGAGTGATTGCACATCGGTGGTAGTGATATCGAGGTGAAAGGCTGGTGGGTCGGCCAAAAAGGAATTGGGACGATGAGGACCGAAGGTTTCTTCCTGTGCGTCGTGGGCCACGAAGATGAGCGACTGGCCCGCCACCTGGAAGTGGGCCGAAGCAGCATCGGGTGATATTGCTGCAACAAAGCCGAATACCTGACGATACCATTCGCAGGTTTGCCAGATGTTGAGTACGTGAATGACAACAGCGGATAGTTGGGGAGCCATATGATATTGCTTTTATTTCAACGTGAAGAGCTACTATAAGTCGTATAAGCGCTAGGGGATATCTTGTTTCCAGGAATTAGGCAAACGACCAAGTAGTCTGGCCTTGCACCACTTAAATTGTAATAAGGCTCCAGATGCATCACGTTAAACAATTCTCTAAAATCGTTGACCGGAGCCCCACCTCCTTTAGTGCTAATGTCGAAAACTACCAATAAACCTAATTGATGATAAGCATGAACGTAGGTTTGGGCTTGTGCTAAATAGTGCGCTTTGATGGAGGCCCAATCTGGTTTATTATCCTCTTTCTTCACCTCTACCGGAAAAACGAGTCCCCCTTCAGTATAGACAATATCAATGCGCCCACTCCCGATTATGTCAGCGGGTTCGTAGCTGTAATAAGCCGCTCTGCTACCCGATGTTAAAGCGGTGTAGAGATGATTCTGAAATGTTTCTTCTTGGTCAGCAGCAGGGTCATATAGGTGAGGAAAAAACTTTTTTGGCTGGGTTCCCGCTCGGTAAGCGTACGATATAACATCCGCCAGCACACGCAGAAAAGTGGCCCGGCTACGGGAAGGATACGCAGGCAGCACCCGCTGTATTTCTCGGGAAAGCAAGCTCAACACCTCGTCACCCACTGGGAAGCCTGTTTCGTAATCCACAAAACTAACTTGCTGCGTTTCCGGCAAATAGCGGAAGGTCAGATTCAATACTGACTGAAGGTCATCTTCGCCAGCCTCGCGCAGAGCCGCCACGTCTTCTAGAATCCGAGCCGGTTCAATTTGTGGAAAAACGCTGATTAGTTGCGCTACCTGGCTGGTGGTATCGACCGCGCTTTTTTTTTTCAAGGGCACCCTCCAAATCCTGTAAAAAGGCGGACAGCGGCAGGTCCTGTTCGCCCAACTCAGTTAGTACCGCGGCAATCTTGAGCCGGCACGCCGATAGATTCTGCACGTAGTAATGATGAATCACATTTGATGCAATGCCATCGGCGAACTGTTGGTAAGAGCCTTGAAGCGTACTGCTGAGCGAATCTATCAATGCAATGTCATTGCAATGCTTGCTGAGCTTGGAAAACTCTCGGCGGTAATCTGTCCAAGACGATTCCGTTGCTGTTTTCTCGCCTATCAGTCGCAGGTTTTCGAGGCCGTGTAAAATGTGCCACTCCAATAATTGCGCGGGGTGTTGCCAACTCCATAGCTGACGTTGCCACAACAATGTATTGAGGTCGGCCAGCAGTGGCTCGTACTGCTCACGCCGCTGTCCCAGTAGTCCAATCAGGCAACCAACCATCATGCTGAAGAACTGGGCGTCTACCCGGTTTTCGGCTAACGCTTGGGCTTGTTGAAAACAATGGTTGGCCTGTGCTAGCTCTTCATAAAATTGGTGCTCCGAGGCTTGGCCAGCACGGTACAGAAGGTGTACCAACCCTTGGCGGTAGTAAGCTTCCGAGACAATTTCCTCGTCGGTATTACCAAGGGCATTTACCAGTTCGGTGTATACTTCAGCGTCATCTCCAGAAAGCAAAAACAAGTACTTGAGCTTACAGACACTGATGTAGCGCTCCTCATCTATCTCTACATCAAGCAAAAAGTCTCGGGCGAAATCGAGGCGCAACACATTGGCCAAGGCTAATTCGCCAATCCACTCAAGGGCTTTTTTACGCACGTAGTGGTTGGAGTCGTGCTCGTAAACGGAACGCAAGAACCCTTTAATGGCACGTTGCTCGGCAGGCACGGCTATGCTGTCCCAAGCAAGCTCATCGAACCATTCGATTCGACTGTCTACTGCTTGGGCGCTGAATTGGGCATAGTTTAGCGAAGCCAGCACGGGTAACTAGAAAAAATATTCGCTCCTTCTTCGTACGTCCACTTTCTCTGCCACTGCTGCCGCCTGCAACTCCCGCTGCGCCGTGCCAACAAACACCTGTAGTTCCTTGCCGAGTGCCGACTCAATGTAAGCCAAGGTTTCTTTAAGACCTTCTAAGAAGGTCTGGTCGGCTTCTTCCCCAGCAGGCGAGTCGAGCATGATAAACCGAGGATGGCGTCCATTTTGAAATTGAACATCCATATCGATTAGGGCAATGTATAGCCCCAGTTTCGCACGCAACTGTTCACCAGGTGAAAGCTCGTCAAATTTAAAGTCTTGCTCGTGTTTGGTAAAGTGAATACGAAAATCCCCATCGATGGTCACTTGTTCGTAATGCAGCAGGCCAAAGGCTTTCAGGTGCTTGAGGTATAGCCCTTCCAATTGGCGCAGCAAGGTTTTACTGCGTTCCGCCTGCATGGCTAGCAGTTCAGTGCGCGCTATCTCCAGCAGTTCCACTTTCTGCTCCATCTCGGCCAGTTGTGCATCAGGCCCACCGCTTGGTGCAGCCAGCGATACCAATTCCGCTTCAACTGCTGCTTTGCGCACGTTTAGGGTAGTCATTTCTGCTACCGTGGCCATGACATCCACAACTTTGGCTTGAGGTGCCCGCGAAGCCTGCTCGAGCTTCCCAATCTCGTCTACCACCGGTTGTAAATGAATACCGCCCAACCGCTGGCGCTTATCTCCCAGCTCACTTTTCAGCTGACCTTGTTTGTGACGAAGGTCAGCAAGTTTCACTTTGAAATTGTACTCGTCATCTTTAAAAGCCTGTGCTTCGGCCTTTAGTTGCTCCAATTGTTCGGCGTATGCTTCGGGTTCTATGGCTTGCGCGGGCACCTGATGAGTTCTGCACAAACGGCAACTGCCGGTTTTCTTTTCCTGAACTACCAACGACGACTCGACATCGTGACTGCAGCTAGGGCATGTTTTAATTTCCAAGCTGTTGAAGAACTCTCCGAACTGCTCATACTCGGCCAAGTCATTGATGCGTCGGTTTCTCTTATTCATCTCCACACCACTGTCGTGCATCTGTCGCTGGGCACGAAGGGCCTGTTTTTCGAGTTCATTATAGTCGTTTTCCCCGCGAATGATATCCGCGTTTAGCGAGGTTTGCAACTGCGATAAGGTGTTGTAGCGGTTGCGCTCAATTTCCAATTGGCGCAAGGTGCCGGCTTGCGCAGGCACATTACTGGCTTCAAGGTTTTGGGTGAGCAGGGCCACCTTGCGGTGATTCTCTTGCAATTCGGCCTGAAGCTCAGCTGTCCGGGCGGGGTCGGCCGCTGCCTGAGGCGTTGCCTGAATTTTACGAAGGCCGATGTCGTTTTTCAGGTTATCGACTTTCACCTTCAGTCGGTTGATAGGATATGTCAATTCTAACCCCAACAACATCTGAAAGACAAGCTCCGATTGGTTGCCGTAGAAAAAGGAGTTGTCGTTGGCTTCGAGAAAAATGGATTTAAAGTACGTTTTCCAGCTTGCCGTCGCCGTGAGTAGGTTGGGGTTGTCTTTTTGAGAAGCCCGTTGGGTACGTTGCAACCGATAGTAGTCAAATTCGCGAAAAAACAGATTCTCAACGAAATCAGCGTAACCTGCTAAACTGCCTTTATAGCTTTGGGCTGCTTCTACTTGCTCGAGAGTAAATGCTTGCAGAGCTTGCCGGTTGGCATTGAAGAACCGATAGACAGCGCTTCTATCGGTATCACCTTTTGTCATATGAACGGTGTAGGAATTACCGCCTATTTTAAATTCAACCCACGCTTCGCGCAGCCAGCCCATAATTTCCTTATCCAAGCTGTCGTTGCCGGAAAGAGCAAGCTTTAGTACTTTAAAAATGCTGGTTTTGCCTTTGGAGTTGTCGCCTACCCATAGGTTAACCCCATCTGTCATGGAGCGGACGTACTCGAGTACTTCGCCGGTGTTTTTAACACCAGAAAAAGCGACCGATAAAACACGCAGGGTCTTACCGATAGACCTTGGACTATCGCGCTGGTAGGCATCTTCGTCGAGAGCAAGCAACTCCTGAATTTGATTCAGCGCCATTACGCCATTTGAGCGCTTGAAAACGAGCTTACTTAACTTCTCCAATTCGGTTGATGCACTCATAGCATATTGTTGAATAAGGCGTAATATTCAGCGCGGACTCGCGCTTCAATGTCCTGAATGTAGTCCCCTAGCGGCGTGTCTCGGTATTCTTCGATGGCGTACTGCCGGTTTTTTAATTGAGTACCAGAAGCGTCAGCGAAATACTGCTTGATTAATTGACATCGGCTGAAATACCATTGGGCAGGCGCTACATTAGCAAGTCCCTGCTGAATTTTGTGGACGCCGGTTTCGGTAATGAAGTAGGCCTTGCGTATGTCTTTTAGGCCTAGGCTTGTTTGCTTCCTGAAATCCACCAGACCCACTGATTTAAGAAACCCGATTATATCATCGAGGTCCTGGTATGCGCCAAAGAAAAACCGCTTCATCTCGTCGGTGCGCAGTTCAGGTTCACCGTTATTGAAAATGCTGCTAACGATTCGCTGCGCGTCGACTGCGCTAGGCACCCCGGTTTCCTTATGCAGACGTAGTAACTCAAAACACAGGTAGCTCGGATAGCGGATGAGGAAATCTATTTTTTGAATTTTCACCTCCGAGTAAAATACTCTAGCTAAACTGGGCTCCAATGCATTGAGATATTCTTCAGAAAAGAAGTAAAGAATCAACAAAACACGTAACCGCTCCTTGTAAGGGACTATTTTCATACTGCACTGATTGATATGACCTAATAGAATTGCTAGTTTTGTGGTTTTTATAGAATTATTCCAGCTTATGAATACCCGATTCTATTAGCAGTGCACCTGTCAAGCTAACTTTTGGCCTCAATAGTTTTCACTTAACTGCGACCCAGCACCACCGCTTCGGCGTGCTTCACCAAGCCCGCTAGTAGCCACCGAAAGGTAAGGTCAGGGGCGGGCTGGGTGACGGTGGTGGGCGTAGAGTTGGTGGCCAGCAGTAGGCAAGCGGCCGAGTAGAGGTTTTCGTGTATCAGCCGACGGCATAGGATTTCGTAGCGCTGGGCATAGGACGTACCGCCCTGGGGTGTGACGAAAACCGGGTCCACGGCGAAGTAGGGCTGGTTGAGCTTAACCGGGGCATGCACTCTGGGGCAGTCTTCGAGTAAGAAGAGGTAGCCGAGAAATGGGCGTGGGCCGGGGCCGAAGCGTTGCTCGCGGTAGGCCTTCCACACGTCCTCAGCGCTGCCCACGGCTTCTTCGACGCGGTTGTTAGCGTTGTTGCCGAAGGAGGGGCCGACCTGGCTTTTGAACTCCAAGGCAGCAACGAGCTGGCCATTGGAGAAGATGAGCATATCCCATTTTTTCTCGGGGCGGTAGTAGCCGGGGATTTCCAGGCGGCCCTGGGAAACAGCATCTTCGGAGCGGCCAATCTTAATGTCGAGGTTGGGCAGTCCCACGAGGCGTAGCGCGCGCACGATAAGGGCTTCGAGCGCCCCCATCTGACCGCCAGCAGTTACGGCGCTACGGGTGCCGGCGTCGAGTTGGCCGGTAGCCTGCTGTCGGGTGCGGGCTTTGTCGCGGGCATCCCAATAGTATTGCACGGCTATTTGCAGCTCGGCATCGAGTGTTTGGAAAAGGGTGTCGAGGGGACTGGGCACTGGGTAGAATTTTAATCAAGAGGCCAGAGGTGGCCGATGCCGTAGACGGCGACGGCGGCGCGGGTAGCGGCCGCCACATCGCGGGTTTGGAAGGCTTCGCGCAGCGCAGCCGCCTGGGCTGGGGTAATAGCGGCCGGGGCCGGCACCCGGATTTTGCGCAGGTATTGGGCCTGCATTCGAAGGTAGCCGCCGCGCATTCGCACCCCGTAGCACTCAACGAAGAACGTGCCGATGTCGCTCAGCAGCAATCCTCCCAATACTTCGAGGTCCCACCCGTTGGAAACGACAAAGTACAGGTTGTGGTCGGGGTAGGTGCCACCGGAATCGAGCACCGGGAAAAGCGTGTTTTTAATGTCGGGAATGTAGAGCTTGGGGCGTAGGTACAGTTGCGCGTCCACTTTGTCGATGGTACGGTACCAGGCGGCGGGGTTCTTTTGAGCCACGTGCCGGGCTTCGAGGCGGGCACGGTGGCTGGCCAGGTGAGTAGCCAGGCGTGGGGTAGTGGTGAGGTCAGTCAGATGGCCCTGGTGCCAAGGGCTGATGAGCCACTGGCCGCCCCAGGTGAGGCGGCCGGTACGGACGTCGGCCGGGCGGACCAAGCGCAGTTGCTGGGCCGGCTCCACAGCGTCGGGGTCGTCAGTGAAGAACACGGCATCGGCACCGGTAGCTACGCCAAGGCCCACGCGGGTGCCAGTGACAGCAGATTCTAAGGGGCCAAAATGACTTTCGAGGTGCGCGAGCAGCGCGGCGCGGGCGGCGGAGGGGCGGGTCCAGGGCTCGCCGGGCGCGAACCAGCGCGGCAGCCGCCGGGCCGTGAGGCCGGGCAGCGCCGGGCCGTCCAAGGCCGTGAGGCTGCGCACTACGTCGGCCGTGGGCACTTGGCCGATGGCGGCGGTGGCGGTGGCCACCACAGACGGCCCCTGGGCGGCGCGGCGGATGACGGTGATGGCCGGGTAGGCACTCACTGCATCGTCGAACGCATCGGCCTGGTGCAGTTCGAGCACCGTTTCAACGGCGAAGCCGGTGCCGACGTAACGCCGCAGGGTTTCGCCGTACTGGTTCAGCATCCAGCGGTCGGCACAGATGAAGGCGCACACGCCGCCGGGGCGCAGCTGGCGCAGGGCGGCTTCGTAGAAACCCACATATAGGTCGGCCCGGCCCCGCATCGTGGGAAAGAGCTGTCGGTAGGCAGTGTTTTGAGCTTCAGGGATGCTTTCGAGGCGCACGTAGGGCGGATTGCCAAGGACGAAATCCAGGCCGGGGCATTCGTCAAATAGGCCGGGGGCGTGGGCTGCGGGGCCGGTGGTGCGGCCCACCACCAGCAGGTAATCGGCCTCAACCAGCCAGGCGTTCAGCAATACGGTGGCATCGGGGTCGGGCACGCCGGCCTGCTCCAGAACGGTAGCCAGCTTCCGGCGGCACTGCTGCAGCGCAGCGGCGTCGAGGTCGTAGGCCCGGAGCGAATCAAGGCAGTCGAGCCAGGGGCGGCGCTGGCTGCGGCACGAAGCCAGCAGGCGCGTGGTCATCGGCACCAGAAACGCTCCCTCGCCGGCCGACGGCTCCACGGCGCGGGCATCGACCAAGTTGCGCGGGGCCGCATAGCCGGCCAAGGCCAGCACCAGGTGCACGGCCCACGGCTTGGTATAGACGGCTCCTAATGATGGAGCAACTTCGATTTCTGGCTGCATGAGGGTACTTACTCTTGGAAAGATAATCTTTACGCGCTTAGCTCTCGCAGGCTGTTGGTCGGCACAGCCGGTTTGGCTAACCGCTCTTCCAGCCGGTCCATGTCTTCGCCTACTTTGTGCTCCACCACTTTGGCATAAATCTGCGTGGTGCGCAAATTTTTGTGACCGAGCATCGAGCTAACGGTTTCAATGGGTACCCCGTTGGTAAGCGTGACGGTGGTGGCAAAAGTGTGGCGGGCGATGTGGAAGGTGAGCGGCTTAGTAATGCCGCACATATCAGCCACTTCCTTCAGATAAGCATTCATTTTCTGGTTGCTCTTCACCGGCAGCAGCCGCTCTTTGGCCAGGCACTCAGGGTCCTGGGCGTACTTGGCCAGGATGGCCAGCGCTGGGGGCAGCAGCGGTACGTTGGAGCGGGTTTCGGTTTTGATGCGTTGGGTCATTATCCACTTTTTGCCGTTGATGCCGGTCAAAATATGGTCGGGCGTGAGCTTGAGCACGTCGGCGTAAGCATAGCCGGTGTAGCAGGAGAACACGAAAATGTCGCGTACCTCATCGAGCCGACGAATCGAGAAGGGCTTTTCCACCATGCGCGCCAGCTCCTCGGTGCTGAGGAATTCGCGGGTTACTTCCCGAATCGAGTGCTTGATGCCCACGAACGGGTTCTTGTCGAGCCATTCGTAGGAGAGGGCCAGCAGCACCGTTTTCTTGAGGTACTTGATGTAGTTCATGGCCGTGTTGTGCTGGATGCCCTCCACGGTCTTGAGGAAGTGCTCGAACTCGGTGATGAAGCGCCGGTTGAGTTGGTCGAGCGGCATATCGGTGCGCTGGTACTGCTGTTTCATGAACAGCTTTACCTTCTTCAGGCCCACCCGGTAGCGGCGCAAAGTAGCCGGGGCATAGTCGGTGCCGACGCGCGCGGCCACTTGGGCATTGTGGTAATCCAGCACCTCCATGATGGATTTGGAAGGCGCGACCTTATTCAGAAAAGCATTCTTCAGCAGCTCCGCCGTCACGGGCTCGTCGCCGCTGAGCAACTGGTTGAATTGCTTGTTGAGCTTGGCCCGGAGGGTATCGAGGTACGTGTTCAGGGTGCGGGCATCCTCTTTCGTGCCTTTCACCTTGCCGGCACCGCCTTCCCATCTGCTGGGCAGTACGCTACGCTTTGCGGAGATTTCGGCCCGTTGGCTGGCAACCGTCATGCGAATGTAGACGGGGGCTTCACCGGTGGTCGGGTTCGTTTTGGAAGTGCGGAGGAAGAAGAGAATGGTCAGGCTGTGGCTCATAAAGAAGGCGCTTAAAGTGTCCTCAGAATAGGAAGTGTTTCAGCGCCAAAGCGACCTGTTTGCCAGCGCGTTACCATCAATCCGGTGAACTGCACAACTTGTGTTTTTATTAGTTCACCGCTTGGTTCACCACTTTCTTGATTTTGGGTGAATGATTTCATAACGCAAGATAACAAAAAAGCCCCAAATCATACGATTTGAGGCTTTTTGAATGAGTTTGGTAAACAAACGGTGGAGATGCAGGGATTCGAACCCTGGTCCAGACAAGGAAATCAACGTGCTTTCTACGTGCGTATCTAGACTTGGATTTTCATGAAATTCCAGGCGCCCATCAGGCCTTTGAAATTCCCCTAGCTGCAGTGGAGTTTCGCCCCCGAGTCACAGCTCCTCGGAGGCTATTTTCTACTTACGACGCTCCGAACTCCCAGGTGTAGAAACTTACCCGGGCGGAACGATGGCAATTACCTAATTCTGAATTAGGCAGCCATGGCGTACGAATAGTCGCCAGTTGTTGTTTGATAGATTTTTTTACGGGAGAGCTTCCATCAACTCCCGGCACGCTTACCCGCAATTTGCGCAAGCTGTCAATTCCGGTCATCCCCAAATGGTAAAGAACGAGTCCCGCTTCTGAAGAGGCGGAAGGCAAAGATACGCGCCGGTCGCGGGAAATGTTCCGGTCCCGGGAGATGGCGTGCGCCGGCCGAGCCCGGCTGACCGGACCCGCGCCCCGGACCGGCCCCGGCGTTCCTGCGGCAGCATCTAAGCTCCAGCACCGTTCGGCGCTCCAGCTCCCGAAGCAATTGCCCCGCCGCCGCGCCACCGCCGACGCGGTGGCGCGGCACGGGCCCGCCCGGTGTGGGCACGATACCGATTTGTTATCAATTGGCAGCAGGCATATTCTTTATTATTCGGATAACATAAGTGAAATAACCGGGGCAGAATTTTGCATTGCGTGGTCCCAGAGCCGCGCCGCTTCGCTGCGCAGACCTTCTGATTCTCCTCTGCCCGGTGGCGACCAGCCCCGCTTCGGAACGCCGAGCGGGGCCGGCGCCCTCCCGCTTGCAACGGTGCATCCATTCCAACCCAATTTTGCTATGAGACAATTTTTTACCCCTGCCCGCACGGGCGGGCCGCGCCGGTTGGCCGGCCTGGTGCTGCTCCTGGCCTTGTGCGCATTCGCCCGCCCCGCACGGGCCCAAACCCGGACCGTGCAGGGCCGGGTCGTGACGGCCAAAGGCGACGCGCTGCCGGGCGTGAACGTGCTGCTCCAGGGCAGCTCGACCGGCACCACGACCAGCGCCGGCGGCGACTACTCGCTGGCCCTGCCGGCCGACGCGACCGCGCCGGTGCTCGTGTTTTCGTTCGTGGGCTTTCAGGCGCAGCAGGTGCCCGTGGGCAGCCAGGCCACCATCGACGTGACACTGGTGGACGATGCCCAGCAGTTGAAGGACGTGGTGGTCATCGGCTACGGCACGGCCACCAAGCAGGACATCATCGGGTCCGTGAGCTCCGTTAAGTCGGAGGAATTCAACCAGGGCGTGCTGATTTCGCCCGCCCAACTGCTGCAAGGCAAAGTGCCGGGCCTGAACATCACCAAGAGCGGCGACCCCAACCAGCGGCCTTCGGTCGTGCTGCGCGGGCCGTCCACCATTCGCACCGTGAACGGGGGCGTCACGGAGCCGTTCTACGTCATCGACGGCGTGCCGGGCGCTTCGGTCGACCTGCTGGCGCCCGACGACATCGAAAGCATCGACGTGCTGAAGGATGCGTCCTCCACCGCCATCTACGGCACCCGGGCCGCCAACGGCGTCATCATCATCACCACGAAAAGGGCCAAGCCCGGCCAGGCCCGGCTTACCTACAGCGCCTACGGCGCGATGGAGAAAGTATCGAAACAGATTGACATGCTGAATGGCGACGAGCTGCGCCAGTACCTGCTCGACAACGGGGTGCGGCCCCTGGCCGTGCCGCTCGACGACGACGGTTCCAACACCAACTGGCAGGACCTGGTGCAGCGCACCGGCTACTCCACCAACCACAACCTGTCGTTCGGGGCCGCGGCCAACAACACCGAGTACGGGGCGAGCGTCAATTACCTGAAAAACAACGGCGTGTTGAAGCGCACTTCCCTGGAGCGCACCATTTACCGGGGCTACATCAACCAGCGATTTTTCAACAACCGGCTGAAGCTGGGCATCAACTTGGTGAACAGCACCACCACCCAGAACGATGTTCCGCAGGCCCAGCTGCTGCCGGCCATGCTGTTCTACCTGCCCACGGTGGGCCCGTTCAACCCCGACGGTACTTACAAAGAGAATTTTGCCCGGACGGGCAGCGGCACGCTCAACCCGCTGTCGCTGCTGGACAACAACACGTTCGTCACCAACGACACCCGGACGCTGATAAACGGCATCGTGCAGGTCGACATTCTGGAAGGGCTGAAGTTCACGCTCACCGGCGCCGCCCAGAAAGACCAGAACAACCTGAATAGCTACCTCAACCGGCAGTCGGGGCTGGCCGTGAACCTGGGCGGGGTGGCCCGGCGCAACGAGTACCGGACCACCAACGACGTGTTTGAGTCGTACCTGAACTACGACCGGGATTTCGGCAAGCACGGCGTGAAGCTGCTGGCCGGCTACTCCTTCCAGCAGGACCGCACCAACGACGGGTTCGGGATTACGACCCAGAACTTCGCCAGCGACGCGCTCAGCTACAACAACCTGTACCTGTCGAACCCGTCGTCCCTCGCCCAGATTGCGTTCGACAACAACCCCATTTCCACCCTGCGCCTGGAGTCGCAGTACGGCCGCGTGCAGTACCAGTACGCCGACCGCTACCTGGTGCAGGCGTCGTTGCGGCGCGACGGCTCGTCGGCCTTCGGGGTGAACAACCGGTACGGCCTGTTTCCGAGCGCGGCCGTGGGTTGGCGCATCATCAACGAGCCGTTTATGACGGGCCTGCCGATGGTTTCGGACCTGAAGCTGCGGGCCGGGTTCGGGGTGTCGGGCAACAGCCAGGGCTTCGACGCGTTTTCGGCCATCCTGATTTACGGCACGCCGCCCGGCAACACCAAGTACCTGAACAACGGCGTGATTTCCAACGTGCTGAACGCGGTGCGCAACGAAAACCCGGACCTGAAGTGGGAAAGCACCGCCACCACCAACGTGGGCCTGGATTTCGGCCTGCTCAACAACCGCATCAGCGGCTCGGTGGATGTGTACCTCAAAAAAACCAGCGACTTGATTAACGACGTGCTGCCCGTGTCGTCGACGCAGTTTCAGTACACCACCTACACGGCCAACGTGGGCAGCATGACCAACAAGGGCGTGGAAGTGGTGCTGAACCTGGTCCCGATTCAAACCCCGAATTTCACCTGGCGCTCGTCGCCGAATTTCGCGCACAACGTCAACAACATCGATAACCTGTCGACCGACCGGTTCACCATCCCGTTCATCCAGACCGCGGTGCTCGGCGGCAAGGGCCAGAGCTTCAACTACAGCCAGATTGTGCAGCCGGGCTCGGCCCTGGGCACGTTCAAGCTGTGGCACTACGTGGGCAAAAACGAGGCCGGCGTGAGCACCTTCCAGCGGGCCGACGGCAGCATCACCCCCACCCAGCCCCTGACCACCGACATGCAACTGGCGGGCAGCGCGCAGCCCCGGTTCATCTACGGCTGGACCAACAGCTTTGCCTACAAAGGCTTCGACCTGAATTTTCTGGTGCGCGGCGTGTACGGCAACAAAATCCTGAACGCCACCCTGGCCGCGCTCAACAACCCCGCCGACTCGCGCCTCCAGAACATCCCGCGGTTCACGCTAGGCGAGTCGTTCAACGACATCAACGGCTACCTGATATCCGACCGTTTCCTGGAAAGCGGCTCGTACCTGCGCATGGACAACGCCACGCTGGGCTACACCATCAAACCCAACACGCCGAGCGTCAAAGCCGTCCGGCTCTACGTGTCGGGCAACAACCTGTTCGTGCTGACCGACTACCGCGGCATCGACCCGGAAATCAACATCGGGGGCCTAACGCCAGGCATCGATAACAACAACTTCTATCCGAAAACCCGGACGCTCATCGTCGGGCTCACCGCTTCCTTTTAGGGGGTGGGCCACTTAAACAAACCGTCATGCAGAGCGCAGCGAAGCATCTCGCTCGGGAAAGTAATCCAGTCGTTGAACGAAGCACGCCAGATGCTTCGCTGCGCTCTGCATGACGGTCCAGTTTAAGATAATTGATTCAAAATCCTTCCAAGGGGCAGTTTTCCTCATTGCCGAAAGAAATTCAGATGAAAAAGCAAGCTCTAGTTCTCGCCGTGCTGCTCCTGGTGCTGGGCACCAATTCCTGCAAAAAACTGGACGTTCCGGTCGAGTCGCAGTTCGTGGAGGCCAACTTTCCCAAGACCGTAGCCGACTACAACGCCTCCATCGGGGCCATCTACTCCAACCTGTCGTCCAACTTCGCGGTGAACTACTGGCGGATGCAGGAGCTGGCCACGGACGAGGCCATCCTGCCCGCCCGCGACGGCAACTTCGACGACGGCGGCCAGTACCGGCAGCTGCACTACCACACCTGGACGCCCGACCACCCCAACGTCAATGGTATTTGGCAGTGGGCATTCGGCGGCATCATCACCTGCAACCGGCTCCTCAACATCACCAACACGTTCGGCTTCCCGCCGGCCGAGCAAGCCGCCAAGCTGGCCGAAATCCGGGCCATGCGGGCGCTGTACTACTTCTTTCTGATGGACCTGTACGGCAACGTGCCCATCATCACCGATTACCCCATCCGGGACGCGCCGGCCACGCAGGACCGCGCGGAGGTGTTCCGGTTCATCGAAAGCGAACTGCTGGACGTGGTGCAGCAATTGCCCGCCAAAACCAGCGTGGCCGCCACCAGCACGCTCCAGTACGGCCGGCCCACCAAGGCCATGGCGTTTGCGCTGCTCGAAAAACTCTACCTCAACGCCCCGGTGTACACCGGAACCCCGCGCTACCCCGACGTGGTGAGCATGGCCGACAGCGTGCTCAAAAACCCCAACTACAGCCTGGATGCCCGCTACCGGGACATCTTTCTGCCGAACAACGGCCCGCAGATTCGGGAAACCATCTTCGCCATTCCCTACGACCAGCAGATTCCCGGCAATCAGTTCACGCGGTTCGGGTTCTTCTTCTTCCTGGCCAATGCCTACGGCTTCAACGTGGGCCTGAGCATTGCCATGAGCACGACGCCCGAATTTTACGCCCGGTTCAACCTGCCCGGCGATTTTCGGACCACCACCTGGCTGGCGGGCCCCCAGTTCGTGCCCGACGGCAACGGCGGCTTCACGACCACGCCGGTGAACTACCCCAACCCGGCCACCCAGCAGATTGTCATCAACCCGGTGCTGACCCTGGTGCCGGGCAAGCCGATGGACCTGGGCAACACCCTCGCCGCCCAGTCGCAGGGCGTGCGCTCCATTAAGTATTACCCCGACCCCACCATCATCCAGGCCACGCGCCTGAACGGCAACGACGTGCCGGTGTTCCGCCTCGCCGACGTGCTGCTGATGAAGGCCGAGGCCATTCTGCGCGGGGCCGCGCCCACCACCGTGAACGGGGAATTGCAAACGCCGCTATTGCTGGTGAACAAAATCCGGGCGCGCGCCGGGGCTCAGGCCGCCACGTCCATCGACCTGAACGGCATGCTTGACGAGCGGGCCCGGGAGCTGTTCTGGGAAGCGTGGCGGCGCAACGACCTCATCCGCTTCGACCAGTTTGAAGTGGAATACCCCCTGCCCAACGACGTGCTCAAAATGGACAAAAGCGCCTTCCGCCGGCTCTATCCGGTGCCCACCAACGAGCTGCGGCTGAATACCAACCTGCGGCAAAACCCGGGCTATTGAGCGGCCGCCTTCAGGGATAACCTCACCCCCTGACCCCCTCTCCGCATGAGGGGGGGCACCGGTCTTGGTCAGTTAAAAGTTAAAAGTGAAGAGTTAAAAAGCAGGCGACACGTTTAATCCTTGTCCGGTGCCCCCTCTTTTTGGGAGAGGGGGTCAGGGGGTGAGGTTGCCCCGCCCGAGTTGCCGCGCGGCACGATGTTCTTGATTTCCCAACGCACAGAAAAGCCCATGAAATTGCTGTTTGCCTTCCTTGCCCTGGTGTTTGCCTCAATTTTCAGCGCCGAAAAAGCCGGGGCGCCGCTCATGAATCAAGTCCAGGTTATCGGGTCGCACAACAGCTACAAGCAGCTCATCGACCCGAAGCTGTTCAGCATGCTCCACGGGATGGATTCGACGGGCATGAACAAGATTGACTACGGCCACCTGACCCTGACCGAGCAGCTCAATATGGGCCTGCTAGCGTTGGAAATCGACGTATACGCTGACGCCAGTGGCGGTAAGTACGCCCACCCCAAGGGCCTGGAATGGGTGCCCGGCCAGCAACCCTACGACGCGGAGAAGGTGATGGAGCAGCCCGGCTTTAAGGTGCTGCACGTCCAGGACATTGATTTTCGGAGCAACTGCCCCACCTTCAAGCTGTGCCTGGCGGAGCTGAAGCGCTGGTCGCTGGCCCACCCCGGCCACAACCCCGTCTTCATCACCATGAACGCCAAGGACGAGCAAATCAAGCGGCCGGGCTTCACCGTGCCCGAGCCCTTTACCGCGGCAGTGTTCGACCAGCTGGACAAGGAAATAACGGACAACCTGGGCGCGAATCTCGTGATTACGCCGGACCGGGTGCGCGGGAAATATGCGACGCTGGAAGCGGCCGTGCTGAAAAAAAACTGGCCCACGCTGAAGGAAGCCCAGGGAAAATTCGTGTTCATTCTGGACGAAACCGGCCCCAAGCGCGCCGCCTACATCGAAGGCCACCCGTCGCTGAAAGGCCGACTGCTGTTCGCCAATGCTGAGCCCGGCACGTCGGAAGCTGCCATCCACATCATGAACGACGCGAAGAAGGACCTGGCCGCCATCACCGCCCTGGTGAAGCAAGGCTACATCATCCGCACCCGGGCCGACAGCGACACCCAGGAGGCGAGGAGAAACGACAAAAGCAGCTTCGCCGCGGCCGAGCGGTCCGGCGCGCAAATCATCAGCACGGACTATTACGTGAAGAGCACCCGCTTCAAGTCGGATTACGTGGTGAGCTTCGACGGCGGGAAATATTACCGCCCAAACCCAGTGCTGGCGCAGTAGCTGCGCGCTGCATGACGTTCTCTCTGGTTCATTTTCAAATAGAATGCGTCATTGCAGAATCATTGGGTTGACGCTGGGCTTTTTGGGCCTAGCCCTGACCGCTCAAGGCCAGGCCTACCACCAGTACGTGGACCCCATGATAGGCTCGGAGGGCCTGGGGCGGGTGTTTATCGGGCCATCGTATCCGTTCGGGATGGTGAAGCCGGGGCCCGACTGCACCTCCAGCCCCAACAGCGGCTGGCTGGCCGAGCCCGTGCCGGTCACCGGCTTCGCGCAGGTGCACGTGAGCGGCACCGGCGGCGGCCCCAAGTACGGCAACATCCTGCTCATGCCCTTTAGCGGCGCGCTCGATAAGCTGGACCAGGCCGCGCACCGCGAAAGCGAGGACGTGGCCCTGGGCTACTACCGCGCGGTGCTGGTGCCGTCGCGCATCAAAGTCGAAATCACGGCCTCCCACAAAGTCAGCTTCTACCGGCTCACGTACCCGGCCAAGCAAGCCAAGGCGCTGAAGATTGACGCCGGGTTTTTCCTCGGCGAGCAGCCCGTGCCCGACGCCCGCGAGGCCCAGCAGTTCGTGGGCTCGGAAATCGAAGTGGTGTCGGATACCGAAATCCGGGGCTACAGCCGCATCCGGGGCGGGTGGAACAACGGCGGCGCCTACACGGTGTATTTCGCGGCGGTGTTCGACGCGCCGGTGGCGGATTTCTCGACCTGGAAGGGTACGAAGCTGTTTCCGGGCCAGCGGGCGCAAGTGGATTCGGGCGAGAAAACCGGGGCGCTGCTGCACTTTAAGGACGGCGGGCCGGATTCGGTGAAAGTGAAGGTGGGCATCTCGTTTCTGAGCACGGCCAAGGCCCGCGAAAACATCGGCGCGGAGATTCCGGGCTGGGACTTTGGGCCGGTGCTGGGCCGGCTGCGCAGCCGCTGGAACGCGCTGCTGGGCCGCGTCGAGCTGGACAAAACCACCCCGCCCGACCAGCAAAAGCTGTTCTACACCAGCCTGTACCACACCATGCTCATGCCCGTGAACCGCACGGACGAAAACCCGCTCTGGACCAGCGCCCAGCCCTATTACGACGATTTCTACGCCATCTGGGACACCTTCCGCTCCTCCAACCCGCTCATCACCCTGCTCGCCCCCAAGCAGGAGGCCGAGATTGTCAACTCGCTGATTAACATCTACCAGCACGACGGCTACCTGCCCGACGCCCGCAGCGGCAACGCCAACGGCCGCACCCAGGGCGGCTCCAACGCGGAGGTGCTCATCGCCGACGCCTTCGTGAAAAAACTGCCCGGCATCGACTACGTCCAGGGCCTGGCCGCCATGCTGAAGGACGCCACCGTGCCGCCCGGCGGCAACGAGGAGCAAGAGGGCCGGGGCGGCCTGCCCGAATACAACCGCCTCGGCTACGTGCCCCACGGCGTGCCCCGCGCCGGCAACCGCACCCTCGACTACGCCTACGACGACTTCTGCATCGCCACCGTGGCCAAGGGCCAGGGCCAGGACGCCGTGTACCAGCGCTTCCGCCGGCAGGCCAGCAACTGGCAAAACCTGTGGCGCGACGGCTACCGCAACCACGGCGCCACGGGCTTCATCATGCCCCGCGACGCCGCTGGAAAGTGGCTCGACAGCATCCCCTACGGCACCTCCAACATCCAGAAGCCCCGCTTCGTGTACACGCCGCTCATGCGCGAGTACCCGTGGTACGTGTGCCACTGGTGCGGTTTTTTCTACGAAGCCACGTCCTGGGAATACTCGCTGAGCGTGCCGCACCAGGTGCCGGTGGTCATCGCCAAGTCGGGCGGCAACGCGGCGTTTCAGGCGCGGCTCGACACCCTGTTTGAGAAGCGCTACTACAACGTGGCCAACGAGCCGTCCTTCCTCACGCCCAGCCTCTACCACTGGATTGGCCGGCCCGATTTGAGCAGCCGCCGCATCCGGCGCATCATCGCCGACAACTTCAATACCACCCACTTCGGCCTGCCCGGCAACGACGATTCCGGGGCCATGTCCTCGTGGCTGGCCTTCCAACTGCTGGGCCTGTACCCCAACGCGGGCCAGTCGTACTACCTGCTCAACGCGCCGCTGGTGCGCCAGTCGGTGCTGCACCAGGAGGGCGGCAAGGACTTCACCATCACCGCCCGCAATTTCTCCCCCACCAACGTCTACATCACCGCCGCCCGGCTCAACGGCAAGCCCTTCAAACAAGCTTGGATTGAGCACCGCGACATCGTGCGGGGCGGCGAGCTGGTCCTGGAAATGGGCGCGCAGCCCTCTACCTGGGGCACCACCATCCTGCCACCCGACGGCAGCAAGCTGTGAGGCCTGCGCTCGCTCCGCCTGACGCCGGGACCTCACCCCCGGCCCCTCTCCCGCGGAGTGGGGAGCCTGACGACTTGTAGCCGTGCTACAAGGTGCATTTCCGGTGCCCCCTCTCCGCGGGAGAGGGGGTCAGGGGGTGAGGTTGCCGGGCGAACGAGATGCTTCGTTCAGCATGACAGTCTCCTAAATCATTAATACACCTGTTGCTCACCAACCATGAAAAAACTCCTGCTCCCGCTGCTGCTCCAGGCCTTCAGCTTCGCGGGCCACGCCCAGGCGCTGAAGCCGGCGGTGGGCGTGGGCACCACCTTCTCCTATCGGCTCGACCTGCACGGCCAGGGCGCGCCCTTCGAGCTCACGGTGAAAAGCATCCGCGACACGCTGAAGCTGGGCTGGCAAATCCGCAGCCTGGCCACCGGCACCTACGCCGTGTCGCCCGAAGCCTGGCAAAACGCCACTTCCCTGAACATGGCCCAGCCGCAGCCCTTCGTCACCGTGCCGCTGCCCAACCACCAAACCTTCCTGATGCTGTCGAAAAAAGCCTTCGCCGACCTGTTGGCCCAGCGCCGCTTCACCTACGACCGCACGGTGTACGTTCTGAAAGACGACCTGGCGGCCAATCCCTTGCTCGTGAAAGGCCAGCCGCTCGACGTGCTGCACGTCGTCGCCCAAAACGACCCCACCGAATTCTGGATTCTGAACAACGCAACCTTTCCGATTATCTGCCAGATAAAGCACAACCCGCTCGGTGTTGACTTTTTACTGAGCGCGGTGAAGTGATGGTCGTTTTATCGGCGTTTGAAATCTGCCATCCTTCATGCAGAGCGCAGCGAAGCATCTCGCGTGCTCCGTCCGCCCGCAACCTCACCCCCTGACCCCCTCTCCTCAAGAGAGGGGACACCGGTCTTGCGCGGGCGGCAGGCTCCCCTCTCCGCGGGAGAGGGGCCGGGGGTGAGGTCCCGGCGTCAGATGGCGCGAGCGAGATGCTTCGCTGCGCTCTGCATGACGTTCTTGTTTAATAAGGATTACTCATCGTCGTCCTCGTCGCGGCCGCTCAGGGCGGTGGGGTAGGGCTGGCTGCCTTTGGTCGAAAACCAAATGATGCGGTTCATCACGTCGTCGCGGCCGTTGTCGATGTGGTCGAATTCGGGGCCGGCCGAGAGGCGGCCGAAGCGCCGGGCCGCGCCGGTGAGCTTGCTGAGCGGCGGGTTGAGCCGGTGGATGGCGATGCGGGCGGGCAGGCTGCGGAAGGAGCGGGGATTGGGCCGGTCGGTGAAGCAGTCGAACATGGGCAGCGCCGTGGCATCCATGATGTTCATGGGCGGCAGGCCCAGAATCTGCTCAATGGAGCGTACCATGCAGGTCTGGTTGTAGTTTTTCGACACCGTGCGCCGCAGCCGGCTGTAGGGGCTGACCACGAAGCCCGTGGTGCGGTAGGCCGACACGTGGTCCCAGCCCGCCTGCGAGTCGTCCTCGGTCACGAACACGACGGTGTTTTTCCAGAACCGGCTTTTGGTCAGCGCCGCAATCATGCGGCCCAGGGCCAGGTCGTTGTCGGCCACCATGCCGCGCGGGGTGGGCATGCCGGGCCGGGTGCCCACCGTGTGGTCGCCCGCCAGGGCGATGACCGACAGCTCGGGAAAGGCGTCGCCGGGCTGCCGCTCGAAGTCGGCCAGCTCCTTGATAAACGCCCCGGCCCGCAGCTGGTCGGTGATTTTCAGGTCGTCGGCCCCCGGGTAATTGGGCGAGAGCAGCGGCCGCACCCGCGAAATGGTGCTGGTGTTGGTGAAGGCCAGCGGCCGGCCGGCCCGGTAGCCGTCGTAGATGTCGGTCCAGCTCAGCTTGGGGTCGTAGTGCGGCTGGCAGGCCTCGCCGTAGATGCGCACGGTTTTGCCGTGGTCGGCGGCGTTGTTCCAGATGAAGCCAGCCTCGCCGTACACCAGGGCGTCTTCTTGCACGTGCGGGTAGCTGCGAAACCAGGCCCGCACGTTCTTTTCCACATAGTCGGTCACCATTGCGGCGTCGGTCCACTGGTGCCCTTCGGCCGAGGATTTGCCGGAAACATAATAGTTGTCGAGCAGCAGAAACTCGCGGGCCAGCTGGTGCTGGTTGGGCGTCACGCTGTCGCCGAACACGCACAGCGACGGCATCCCCCGGCCCTCCGGCAGGTCGCCGAGCACCTGGTCGTAGGTTCGGTTTTCCTTGATGATGTAGACCACGTGCCGGAACACCGACGGCTCGCCGATGCGCGCGGGCATGGGCCGGGGCCGCACGCCGGGGCGGGGCCGCAGCCGGGCCAGCGCCTGCCGGAAGCTCAGGTTGAGGCGCCGCACCCGCGCCGTGTGCTCGGCCAGCTGCGCCGCCGTGGGCAGCGGAATCAGCGAAACCGTGGCCCGCTGGCGGTGCGAGTTGTACACGGTGGCCCCGCCGCCCGGCAGCTCGTCCAGGGTGCCGCCGGCCCGCCGGATGTCCTGGCTGCTCGTTCGCGCCCCTTCGCCCTCCAGGTTGCTCACGAACAGCGTGCGGGCCCCCAGCGCCAGCCCGCCCGGATATGCTTCCGTGGGAATGAAACCTTGCACCCGGCTGGGTCCGGCCGCCCCAGCGCCGCCCGCCGCCCGGCCCAGCGCCACCACGGCC
This sequence comes from Hymenobacter sp., assembly GCF_031398885.1. Classification (GTDB taxonomy): domain Bacteria; phylum Bacteroidota; class Bacteroidia; order Cytophagales; family Hymenobacteraceae; genus Hymenobacter. Next base: position 104,353 of record NZ_JANNOD010000021.1, read on the forward strand.
ACGGCGTTGTCGAGGCCGTTGGCTACGTACAGCGTCGTCCCATCGGCACTAATGGCCAGGGCGTTGGGCGTGTCGCCGCCGAAGCCCTGCGGCCCCGGCGTCAGCTGCACCCCAATGTCTTCGCTCACCTGCCGACGGGCCGCGTCGAGGACGCTCACCCGGTCGCTGTTGCCGTTGGCCACGTACACGTAGCGGCCGTCGGGGCTGACCAGCAGGGCGTTGGGGTGCAGGCCCACCGGCAGCTCGGCGCGCAGCTTGCCGTCGGCCTGGTCAAATACCGAAACGGTGCCCTGGGCGGTGGCGCCGGTTTTGGGGTCGATGTAGGCGCGGCCGTAGGGCACCCCGGCCGTTTCGCGGCGTAGGGTGTCGGTTGGGGCCGGGCCGCCCCAGTTGCTCACGAACACCTGCGGGCCCGCCAGCGCGAGGCCGTAGGGCGCCACGCCGGTGGGCCGCGTCCACACCGGCTGGCCGGTGGCCAGGTCCAGCTTCACCACCTGATTGTTGCCGTTGAGCACCACGTAGAGGTAGCGGCGGCCGGCCTCGGTGCTCAGGGCCAGGTCGTTGGGCAGGGCCAGCGGCGCCCCCACCGGCGCGAACGGAAACGCCCGGCGAATGCCGAGCCGCCCGTCCGCGTACACGGCCTCCAGCACGTAGGACTGCTTGTTTTGGCCATTGGCGGCGCTCCAGAACAGGTGCAGCCCGTCGGGTTCGTGGGCCACTTTCAGGCCGGCGTAAGTGCTCATCGAGCCGCGGTAGCGGACGTCGTCGGCGTAGGTCCAGCGGGCCACCACGCGGCGCTGGGCGGTGTCGAGCAGGGCAATGCCGTAGCGGTCCTCCACGGCGAGCAGCGGGGTGTCGGGCACCAGTTGCAGGTCCAGGCTGTGGTTTTCGAGGTTGGGGTCGCCGTAGGCTACCACGCGGCCGGCGGGGGATACCAGCCGGTTGTAGGGCAGGAGCAGTTCCGGCAGCCGGTTGCGGTGCAGGGTGCTGTCGTCGTAGGGGCTGTGCATATCCAGCTCCTCCCGGCTCACTGCCGGGTCTTCCTTGACTTTTGGGCCCGAGCACGCCGCCAGGCCAGAGCCCAGGCCGGCCAACAGCAGGTAAATGCACAGCGAACGGAAGTTCATGGGTACTTTTTGGCGGTAACGGGTGTTGCTACAAAAGCCCAAAAGACTGGCGGCAGCGTTTTTTCATCATTATCCCAGGGTTTCCAATCTGCTCGTTGGGCGCTTTTCGGGAAGGGGAAGGTCGGATAGTTTTGCCGGGGCTTTCGGTGCCGGCGGTGCATTTATGCGGTCCGTATCGGGTAACTTTGTCAACAGAGCTTATGGATAATTTCGTCGTTTCGGCCCGCAAGTACCGCCCTTCCACGTTTCGCAGCGTGGTGGGGCAGCAGCACGTCACCACCACGCTGCAAAACGCCATTCAGAGCCAGCACCTGGCCCAGGCGTTTCTGTTTTGCGGCCCGCGCGGAGTGGGCAAAACCACCTGCGCCCGCATCCTGGCCAAGACGATAAACTGCACCAACCTCTCGGCCGAAACCGAGGCCTGCGGGCGTTGCGCCTCCTGCGTCGCTTTTCAGGAAAACGCCTCGTTCAACGTGCACGAGCTGGACGCCGCTTCCAACAACTCGGTCGAGGACATCCGCTCGCTGGTGGAGCAGGTGCGCTACGCCCCGCAGGCCGGCAAGTACAAAATCTACATCATCGACGAGGTGCACATGCTCTCGAACGCGGCCTTCAACGCCTTTCTCAAGACGCTGGAGGAGCCGCCGAGCTACGCCATCTTCATCCTCGCCACCACCGAGCGCCACAAGATTATCCCCACCATCCTCTCGCGCTGCCAGATTTTCGACTTCAGCCGCATCAAGGTCGAAGACATGCGCGAGCACCTGCGCTACGTGGCCACCCAGGAGGGCATCGCGGCCGAGGACGACGCCCTGCACCTGCTGGCCCAAAAGGCCGACGGCGGCCTGCGCGACGCCTTATCGATGTTCGACCAGATGGTGACCTTCGGCGGCAACAACCTCACCTATAAGGAGGTGGTGCAGAACCTGCACATCCTCGACTACGATTATTACTTCCGCCTCGTTGACAGCCTGCTGACCGAAAACCTGTCGGCTGCGCTGCTCTTGCTGGATGAGGTGATGCAGAACGGTTTCGACCTGCACAACTTCGTGGTGGGCACCGCCGAGCACCTGCGCGGCCTGCTCGTGTGCAAAGACGCCGTGACCGTGCAGCTGCTGGAGGTGTCCGACGGCATCAAGCAGCGCTACGTGCAGCAGGCCCAGGCCGCGCCGCTGGCCTTCCTGCTCTCGGCCCTGAACCTCATCAGCCAGTGCGACCGCGAGTTCAAGCAGGCCAAAAACCAGCGCCTGCACGTCGAGCTGGCCCTGATGAAGCTGGCCTACCTGAACGGGGCCGTGCAGTTCGTCCGCGAGCTGAGCCCGGCCGCCAACGGGACCGCACCAGCCAACGGCGGGGCTAAAAAAAAAACTAGTGACCTAAATGGTGGGGGAGAAGCAGCCCCCGTTGCCCCAGCTCCAAGCAGCAACGGCAGCAACGGGCACGCCCAATACGCGCCCATAGCTTCGCCGGCCGCCATCACGCCGGCCGCTTCCTTCGCTTCGCCTGCTGCTTATGCAACTGAGTCGCCGGCCGCGGCCTATGAGGCGGCAACGCGGCCGGCCGTTTCCGCGGCATTGCCCGAATTCGAAGCCTTGCCCGCTGGCCGGGTAGCCCCGCCCGCCGACGGCCCCGAGCCGTTACCCGTCGAAAGCGGCGTGGAGGAGCTGCACGACACGCTCAGCATCGAGGCCGACCCGGCGCTGGCCATCTCCGAGCGCCACCAGATGCGCGACACGCTGCCGCACGTCGAAATTGGCGTGCCCAGCTTCGAGGGCCTTGAGCCCGCCCCGCGCCCCGCGCCGGCCGCGGCCTTCGCCAGAATTCCCAGCCTGGCCAACAAAATGCCGAGCCTGAAGGATTTGAGCAGCCGAACCGCGGCGGGCTCAGCGGCTTCGGCCGTGGCCGAGCCGCCGTTCACCAGCGGCCCGTTGACGGCCATTGACCCCGATTTGTTGCAGCGGGCGTGGCAGGAAATAGCCGAAGAGCGCCGGTTGCAGGAGCGGATGAGCGAATACTGGGTGCTGAACCGGCCCGTGACCGCCAACGCCGACCACGCCATCGAGCTGACCGTGGACAACCCCATTCAGGTGGACCAGTTCAACGAAATGCGGGTAGAATTCCTGGCCGAGCTGCGCCGCCGCACCGGCCACCCGCGCCTCACGGTGCAGCCCGTGGTGGCCACTGCCGCACCCAGCGCCCGCAAGCTCTACACGGCCACCGACAAGTTCGAGTACCTGGCCGAGCGGTTTCCCGCGTTGCGCGAGGCCAAACAGCGGCTGGGGCTGGAAGCCGATTTCTAGCGCAAGGTTGCGCAAAGGAGAAGGGAGGTTTCGCAAGGTTTGACCGAACGTCAACTTTGCGAAACCTCCCTTCTCTTTCGCGCAACTTTGCGCGTCAGGATTCTGCAATCGTTTGGGGAAAAGATACTAGTAACACCCGCGGAGGCGCTTGAGGCCGGAACAATCTGCCAAGGTATGATAAAAATTCGTTTTTTATTCCCCTATCAGCCAGCTACCTTTGTTTTTTGAACCACTCCAGCTACCCGCCCGCGTCTTTCGTGAAAAACAACTTTTTGCTGCTGATTCCGGCCCTGGCGGTGCTGGGTCTCGCCACGCAGTGCCAATCGAGCAAGCCGGCCACTGCTGTTCCAGCGCCGCCGCTTGCCGCCACCACGCCCGCCGCCAAGGAATACCGCTACGAATCGGTGCCCGGTGACCCGCTGGGCGTGCGTATTTACAAATTGGAGAACGGCCTGACGGTTTACCTGTCGGATTATAAGGATGCTCCGCGTATTCAGACCTATCTGGCCGTGCGGGCGGGTTCCAAGAACGACCCTGCCACGGCCACCGGCTTGGCGCATTACCTGGAGCACATGGTGTTCAAGGGCACCTCGAAGCTGGGCACCCAGGACTGGCCCCGGGAAAAAGCGGAGCTTGACAAGATTGAGGCGCTGTATGAAGTGTACCGCGGCCAGCGCAACGACCCGGCCGCCCGCAAGCGCACCTACCACCAGATTGACTCAATTTCGGGCGTGGCGGCCAAGTATGCCGTACCGAACGAGTACGACAAGGTGATGGGCGCCATCGGCGCCAAGGGCTCGAACGCGCACACCTCCAGCGAGGAAACGGTGTACCAGGAGGACATTCCGAGCAACCAGTTGGAGAAGTGGGCCGCCATCCAGGCCGAGCGGCTGCAGGAGATGGTGCCGCGCCTGTTCCACACGGAGTTGGAAGCGGTGTACGAGGAGAAAAACCGGGGGCTGGACAGCGACTTCAACAAGGAGTTTGAGGCGCTGAACGCCGCGCTGTACCCCACGCACCCCTACGGCACGCAGACGACCATCGGCACGATTGAGCACCTGCAAAACCCGTCCATTACGGAGATTAAGAAGTATTTCGGTCAGTACTACGTGCCCGGCAACGTAGCCCTGTGCCTGAGCGGTGACCTGGATTACGACGCCACCATTCGGCTCGTCGACAAATACTTTGGCGCGCTGCCGAGCAAGCCCGCGCCGGTGTTCAACGCCCCGGTGGAAAAGCCGCTCACCGCGCCCATTGTGCGCGAGGTGTTGGGGCCGCAGTCGGAAAACGTGATGCTGGGCTACCGCCTGCCCGGCAAGGCCACCCGCGACGGCCTGCGCCTGCGCATGTTGGATAAAATCCTGACCAACGGCCAGGCCGGTCTCATCGACCTCGACCTGAACCAGCAGCAGAAGGTGCTGGAAGCCGCTTCGTTCACCGACCTCAACGACGACTACTCCACCCACGTCATCTACGGCACGCCGCGGCAGGGCCAGAAGCTGGAAGAAGTGAAAAGCCTGCTGCTGGGCGAACTAGCCAAGGTGAAAGCCGGCAACTTTCCCGACTGGCTGATTCCGGCCATCATCAATAACGACAAGCTGAGCCGTACCAAGGGCTACGAAAGCAACGAGGCCCGCGCCAGCGCCATGTACGAGGCGTTTATTGAGCGCATCGACTGGAAAGACTACCTGAAGCAGCAGGACGATTTCGCCACGATTACGAAGGCCGAAATCGTCAAGTTTGCCAACGACAACTACGGCGAGAACTACGCCAACGTGTTCAAGCGCACCGGCACCGACCCCAACAAAGTGAAGGTGGTGAAGCCCGCCATCACGCCCGTGCCGGCCAACCGCGACGTGTCCTCGGCCTATTACAAGCAGTTGACGGCTATGCCCAGCACCGAGTTGCAGCCGGTGTTCGTGGATTACAAAAAGGACATTCAGGAAACGGCCCTCAGGCCCGGCCTGCCACTGTACTACACCAAGAACAGTGAAAACGGCCTGTTTAACCTGTATTACATCCTGGACGTGGGCACCAACAACGACCCGCGTTGGGGCTTGGCCGCCGACTACCTGCAGTACTTGGGCACCGGCCAGTATTCGGCCGCGCAGCTGCAGCAGGAATTCTACAAGCTGGGCTGCTCGTTCAGCGTGAGCAGCGGCCCCGACCGCATTTTTGTGACCCTGAACGGCCTCGACGCCAACCTGGAGCCGGCCCTGAAGCTATTCGAGCAACTGATAAACGCGCCCAAGCCCGATGCCGCCGCACTGAAAAACATGGTGGCCGGTACGCTCAAGCAGCGGCAGGATGCCAAGCTGGAGAAGGGCGTGATTCTGAACGCGGCCATGGTGAACTACGTGAAGTACGGTCCCAAAAACCCTTTCACGAATGTTCTTCCCGAGAAAGCGCTGAAGGCAATCAAGCCCGAGCAGTTGACGGCGTTGATTAAGAAGCTGCCGACGTACCAGCACCGGGTGCTGTACTACGGGCCGCGTCCAGCCACTGACGCTGCGCCAGCAGTTATCAAAGGAACTCCTACTGCTGAGGCTCCAACAGACGTGCTGTATCCGGGTTTGCTCTGGACACTCCGCAATGGTCACAAAACGCCCGCCAAGCTTACGCCTGCCCCCGCCGCCAAGGACTTTGCCGAGCAGCCGCTGAAGGATAAGAAGGTGTACTGGGTAGACTATAACATGGTGCAGGCCGAAATCCTGTTCCTGACCAAGGGCGACTTGTACAACAAGGAAATGGTGCCCACCGTGGCGCTCTACAACGAGTACTTCGGTGGCGGCATGGGCAGCATAGTGTTTCAGGACCTGCGCGAGAGCAAGGCCCTGGCCTATTCTGCTTCCTCGCGTTATTCAAATGCCGACAAGCTGGGCCGCTCCAACTACAACCTGAGCTACATCGGCACGCAGAGCGACAAGCTGCCCGAGGCCATGGCCGGTATGGAAGCCCTGCTCACCGACATGCCCGTGGCCGAGGCCAACCTGGAAATCGCCAAAAACGCCATCCGTAACAGTATCAGCACCGAGCGCATCACCAAGGGCAACGTGCTGCTGAGCTACGAGCGCGCCCGCCGCCTGGGCCTCGACTACGACCTGCGCCGCGACGTGTACGCCAGCACCCAGAAAATGACCTTCGATGAGTTGAAGAAATTCCAAACCACCAAGGTCAAAGGCCAAAACCAGGTCATTCTGGTTATTGGCGCCAAGGACCGGCTGAATTTCAAGGAGCTGGCCAAGTACGGCGCCGTGCAGCAGCTCACGCTGAAGGAGATTTTCGGCTATTGATTTTCTAGTTGCCAGTTGTTGGTTGTCAGTGGTCAGGCTGGCGGCCCTGGGGGCGTCCCGTCACCTGCAACAACCGACAGCTTCGTGTACAAACTGACAACTGACAACCAACAACTGACAACTAATTTCCCACATGGCAGAGCAAAAAATCACCATCAAAAACGGCAAGCTGAACGTTCCGGACAAACCCACCATTCCCTTCATCGAAGGCGACGGTACCGGGCCGGATATTTGGCGGGCTTCCAAACTCGTATTCGACGCCGCCGTTGAGAAGGCTTATGGGGGCAAAAAGCAGTTGATGTGGAAGGAAGTGCTGGCCGGCGAAAAAGCGTACAAAGCCACCAACAACTGGCTGCCCAACGAAACTCTCGACGCCTTCCGCGAATACCTGGTGGGCATCAAAGGCCCGCTGACCACGCCTGTGGGCGGCGGCATCCGCTCGCTGAACGTGGCCCTGCGCCAGGAGCTGGACCTCTACGCCTGCGTGCGCCCCGTGCGCTACTACGACGGCGTGCCCTCGCCGGTGCGCCACCCGGAGCTGACTGACATGGTCATCTTCCGCGAGAACACCGAGGACATTTACGCCGGCATCGAGTACATGTACGGCACGCCCCAGGCCCAGAAGATGCTGGAATTCTTGGTGGACGAGATGGGCGTGAAGAAAATCCGCTTCCCCGAGTCGTCCTCCTTCGGCATCAAGCCGGTGAGCAAGGAAGGCACCGAGCGCCTCGTGCGCGCCGCCATCAACTACGCGCTGCTGCACAAGAAGCCCTCGGTGACCATCGTGCACAAGGGCAACATCATGAAGTTCACCGAAGGCGCCTTCAAAACCTGGGGCTACGAGCTGGCCGAAAAGGAGTTTGGCAACAAGGTGTTTACCTGGGCGCAGTACGATAAAATCGTGGCCAAGCAGGGCGTGGCCGTGGCCGATGCTTTGCAAAAGCAAGCCGCCGACCAGGGCAAGCTCATCATCAAAGACAGCATCGCCGATGCCTTCCTGCAACAGATTCTGCTGCGCCCGTCCGAGTACTCGGTGGTGGCCACGCTGAACCTGAACGGCGACTACATCTCCGACGCCCTGGCGGCCATTGTGGGCGGCATTGGCATCGCGCCCGGCGCCAACATCAACTACGTCACCGGCCACGCCATCTTTGAAGCCACCCACGGCACGGCCCCCAAATACGCCAACCAGGACAAGGTGAACCCCGGCTCGGTCATCCTCTCCGGCGTGATGATGCTCGAGCACCTGGGCTGGAAAGAAGCCGCCGCCCTCATCAACAAGGGCCTGGAAGCCGCCATCGCCGCCAAGCGCGTGACCTACGACTTCGAGCGCCAGATGGAAGGCGCGACCCTGCTGAAAACAAGCGAATTCGGCCAGGAGATTGTGAAGAACATGTAGTAGCTTGGCTGTAGCTTAAGCAACAATAGAAACCCCCGCGTCGGCTTTGGCTGGCGCGGGGGTTTTTGGTTGAGCTAAAAATAACAGCGGTGGTCCAAAATGAAGTGGCGGAATTATTTCAACTAATTGTGACGAGTAGAAAAAATGCTTTTACACTTCATTGACTGCATTTTTAAGCAGTTAATGAGTTTAGCTATGCTGTAAATTACTGCCCTTATTTGGCCCATGCGAACAGCGCACGTTGAAGCCCGGCGAGTTTGACGTTTAGCGCATACCGCCCCACCACGGCCTGGGCCGTGACCTTCGACGACAGCACCGTGCACGTCCAACTCCCTGATGGCCGCACCGTGAGCGGGCGGCGACTGTGGTTTTCCCGGCGGCAAGCGGCGCGGCCGGCCCAATGCCTGCGGGTAACCGGGCCGGGCCCGCGGCACCGCGGCCGCGTTCCCCCGGGCCGTCTACCTTTACCCCCGCGGCTTTTTCAGGGCCGTCCCGTCCCATGGCCGACCCTTCGCACGATGAAATCAGGCAGGACCTGCTGACCAACCCGCGCTACGCGGCCCTGTTTGCTCCTTATCATCCCGACGCCGTGGCCCGGTTCGCGGCCAGCTACGCCAGCAGCAAATCTCAATGGCAGTTTCGGGGCGCCCAGGCCGAAGCTTCCCAGGCCCACGCCCTGAGCCGGCTCAGCGAAGCGGCCTACAACCGGCTGTGGGACATTCAGCGCAAGAAGCTGTTCGACCTGCAGTGCCGCTGGCGCGCCGGCCAGGTCACGATGCCGGGCCTGGGCTGCACCTTCGATTTCAGCGAATACGACGCCGCCATTGAAAACTGCCCGGTGCTGGACCCCATCAGCCCCGACGAGTTGGCGCTGTACTGCGAGTTCGTGCGCCAGGCCCCCGAATTCGACGAAGACGTGCTCGACTGCTACGGCGGCGACGGCGTCTTGCCCCGCGACTGGCAGGACTATGCCCCCATGCGCCTCCACGCGCAGGAAGAGGCCAACGACACCCCCGACCACGAGCGCGAGGGCGAGGCCCCGCCCGCCTGGTACGACTTTCACAACCTGCGCACCGGCCTCGCCCCGCTTTTGCACCTGCCCGACCTGCGCGGCCCCCGCGAAAAACCCTACCTGCAGGCGTACTGGGCCAACCGGAGCGCACAACACGCCGCGCAACCTGCGCCCGCGCCCCCCGCCGACCCGCGCCCCGCCTACCTGACTGCCGACCAGCAGGAAGCCCTCTGCCACGCCTTGCTGCACCATTTCGAAACCCCCAAGCTGCGCCGCCAGCAGGCCGCCTACCTCACGCAGCAAGCCCACGAAGACGCTGACGAGCAAGTAGAGAACGATTTCGCCTACCTCAAAGCCTGCGGGCCGGACGAAGCGGTGGCCATTGAGCCCGCCGCCGACTGGCGCGCGGCCCTGCGCCGGGCCGTGGTCGAAACCCGACGCCACCAACTGTTGGCCCACCTGCCCCAGGTCTACGAAGCCTACCAGTTGCGGCAGGAGCAGGGCATCAGCCACCCCCAGGCCGAGGAGCCGGAGTGGCGCAGCACCCAGGGCCGTGACCAGCGCAAATGCCTGCTCGATGGCCGCGAGCTGCTGGGCGAGCCGCGCACCTTTGATTTTTGAGGGACTTACATCTTCGGCCTTCCCCTGCCAACCCAACCAGTCGCGAGCCGCCTCCGCGGGCGGCTCGCGGCTTGCGGCTGGTTGTAGCCCACCAGCGCAACCGCTACTTTCCGCTCTTTTTCAACTCCCGAAACACGTTGTTCAGCCCCTCGGCCCAGGTCGGGTGGGCAAAAATCATGTCTTGGAGCTGCTGGTATTTCAGCCGGCCGGCCATGGCCACTTCGATGACGGCCATGACCTCGCCGGCGTCGGGGCCCAGTAGGGTGGCGCCCAGCAGCCGGTCGTCGCTGCCGACCAGCACCTTCCAGAAGCCGGACTCGTAGCTGGTGTGCTGGGCGCGTCCTATCGTGCGCACTGGCATGGTGGCCACGCGGTAGGCCACTTTTTTCTCCCGGGCTTGCCCTTCGCTCAGGCCGATGCGCGCCATCGGCGGGTCGGTGAACACGCAGTAGGGGAGGGGCCGGTCGCGGGCCGAGCGTTTGCGGCCGTGCAATAGCGCATCGCGCACCACGCGGTAGTCGTCGTAGGCCAGGTGCGTAAACTGCGGGCCGGGGTGAATGTCGCCCAGCGCGTAAACGCCCTTCACGTTCGTTTGCAGGTTGTTATTGACCAGGACGTACCCCTTCTCGTCGGTTTTCACGCCCGCGAAGCCCAGGCCCAGCTTGTCGGAATTGGGGGTGCGGCCGGTGGCCACCAGCAGGTGGGAGCCGCGCAGCCGCCGCTCGCCTTGCGCCGTACTCACCGAGAGCGTGATAGTGCCACTGGGGCTGCGGCTCACGCTGCGGGCCCGCGCGCCCAGCACAAAGTCTATCCCCTCCTTGCCCAGCGTGGCCTGCAAGCCCTGGCACACGTCATCGTCTTCGCGCTCCAGCAGCTGCGGGCCCGCCTCCACGATGGTGACGCGGCTGCCGAAGCGGCGGAACATCTGGCCAAACTCCAGGCCGATGTAGCCGCCGCCGAGAATGAGCAGGTGCTCGGGCAACTCCCGGAGGTCGAGCAGTTGGGTGGTGCTGAGGTAGCCGGTGTCGGCCAGCCCGGCCACGTCAGGGATGGCGGCGCGGGTGCCCGTGTTGATGAAGATGAGCGGGGCCGTGAGGTCGCGGGTACTGCCGTCGGCCAGGGCCACGTGCAGGGCGTGCGGCGCGGTGAAGGCGGCGTGGCCTTCGAGCAGGGTAATGCCGTTCTGCTGCTTGATCAAGTTGGCCCGGACGCCTTTGCGCATTTTGCCAATCACGGCGTCTTTGCGGGCCACGGCGGCGGCCAAGTCCACGCGCAGCTCGGCGCCCCCGGCGGTGGCGGGCGCGGCCACCACGCCGGCGGTGCGGATGGCGTGCAGGCGCTCGGCGGTGGCCAGCAGCGTTTTGGTGGGCGAGCAGCCGTAGTTGATGCAGGAGCCGCCCAGGCGGTTTTCTTCGATGAGTGCCACGCGCCGGCCGGCGCCGGCCAGGGCCGTGGCCAAAGGGTTGCCGGCCTGGCCAGAACCGATGATGAGGGCGTCGAAAGCAGTAGCGGGCATGGGCGGGAGCAAGGATGGTTACGGCTTGTGCATACGGCCCGGCTTGCCCAAGCGGCTGAGTGCGCGCCCAAATCCGGCCGAATGTCCGGCAGAAACACGAAATTGCCGTACCATGCGTTGCTTGGCGGCTGGTTTCCCTTATTCCGTTTTATGAAGCACCTGTTGCGCTTAGCCTTTCTGCTTGCCCTTTCCGGCCTCACCGGCTGCGCCTCCCTGTACTTTCCGCCGCCGCCGCACACGCCCATGCTCACGCACAAGGGCAAATTCTACGGTGCCCTCAGCACCAACCAGCACACCAACTACGCCTTGCAGGGCGCCTACGGCCTCACCAACCACCTGGCCGCGGCCGGCACATTTTCCTCGCTGCACCGCCGCAAGTCGGACCGCACCGAGAACATCGACTTTGCCGAAGCCAGCCTCGGCTATTTCACCCGCCTGCCCGACAAGCGCGTGCTCGAAGTGTACGTGGGCGGCGGCGGCGGCGGCACCGAGCGCATCGAGCGCGACAAGGAGCAGCTCACCACTCGCACCCTCGACGGCAGCCTGTCCAAGGTATTCGCGCAGGTCAACTACGCCCGCAAGAAGCGCGACAACATCCACCTGTTCAACCGCGACTTCCCGCTGACCTACGGCGCGGCCCTGCGCATGAGCTACATGCAGCTCAACAACTTCCGTATCGATGGCCTGGCCGCGCCCGGCGAGAGCAACGTATTTTTCGAGCCCATCACCTTCACCCGCACCCAGATTGCGGGCCCCGTGCAACTGCAATTCATCAGCGGCCAGATTTTTGGCTTTCGGAATAACAAATATTTAAAAGCCGCGAATTCAGTGTTTCAGGTGGGGGTTGTTATTAACTTGGATAGGAATACTACGCTGGACAAATAGACCGGCGGCCATCATTTGCTCTGAAAAAAATTAATCAGGGGGCGCTTAAACAGCCCGTCGGTGGTGCCCAGGTATACGGTGTCGCCGAGTTGTACGAGGTCAGAAAAATCAGCGTAACCCAGGCCATCGGTTTTCACCTCGCGGAACCGGACAGTGTTGGCGTTCTGCCACCGCAGGGTATAAATGCTGTTGTTGATGACGCCATGCGTGATACCTATTAGGCTGTCACCCACTGGGTAAAAAGTTGATAGTCCAAGCGCGGAGTTTAAGCCGTCCACGCGCTGCCAGCTTGCGCAGTCGTTGGCCGAAGTCCAGACGGTGTCATTTCCTTGCATGGCATAAACAACGCCTTTCCATTTGAAAATCGTCGTAGGGCTTACCGGACCGGTGGCTTGGGTAAACGTGCCGTTTACCTGCTGGAAAGAGCCGTCTTGGGTAATTTTGAACAAGCCGTAGCCCTGGCACCACACCAGAAAATAGTCGTCGATGGCCCAGAAGGATTTGAAGCTGAACTGGCTCTGGCCGGGGGTAGGTATGCGAATAAGCTGCGAGCTTATCTGCGTAGTGCCTGTAAAAGGCGACCCCGTGCTGGCTGTATTAGTAAGCTTACTCAACACCAGATGAAAGGCAAATTCCGTAACATTAGTTGTGCGGTAGCCGCACAGCAGGTAGTCGTTACGGTTGATAACCCCAAAGGGGTAGCGCGAACCAATCAAGAAATTCTCAAACCGCGTGGCGGCAGGGTTGAGCTTGCGCAGGCTTAGCCGCGTGCCTCGGTCAAAAAACTTGGTTGGGTAAATAGTTAAGACCGTGTCAGAAATGACGTCGCCGTAACCGTTCGGATTAGCGTAGAAGTTTGCGTTCATTGGAACAGCGTTGCGCACGTCCCAGGGCAGCGGGTCAGATAACCAAGTACGAGATACTGTGCGGCCAAAACCCGTGTAATAGCCATTAGTAGCCTTCTCGGCAGAGCCAGGAATAGGCGAAAGCACCTCAAACGTGCCTATTTGCTGCAGGTTGAGGGTATTCGTCCCCATCGTTACCCGCATGACGTTGCGCTGGAGCTTAATGAGGTGCTTCACCTCGGTCCAGCTGTACTGCTTATCCACTTGCTGCACCACAAGCTTCTCCACTTCCTTTCGGCAAGCCGAGCCGGCGAGCAGCACGCTCATGATGAGATAATATTTGAATTTGTGCATAGGAAATAAGGTAGAAGAAGTGTGCGGACGGGTAAAACAGTGGGCATAAAAAATGCTCCGGCAATTACCGAAGCGTTTTTTACAATGTCAATGAGGAGCAATATTATTTGCCGCCCAGCACGCGCAGCATGGTGTCGCCAATCTCGGCGGGCGAATCCACGACGTGGATGCCGCACTCGCGCATGATGGCCATTTTGGCCGCGGCCGTGTCGTCGGCGCCGCCCACGATGGCCCCGGCGTGGCCCATGCGGCGGCCGGGCGGGGCCGTCTGGCCGGCGATGAAGCCCACGACGGGCTTCTTATTACCGGTTTCCCGAATCCAGCGGGCGGCTTCGGCTTCCATGCCGCCGCCGATTTCGCCTATCATCACGATGCCTTCGGTTTCGGGGTCGTTCATGAGCAGCTCCACGGCCTGCTTGGTGGTGGTGCCGATGATGGGGTCGCCGCCGATGCCGATGGCCGTGGTCTGGCCCAGGCCGGCTTTGGTGAGCTGGTCCACCGCCTCATAGGTCAGGGTGCCCGACTTGCTCACGATGCCAATTTTGCCTTTGGTAAAGATGAAGCCGGGCATGATGCCCACCTTGCACTCGCCGGCGGTCATCACGCCGGGGCAGTTCGGCCCAATCATGGTCACGTTCGGCCGCTCCTGCAGGTAGTGCTTCACGGCAATCATGTCCTTGGTCGGGATGCCCTCGGTGATGGTGATGATGACCCGGATGCCGGCGTCGGCCGCTTCCATGATGGCGTCGGCGGCGAAAGCCGGGGGCACGAAGATGATGCTGGTGTTGGCGCCGGCTTTCTCCACGGCTTCGGCCACGGTGTTGAACACGGGCCGGCCGAGGTGCTCGGTGCCGCCCTTGCCGGGCGTGACCCCGCCCACCACGTTGGTGCCGTAGTCCATCATCTGCTGGGCGTGGAACGAGCCTTCGGAGCCGGTGAAGCCCTGCACGATGACCTTGGAATCTTTGTTGACCAGAACGCTCATTCGGAGGTGTTTTTGGGAATTGGAAGAAGTGGGGGAGGCGGCCCGGACGGGCAACGGTGGTGCAAAAGTAGGGCTTTTTGGGGCCGGGGCAAGGCAGTGACTCGCAATCAGCTGACCGCCATGTCGAGCGCCGCCGAGGCATCACGCTCGCTTCGGGGAACGACTAATCCAGGGCCGTACGCAGGACGTCTCGGCGGCGCTCGACGTGACGTTCTTTTTCATCGGCCACCACTCGTTCGACCCTCCCCAGCGCCAGAATTCTTACCTTTGCCCCCCCACCCATAATTCCCCACCCACCCAATTTCAATGTATTTTAACCACGTCATTGAGGCCGTTGGCCATACTCCCCTCGTCAAGCTCAACAACGTCACCGCCGGCATAAAAGGCACCGTGCTAGCCAAAGTAGAGTACTTCAACCCCGGCAATTCGGTGAAGGACCGCATGGCCATCCGCATGATTGAGGACGCCGAAAAGGCCGGCCTGCTCAAGCCCGGCGGCACCATCATCGAGGGCACGAGCGGCAACACCGGCATGGGCCTGGCGCTGGCCGCCATCGCCAAAGGCTACAAAACGGTGTTCGTGATGAGCGACAAGCAGAGCAAGGAAAAGCAGGACATCCTGCGCGCCGTGGGCGCCGAGGTGATGGTCTGCCCCGTGGACGTGGCCCCCGACGACCCGCGCTCCTACTACTCGGTGGCCCGCCGCCTCAACGCCGAAACACCCAACTCCTTCTACCCCAATCAGTACGATAACCTCTCGAACACCGCCGCGCACTACGACCACACCGGCCCCGAAATCTGGCACGGCACCGACGGTAAAATCACGCACTGGGCGGCCGGCGTGGGCACGGGCGGCACCATCTGCGGCGTGAGCAAGTACCTCAAGGAGCAAAACCCGGCCATCGTGACCCTGGGCCTCGACACCTACGGCTCGGTGTTTAAGAAATACAAGGAAACTGGCATCTTCGACAAGAACGAAATTTACCCCTACAAAACCGAAGGCATCGGCGAGGACATCCTGCCCAAGAATGTGAACTTCGACGTGATTGACTTATTCATCAAAGTGGCCGACCAGGACGCCGCCGTAATGACGCGCCGGCTGGCCAAGGAGGAAGGCTTGTTCGTCGGCTGGTCGTGCGGCTCGGCCGTGTTCGGCGCCCTGGAGTACGCCCGCGAGCACCTGAAAGAGGACGACACCATGGTCATTCTCCTGCCCGACCACGGCACCCGCTACCTGGGCAAGATTTACAACGACGACTGGATGCGGGCCCAGGGCTGGCTCTAGCCTGCGGCACTGTTGCGGGAAAGCCGGAACTATGGTATCTTCGTGACAACTAGTAACAAAGCATTATATAATGGCCGCTAATCTCACCCACATTGTTCTGGTGGACGATAACGAAACCACCAGCTTTTTGAATAATCGGCTGCTGGGCCGGCTCGCCGTGGCGGACCAGGTGAGCACGTTTTCGCGCGCCGATGAAGCGTTTGAGAAGATTTGGGGCGAGCAGGGCAGCGGCTCCGAATCCGCGCCCGACCTGGTATTCGTGGACCTGAAAATGCCCGGCATCTCGGGCTTCGAGTTTCTGGAGCTCTACAACGCCCTGCCCCAACCCGTGCAGGACAAAACGGTGATGGCCGTGCTCACCACTTCCATGCACGGCGCCGACACGGCCCGCGTAGCCAAGTACCCCAACGTGGAGTACCTGACCAAGCCCCTGACCGAGGAAAAAATGACCAAGCTGCTGGAGAAGCGCTTCCACTAAACGAACGAAAAACGGCCGTATCGCTCGCATAAATGCTGCTTTGACATTAAAAAGCCGAGCTGCCCATACGGGCAGCTCGGCTTTTTTGTGCGAATTCGACGGTGGCTGAATCAAACGGTGAAAACCCGGGTGCGAATCCCAATCAATGGGGTGTTTCGTTTTTGTTCAGCACGTTGTACACGTTTGCTACCAGCAGCACGAACAGGCCGGCCGAAACGCTCAGGAGCACGTTGATGTACTTGGGTGCGGAAAGGGATAGCCGAATAATAACCGTAGCCAGTGCGAAGGATGAATACCGAAACAAGTGAACGTACCGGTTGCTGTAGCGCAGCGAAATAATTAAAATGAGAATGTCGGTAAAAATTAAGATGGTGTAGTACGTGTGAAATAGGTTCTGGTAGCGGCTGACGCGGAAAAAATCAACCATTCCGTACACGCCCAGCAAAAAGAAAATAATTAACAGCACCGACGCAACGAGCTTTTTCAGCGTGACGAAATCCAGTTGTTCTTCGGGGGTATTGGTAATCTGGGCGTGCCGCTGTGCCCGGTAAAACAAGCCAATTATCAGAAAGACGATAACCGCGCCAAGCGCATCAATCAACAAGGGGAGCAGCTCCACCAAAGTAGTGGCGGTCCAGGTCGTTTCGAGGGGCAGGTGCCCCATTTCTTTGAAAGAATCCCGTAATAGAATCAGGGACACGATTTCAAACTGCTTGCCGACGGAATCGGCCACGGACCGCGTGAGGGTAAAAACCAGGCTGAGAATCTCGAAAATCAGCAGAATGGTGAAGGCTAACTCAATGGCGAAAAAGCGGCCCGCCGACAAACCAATTATGCGGTAATGGGACAACAAACTAATTCCAATTCCGAAGAAGAAAGATAGTATTACCAGATTGCTGGTGAGTTTAGACGCCTGCAAGGAATGCCACCGGTTCTCAAAACTATCGTAGCTAAAAACCCATTTCTGTAAATAATTACTCATTTGTTTGAATTGGTACAATTCGTTGGGCGCTAGCAAACAAGAATCTAGTTCTTGACCATAGCCCCAAAAATCTGTGCAGCAGGCCTGTGCGTAGCAGTTCGGTAACATCTGGTCAGGCGAATGGTTTTGCCACTCCGTCAGCCAGAAATTTGCGGTTAATCAAATGCGCGGAAGATGCCGGTTTTGCGCTTCTTGAGAATGATGTAGCGCACGGAAAAAGCGGTAGGAAATCGGTTCCAGTCAGCCGAGCCGTACTCGATGGTGGGCTTGAAATCGAGGGAGAGGACGAGGGGCAGAAAAGCAATTTTGTACTCGGCCCCAACGACGCCGTCGAAGCCCCAGAACGTGCCGTCGTCCTTGTGCCGGCCGAAGTGGGCGCCCGCGCCGAAGTAATAGTTCAGGCTAGGGCCGAGGATGCCGAAGTGCCGCTCGGCCAGCAAGGTGGCGCTGCGCTCGCGCGGGGCCAGCAAGGCCAGGCCTTCGAGGGTGGTTTTGGGGATGACCAACTGCTGAACGGTGAGCCCGTAGTTGCCGCCGCCGCTGCGAACGCCGGCGGCAGTGCGGTACTTCTGCGCGGCGGCCGGTTGGGCCAAACCGGTGAGCACCAGCAGCGCGACGCCCTGGCGAGCGAGCGGATGCCACCGGCTGGCTGGAGGCAAAAGCGTTGGGCGCGTCGAAAAAAACAACTCCATAAAAATGAGCAAATCTGGCCAGCTCCGCGCGGTGTGCAGGCAAGCATTGCCCTTGGCTAGCATGCAATACGCTGGAATTGCCCGGTAAATTGCTTCGCAACGCAAAACGAGACTGCGCTGCCTAGGCCACGGCGTCGACGAAGGCGAACTGCTGCCCGTCGAACAAGCCTTTGTCGCTCAGCTTCAGGCCGGGAATTACGAGCAGCGCCATGAACGAGAGCGTCATGAACGGCGCGCCCAGCGGGGAGCCCAGCTGCTTGGCCCGCGCATCCACGGCGGCGTAGGCGCGGGCCACGGCCGGGCCGTCCTGGTCCGACATGAGGCCGGCCACGGGCAGGGGCAGGAGGATTTCCCGGCCGTCGGGGTCCACGGCGGCCAGCCCGCCTTTGGCGGCAATGACCAGGTTCACGGCCCGGGCCAGGCTGGCGTCGTCGCAGCCCACGGCCGTGATGTTGTGCGAGTCGTGGCCCACGCTGCTGGCCAGCGCGCCGCGCGTCAGCCCAAAGCCGCGGATGAAGGCCAGGGCGGGCGCCCCGTGCGGCTGGTAGCGGTTGATGACGGCCAGCTTGAGCACGTCGGCAGCCACGTCAGTCACCACCAAGCCGTTTTCGACGACGGCGGGCAGGTCCACGCGAGCGGTGATGAGCTGGCCGTCGAAGCACTCAATCACGCGCAGCATGGACTGCTCGGGATGAGGCGCGGGCAGTTGAAAAGCGGTGGCCGTGACCGGCTGAGCGTGGAAGTTGTTCACCACGGCCACCGGAATGGCGGGTAGCAGGGAGTGGCCGTTTTCGGCCACTAGCTGGCCGTTGAGGTAGGTTTGCTGCACGGCAAAGTCCCGCAAATCGGTGACGGTAATGAAGTCGGCGGAGTCGCCTTCGCGCAGCAGGCCCACCGGCAGCTGGTAGTGCCGCACGGGGTTAACGCAGGCCACTTGCAGCACGTCGAACACGTCGTGGCCCAGCGCCACCGCGCGCTGCACCAGCTGGTTGATGTGGCCGAGCACGAGCGTGTCGGGGTGCTTGTCGTCGGAGCAGAACATCAGGTGGGCGTGGTGCTCGGGCAGCAGCCCGATGAGGGCGTCGAAGTTGCGGGCGGCCGAGCCTTCGCGGATGAGGATTTTCATGCCCACGGCCAGCTTGTCGCGGGCTTCGGCGGCGGTGAAGCACTCGTGGTCGGTGCTGATGCCGGCGCTGGCGTAGTGGGCCGCGTCGGCGGCGCGCAGGCCGGGGGCGTGGCCGTCGACGGGGCGGCCGGCGGCGTGGGCCAGGGCAATTTTGGCCATTACGTCGGCGTCGCGGTGCAACACGCCGGGCCAGTTCATCATTTCGGCCAAGTAGCCGATTTGGGGGTTCTCGAACAGCTTGGCAATGTCGGCGGCCGTGATTTCGGCGCCGGCCGTCTCAAAAGGCGTGGCCGGCACGCAGCTCGGCGCCCCGAAGCAGAACTTGAACGGCGAGTGGCGGGCATTCTCCAGCATGTATTCCACGCCGGCCACGCCCAGCACGTTGCCGATTTCGTGGGGGTCCGACACGGTGGCCACGGTGCCGTGCGTCACGGCCAGCCGGGCAAATTCGGTGGGCACCAGCAGGGAGCTTTCCACGTGCACGTGGGCGTCGACGAAGCCCGGCAGGGCGTAGGGGAGGGCCGGGTCGGGCGCGGCGCCGCCGGTGGGCTCGATGCGGGCCACGCGGCCGGCGCGCACCGCAATGGTGGCGGGCCGGATGGAACGGGCGAAGACGTCGACGACGTTGGCCAGGAGCGAGAAATCAGCGGACATAATGCGGGGCGGAAGGCAAACAATAAAACCGGCCCAATGCCGGTTTTGCGCGGACAAAGAACCTTATATTTGACAAAAAACCATTGCTGGTGAAAAAGACCATTGCCCTTTTGCTGCTGCTGCTGCTGGCCGAGAGCGGCTGCGCCCGCCGCACTGCCCAGGAGCGGAAAACCCGTTGGTACAAGCACCACACCAAGCCCGGCGGAAGAATTCCGTGTCCCACGCACAACTGTTAGCGGCGAAAGTGGCTCCCGGGGGTATGAACTTCGTATTGCACCACGGCCGCGCGCTGGGCTGCGGCCTGGCCGCGGCGCTGCTGCTGAGCACCGCGCCGGCTTTCTCCCAGATTCCGCGCAACCCGCAGGCCGGCATTACGCCTTCCACCAGCCGGCTGCACGAGGGTCCGCTCACCCCCGCGTCCCAATACGGCGCGGCGGGGCACCAAGGCAGCTTCCGACTGCCCGGGGGCCGCTGGCAACCCGCCCAGATAGCTGGCCCCAACCTGCCCGACCGCGTGCGGCTGCGCACCGAGGGCCAGTCTGACTACGTGGTGTACCTGCCCGAAGAGGTGCCGGCCTACGTGGTCTGGGGCGACACCTTTGTGACGGTGCCGGCCTTTGTGCGGCGCAAGCCCCGGCGCCAGTTGGTGGCCGCGGGCTACGTGCGGCGCCTCTACCGGGACGCTGGGTACGAGGTGCTGCTCTACGACGCGTCTGGTGCCAAGGCCACCCCAAAGTCGTCGGCAGACACTTTTGCTTACGCACCAGCGGGTGCCGCCTCGGGTTTTTCAAGTTCCGCAGCAAGCCCCCCAAACGACACGGAAGAATTAGTTAGCAATTTTTTCATGGGCATCTTGGCCGCCCTCATCGCCCCCCACGCCAACCAAACCGCGCTGTTGCGCCACGATGGCTGCGTGCAGGAACTGCCCGCCAAGCGCGGCGCCTACCGCCGGTTCATGCTGCACCTGCTGGCCGACGACCCCATCCTGTGTGCTCAGCTGCGGGCCGGCAAGTTCGCGTCGCGCTGGGAAGCCCCGCAGCTGCTGGCCGCGTACAGTGCGCGTCGCCGCGAGGCACTGCTGCGCGTTCAGCGGTAACCCGCCATTTGGTTTGCCGCGGGTTAGAGGCGAAATTTGGGGCCGGGCGTGGCTTCCGGCCGCCCAACATTTCCACATACCGCCGCCCCATGCCCGATGTCACGCCCTCGCCCCTTGATTCCGTTTTGGCCGCCGCCGACCAGGTGCGCCAGCAATTGAAGCTAAAAGCCTTTGATGCCGAGGGCGTGGCCCACTTGGCCAATTTCATTCAAGCCCAGCGCGGGCAATTGCCGGCGGCCGAGCGGTCGGGCGTCATCATGGCGCTGGGCTGCTTTTTGGGGCAGTGCCTGGTGCAGGTGTACCGGGGCGAGTGGGGCACCGGGCGCGACGGCACCACGGGCGTGGGGCTGGCCAGCCGGTTTTTTTTCAACCCCTTTCACCTGGTCGATGCGCAGTTGAATGAGGGAGAAAGCGCGTCGGTGGCGGCGTTTTTTGCCTCGGTGCCGGCCCGTTTGAAAACCCCGCCGGCCGCGCGTAAGGGCTGGATTTCGTAATCTTGCGGGGCCAAGGGCCGCCCGCGTCGTTATGAAACAACTCGTTATCGCCATTGACGGCTACTCCTCGTGCGGCAAAAGCACCACCGCCAAAGCCGTGGCCGCGGCCCTGCACTACGCCTACGTCGACACCGGCGCCATGTATCGCGCCGTGACCCTGTACCTGCTTGAGCACCAGATTCCATTTGAAGACCTGGACCGGGTCGAAGAGGCCCTGCACGCGCTGCACATCAGCTTTCGCCGCAACCGGCGCACGGGCCGCAACGAGGTGTTTCTGGACCACGTGAACCGGGAGGACGACATCCGCCAAATGGTCATTTCCAATTCCGTGAGCGAGGTGTCGGTCATCCCCCTGGTGCGGCACGCCATGGTGGCCCAGCAGCAGCGCATGGGCCGCAGGCGCGGCGTGGTAATGGACGGCCGCGACATCGGCACCACCGTTTTTCCCGACGCCGAAGTCAAAGTATTCATGACCGCCGATGTGGTGGTGCGCGCCCAGCGCCGCGAAGCCGAGCTGGCCGAAAAAGGCGAAATCGTGCCCCTCGACGCCATCATCGAGAACCTGCGCAAGCGCGACCACCTCGACTCGACCCGTGCCGAAAGCCCCCTGCGCCGCGCCGCCGACGCCGTGCTGCTCGACACCACCCACCTGGTGATTGACGAGCAGGTGGACTTTGTGCTGGAGCGGGTGTCGGCCGCGCTGTTTGCGCCGCAGGGGTAGGGAAGGTGAGGCATGACGGGCAAGGTTGCCGTTAATCGATTAGCTCAGCCGGGGCCGCAAGTTGAGCTAACTTTTGCTAAGGGCGCGCCGGCCCGGCCGTACCTTTGCGCCGGCGAACCCCCCGCCCCGGTGCGGTGTTAAACAGGCAGCATGAAGGTCACGATTGATAAGAATTCCGGCTACTGCTTCGGCGTAGAATTCGCCATTCAGATGGCCGAGGACGAGCTGGCTCAGGGCCAGCACCTGTACTGCCTGGGCGACATCGTGCACAACCGCATGGAAGTGGAGCGCCTGCACCAGCAGGGCCTGCGCATCATCGACCGCGAAGAGCTGGCCGGGCTGCACGACACCAAGGTGCTCATCCGGGCCCACGGCGAGCCGCCCGAAACCTACCAGCTGGCCCTGCAAAACAACCTGGAGCTGATTGACGCCAGCTGCCCGGTGGTGCTCAAGCTGCAAAACCGCGTGAAGCACGCCTTCGACGCCAGCGTGCGCCAGGACGGGCAGATTGTGATTTACGGTCAGCCCGGCCACGCCGAAGTGGCCGGCCTCACGGGCCAGACTGGCAACCGCGCCATCATCGTGATGACCGAGGCCGACCTCGACCAGATTGATTTCGCCCGCCCCGTCACCCTGTTCAGCCAGACCACCAAGAGCACGGTTGGCTTCTACAAGATGAAGGCGCTGATGGAGGCCCGCATCCAGGCCGCGGGCGGCGCGCTGGAAAGCTTCGACGCCAACGACAGCATCTGCCGGCAGGTGAGCAACCGCGAGCCCGCGCTGGCTAAGTTCGCCGCCGAGCACGACGTCATCCTGTTCGTAAGCGGCCGCAAAAGCTCCAACGGCAAGGCCCTGTTCTCGGTGGTGAACGCCGTAAATCCGCGCAGCTATTTCATCGAAAACGAAGCCGAGGTGGAAGAAGAGTGGTTTGCCGGCGCGCACACCGTGGGCATCTGCGGCGCCACCAGCACCCCGCTATGGCTGATGCAGCAGGTGGCCGGGCGCGTGGAAGGCGTGGGCGAGCTGGCGTAGCTTCTTTCCATCTACGCGGGAGAAGGGTTCAGGAGGCGAGAATTTGCTCGTACAGCTTCCGGCTCTCTTCGTCGAACGCCACGAATACCACCTGCTGGGGCCACTCATTCGCCGCCAGCCACTGCTGCGCCTCCCGCACGGCGATGGCCGCCGCTTCTTTTTTGGGGTAGCCGTAGATGCCGGTGCTGATGCCGGGAAATGCCACGCTCGCCAGTTGGTGCTCGGCGGCCAGCCGCAGGCTGTTGCGGTAGCAGTTGGCCAGCAGCTCGGGCTCGCCCCGGTGGCCGCCGCTCCAGACCGGCCCCACGGTGTGGATGACGTGGGCCGCCGGCAGCCGCCCGCCGGTGGTGATGACAGCTTCGCCCGTTTTGCAGCCGCCCTGGCGGGCCCGGATGCGGCGGCAGGCTTCTAAAATAGCGGGGCCGCCCGCGCGGTGAATGGCGCCGTCGACCCCGCCGCCGCCGAGCAGACTGGAGTTGGCGGCATTCACGATGGCGGAAACCTGCTGGCGGGTAATGTCGCCTTGTACGACCTGGATGCGCTTGGAAACGAGGGAAGTAGGCATGGGGGGAAGATGGCGACGCACTCAACGGTGGAAACGGGAAAGCCAGGCTTCAGCAGCGCATTGCCCGAACCTGAAGCACTGGTGCTGGCCCCAACCTGGGACAAGCCAGTGCTTCCTTTCTTCTTTTTCTTTGGAAGCTTCTGGGCTGGGAGCGGCCCGTGCGTGCGCGGCCCCAGGTCTAGTCGACCCCCGTTGCGGCCTCCCGAACGGTAGCCCCCGCGGGGCGGCACATCGGTAGTAAAACCAAGTATGCGGGTTGGTTAAGCCCCCGTGGGGCGGCATTTGCGCCAATAAGTGTCGCCCCGCGGGGGCTCAAAACCCCGTTTTTCCGGCCAGTGCTACCGGCATGGCGCCCCGCGGGGGCTACCGTCCGGTAGGCCGCAAAGGGGGTTAGTCGGTGTAGTATTGCAGGTTTTCTTTGGTAATAATGTCCAGCGGCAAATATTTTAACGGGGGCACCTGTTTCTTAAAAATCAGCAAATCGGCCAAGGCAAATATTCCCCAGTAGCCTTGGCCCTTGGGGTTTTGATTGATTAAAAAATCAATGATTCCCTCGTTCAAAAAGTGAATGTTTTGTTCCAATAAATCATACCCCACCAGCCTGATGTCTTTGCGTTGGTAAGCTTGCAGGTAAGGGGCGATTTCGTAGGCCTTGGACGTGCTCACGAAAATGCCCCGCACTTGCTTCTTTTCGTCCAGCAACCGGTCCAGCTGCCGGGCAAACGACGGCTCGGTGGGCGGCGGTAGGTTGGCGCTGATGACTTTGAAACCGCCCTTGCCCGGCCCTTTTGGCTGGCCGTTCGGTAAGGGCGCGTTCTGCGTAAAATAGTCGCGAAATCCCTGCTCTTTTTGCGTGACGTGGACGGAGTTGGCGATGTCTTCGGCGATGTGCGCAATCAAAAAAGTGCCGGGTTGAGCCTGCCCCAGCTGCAAGAGCTTGCCTGCCAAAAAACCGCTTTGGTACGAGTCCTGCCCGATGTAGCTCAAGGGTTGCAACTCGGACAGCTGGGTGTTGAACAGGACGTAAGGAATGTGCTGCTGCTGCCACTGCGCGAAAAAAGCCAGCGACTCCCGGTAAAACAAGGGCGCGATTAGGATGCCGTCGGGCCGCGCCCGGGTGGCTTCTTCCGCTTTTTCGGTGAAGGAAGCTGCCCGGTGGTGGTCGTAGAAATAAAGGGTGACGATGATGCCGTACCGCTTCAGGTCCTTGGCGGCCTTCTCGATGCCGCTTTTGGGCGCTTGCCAGTAGGGGTCGAGCGCATGGTCGGGCTGCAACACGGCTATTCGGTACGTCCGGTTCGCCCCGAGGGTGCGGGCAATAAGGTTGGGCTCGTAGTTCAGCTCTTCCATCATCAGGAGAACCTTCTCCCGGACCTTGGCCGAAACCCGGCCCCGGTCGTGCAATACCCGGTCCACGGTTCCCACCGATACGTTGGCCTTGGCTGCTATGTCCTTGATGCGTACAGCATTTTTCTCCATGAGCGTATCGAAATCGAAAAGTTCGTCAAATGTATTACCGAAAGGAACGGCACGAATAACGCCGCCGCAATCGTCGGCCAAAAGCAGGCGGCCGGAGCCGGGCCAAGGAATGGAAGTGGTTTCCAAGCTCGCCGGCGCAGGAGCAGCGCGCCGCCGAAGCGGCACGTGACCCGGGTGCGTTGGTGGCGGGCGCGGGGCCGCACCGGGCCCGGCACCCCAACCGCGGGATAACCCAAACCCAACGTGCGGCCTGCCGCTGGACGTAAAAAAAACGGCGCGTGGGCTCCGGCCGGGTGCAATGGCCGCGGGAAGTGTCGATTTTGTAGCCCGGTGTTTCTCCGCCTGGGTAGTGCTGAAGGCGAGCGTAGCGGGCCGGACCGGCCCGCCACCGAACAACGCGCTGCGCGAAACACAATTCAGCCAGGTGAGACGCGGCGGCTCCGGCGCAGGCGGTCCGCGCGTGGCAGACCTGCTGAGGTGCCAGCAAGTTGGCGCAAATTACAATAATTATTTAATAAATAATATTGTGTGCGGGCACGCTTGCGAAGTATTTTGCGTGTGCGCACACATTTTTACCTTCCATTGCTTGCTTTCTACTTCTTGGTTACCTATGTTTGGGCCAGGTTAGCCCTTGATGACTCAAACGTTTTCATTCGAGGTTCTTTCAGAGCCTGTCGTTCATCCTTTCCCCTCACTAAAATCAATACATGAGCACCGTATTGATTCGGGTCGACGGGGAGCCAGGGCACTACCTCGGAAGGCAATGCGCCGGCTCGGCACTGCCGACCGGCGCGTCCCCCCGCTTCGTTAGATTTCCCGAGCGTTTTTTATCCCTTTCCAACACGGCCGTTGCTCCCCCGCACGGCAGTTGATTGAGGGTGATGGCAGAAAGCCTGTAGCGTTCTGCTCCTAAATTAAGGTGCCGCTGTTTTGCGCAGCGGCGAGCGGACGACCCGCGTGGAAGCAGCAGTAATCTTCAAAGCACATTGGCCCGACTGGGTTTGACCGCCGTGACTGGGAGCAGCCAGACAACCCGCCCCGGCCGTTGACGATTTGGGTTTTGTGACAGTTTTTTAAGCGAGGCTGCTTTGTTGTGTTTCGGTTTACCGCCCAACAACTGGCGTTGGGATGGCGCGCGAGCGGGGCACTGGCCTTGCCCGTGGCCAGGCAGACCGATTGGTTTGCGTGACGACGGGCCCGCTCAGCCGAACCCGTTGCCCCGAAGAGAATCGTCCGCCGTTTTTAGCTCCAGCCCGGTACCTGCATTCGCCCGCCGAATAAGTCATCGGCAAACCCACGTTTTTCTTCGGTTGCGCCGCCGTAGTAGCAACACTGGTGGCGCGTTCATCCACACCACTTGCCTTGCCCGCGGCGGGCCGGCGCGCAGCGCCCTTGCCGTGAGCGCCGGTTCACCACCCCGCCTCGATTCCAGTTGCGGGCCGCTGACGGCCAGTCGGACGAGAGGTGGAATATGCGGAAATGCCTGATAGTTAGAGCCCGCGGCTGAAACGCCTAATACTTTGAAATTCTTTCAATTCCCACCACCCGCTATGGAAGTCCTCAACTACCCGGAAACGACCTTCGAAAAGCTGCCCGTGGCAATTTTCAAGGAAGCACAAGACGGCGCCGTTAGCGTGGCCCAGGAAATTGCCCGACTCATTCGGGCCAAGCAAAAAAAAGGCGAGAATGCCGTGCTCGGCCTGGCCACCGGCTCGTCGCCAATTGACGTGTACAAGGAGCTGATTCGCTTGCACAAGCACGAGAACCTGAGCTTTGAAAACGTCATCACCTTCAACCTGGACGAGTACTACCCCATGCAGCCGGACGAGCTGCAGAGCTACGTCTGTTTCATGCACGAGCAGTTGTTCCGGCACGTCGACATTCGGCCCGAGAACATTAACATCCCCGATGGCCGGCTGCCGATTGAGAGAGTAAAAGAGTATTGCCAGGCGTACGAGCAAAAGATTGAAGACTGCGGCGGCCTGGACTTGCAGCTGCTCGGCATTGGGCGCACCGGGCACATCGGCTTCAACGAGCCGGGCTCGGCCAGCACCTCAACCACGCGGCTGGTGAAGCTCGACCCGCTGACGATTACCGACGCGGCTAAGGACTTTATCAAGGAAGAATACGTGCCGCTGCGCGCGCTCACCATGGGCGTGGGCACGATTATGAAGGCCCGCAAAATCATTTTGCTGGCCTGGGGCGAGGGCAAGGCCACGATACTGAAGGAGACCGTGGAAGGAAAGATTTCGGACGAAGTGCCGGCTTCTTTCCTGCAGCAGCACCCCAACGTGCGGGTGGTGGTGGACGAGTGGGCCGCCGGGGAGCTCACGCGCATCAAAACGCCGTGGCTGGTGGGCATGTGCGCCTGGGACGACGCCCTGATTCGGCGGGCAGTCATCTGGCTGAGCCTGAAAACGCAAAAGCCCATCCTGAAACTGACCGACGAGGACTACAAAGACGGCAGCCTGAACGACCTGCTGCTGGAGGCGGGCAGCGCCTACAGCCTCAACATCACGGTGTTCAACGCCATTCAGCGCACCATCACGGGGTGGCCGGGCGGCAAGCCCAATTCCGACGATTCCAAGCGGCCCGAACGGGCCGAGCCGGCCGTTAAACGGTCGCTGATTTTCAGTCCGCACCCCGACGACGACGTGATTTCGATGGGCGGTACGCTGCTGCGCCTCGTCGACCAGGGCCACGACGTGCACGTGGCGTACCAGACCTCGGGTAACATCGCGGTGTTCGACGACGACGCCCGGCGGTTTGCTGATTTCGCGTACGGTTTTGCGAGTGACTTTTCCAAAAAACTCGACATGAACGTGGACAAAATGCGCGCGGAATACGAGGAAATCGTCGCGTTTTTGAACCACAAAAAACTGGGCGAAGAAGACAGCCCGGCGGTGCAGGACATCAAGGCCCTCATTCGGAAGGGCGAGGCGGCGGCGGCCTGCCGCTACTGCGGCGTGCGGGAGGCCAACGTGCATTTCATGAATATGCCTTTTTACGAAACGGGGCGCGTGCAGAAAAAGCCGTTGGGCGAAGCCGACATCCAGGCCGTGGTGGGCATTCTGCGGGAAGTGCAGCCGCACCAGATTTTTGCCGCCGGCGACCTGCGCGACCCGCACGGCACCCACCGGGTGTGCCTGGACGCCATTTTCGCGGCCCTGGAACGCCTCAAGGGCCAGGACGCGTGGGTGAACGACTGCTACCTGTGGCTGTACCGCGGGGCGTGGCAGGAGTGGGGCGTGGAGGCCGTGGAAATGGCCGTGCCCATCAGCCCCGAAGAACTGATGCGCAAGCGGAAAGCCATTTTCAAGCACCAGTCGCAGAAGGACAGCGCGGTGTTTCCGGGCAACGACAAGCGCGAGTTCTGGCAGCGCTCCGAAGACCGCAACCGGGCCACCGCCAAGTTCTACGACCAGCTGGGACTGGCCGAGTACGAAGCCATCGAGGCCTTCGTGCGGCACCGCTTCATGTAGTCGTTTTCCGGCGATGACGCCGTCACCTCATTGGGCGCAAAACCCCCGTTTGCCATGGTCAATCAACGTACGAGCGCCGTGCCCCCGCTGGTCATTATCGGCGCGCTGTTTTTCATTTTTGGCTTTATCACCTGGCTCAACGGGACGCTGATTCCGTTCCTGAAAATAGCTTGCGAGCTGACGTACGCGCAGGCGTTGCTGGTCACGTTTGCTTTCTATATCGCCTACGTGTTTCTGGCCATTCCGTCCTCGCTTATTCTGCGGCGGGTGGGGTTCAAAAACGGCATGGCGCTGGGGTTGGTGGTGATGGCGGCGGGGGCGGGGCTGTTTGTGCCGGCGGCCCAGGCCCGGGCGTTTCCGCTGTTCCTGGCCGGGCTGTTCGTGCAGGGGGCGGGGCTGGCCCTGCTGCAAACGGCTTCCAACCCCTACGCCAGCATTCTGGGGCCCATCGAGAGCGCGGCGCGGCGCATCAGCATCATGGGGATTTGCAACAAGGTGGCGGGCGCGCTGAGCCCGATTATTCTGGGGGCGGTGGTGCTGAAGGGGGCTTCGCAACTGGAACAGCAGCTGGCCGGCCCAATCACGGCCGCGCAAAGGGCGGCCACCCTGGATGAAATGGCCAGCCGGGTGATATTTCCTTACCTCGTGATGGCCGCGGTACTGGTGGTGCTGGCGCTGCTCATCAAGCTGTCGGGCCTGCCGGAAATTGACCAGGCCGGCGCCGAGGCGGACGCCGCGCCGGCACAAACCGCCCACAGCATCACCGATTTTCCCCATCTGATGCTGGGCGTGGGAGCTATTTTCTGTTGCGTGGGGGCCGAAGTCATTGCCGGCGACACCATCACGCAGTACGGCCGCGCGCAGGGCATCGGGTTGGACGTGGCCAGAAATTTCACCTCGCTCACCCTGCTGGCAATGCTGGCGGGGTACTTCATCGGCGTGGCCACGATTCCCAAATACGTCAGCCAGCAGGCCGCGCTTAAAATATGCGCATTGGTCGGTGTCGTTTTCACCGGGGGCATTGTTTTCACGCACGGCTACGTCTCGGTGCTGTTCGTGGCCTTGCTCGGGCTGGCCAACGCCCTGATGTGGCCGGCCATTTTCCCGCTGAGCATCAAGGGGCTGGGGAGCTTCACGGAGCAAGGCTCGGCCCTGCTGGTGATGGGCATCGGGGGCGGGGCCATTCTGCCCTATTTGTACGGCAAAGCGGGGGAAGTGGTGGGCGTGCAGTACGCCTACCTGGTGCTCGTGCCGTGCTATCTGTACATCGTATTTTTTGCGGTAAAAGGTCACGCTTTGCGGGCGCACAAGGCAGCCGCGTACGCGGTGACTACCGCGTGAGGAAGCGAGTGAAATGGCCGACTACTCGCCAAAAAAGGGAGGCCGAAGTTGCGTTGCCCGTTTTCATCTTTTCACCTAAAACCAACCTCCAAGGCTATGAAAAAATGTACTTTACTCACCTTCCTGCTGCTCCTGGGCCTGCAGTGCGTGCTGCACGCGCAGACCAGAACGGTGACTGGAAAGGTGACCGACGCTAAAAACGGGGCCCTGCCGGGGGTGACGGTGCTGGTGCGGGGAACCACGCAGGGCGCCAGCACCGACGCGGGAGGCAACTTCTCGGTGACGGCCGCCGACACCGCGGCCCTCGTGATTTCGTCCGTGGGCTACCAGCCGCAAACGATTCGCGTGGGGGGGCAGTCGGTTATCGACGTGGTGCTGAGCGAAAGCAGCGAGGCGCTGAATGAGGTGGTGGTGACGGCCCTGAACGTGTCGCGGGAGCGCAAAACCCTGGGCTACTCGGTGACCGAAGTGCGGGGGGAAACCCTGACGCAGGCGCGGGAAACCAACGTGGCGAACTCGCTGGTGGGCAAAGTGGCCGGCCTGAACGTGAACTCGACGGCGGGCGGCCCCGGCTCGTCCAGCAACGTCCTCATCCGGGGCGTGTCGAGCCTCAACCAGACCAACCAGCCGCTGTACGTCGTCAACGGGGTGCCCATGGAAAGCCAGCCCAGCGTGGCCAATACCGGCGGCCAATACGACAACTCGCCCGACCTGGGCGATGCCATCTCAAACATCAACCCCGACGACATCGAGACGATTTCGGTGCTGAAGGGGGCCGCGGCTTCGGCCCTGTACGGCTATCGAGCCAAGGCTGGCGTTATTCTCATCACGACCAAAAGCGCCAAGGGCAACGACGGCGTGGAGCTCAACAGCAACTACGTGGGCGAACAAATCTACAACCTCACCGACTGGCAGTACGAGTACGGCCAGGGCGCCAATAACGCGAAGCCCACCACGGCGGTGGGCGCCGCGCAGGTCGGCAATTCCAGCTGGGGCGCCCGGCTCGATGGCTCCGACGTGGTGCAGTTCGACGGGACGTTGCGGCCGTATGTCGCGCAGAAAGACAACCTGAAAAATTTCTACCGCACGGGCGGCAGCTGGACCAATACCCTCGCGTTCAACAAGAGCTTCACGGGCGGCGCGGTGCGCCTGTCGGCCAGCAACCTGACCAACAAGGCCGTGGTGCCAAACTCGGGGCTGGACCGCCAGACTTTCAATTTTGCGGGCACCTTCGAACCCTACAAGCGGCTGACCATTGACGCGCGCGCCAACTACATTCTGGAGCAGGCCCAGAACCGGCCCATTCTGGCCGACGGCGCCGGCAACGCCAATTTCAACGTAGCGTTTCTGCCCACCAGCCTGGACGTGCGAGACCTGAAGCCGGGCACCAAGTCGGACGGCACCGAGCTAATCTTCAACTCGGGCAACATCTACAATACCAACCCTTATTTTGCCGCCAACAACTTCGTCAACGACACCAAGCGCGAACGGCTGCTCTCGACGGTGACCGCGCGCTACGTCCTCGACAACGGCTTGTTTTTGCAGGGCCGGGTGGGCCGCGACGGCTACACCGACCGGTTCACCGCCGTGACGCCCTCGGGCACGGCTTACCTGACGACGGGCAGAGTCACCGAGGTGACCACGCAGTTTACGGACCTGAACGCGGACGGGCTGGTGGGCAAAGCCTTTACCGCCGGGTCGGACTTCACCATTACCCCCAACCTGGGGGCCAGCTACCGCCGCACCAAGTCAGAAACCTTGCAGACCATCGGCAACGACCTGGCTATTTTTGGCGTCAACAGCATCAACAACGCCAAGAATAAGGCCTCCCAGGTTTTTCCCAGCGACCAGGAAGTGCAGTCTCTTTATGGTTCGATGGAATTCGCTTACCGGGAGTTCCTGTTTTTGACCACCACGGTACGCCGCGACTGGTTTTCGACGCTGGCCTCGCCCGGCATTGGCTCCAAGCTGTATAACACGACGCCGGGCGTGAGCGCCTCGTTCGTGTTCTCCGAGCTGTGGAAGCCGGAGTTCTTGTCCTTCGGCAAAATCAGGGGGGGATACTCGGAAGTGAGCCAAGCTACCTTGCCCTTCCAGACGCAGTTGAGCTACGCATTTCTGCCCGCTACAATCCTTGGCCAGCCGTTGGGTACCATTAGCCCCGACAACGTCAATATTCCGAATCAAAGGCTGCGACCCTCAGAAGCTACTGAGATAGAAGTGGGCACGGAGCTGGCCTTTTTACAAAACCGCCTGCGCCTGGACCTCACCTATTATCAGAAGAAGTCGAACAAGGAAATTGTCTTTGCCCCGGCCTCCATCAGCTCGGGCTACCAGGGTGCCGTGCTAAACTCGGGCGAGATGGAAAACAAAGGCGTGGAAATGCTGCTGACCTTCGTGCCGGTAAAAACCGGCGCCTTCACCTGGACCTCCTCTCTCAACGGGGCCTACAACAAAAACACCGTGCTCTCGCTGGCCGCCGGCCAGAAGCAGTCGGTGTACGCCACCTCGCGCTCGGGCGTGGGGTTTGTAGGGCAGGTGGTGGGCAAGCCGTTCGGGCAGGTGCTGGCTTACGACAACAAGTTTGGGCCGGACGGCAGCATTGAGTTGACCACCAACGGCGTACCGGCCCGCGGTAATCTTACTTCCTATGGCACGGCTTTCCACCCCTGGACTGGCGGCTGGAACAACGATTTTACCTACAAAGGCTTCAATCTGGGAGTGCTGATTGACGGGAAATTCGGGGCCAAGATTTTCTCGGCCACCGACTACTACGCCACGATATTCGGCCTGCGCAAAGAAACCCTGGTGAACCGCGAAGGCACGTTCGGCTCGGAAGACATTGACGCCGCCACCTACTACGGCACGCTGGCCAACAACGTGTCCAAGGATTTTGTGCAGGACGCCAGCTTCATCAAGCTGCGCCAGTTGAGCCTGGGCTACTCGTTCCCCAGCGCCCTGTTCGGCAACAAAGTGCAGCGGCTGACGCTGAGCCTGGTGGCCCGGAACCTGTTTTTTATCCGACGCTTGACGGACAACGTCGACCCCGAAGGCAGCTACAACGCCTTCTCGCAGGGCCTGGAGCTGGGGGGCGTGCCCCCGACCAGGACGTTTGGGGCTAACCTGAGCGCCAAATTCTAACCACTTCAAAACGGGTCCATCCCAACCTGCTACGCCATGAAAAACTTCCCTAATAAGTACACCGCGCTGGCGGTGGCCGCCCTGCTGCTGAGCGGCGGCTGCACCAAGGATTTTGAGGACATCAACACCAACCCTTCGACTTATAACCAGGCAACTTTCGATGCCAACTACCTGCTAACCACGGCACAACTGGGGTATGCGGGCAGCACTGACTTCGCCTACGACACTTGGCGCGCCAACCTGATTTACAGCTCCACCATGATGCAGGGCATGTCGACGGTGCTGAGCTATTGGGCGGGCGACAAATACTTGCTCAACGAAGCCTACACGGCCGCCTACTGGGGCGGAACCACCGTGGGCGCGTACGTCGAGCAGGTGAAGCCCATCACCGACCTGGTGGAATCTACCAGGGGAAAGGACAAGTATAAAAACCTGCACCAGATTGGCCGCATCATGCGCGCCCTGATTATGGAGCGCATCACGGACCTGTACGGCGATGTGCCCTACACCGAAGCGGGCCAGGGCTACTACAAAGGCATCATCACGCCCAAGTATGACAAGCAGCAGGACATCTACGCCGACTTGCTGAAGGAAGTGGACGAGGCTACTGCCGCTCTGGACCCGGCCGCCGACCTCGCGACGGGCGACGTGTTTTACAAGGGCAACGTAGCGCAGTGGCAGCGGCTGGGCAACACCCTGCTGTTGCGCATGGCCATGCGCTTGACTAAGGCCGACCCGGACAAGGCGAAGCTGTACGCGACCCAGGTGCAGGGCAAAACCATGCGGGACAACGGCGACAACGCCTACGTGCTGCACGACGTGGCCGGCTCCCGGGTAACCCAAAACCGTAATAGCCAGATTTTGCTGGGCGACGGTGGCCTGGAGAATTACTACGTGAAGTGGTCGAAGACCTTCATCGATTACTTGAAAAATACGAATGACCCGCGCCTTGCCAAGGTGGCGGTGACCAAGCTGTACCTGACGGAAGGTGGCAAAACCCAGAACCCGGCGGCCGTGTCGACCCCGGCGGTGCAGAAGGGCCTGCCCAACGGCAAAGACTTGAGCGGCCGGGCCGGCTTCGACGTGTCGGGCGACCCCAGCTTCACCGGGTTTCCCGATTATTCGTCGCCCAGCCCGGGCATGATTAAGCGCACCGGTCCCACGTTCGTGCTCACGTACGGCGAGTCGGAGCTGCTGCTGGCCGAGGCCGCCCAGCGTTGGGGGCTGGGAAATGCCGCGCAGCGCTACGCCAGCGGCGTAACGGCCGCCATCACCTGCCTCAGCCAGTACGACCCGGCCCTAGCCGTGCCCGATGCCGATGCCAGCGCCTACCTGGTGGCCAACCCGTATGATGCCGCGAAGGGGCTGGAACAGATTAACACGCAGTACTGGGTACTGACGAACACCCTGCTGAACTTCTACGAGTCGTGGGCGAACTGGCGCCGCAGCGGCTTCCCGGCGCTCACGCCGGTCGTTTTCCCCAACAATGCCACCAACGGCCAGATTCCGCGCCGCTTCCCCTACCCAACGTCGGAAATCACCAGCAACCCGGTTAACTACCAGGCCGCCAGCGGGGCCGTAGCGGGCGGTGATAACCTCAGCGGCCGGGTGTACTGGGATAAATAAAGGATTGTGGGCCGCCCGGCAAAAAAGCTTCGCCGCAAATAAAGTAGAAGCTTCTTCTGCCGGGCGGCCCACCACGCGCCACGCGGGGCCGCGCTTGCGGCTATTTGAGGCCGCTATTTCATTCACATAACGCCTTTCCATGTTTTCGGCCTTGCAGTCAAAAATTCGAATCAGTAACCTATTGACCTTGGCCTTGCTGGCCGGCGGAACGGCGGCGGCCCAGCCGAAGCAAGTGCCGGCCCCGCCCCTGGGCCTGGTGCCGCTGCCGCTCGAAGTAAAAGCTTCCGCGTGCACCTACGCGCTGCCGAACAACATTAGCATTTACGCCCGCAGCAAAGACGAGCTTAACGTGGCGGGGCTGCTAAAGGAAATGCTCGCGCAGCTGGGCAAAACGGCGGTGCTGACGACCAACCGCCAGGCCGCGCAGATTCGCCTGGAAACCGCCGCCATGCCCCACCCCGAAGGCTACCGGCTGGTGGTTGATAAGACCGGCATTGGCATTGCGGCGGCGGGTGGCGCGGGCTTGTTCTACGGCAGCCAGACGCTGCTGCAGCTGCTGCCGGCCCGGCCCGCCGCGGGCCCGGCGGCCGTGCCGTACGTGCGCATCGCCGACCAGCCGGCTTTTCGGTGGCGGGGCGCGATGCTCGACGTGAGCCGGCATTTTTTCCCGGTCGCGGTAGTCAAGAAGTACATCGACTTCCTCGCCACCTACAAGCTCAACACGTTTCACTGGCACCTGACCGACGACCAGGGCTGGCGCATTGAAATCAAAAAATACCCCAAGCTGACGCAGGTCAGCGCGTTTCGCAAGGAAACCCTGATTGGGGCCCAGCAGCTGTTCAAAACCCCGGCCGAGTTTAAGTACGACGCCACGCCCCACGGCGGCTTTTACACCCAGGAGCAGATTCGGGACGTGGTGGCCTACGCCCAAAAGCGGTACGTGACCATCGTGCCCGAAATCGAGATGCCGGGCCATTCGGTGGCCATCCTGGCCGCTTACCCCGAGCTGGCGTGCCGGCCGGGCCCCTACGAAACCTGGACGAAATGGGGCGTGAACGAGGACATCGTGTGCCCGACCGAGCCGACGTTCCGTTTTTTTGAGGACGTGCTGGCCGAGGTGTGTCAGTTGTTTCCGGGCCGCTACATCCACATCGGCGGCGACGAAGCGCCCAAGACGCGCTGGAAGGAAAGCGCGGCGGTGCAGGAAATCATGAAGAAGGAAGGCTACGACGACGTTGAGAAAGTGCAGGGCTGGTTCAACCGCCGCATCGAGCAATTTTTGCAGAGCAAGGGCAAAAAGCTGATTGGCTGGGACGAGATTCTGGAGGGCGGCATCTCCACCAGCGCCACCGTGATGAGCTGGCGCGGCGAGAAAGGCGGCATCGAAGCCGCCCGGCGCGGCAACGACGTGGTGATGACGCCAACCACCAACCTCTACCTGGACTACGGCCAAAACCCGCTGCCGCACAGCCCCTACGAGCCGCTGATGATTGGCGGCTACCTGCCCCTGGAGAAGGTGTACAGCTTCAACCCCCTGCCCTCGGAGCTGACCCCGGAGCAGCAAAAGCACATTGTCGGGACGCAGGCCAACATGTGGACGGAGTACATCACCACTCCCGAAAAAGTGGAGTACGTGCTGTTTCCGCGCTTGCTGGCCGTGGCGGAAGTGGCCTGGACGCCCGCCGCCAACAAGCGCTACGCCGACTTCCTGCCCCGCCTGGGCCAGCAGTACGCCCGGCTCGACCGCCAGAAAATTCACTACCGCGTGCCCGAGCCGCTGGGCCTCGACAGCGTGGGCCGGGCCGACCAGGGCGGCAAGGCCGTGTTCACGCTGCGCTCGCTGGTGCCGGGCGCGCAGATTCGCTACACCCTGGACGGCCACCTGCCCGACGAAACCGCGGAGCTTTACACAAAAGCCCTGGCCGTGCCCCTGAACAAGCAGCTGACGGTGCGCGCCGTAACCATTGCCCCGAACGGCCGCAGAAGCGCCCCGGTGGAATTCGTGGTGAAATAGGGCGCCCGGGTGTGCCGCGGGGCCCGGCTGTGCAACCTTCGGCGGCGGGTAGCAGTTTGTGCGGGTATGATGATGAACCACTTATCGCCCCTGCTGGCCCCGCTGCTGGCCGCGCCGCTGCTGCTGGCCCCCGCTCCCGCCCCGGCTAAAAGGTCTGCTCCGGCCCCCGCGCGCACCGCCGCCGAAGCCAACCTGAGCAAAATCAAGCTGCCCGCCGGCTTTCGCATCAGCTACTTTGCCCAGAACGTGCCCGGCGCGCGCGAGTTGGCCCTGGGCCCCGACGGCACGGTGTACGTGGGCACTAAGGAGCAGGGCACCAAGGGCAAGGTGTACGCGCTACCCGACAAAAACCGCGACGGCAAGGCCGACGCCGTGTTCACCATTGCCACCGGTCTGAACGCGCCCAACGGCGTGGCCGTGCGCCAGGGCAGCCTCTACGTGGCCGAAATCAACCGCATTACCCGCCTCGACAACATCGCGGCCAACCTGAAAACCCCGCCCAAGCCAGTGGTGGTGTACGACAAGCTGCCCGACAACCCCTGGCACGGCTACCGCTACATTGCCTTCGGGCCCGACGGCCTGCTGTACGTGCCGGTGGGCGCGCCCTGCAATTCCTGCGAGCCCGAGCAGCCCATTTTTGGCACCATCAACCGGCTCAAGGCCGACGGCTCGGGCTTCCAGAACGTGGCCACGGGCGTGCGCAACACAGTGGGGTTCGACTGGCACCCGGTGACCAAGGAAATGTGGTTTACCGACAACGGCCGCGACCTGCTCGGCGATAATATTCCCTCCGACGAGCTGAACCGGGCCCCCAAGGCCGGGCTGCACTTCGGCTTTCCGTATTACTTCGCCGGCGACGTGGCCGACCCCGAGCTGAGCGCCGGCAAAACCCCCGACATGTACACCACGCCCGCCCGCAAGCTGGGCGCCCACGTGGCCGCGCTGGGCATGAAGTTCTACACCGGCAGCAAGTTTCCGGCCCAGTACCGCAACCAGATTTTCATTCCCGAGCACGGCTCCTGGAACCGCAGCAAGAAGATCGGCTACCGCATCTCGATGGTGAAGCTCGACGCCGCCGGCCGCCAAACCCAGGGCTACGAAACCTTCGCCGAAGGCTGGCTGCAGGGCCAGGAAAGCTGGGGCCGCCCCGTGTGCCTGCTGGTGCTGCCCGACGGCTCGATGCTGGTGAGCGACGACCAGGGCGGGGCCATCTTCCGCATTTCGTACGCGGGGTAGGGAAAGTCTAAAGTAAAGAACGTCATGCTGAGCTTGCCGAAGCATCTCGCGTGGGGGAGTAATTCTAATCGTTGAACGATTGAATTACCAGCCCGAGCGAGATGCTTCGGCTGCGCTCAGCATGACGTTCTTTTTTACCATTGCGCTGTAACGCCGACGCCGCGCCTATCTTCATTTTCATGAACCGCCCCCTCAAGCGCGTGCTCGGCCGCCGCGAGCTGATTGATTTCCCGGCCTTCGCCCTCGGCGGCGTGGAGGCTAAGGTGGACACGGGCGCCTACACCAGCGCCATTCACTGCACCGACATTCACGTGGAAACCGACGCCAAGCAGCGGCCGGTGCTGGTGGTGCACCTGCTCGACCCCGGCCACGCCGATGCCGACGGCCGGCTCATGGCATTCACCGACTTCGCGCTGCGCGACATCCGCTCGTCCAACGGCGAGGTGCAGGAGCGGTACGTTATTCGGGCGGTGGTGCGACTGTACGGACAAGATTTTGAAGCCGAATTTTCGCTCTCCGACCGGTCCGACATGAAGTACCCCGTGCTGCTGGGGCGCAGCCTGTTGCGGCAGGGCCGCTTCGTGGTCGACGTGGCCAAGCGCAACCTTTCCTACAAGGCCCTGGCCCGCGCCGCCGCCCGCCGCGCCCGGCCCTGACCGGGTTTATGCCGTAGTTTACCTTCGTTAAAGGTGAGGAAGTGATGAAGGGGATGAAATGAAAGGTGTTTTTTCTTCATTCCAGCTGCTCGGCACCGAAAACTTCCTCACCCCGTCACCCCATGACCTCATCACCGAAAAGATGAAACTGGCCATTCTCTCGCGTGAGCCGAAGTCCTATTCCACCCAGCGGCTGGTGGATGCCGCCACCGTGCGGGGCCACGAAGCGGTGGTCATCGACCATTTGCAGTGCAACTTGGTGCTGGAGAAAGGCCGCCCGGGCATTATTTACCAGGGCGAGCGCATCGAGGGCATCGACGCCATCATCCCGCGCATCGGGGCCTCGGTTACGTTCTACGGCACGGCCGTGGTGCGGCAGTTCGAGATGATGAAGGTGCGCACCGCCGTGGAAAGCCAGGCCATCGTGCGCTCGCGCGACAAGCTCCGCTCGATGCAAATCCTGAGCCGGGCGGGCGTGGGCATGCCCAAAACGGCCTTCACCAACTTCTCGGCCGACGTACCGGCCATGGTGCAGCAGGTGGGCGGGGCCCCGGTCATCATCAAGCTGCTGGAGGGCACCCAGGGCCTGGGCGTGGTGCTGGCCGAGTCGGAAAAAGCCGCCCAGTCGGTCATTGAGGCCTTTCACAACCTCAAGGCCCGCATCATCGTGCAGGAGTTCATCGCCGAGAGCAGGGGCGCCGACCTGCGCGCCTTCGTGGTCGACGGCGAAGTGGTGGGCGCCATGAAGCGCCAGGGCAAGGAGGGCGAGTTCCGCTCGAACCTGCACCGCGGCGGCGTGGGCACGCTGGTCAAGCTCAGCCGCGCCGAAAAAGCCGCGGCCCTGCTCGCCGCCAAAGCCCTGGGCCTGAGCGTGGCCGGCGTCGACATGCTGCAAAGCAAGCGCGGCCCGTTGGTGCTGGAGGTAAACTCGTCGCCGGGCCTGGAAGGCATCGAGAAAGCCACTCGCCAGGACATTGCCGGCCGCATCATCGAATACACGACCAACCTCGCCGGGCGGAAGAAAACCAAACCCAAGGCTAAAAAAGACGCGCCGCGGGCCGTGGATGCGCAGCCGGACGTGCCGGTGGGAAAGTAAAGCGCGCCCGGCGCGAAGAGAAACGATTGGGGCCCGCACCGGTTGCCCAACGACCCCGCCGCCGTTGGCTCGCGACTTACCCCGAACATCCCCCACTTTGCCGCCGGCAAACCCGCGCCTTCTTGCCGAGGCGTGGAGCTTGCCCGTTTCTCCGCTCACCGTATGCCCACGTCCGCTGCTGCTTTTCACCTCAACGGCCTCGCCATCAGGCCCGGCGAGCGGGTGCTCACGCGGCTCGTCATCTCCAAGCTGCCCTCGGGCACGGTGATTGACGTGCCGGTGCACGTGCTGCGCTCCCCGGAGCCCGGCCCCACGCTGCTGCTCATGGGCGGCATGCACGGCGACGAGGTCAACGGCATCGAAACCATCCGGCGGCTGGTGCGCCGCGAGCTGCTGATGCCCCTGCGCGGCACGGTCATCGCCATTCCCATCCTCAACATCTACGGCTTCCTCAATTTCAGCCGCGACGTGCCCGATGGCAAGGACGTGAACCGCTCGTTTCCGGGCTTCCCGCGCGGGTCGCTGGCCGGGCGCGTGGCCCACCGCTTCATGCGCGAAATCATGCCCCTGATTGACTACGGCATCGACTTCCACACCGGCGGCGCGGCGCGGGCCAACTTCCCGCAGGTGCGCTGCCAGTTGGGTGTTGACCCCGAGGTAGACGCGATGGCGGCGGCGTTTGGGGCGCCGTTCACGCTGCACGCGGCCCTGCGGCCGGGGTCGTTGCGCGAGGCGGCGCAGGGGCTGGGCAAGCGCATCATCGTGTACGAAACCGGCGAAAGCCTGCGGCTGGACGAGCCCGGCATTGAGGAGGCGCTGGCCGGTACCCTGCGCGTGATGCACCACCTGGGCATGGGCCCGCCGGCCCCGCTGCCGGCCCGGCCCGGCATCATCTGCCGGCGGCACACCTGGCTGCGGGCGCGGTTTGCGGGGCTGTTCCGGGCCCACGTCGAGAACGGGCAATTTGTGGAAAAAGGCCAGATTTACGGCTCCGTGGCCGACCCCTACGGCCAGCAGGCCGTGCGGCTGGAGTCGCCGGTGAGTGGCTACGTCATCGGGCTGAACTACATGCCGGTGGTGAACCAGGGCGACGCCCTACTGCACATCGCCGTGCCGGAGTAGGACGCTGCGCTTAATGAGGAATGAAGAAAGAGGAATGTAGAAATACCGACTGCCAATTCCTCATTACACATTATTCATTCCTCATTAAGCGCAGCGTACACCGCGGCGTTACATTTGTGCTTTATACATCATAAGTT
>NZ_JANNOD010000058.1:0-21290 GCF_031398885.1 Hymenobacter sp.
AATATTACCCGACCAGGCCCAACCGGCCGGCGCGGCCCACCTGGCGGGCGTTGGCACCCACCCCCTGCCGGCCAGGTGGGCCGCGCTACTTCCAGCGGCCGGTGCAGACCGGGCGGGCCCGCGTCCACACCGGCTGCCGAAGCCGGACTTCTACAGCGTCAGGCCCAGGCCCGCAAACCAGGTGCGGCCGTCGGCGGGCAAGATGCCGGGGCCGGGATAGCCGCCGGCGCGCCGAGTGAAGTAGCGGGCATCGAACACGTTGTTTACGCCGCCGCTGAGGCGGCAGCGGTTCTCGCGGCCCAGCTTCCAGGTGGCGGAGAAGTCGGCGACCTGGTAAGCGGGAATGGCGCCGGTCTGGGCGTTGGCGGTGGGCTCCTCCGTATTGTTGGCGTCGGCGAAGGTCCGGGCCACGTGGCTGAACTGGCCGGTCACCGACACGCCTTTGTGGGTGAAGGTGAGGCCCGTGCGCAGGGTCTGGCGCGGGGCGTTTTCCACATACTTGCCCTCCAGGTTGCTTTCCACAATCGTGGTGCCCGGGCCGGTGCCGGTGAGCGTGGTCACGGGCAGGTTGCCGTAGCGGGCGTCGAGCAGGCTCAGGGCCCCAAACAGGTCGAGGTGGGGCAGGTTGAAGTTGCCGGTAATCGAGTGAATCAGGTCCAGCTCGGCGTAGGCTTCCAGGCCGTGGGTTTGGGTGCGGCCCAGGTTGGTGCGGAACTGCTGGGTCTGGCCCACCGCGCCGTCGGGCACGGGCCGGCGGATGGTGCCGATGCGGTCCTCGTAGTTGAGGAAGAAGTAGCCCACGTCGAAGCGCAGCCAGTTCTTGAAGTTGCCGCGGTAGCCCACCTCGGCCGTGTAGCCGCGGGCATCCTTCAGGTTGGGGTCGATGACGTCGGCAGTAGCCGGCGGCACCAGGTCGCCGAAGAGCACGGGGCGGAAGGCGCGGGAGTAGTTGGCGTACAGGTCGGTGGTGGTCGACACCTGGAACTCGCTGCCCAGGCCGTAGAGCAGCACGTGGCGGCGGCTGGCCTGGTCGGGCAGGCGGTTTTCGCTGCCATCAGTGGCCCGGCCCAGGTAGCCGGTGCCGGTGTTGCGCAGGTAGTCGTAGCGCACACCCGGCGTGAAGCTCAGGCGGGTACCGGCGCGCAGCAGCAGCTCGGCAAACGCGGCGGCGTTGGTGGTGGTGAAGTCAAACTCGTTGGTGAACAGTCCGTTGCCGGTCAGCGTCAGGTCCAGGTCGTTACCGGTGGTGCCGGTGCCTCGCTGGCGGCGCAGCGTGGTGGCCCGGTAGGCCCGCAGGCCGGTGGCCAGGGTGTGGGTACGGCCCAAAAAGTCCAGGTCCTGGGTCAGGCGCAATTCGGCGCCCAGGTTGCGGTAGTCGTCGCGGTCCACCTGGCGGGCGGCCAGCTGCCGGGTGCGGCGGTTCACGGTGTCGGGCGCCGGCAGGCCGGCCACGAAGCCCACGCTGTTGCGGGAGGCCACCAGCCCGAAGGTTTTCAGGCTAAGGCGGGTCCGCTCGCCGGCGCGGTAGTCCAGCGTGAGGGCCGGCACCAGCCAGGGCGTGCTGAGCCAGTTGCGCTCCCGGGTGCTCTGGCGGCTGTCCTGCGCAAACTGGGCGTCGGTCAGGCCCCCGGGCTGCTGTAGCTGGTTGGTCATGTAGGTCAGCTCGGCGTTCAGGGTCAGGCGCTCGGTTAGGGCCACGTGCACGTTGCCGTGCAGGTCGTCCACGCTGAACTGGTTGTTGGAACGCCAGCCGTTGCCTTGGCGGTGGCGGTAGTAGGCGTAGTAGTTCACCTTGCCCACGGTGCCGCCCACGGCGTTGTAGGAGTTGAACAGGCCGTTGGAGCCGGCCGTGTTGCTGGTTTCAATCTCAACTTTCTTGTCGCGCGACCCGCGGCGAAGCTCGTAGTTGAGCAGGCCCCCAAACTGCGGCCCAAACTGCAGGCCGGCCCCGCCGCGCAGCAGTTGAATGCGCTCGACGGCTTCCAGCGGCGGGTTGTAGTAAGCCTCGGGGTAGCCAAAGGCGTCGGCGCTCACGTCGTAGCCGTTCTGGCGCACGTTGAACTCCCAGCTGCGGTTGGGGCTCAGGCCCCGGGTGGCCACGTTAATCTGCTGGCCCGAGCCGTCGCTTTCCCACACAATTAGGCCGGGCACGCGGGCCATTACCTGGCGCATGTTGTTCTGCACCAGGTTGGCGTTGACCTCGCGGGGCTTGATAAGCTCGTTGCGGCGGCCGGCCGTGATGGTGGTGCCGTCGACGGGCGCCGCGAAGTGCGTGGCCGCGCCGGTAATGGTGACTTCGGTTAGGTTTTGCCGGTGCAATGTATCGGTTCCGACCGGCGCCTGCTGGGCCTGCGCACACAGTGTGAATAGGCCTAACGCACTAACTACGAGAATGAAAGCAGCCTTGCGGCGGTGGAGATGATTCATTGTTTTGGCCTTCGCTTTGGTTCAGTGACACAAAGGTAAGAGCCTATTTAGAATCATTACAAATTAAGTTTAGAATAATTCCAGATAAGAAGAAAAACCCTTTCTAAAGCCCCTAGAGGCTGTTTAAGACAGATAAAACGCAGTAGAGACGCCATATTTTGCGTCTCGTCATTCGCGCCGCGTAGGCATCGTTCAACGACGAGACGCAAAATATGGCGTCTCTACATCGACCAACGGCTAATTCAAACAGCTTCTTAGCTTAGTATCAAGAAGCTGCTTGAATAACCAAGGAAACGGTCGGAATCCGTGGGCGCTGTGGGATATAGACGCATGCTGACGGCTGCGCCCAGTGCAGGCAGCTC
The DNA here is from genome assembly GCF_031398885.1 of Hymenobacter sp. Lineage (GTDB taxonomy): Bacteria > Bacteroidota > Bacteroidia > Cytophagales > Hymenobacteraceae > Hymenobacter. Next base: position 2,790 of record NZ_JANNOD010000058.1, read on the forward strand.
GAAGATTAACGCGCACAACTGCTGCGTCCGGGCCGCAAAACTATGCACCGCTTTCCCGCACACGCCACTGCAAACTGCCCCCGAGGCCCCGGGTTTTAGCGCACGACCAGGCTCCCGCGCAACATGCCCATGCCGCAGGTGAAGGCAAACGTGCCGGTCTGCTGGGGCAGCAGCTCGACGAGGGTGGTCTTGAAGGCCGGCAGGTCGCGGCGGATGCTGAAGTCCGGCATCAGCAATTCCTCCGAGCAACTGTTCTCCTCGTCCCGGTAGAAGCTCAGCCGCACGGGCTGGCCGCGCTGCACCTCAATCACGTCGGGCGAATAGCCGCCTTTCACGGTAATGTCAACTTCCTGCGTCCCGCCGGCAGTCGACACGGCGCTGGCCGTCTGCCGGGCGGAAAAGAAGAAGTACCAGATGACGAAGGCCGCCAGCGCCAGGCCCGTCAGCGTCACAATGATTTCGGGAGTGTCCATGAATTTTGAGGAAGGAATTAAGGAATGGTCAGCACGTCATGTCGAGCTTGCCGAGACATCTCGCGCGCGGGCGCAAACCAACTCGGTGCAACGACGCGAGCGTGATGTCTCGGCAAGCTCGACATGACCACCTGGCTGCGCTCGACATGACCGCCAGTTGGCCTCCTGTCGGATGCCGGATGCTGGATTACTGCGCGGCAAACCCTCGCAGGCGCAGCGAGTTGGTGAGCACTGATACGGAGCTGAGGGCCATGGCGCCGGCCGCCAGCATGGGCGAGAGCAGCAGGCCGAAGAACGGGTAGAGCAGCCCGGCGGCGATGGGAATGCCCAGCACGTTGTAGATGAAGGCGAAAAACAGGTTCTGCTTGATGGTGCGGATGGTTTGGCGCGAGAGGGCAACGGCCGTGACCACGCCCTGCAAGTCCGAGCGCATGAGGGTGATGCCGGCGGCCTCCATGGCCACGTCGGTGCCGCCGCCCATGGCCAGGCCCACGTCGGCCTGGGCCAGCGCCGGCGCGTCGTTGATGCCGTCGCCCACCATGGCCACCACGCGGCCCTCGGCCTGCAGCGCCCGCACCTGGCCGGCCTTGTCGGCGGGCAGCACTTCGGCGAAGAAGCGCGTGATGCCCACCTGCCCGGCTACTTGCGCGGCCGTCCGGGGGTTGTCGCCGGTCATCATCACCACTTCAATGCCCATGGCCTGCAGCCGCTTGATGGCAGCGGCGGAGGTGTCCCGCACGGTATCGGCCACGCCGATGAGGCCTACTGCTTGGCCGGCCACGGCTACGTAGAGCACGGTTTTGGCCTGGGCCAACAGCTGCTCGGCCTGGGCCGTGAACTCGGGAGTCAGAACCACGCCTTCCTCGGCCAGCAGGCCCCGGTTGCCGATGAGGACGGACTGGCCATTTACCTTCGCCACGGCGCCCTTGCCTTCCACGGCCCGGAAGCCGGTGGCGGACAGGGCGGCTACTTGCTGGGCATCGGCGTAGCGCACCACGGCCTCGGCCAGCGGGTGTTCGGATTGCCGCTCTACCGCGGCCACCAGTTGCAGCAACGGCCCGGCGTCTTGGCCCGCGGCGGGCACAAAATCCGTCACGGCCGGCTCGCCGCGGGTGATGGTGCCGGTTTTGTCGAGCAGCACGGTGTTCACTTTATAGGCCTTTTCCAGGGCCTCGGCGTTGCGGATGAGCACGCCGTGCTCGGCGCCCTTGCCGGTGCTCACCATGATGGCCGTGGGCGTGGCCAGGCCCAGCGCGCAGGGGCAGGCAATGATGAGCACGGCTACGAAGTTGACCAGGGCCAGCGGCAGGCGCGTGGCCACCGGGGCCAAATCGAACCAGAGCACGAAGGTGAGAATGGCGATGACGACCACCGTGGGCACGAAAATGGCGCTGACCTGGTCGGCCAGCCGCTGGATGGGCGCGCGGCTGCCCTGGGCGTCGGCCACCAGCTGCACGATTTGGGCGAGCATGGTGTCAGCGCCCACTTTGGTCACCCGGAAGCGGAAGGCGCCAGTCTTGTTGAGCGTGGCGCCGAACACCGGGTCGCCGGCCTGTTTCGCCACCGGCAGGCTTTCGCCGGTGAGCATAGCCTCGTCCACGGCCGAGTGGCCTTCGAGAATGAGGCCGTCGGTGGCCACTTTTTCGCCGGGCCGCACCAGCACTACGTCGCCCAGTTGCACCTGTTCGATGGGCACGTCCACTTCCTGGCCGCCGGGGCGCACCACGCGGGCGGTTTTGGCCTGCAGGCCCAGCAGGGCCTTCATGGCGGCCGAGGTCTGGGTTTTGGCGCGCTGCTCCAGCACCTTGCCCAGCAGAATTAGGGCGATGATAGTGGCCGTGGTGTCGTAGTACACCTCCGGCATCAGGCCACGGCTCAGGAAGTAGCCGGGCACCACGGTAGCGGCCAGGCTGTACAAAAACGCGGCGCCGGTGCCCACGGCAATGAGCGTGTCCATGTTGGCGGCCCGGTGGCGGAAGCCGTTCCAGGCCGAGCTGTAGAACTCGCGCCCGCTGTAGAGCAGCACGGGCAGCGTGAGGACCAGCAGCGCGTAGTTGAGCCCCTGCATGTTGAGGCGCGCCATCATGGCGGGCCAGAGCATAAGCATGCTCAGCGGCATGATGACCAGGGCCAGCCCGGCGGCCACCCCAAAGCGGCGCTTGAGCTTGACGTAGGCCAGGGCCTTTTGCTGGTCGATTTCGGCCTGGCGGTCGGCGGCGCTGGTGTCAGGCGCACGCTCGGTGACGCCGTAGCCGGCCTGCACCACGGCGGCTTTGAGCGCGGCCGGGGTGGCCTGGGCGGGCAGGTAGTCGACGGTGGCCTTTTCGGTGGCGTAGTTGACCACAGCGCGCTGCACGCCGGGCGTCCGGCTGAGCGACTTCTGCACGAAGGCCGCGCAGGAGGCGCAGGTCATGCCTTCAATGTCCAGGGTTTCGGTTTTGGTGATGGGTTCCATGCTGGGTGGCTCAGTTGGGGAGCGTAGGACTGGGTTAGAAAAGTAGAGGGCGGGCGGACAAATGAGTGTTTGCTTCCGACACGTCATGTCGAGCTGGCCGAGACATCTCGCACGTATTGCCAACCTAACCGTTTTAACGAAGCGAGCGAGATGTCTCGGCCAGCTCGACATGACGTTCTCTCTGGCTCGATGGCCCACGCTCCAGTCCAAACCAACCGCTGCAACTCGGCACAAAGGAACGACTGCCCCTACCCGCAGCAGGTACGGAATCCAGCCCGAAACATGCGTAATTGTGCAGCTTGAGAGTAGCGCGGTTTCGTGAACAGGGTCCACGGTGCGGCCGGGCTCACCTCACCCCCGGCCCCTCTCCCGCGGAGAGGGGAGCCTAGCGACCAGTACACGGTTTGGGAAACCGCTCTAAAGCACTTTCACGGACGGTTTACCCATTCGTCAGGCTCCCCTCTCCGCGGGAGAGGGGCCGGGGGTGAGGTGAAGCCAGCCGCGCCGTGGACCCTGTCCACGAAACCGCTATAAAAGATGGTTCACAAAATCACGCCGCACAGGTACACAATTAGGTTGTGAGACAATTCTGACACAACCGCTTATCGGACCGGAATAAGGCATTAGGGTTCGACCAGGGCCGGTTTCGGAGCCGGGCCCCGGGGCGACAGGCGGCATTGAGGGCACCTTTCGGCGGTAGAATCGGTATATAATGGGCATTGACGTCCCTCCGCCGGGGCGTACTTTTGCTGCCGCTAACCCCCGTTATGTTCCGTCGCCTGTTCCTTTTCCGCCGCTTGCTGGCGACGACCTTCCTGGTCGTCTTCGTCAACGTGTTTGTGGGGCAGTGCTACTGCAAGGCGGTCCAGCCGGCGGCTTCGGGCCGAGCAGCGGGCAAATCAGCAGCCCAGCCCCAGCCGATGAAGCCCGGGCACGGCTGCTGCCAGGCCGCGGCCCGCAAGGCCCAATCGGCCAGCGACCAAGCTGCTAAGTCGCACCAGTCGCGGAAGCACTCCGGCGCGGGCGGCTGCTGCAAGAACAAGGCGGCGTCACTGCTTTCCTCGCTGAGCAGCCCGGTTGAAAAGCAACTCTTCGCCCTCGCCCCGGCCCTGCTGCCCGCGACGGCAGATTTCCACTTCCGGCCCACCGCGGGCCCATGGGACCGCACCGGCGCGGTGACGTTGGTGCTCCGGCAGCACCTGCCGCCCAAGATACCCGACATCCGCATTTTCATTCGGTCCCTCACGGTCTGATTTTTCTGACGCGCAACGGCTCGCGCCGGCATGGCTTTGCTGTGTCCGGGGCGGGCCTTTTTGTTGGCGCGTCCGCCCGGCTTGGCCGCGCGCTCCCACTTCTTTCCGGGTTTTACTGCACGCGCCGGACGGCTCGCCCGAGCGGCCGCGTGGCTTTGCAGCGATTTCATGAACCGTGTGCCCGGCGCGGCCGGCGGAACCTCACGGAACCCCTGTGGGGCGGGCCCCTCTCCCCAGGAGAGGGGTGCCGAACGACTGGGTACACCGTTCGTGAAAGGGCTTTAACCTCATGGCTGCTCGACCCGGAGCCACCCATTTTCCCCACCAATTTCAACCTTTATGTTCCGCTTTTCCGTTTCGCTGCTGGCCTTTGCCAGCCTGTTTGCCACCACCGGCTGCTCCGATTCCAAATCCAGCAGCCCGACCGACGCCGTGACCACGCCCACCAACGGGCCGGCGGCCGGCACCGCCGACCACGCCGGCGGCCACACCTACGCCTGCCCCATGCACCCGGAAGTGACCAGCACCCGCGACGGCGAGAAGTGCCCCAAGTGCGGCATGAACCTCGAACACTCCGACCGAGTGGCCAACGGCAAAACCTACGAAATGAAGTTCGCGGCCCGGCCCGCGCAGCTCACGGCCGGGCAGCCCGCCACGCTGGCCTTCACGCCCCGGGAGGCCGGCAACGCCGCCGCGCCCGTGCCGCTGGCCGTGGTGCACGAGAAGAAAATCCACCTCATCATCGTGAGCAAGGACCTCTCGCAGTTCTACCACGAGCATCCCGAATACACGGCCGAGGGCGACTACAAGGTGCAGTACACCTTCCCCAAGGGCGGCGACTACGTGCTGTTCCAGGACTACACGCCCACCGGCGCCGGCCACCAGCTGGGCCGCCAGCCCCTCACGGTGCGGGGCGCGGCCTACGCGCCGGTGAAATTTAAGAACGACGACATGCAGTGGGAGCAGGACGGCTACCAGGCCACGCTGTCATTCAATAAGGCGCTGACCCCCGGCCAGTTGCTGGGCATGAAAATCACCATTAGCAAGAACGGGCAGCCGGTGACCGACCTGGCCAACTACCTCGGCGCGCTGGGTCACGTGGTGGTCATCAGCGAAGACACCGAGCAGTACCTGCATGTGCACCCCAACGACCAAGCCGACAAGGGCCCCGCCATCGGCTTCAACACCAACTTCGAGAAGCCCGGCTTGTACCGCGTGTTCCTGCAATTCAACCACGCCGGCCAGATTCACACCGGCAACTTCACCATCAACGTCGCCGGCCCGACGGCCTAGTCAGGCGGCATTTCATCCTGTTTTTACTCCCAATCACCAACTCAAATTTCATGAAAACCTCCGCTTTTTTCCTGGCTGCCCTTTGCTCCGGCACGATGCTGCTCGCTAGCTGCGACGGCAACAAAACCACCGAAACCACGACCACCAGCCCGGTGGCTCCTGCCGACTCGTCGGCCACGGGCGGCGACATGGCCGGCATGGACCATTCCGCCATGAGCAGCCCGGCCGGCGCCTCGCCCCTGGTGGCCGCGATGAACGACATGATGGGCAAGATGAGCACCGAGAAGCCCAAAGGCAACACTGACCATGACTTCGCCCACATGATACTGGCCCACCACCAGGGCGCCGTGGCCATGGCCGACATCCAATTGCGCGACGGCAAGGACGCCGCCATGCGCCAGCTGGCCGAGCAAATCAAGGCCGACCAGCAGCGCGAGATTGGCCAGCTGGAAGCCGCCGCCACCCGCCTCGACAACGCCCCCACGAACTATAAGCCCACGGACCCGGCCGACCCGTTCACCAGCAAAATGAAGGCGTCGATGGACGGCATGATGAAAATGCCCGCCACGGTGGCCGACCCCGACATGAACTTCAACATGCTGATGACCGTGCACCACCAGAGCGCCGTGGACATGGCCCAAGCCGAGCTGGCCCACGGCAAGGACACCAAGCTGAAGGCCATGGCCCAACTGATGATAACCGCCCAGCAAAAGGAAATCGAGCAACTGAAGGCTTGGCACGCCAAAAACGGCGACAAGATGAAGGCCATGGCGGCGCTCTACGAGTGCCCCATGAAGTGCGCAGGCAGCGCCAGCGCCAAGCCCGGCGCCTGCCCCACCTGCGGCATGGCCCTCGAAAAAAAGTCCTGATTCAGGACTCGGCTGGCCGGGCCGTCTTAAAGCAGTTTCACAAACCATGTACCCGGCGCGGCCCCGGGAACCTCACCCCCGACCCCTCTCCCAAGGAGAGGGGAGCCTGACGACCAGTACAGGGTTTGTGAAACCGCGCTAACAGTGGTTTTCTAGTTGATGTCTAGTTGATGTACAGACTGCTCATAGGGTACAGGGCTTGTTCCCGCCCGTCGTCGGACTGGAACAAGCCCGAGCCGTGCAACGGACAGGCGGGGATAAGCCTCGCCCCCACCTGCATCACCAACCGGAGAACCGCGCCAGGTTTTCTCTTCTCGAATAATTATGGAAGTGCGGCGCCACCTAATCCAAGCCTTGGGTTCATGATTGAAAGATGCTGATTTGCTTATCACCCCTTGCCAATACCCGCGCCGCCTCGGCTCCCCCTCTCCACAGGAGAGGGGGCCGGGGGGTGAGGTCAACCGCCTGGGCAACTATTCTCTGCCTACTGGTCCTCATCACCCCAGCCCGAGCGCAGCGCGTGGTGGTGCCGCTCGACAGCGCCGAAGCCCAGGCGCTGCGGCAGCACCCGCGGCTGCGGCAGTCGGCCGAGGAAATTGCCGAGCAGCGGGCCCTGCAGCGCGGCAGCTTTTCGCCCGCCAATCCGGACTTTCTGTTCTCGGCGCCGACGGGCGAGCAGTGGGCCCCGGGCGTGGTGCAAACCATTGATTTCCCCACCGTGTACCGGCGCCAGTCTCGGGTCGCGCGGGCCGGCGTGGCGCTGGCCGAGCGGGGCCTGGCCGTGAACCGGGCCACCGTGCGCCGCGACGTGCGCCTGGCCTACCTGAGCCTGCAATTCGCCGAGGCCCAGCTGCGCCAGCTCGCCTACCAGGACAGCCTGTTTCAAACCTTGCAGACGGCCACCGAGCGGCTGTTCACGGCCGGCGAGGTGACGTCGCTGCAGCGCATCAGCACCGCCGCCGAGGCGCGGCAGGTGCGCAACCAGCTCGACCAAACCCGCGTGGACCTGGGCGCGGCCCAGCGGCGGCTGGGGCTGCTGCTGGGCCTACCCGCCGGGGCCGACCTGGCTTCGGAAGCCGACCTGCGCCGCACCGGCCCCACCCTGGCCCGCACCGGCACGGAGCTGCTGGGCACCCTGCCGCTGGCCGACAGCGCCGCCGTGGCCGCCAGCCCCGCCCTGGCCTACGCCGCCCAAAACGTGACGCTGAGCCAGTCGGGCATCAGCCTGGTGCGGGCGCGGCGCACGCCCGCCCTCACGGTGGGCTACCAGAACCAGGCGTTTGATAATTCGGCCCTGCGGTACCGGTTTCAGTTCGGGGTGTCGGTGCCGATTTACTTCTGGACCTACCGGGCCCAGCTGCAGGCGGCCACGGCCCGCGGCAACGCCGCGCAGGCCCAGCTGCAAGTGCAGCGCCTCGACCTGGGCAGCCAGTACCAGCAGGCGCTGGCCGACACCCGCAAGTTCTCGACCGCGCTGGGCTACTACGAACAAACCGGGCTGGCGCAGTCCGCCGCCATCATCAGCCAGTCGCAGCGCCTGTTTCGGGCCGGCGAAATCAGCTACCTGGTTCTGATTCAGAGCCTGAACCAGGCTTTCACCATTCAAAACGCCTACCTGGCCACCATCCGCGACTTCCGCCAGGCCATCGTCGAACTCAACTACCTGCGGGGCCAATAATGACCATGAGAAACCTATTACTTCTGCTAACGCTCAGCCTGTTGGGAACCGGGGCCGCCCGGGCCCACGGCGGCGACGACCACGGCACGGGCGCGGCGGCCACCGCGGCCGGGGCCACTTCGTTCTCGACCCACGCCCTGTCCGAAACCTTCGAGGTGCTGCTCCGCTACGCGCCGCTGGAAGCCGGCCGGCCCGCCCACCTGCGCCTGTTCGTGGCCGACTACGCCACCAACGCACCGGTGCCGGCCGCCGTTATCACCCTCACCACGCCCGAAGATGCCCAGCTGAAGTGGACGGTGCAAGCCGTAGAGCCCGGCATCTACGAAGTGGAAGGGCAGTTTCCGGCCAATAAAAAATATAGCTTCACGACCAACATCGTGGCCGGCAGCCGGGCCGACTTGCTGCTGCTCGAAGGCGTGGAAGTGGGCAAAAAATTGCCCGTGGCCACCGCGCCGGTGGCGGCCCCCTCCTTCTTCAGCTCCGGGAAAAACCTGCTGTTGCTGGCCGGGGCTTTTGCGGCGGGCATTGCCGTTGCGGCCCTGCTCCTGCGCCGCCGGGCTGCATCAACCCCAACCCCCATCTCAACACCCGCCGCGTATGAAAACCACGCCTAAGTACCTGGCGGCCGCGGCCGCCGCCGGCCTGCTGCTGGCCACTCTGCTGCCCCCGCCCGCCCCGCTACGGGCCCACGACGGCGAAGACCACGGCGGCGGCGCCCAACCCAGCGCCGCCGTGGCCCGGCCCGACGAAGTGAGCCTGCCCAAGGAAAGCCAGTACCTGTTCGGCGTGCGCACCACGCTGGCCGCGTACGCTGACACCTACAGCCGCCGTACGCTCTACGGCACGGTGTCGGCCGCGGCGGGGGGCGAGGGCCGGGTGGTGGTGCCCCAGGCCGGGCGCCTGGTGAGCCTGGCGGCGCGGGTGGGCCAGGCGGTGCGGGCCGGCCAGCCGCTGGCCGTGGTGGAGCAAACCCTCGACGCCACCCAGCAAATCGGCTTCAGCACCGAGCGGGCCAACGCCCAGGCCGAGCTGCGCGCCGCTCAACAGGACTACGTCCGCCTGCAAACCATCGCCGACATCGCCGCCCGCAAGGACGTGGTGGCCGCCGAGCTGCGCCTGCGCCAGGCCCGCCAGAACGCGGGCATCCAGAACGGCCAGGGCCGCCAGCGCCGCGTCAGCATTACCTCGCCCATCAGCGGCACCGTGGACGTGTTCAGCCTGGCGGTGGGCCAGCAGGTGAGCCAGGGCGACGAGCTGTTTCGCGTCCTCAACCCCGGCAAGCTGCGGGTGACGGCGGACGTATTCGCCCAGGATTTGGCCAGCATCACGCCGGGCGCGCGGTTTCGGGTGGAGGGCCTGCAGGGCCAGGCGGGCGGCGCCCCGGCCCGGCTGGTGGTGTTTTCGAACGTGGTGAACCCCGTGAACCAGGCCCGCCAGCTGATTCTGGAGCTGGACGCCGCCGCCGGCCCGCAGTTCCGGGCCGGCCAGGCCGTGAGCGTGCAGGTGCTGGGCCCGAGCGGCAGCGGCCAAAAGCAGCTGGTGGTGCCCACCGCAGCCCTCACCGATTTGGGCGGCAAGCCGGTGGTGTTCGTGCACGGCGCGCCCGAGCAGTTCCGCATCCGCTACGTGCAGACCGGCCCGTCCAACGGCGCACAAACCGTGCTGCTCGGCGGCGACGTGAACGAAAACGACCGGGTCGTTACCGTGGGCACCTACCAACTCAAATCCATTTACCTCAATCAATAGCCTTCCATGCGCCTCTCCGCCTTCTTTCGCCCATTGCCCGCGCTGGCCGGGGCTGCCCTGCTGCTGGGGGCCGCGGCCGTTCCGCCGCCCACTTGGCAGCCCGCCGTGCGCGTGTACGGGGCCATGCGCAATTTCATGATGGGCCCCGACCTGGGCGGCAAAGTAAAGCTGGCCGCCCTGCCCACTCCGCACCTCTACGCCCTGGGCGTGGCCGCCAACCTGCGCGGCGAGCTGCTGGCCTTTGGCGGCCCCGCTACCCTCACCACCGTGGCCCCCGGCGGCATCACCACCACCCGCCCGGCCCCCGCTGGCACCCAGGCTGCCCTGCTGGTCACGGCCCAGGTGCCGCGCTGGCAGGCCGTGCCCGTGCCCACCGCCCTGCGCCACTTCCCGGACCTGGAGCGCCTCGTGGCCCGCACGGCCGCCCGCCGCGGCCTCGATACCACCCAGCCGCTGCCTTTCCGCCTCAGCGGCCGGCCCCTGGCCGTGCGCTACCACGTGATGGACTGGCCCCGTCCCGCCGGCGAGCACAAGCTGGAAAACCACAAGCAGTACGCCGCGAAGGGCCTTTTCACCAAAAACCAGCCCGTGGAAATGCTGGGCTTCTTCTCACGAGAGCACCAAAGCATTTTCACCCACCACACCACGTTCGTGCACCTGCACGCGCGCCCCGCCGGCCAGCCCTTCGCCGCCCACGTGGACAGCCTGCGCTTCGCCCCCGGCACGGCCATCCTTTACCTGCCCGCTCAATAGCAGTTGGCTAATGGCTGATGGCTGTTGGCTGTTGGCTTTTCCCGCACGAGAGCTAATGGCTAGTAGCCAGCAGCTAACAGCTCCAAAAAGATGCTTGACAAAATCATCCGCTTTGCCCTGCTGAACCGGCTGCTCATGCTGACCTTTGCCGCGGGCCTGCTCATTGCCGGCACCTACACCGCCCGCCAGCTGCCGGTCGACGTGCTGCCCGACCTCGACCGGCCCCGCGTGACCGTGTTTTTGGAAGCGGCCGGCATGGCGCCCGAGGAAGTGGAGGCCCTGGTGACGCTGCCCGTAGAAACGGCCCTCAACGGCGCCACCGGCGTGGCGGCGGTGCGCTCCAACTCGGCCATCGGCCTGGGCCTGGTGTTCGTGGAGTTCGACTACGGCACCGACATTTTCACAGCCCGCCAGATTGTGAGCGAGAAGCTGCAAACCGTGGGCGAGCAGCTGCCCGCCGGCGTGGCCCCCGTGCTGGGCCCGATTTCGTCGGTCATGGGCCAGATTATGCTGGTGGGATTATCAATTAATAATGAGCAATTAACAATTAATAATAAGTCCTCAAGCAGAGCAGATTCGTCAGGCTCCCCCTCTCCGCGGGAGAGGGGGCCGGGGGGTGAGGTTACGTCCCCCGCCGACCTGCGCACCCTGGCCAACTACACCGTGCGCCAGCGCCTGCTCAGCATCCCCGGCGTGGCCCAGGTTATTCCCATCGGCGGCGACAACTTGCAGTACCAGGTGCTGCTCGACATGCCCCGCCTGAACGCCGTGGGCCTGACCATCACGCAGGTCGAGGAGGCCCTGCGCCGCTCCAACCTCAACACCACCGGCAACTTCTTCGACCGCAATGGCTCGGAGGTGCTCATCCGCAACCTGGGCCGGCTGCGCTCGGTGGCCGACATCGAGAACATCATCGTGGGCTACCGGGCGGGCTCGGCGGTGACGGTGGCGCAGGTGGCGCGCGTGGCGTTCGGCGCCCGCTTCAAGCGCGGCGACGGCAGCGTGAACGGCCGGCCCGCCGTGATTCTGAGCATCGAGAAGCAGCCCGGCGCCGCCACCGTGGGCCTCACCGCCGCCGTGGAAAAAGCCCTGGTGGAGTTAGGGCCCTCGCTGCCCCGGGACGTGCGGCTGAACACCCGCCTGTTCAAGCAGGCCGACTTCATCGAGTCGTCGATTTCCAACGTGAAAGAGGCGCTGCGCGACGGCGCCATTCTGGTGGTCATCGTGCTGTTTGCCTTCTTGCTGAACGTGCGCACCACGTTTATCTCGCTGGTGGCCATTCCGCTGTCGTTGCTGGTCACGGCGCTGGTGTTCCGCTTTGCGGGCATCAGCATCAACACCATGACGCTGGGCGGGCTGGCCATTGCCATCGGCGAGTTGGTGGACGACGCCATCGTGGACGTGGAGAACGTGTTCCGCCGGCTGCGCGAGAATCAGCAGTTGCCCCAGCCCAAGCCGGCGTTGCAGGTGGTGTACGCGGCTTCGTCGGAGGTGCGCAACTCCATCGTCTACGCCACCATCATCGTGGTGCTGGTGTTCCTGCCGCTGTTTGCGCTGGAGGGCATGGAAGGTCGGATTTTTGCGCCCCTGGGCATTGCCTACATCACGAGCATCGTGGCCTCGCTCTTCGTGTCGCTGACCGTGACGCCGGTGCTGTGCTACTACCTGCTGCCCCGGATGAAGCAGATTCGGGCGGCCGAGCAGGAGGGCCGACTCATCCGCTGGCTGAAAAAGAAGGACACCGGCGTGCTGCACTGGGGCCTGGCGCACCCCCGGCTGGTGCTGGGCACGGCGGGCCTGCTCTTTGTGCTGGCGGCGGCGCTGGTGCCCTTCTTCGGCACCGAGTTTCTGCCGCCCTTCAACGAAGGCTCGCTCACGGTCAACTTTTCGGCCCCGGCCGGCACCTCCCTGGCCGAATCGAACAAGCTGGGCACGCTGGGCGAGCAGCAGATGCTGAAGCTGCCCGAAGTGGCCTACACCGCCCGCCGCACCGGCCGCGCCGAGCTGGATGAGCACGCCGAATCGGTTAATAATTCCGAGATTGAAATTGCCTTTAAGACCGCGGCGGAGCTGGAAAAGCAGGGCATCACGCCGCGCAGCCGCGACGAAATTCTGACCGACCTGCGCCAGCGCCTCAGCCTCATCACCGGCGTGAACGTGAACATCGGCCAGCCCATCTCCCACCGGCTCGACCACCTGCTGAGCGGTGTGCGGGCGCAGGTGGCCATCAAAGTTTTCGGCAACGACCTGCTAGCGCTGCGCCGCTACGCCAACGACATCCGCAACGCCGCCGCCGGCGTGCCCGGCGTGGTCGACCTGCAAGTAGAAAAGCAGGTGCAGATTCCGCAGCTGCTGGTGCGCCCGCGCGACGCGGCCCTGCGCGCCTACGGCCTGGAGCGCGGGCAAGTGGTGGCCACGCTCGAAACCTTGTTTCAGGGCGAAGTGGTGTCGCAGATGCTCGACGGTCAGCAGCGGTTCGACCTCATCGTGAAGCTGCCCGAAGACCAGCGCAACGACGTGGCCACCATCGCCCAGACCCGCATCGAGACGCCCGCCGGCGCCCTCATCCCCGTCAGCCAAGTAGCCGATGTGAGCTACGAGCCCGGCCCCAACACCGTGAACCACGAAAACACCCAGCGCCGCATCAGCGTCTCGCTGAACGTGGCCGGCCGCGACCTGGGCAGCACCGTGCGCGAAGTGCAGGCCCGCATCGCCCAGCAGGTGCAACTGCCGCCGGGCTACTACCTCACCTACGGCGGGCAGTTCGAGAGCCAGCAGTCGGCCAGCAGCAAAATCTTGTGGCTGAGCCTGTTTTCGCTGGCCGGCATCTTCCTGGTGCTGTTCTCGCACTTCAAGTCGGGGCTGATGGTGGGCCAGATTATGCTCAACATTCCGCTGGCGCTCATCGGCTCGGTGGGGGCGGTGCTGCTCACGGGCGGCACGTTCAGCATCGCCTCGCTGGTGGGCTTCATCACCCTCACCGGCATCGCCTCGCGCAACGGCATCATGATGATTTCGCACTACCTCCACCTCGTAGAGCACGAAGGCGAAAAGTTTGGGAAGGCGATGATAATCCGCGGCTCGCTGGAGCGCCTGGTGCCCGTGCTAATGACGGCCCTGGTAGCTGCCCTGGCCCTGGTGCCGCTCACGCTGGCCAAGGACGCGCCGGGCAAGGAAATTCTCTACCCGGTGGCCACCGTCATTTTGGGCGGCCTGCTCAGCTCCACTTTCCTCGACATCATCGTGACGCCGGTGGTGTTCTGGCTGGTGGGCGAGCGCGCCCTGGCCCAGTACCGCCGCGGCCACGGCGAGGTGCGCCTCGACGCGAAGCCGCCGGAGCTGGACGCGGCGCCGCTCACGCCGCCCGCCGATTTGGGCTCCGTTCAGACCGCCCAGTAAGCCTTGGCCTACGAATCCGATTGAGTGCTTGATTTACTGAAAGGCCGCGGCGCTACTTTTCCAAAAGCGCGCGCTGGCAGGGCGCCCGGCACGCGTATAAACTCGCCGAAACTGCCTCAGAGCGGTTTCGGAATCGGTGTACATGCGCCGGCCGGGCTCACCTCACGAGACCCCTGCGGGGCGGGACCCTCTCCCGCGGAGAGGGGAGCCTGACGACCGGTACACCAACCCCGAAACCGCTCCAATAAGCTGGTTGAGTCGGACAGCACGGGTAGAGACGCAACAGGTTGCGTCTCGTCGTTGAACAATACCCACGCGACGAGACGCAAAATGTTGCGTCTCCACCCCGGCCGAACAGGGCGGAGAAGGAAAATAACTCGACCTGCTTCTTCGCGCCCCACTCGGAAACTCAAAATCCTTTGGTACGCTGGCATTCAACTAGTTGGGGCACAAAGCGGGCGCCGTAGGCACTCGTCACCCGCGTAAAAAATCGGCTGTAAAATTCACAATTCTTTCGCGTTAACTTATTTTATCTTTACTTGAACCGCCGCGGCCCGGGGCGCTGGTACCGGTACCAGCCTGACGTAGTTGCTCGTTCTTGCGCTTAAGCTGCCCCGCTTCATCCGTTAATTCCCACCTCATTCGCTAGCTGACCATGGATAAAAACACCTACGACGCCATCGTCATTGGCTCGGGCATTTCGGGCGGCTGGGCCGCCAAAGAGTTGACGGAAAAAGGCCTCAAAACCATCATGCTGGAGCGGGGCCGCAACGTGGAGCACGTGAAGGACTACGTGAACACCACCAAGCCCACCTGGGACTTTCCGCACCGCGGCGGCCGCACCCAGGAGATGATTGACAACTACCCCGTGCTCAAGCGCGATTACCCGCTCAACGAAGTTAACCTGAGCTTCTGGGCCAGCGACAAGGACAGCCCCTACACGGAGGTGAAGCCCTTCGACTGGTTCCGGGGCTACCAGGTGGGCGGCCGCTCCCTGACGTGGGGCCGGCAGTCGTACCGGCTGAGCGACTTCGACTTCACGGCCAACGCCAAGGAAGGCATTGCCGTGGACTGGCCCATTCGCTACCAGGACCTGGCGCCGTGGTACAGCCACGTGGAGAAGTTTGCCGGCATCAGCGGCTCGAAGGAAGGCCTGCCGCAGCTGCCCGACGGCGAGTTTATGCCGCCCATGGCAATGAACGTGGTGGAGAAGGACGTGGCCGCCCGCATCAAGAAAAACTACGCGCACCGGCGCATGGTCATCGGCCGCACGGCCAACATCACGAAGCCGCACAACAACCGGGTGAACTGCCAGTACCAGAACAAGTGCTGGCTGGGCTGCCAGTTTGGGGCGTATTTCAGCACGCAGTCGGCTACGCTGCCCGCGGCGGTGGCCACCGGCAACCTCACGCTGCGGCCGTTTTCCATCGTCACCAAAATCCTCTACGACAAGGACACCAAGCGGGCCAAAGGCGTGGAAGTGCTCGACGCCGAAACCAACCAGACGGTGGAGTACTTCGCCAAGGTTGTCTTCCTCAACGCCTCGGCGCTGAACTCGGCCTGGGTGCTGATGAACTCGGCCACCGACGTGTGGCCCGGCGGCCTGGGCAGCAGCAGCGGCGAGCTGGGCCACAACCTGATGGACCACCACTTCCGGGCCGGGGCCCACGGCGACGCCGAGGGCTACGAGGACCGGTACACCTTCGGCCGCCGGGCTAACGGCGTGTACGTGCCGCGCTACCGCAACCTGTTCGGCGACAAGCGCGACTACCTGCGCGGCTTTGGCTACCAGGGCGGAGCCGGCCGCGAGGGCTGGGGCCGCGAGATACCGGAGCTGGGCATCGGCGCGGACCTGAAAGACGCCCTCACCGAGCCCGGCAAGTGGACCATGGGCATCACCGGCTTCGGCGAAACGCTGCCCTACCACGACAACCAGATTACGCTCGACAAGACCAAGAAGGACAAGTGGGGCCTGCCCGTGCTGGCCTTCGACGCCAGCATCCGCGACAACGAGCAGAAGATGCGCATCGACATGATGCAGGACGCCCAGGAAATGCTGGAAAAAGCCGGCCTGAAGAACGTCAAGACCTATAACAACGGCTACAACCTGGGCGGGGGCATCCACGAGATGGGCACCGCCCGCATGGGCCGCGACCCCAAAACGTCGGTGCTCAACCAGCACAACCAGGTCTGGGACGCCCCCAACGTGTACGTAACCGACGGCGCCTGCATGACCTCGGCCGCCTGCCAGAACCCCTCGCTCACCTACATGGCCCTCACGGCCCGCGCCGTGGACCACGCCGTGAGCGAGCTGAAAAAGCAAAATATCTGATTCGTTTTTAGTTGTCAGTTGCTCGTTGTCAGTTGTCAGAACTGCTCCAACCAGACTAACAACTGACAACTACCAACTAGCAACTAATCCGCCATGAACAGAAGAGACGCCCTCGCCCGCGTGGCCATCCTGATGGGTGGCACGGTCATCGGAGCCGACTATTTCCTCACCGGCTGCTCCTCGCCCGCCGAGAAGAAGTCGAAGGCCACTGCCGCCCCGCCCAAAGTCCAGGAGAAGCCCGCCTTTCTCAACGCTAGCCAGGTGAGCCTGATGGACGAGGTGGGCGAAACCATCCTGCCCGCCACCACTACGCCCGGCGCCAAAGCCGCGCAGGTGGGCAGCTTCATGGCCGTGATGGTGCGCGACTGCTACTCGCCCGCCGACCAGAAAATTTTCCTCGACGGCCTGACCAAGCTCGATGAGGCGTGCAAAAAGCAGCACGGCAAGGGCTTCATGGCCTGCGACGCCGCCCAGCGCACCGCGCTACTCACCAAGCTGGATGCCGAACAGCAGGCCTTTACCGCCAACCAGCGCAAAGACGACCCCAGCCAGTACTTCCGCATGATGAAGGAGCTCACTCTGCTCGGCTACTTCACCTCGGAAGTGGGCGCCACCAAGGCCCTGCGCTACCTGCCCGTGCCCGGCCGCTACGACGGCAACTACCCCTACAAAAAAGGCGACAAAGCCTGGGCCACCAGTTGAAGCCGGCAGAGTCCCTTGATCATGGTGTCTCTAAAAGAACGTCATGCAGAGCGCAGCGAAGCATCTCGCGTGCAGCAGTAATTATTTACCATTGCGAGCGAGATGCTTCGCTGCGCTCTGCATGACGTTCACCTTTCCCACCCACCGCCCATGACTGCCAGCACCCGCTTCAAACTGTCCCTGATGATGTTCCTGGAGTTCTTCATTTGGGGGGCCTGGTTCGTGACCCTGGGCACCTACCTGCTGAAGAACCTGCACACCACCGGCACGCAGGTGGGCACGGCGTTTCTCACGCAGTCGGTGGGGGCCATCGTGGCGCCCTTCATCATCGGGTTGATTGCGGACCGGTTTTTCTCGGCCCAGAAGATTCTCGGGGTGTTGCACCTCACGGGCGCGGGGCTACTGTGGCTGGCCTCGCAGGCCGCCGATTTCAGCGCCTTCTACCCCTACATTCTCATGTACATGATAGTGTACATGCCCACGCTAGCGCTGGTCAATTCCATCTCCTTTCGGCAGATGCAGAACCCGCAGAAGGAGTTTGCGCCCATTAGAGTGTTGGGAACATTAGGCTGGATTATCGCCGGCCTAACCATCGGTTGGCTGAACTGGGAGCAGGGCGGCAGCCTGGTGCTCACCTTCCGCATGGCGGCCGGGGCCTCGCTGCTGCTGGGGCTATTCAGCTTCACGCTGCCAGCCACGCCGCCCATCAAAAAAGCCGGCCAAAGCACCAGCATCGGCGACCTGCTGGGCCTGGAAGCCATCGGGCTGCTGAGGAACCGCTCGTACCTGATTTTCTTTCTGGCCTCGGTGGCCATCTGCGTGCCGCTGTCTTTTTACTACGGCTTCACCAACCCGTTTCTCAATGAGATGGGCATGAAGTCGGCGGCCGGCGTGCAGAGCCTGGGGCAGGTGTCGGAGGTGCTGTTCATGCTGCTAATTCCGGTATTTTTCATTCGGTTGGGCGTGAAGAAGATGCTGGCCATCGGCATGTTGGCCTGGGTGGTGCGCTACCTGTTTTTCGCCTACGGCAACGGCGACTCGGCCTACTGGATGCTGATTGCGGGCATCGTGGTGCACGGCATCTGCTACGACTTCTTCTTCGTAACGGGCCAGATTTACACTGATAACCTCGCTGGCGAGCAGTCGAAAAGCGCGGCCCAGGGCTTCATCACGCTGGCCACCTACGGCGTGGGGATGCTCATCGGCTCGCTCCTCTCCGGCCAGATTGTAGACGCCCACCAGGCCTCCCCCACCCTGCACGACTGGCGCACCATCTGGCTGATTCCGGCCGGCATTGCCGCCGCCGTGCTGGCCGTATTCGTGCTGCTCTTCAAGGACCAGAACGCGCCCGTGCCGGAAGAAACCATCCGCTACGCCGAAGCTAACGCACGGCTGGAAGTGTAGCCCCGGCCATACGGACAATATCCAGCCGTCATGCAGAGCGCCGCGAAGCCTCTCGCGCGTGTGCATAAGCGGTTTTTTTTTATAACCCACGCGAGATGCTTCGCGGCGCGCTGCATGACGGTGGGCAGTGTAATTGTCAACCCC
>NZ_JANNOD010000063.1:0-33029 GCF_031398885.1 Hymenobacter sp.
GACATCTCGCGTGGGGGAGTAATCAAAACCGGCGCGCGATTGGATTACTCCCCCACGCGAGATGTCTCGGCAAGCTCGACATGACGTTCCGTCTGCGCATTCCTCATTCCTCATTCCTCATTGAAAATAGCCGCGGTAGGCTCAGCTCCCGGGCCAGCGGTGCGGCGCCCGACTGCCAGAGCGCGGCCAGCACGGTGTTGGCGGCGTCGGCCAGTTCGACGTGGTAGTCTTCGTGGAGCCGGGCGGTTTGTTTCAGGGCCTCGGCGGTGCGTTTGGTGAGGTGCTGCAGCAGCGGCTGGGTGGGGCCGTGCAGGCGCGCTGTCACGGCGGTTTGGTGCCGGAACACGTTGGCCAGCAAGCGCCAGCTCAATTCTGTTTCGCCGAAAGCATCGTCGGTAATCTTGGCGTGGTAGGCCAGCCGCGCCTGCAGCTGCCGCAGAATCACGAGCAGGTCGTTGGGCGTTTGGTGGTAGCCGCGCACGGGGTCGTCGACCAGGGCGCGCAGCGCGGCGCGGCGGCTTTCCAGCGCGTCGGGCCCTTCGAGCAGGCGGTAGGCGAGCTGCTCGCTCAGTACCGCGTCCTGGGCCACGAGGCGGGCCAGCAGCTGGTCTTTCTCTTTTTGCGGAAGCTGGAACAGGGCGCGGCGCAGGTCGGGCGGGAGGGCGGGCATGGGGCAATGGTACCGAGCGCGGCAGGGGAAAGTGGTAGCTGCTATCTTTTCACGGCATACGTGGCAAGGCCGGTCCAAATCTACGGGATGAGGATTTCAGGCTCTTTTGGCTAATTGCCGCAGCTGCCGTCGCTCTGCCGCTTTGGTGTAGCGCAGTTCCTGATGGCGCGAGCACACGTCGGTGGCGTAGTAAGGGGCGACTCTTCGAAGCGCCCCGCGCAAGTTGGGCTCAACGTCCACGGAGTAGGCGTACATGAGCCGCTCAGAGTCCACGGCCAACGCGACGCCGCAGGACGTGTTGTCACTGGTCACGAATACTTCGGGACCCACGCCGGACCCTTTCAGCAAGCGCGAAACGGCAAAGGTGTAGCGCACGCCGGCGTGCTGGCTCGTGAGCACCGTGTCTCGGTCCGAATGCCGGGACCGAAAGTGCGCCGTGTCCGCGCGCATTATGGACTCGGCACGGACTACCCGACCGGTGAAAACAACGGCCGCCTGCGCGTAGTCCTTCGCAATCTTTTCTTTCTCCGAAATTTTTTCTGTGACGCACAAGCAGGCCCAAACCGCGGGCGAGGTGAACAGGACGAGACTTACGGCCAGCAGAATGACTTTCATAGGAGGTGATTTTTTCTGACGGAGGCTAATAGTTGCAGAGCCCGCTGCTGAGATGATGCCGGCCGCCGGCCGTGTGCACAAAGTGGTTGTAAAATTTAACCCGGTGCCGTTCCTTCAACCCGCGGTGCTGGTCGCGCAAGTCAATATTACGAACCCCAAACCCGGCTTTGCCGTTGGCACGAACCCGCGCTGTTTGCATTCATGTTTCGTCCCTGCTTTCTGGCCGCATTTCTTTCGCTGGCCTCATTATGCCCACTACGGGCGCAAAATCAGCTGGCCGACTCCGCCCGCGCGGTGGCCCTGCCCGAAGCCACCGTGACGGGCTACGGCCAGCGGCTGCCGTTGCGCCGCACCGCCGCCGCCATCGGCGTGCTCGACGCCCGCGTGCTGGAGCAGTTCAGCCCCGCCGCCCTCACCCAGGCCGTGAACACGCTGCCCGGCGTGCGGCTGGAGGAGCGGGCCACGGCCAGCTACCGGCTCAGCATCCGGGGCAGCACGCTCCGTTCGCCGTTTGGCGTGCGCAACGTGAAGGTGTACTACAACGGCATTCCCTTCACCGAAGCCAGCGGCAGCACGCCGCTCAACCTGCTCGACCCCGCCATCATCGGGCGGCTGGAAGTATTGAAGGGCCCCGCCGGCAGCGTGTACGGCGCGGGCATTGGCGGTGTGGCTTTATTTGGCACGCCGGCGGTGGCGGCCGGCACCGCGCGCGCGGCCGTGGGCGCCACGGTGGGCAGCTTCGGCCTGCGCCGCCGCACCGTGACGGCCGAAGCCGCCAACGCCACCAGCAGCGTACGCGCCCAGTACGCGCACCAGGAACTGGGCGGGTACCGCGTGCAAAGCGCCCTGCGGCGCGACGTTTTTGCCCTGGACGTGCGCACCGCGGCCTCGCCCAGCACCGCGCTGGCGGCCCATCTGCTGTACACCGATATCAGCTACCAACTGCCCGGCAGCCTTACCCGCGCCCAGTTTGAAGCCGACCCGCGGCAGGCGCGGCCCGACGCGCCCGCCCGGCCCGGCGTGGCCGCGCAGCCCGGCACGGTGGGGCAGCGGGCGTTTTATGCGTCGCGCACGGGCCTGCTGGGTTTCACCCACGAATACCGGTTTACCGACCGGTGGGAATTGCAAACCACGCTCTACGGCAGCGGCACGGCCATTCGTACGCCGTTTCTGGTGGACTACGAGCGCAACACGGCCATGGGCGGGGGCGGCCGCTCGGCCCTGCGCTACCGCACCGCGCTGGCCGGCCGGGTGCTGCGGCTGCAGGGCGGTGGCGAGCTGCAGGCTAGCTTCGCCGACGGGCGCAGCTACCAGAACAACGGCGGCACGCCCGGCGCGCTGCGCTACAACGACGAAATCACAACCAGCGCCGGCTTCGCCTTCGCCCAGGCCGACTACGAGTTGCCCGCCGACCTGCTGCTGACCGTGGCCGCCAGCTACAACCGCCTGCGCTACCGCATTGCGCGGGTGAGCGACGCCGCCGCGCGCCCCGACGGCTACGAGTTCGGCCGCCGCTTCCGGCCCGAGGTGTCGCCGCGGGTGGCCTTGCTCAAGGAAATCAGCTCCGGCCTGTCCGTGTACGGCAGCGTCAGCACCGGCTTTTCGCCGCCCACGGTCGAAGAAATTAGGACTTCCGACGGCAGCCTCAACGGCGACCTGCAGGCCGAGCGCGGCACCAGCTACGAGGTGGGCGCGCGGGGCAATGCCCTGGGCAACCGCCTGCGCTACGAGGTGAACGTGTTCGACCTGGAGCAGCGCCAAACGGTGGTCAGCACCGCCACCGACCAGGGCATTGTCGTGTTCCGCAACATTGGCCGCACCCACCAGCGCGGCCTCGAAGCCGCCCTGAGCGGCTGGCTCTGGCAGCCGGCCGCGACCGCGCAGGCCGGGCCCGACGGCGCACCGGGGCCAAGCACCGGGTGCGGCCTGCGCGCCTGGGCCAGCTACGCCTACAACAACTTCCGCTTCGGCCGCTACGCCAGCGGCGGGCCCGACCTCCGCGGCAACCGCCTCACCGGCACCACGCCCCAGACCTTCAGCGCCGGCCTGGATTTTAGCGAGCAGCTTGGCTTTTATTTCAATCCCAACCTGAGCCACCAGGCCCGCGTGACGCTGAACGACGCCAACACTGAGGAGGCGTCGGGCTACTGGGTATTCGGCGCGCGCGGCGGCTGGCGGCGCACCTTGGCCCGCCACCTCGAAACCAACCTCTACGCGGGCCTCGACAACGCTACCGACCGCAACTACAGCCTTGGCAACGACTTAAACGCCTTCGGGAACCGCTACTTCCAGCCCGCGCCGGGCCGCAACTGGTACACCGGCGCCCAAGTAGCCTGGCGATTTTAACGCTGCACTTAATACACTTCGCTTAATGAGGAATGAGGAATGAAGAATTGGCTCTTAAATTCTTCATTCCTCATTCCTCATTCCTCATTAAGCGCAGCGTCACACCTGCTCTTCGGGTAGGGTGAAGGCGCGGTCGCTGGGGTCAGTCAGCTCGCGGGGGAGGTTTTCATCCGAAGCCGGGGCCGGACCGGGTTGGTTCAGGGCCTGAGTGTCGGTGCGCAGAGAGTCGTCCATCTCGTCGGCTTTTTCCTGGCCCGAGGCATTGTTGTCGTCCAGTACCTGGCCGTGGGTGGCCGCGTCGAGCATGGGAGTGGAGGCGCCGTCTTCGGTGTTCGACTGTTCGTCGAGCGGGTTGGGGTTGTCGGGGGACATGGGAAAGGTGGTTATTAGTTACCCGTAGTTATCCGCTGGCAGTTGTCAGGAATGGCTGCCGGAGCTGATTGGACAGAACCTGACAACGGATGGCAAACAACTGCCAATTAATTTAATCCTGATTGTCTTTGGTGCTGGCCGACTCATCGCGGGTGTTGTGGGTGCCGCCGCCGGCCCAGCGGGGGTCATCTTTGGCCCAGGCGGCGCGCTGCTCGTCAGAATCTTTGTTGCTGGCGGCCTGCACGGCGGCGGGGTCCTGGTTTTGCTCCACGTGGCCCGGCTGGTCGGCAGGGTCGTTGGGGGCATCCTCGGCGTTCTTTTCGCGGTCGCGGAATTCGCTGAACTCGTCGGGGTTGTCGTTGGAGCCGTCGCGGCCGGCTGGTGCCGGGGCGCGGTTGGCGGGCGGCGCCGCGTAGGTGGCGGCCAGGGGAGCAGCGGTTTCTACGCCGCCAAACTCGCCGTAGTGGGGGCTGTTGCCGGCGTCCACGGCCGGGTCGTTCGGGTTGGGCTGGGCGGCGGCGGCGCGGTCCTGCTGGTCGTGGGGACGATGGTCGTTTTCCGGCGGCAGGGGAGGGTTTTGGTTGTTCATGGGAGAAGAGAAATTGGGGGAAGCGGGCCAGGCCCGTCATATCTTCCTGTACGCAAACCAGCGGCCCGCGGTCAATTTCCATCCCGAGGCCATTTTCCCAACCCAAACCGACTCACAAGCATGTCCGTCCAGCACGACGCCGCCAATCAGCAGTTCACCACCACCCGCGACGGCCGCGCGGCCGAGCTGGCCTACGCCACGCCCGCCGCGGGCGTCATCGACTTCACCCACACCTTCGTCGACGAAGCCCTGCGCGGCCGGGGCGTGGCCGAGGAAATGGCCCGCGTCGCCTTGGATTTCGCCCGCGCCAAACACCTGAGGGTAAAAACGACCTGCACGTTCGTGGCCGGCTTCGTGAAACGCCACCACGCCGAGTACGCCGATATTTTAGCGTGAAAGGCATGAGCGTGTCGTGAGGGCTGTTGTTGCTTGGTCCCGCGATGTTCTTTCTGAATCAAAAAAGCCCCGGCCGTGAGCGGCGGGGGCTTTTTTGATTCAGCTGAAAACCTAAGCGCTACTCCACCACCACGCGGCCGGTGTAGCTCACGTCGGCGCAGGCCACGCGGATGGCGTAGAGCCCGGCGGGCAGGCCGCGCAGGTCCACCGTCACGGCGCTGGTGGCCCCGAGCGGGGCGGTGCGCTGCCGCACGGGGCGGCCCAGGGCATCGAGCACGGCCACCGTGGCGGCGCGGGCGGAGGCCGCGCCGGGCAGGCGCACCTGCACGGTTTCGGTGGCCGGGTTGGGGTAAATGGCGAGGGCATTGCGCCGTAGCGCGGCGGCGCGGGTGGCCGTCGGGATGAAGCACGCCGCGCTGGTGTAGCTGCCCACGCCCGCGTAGTTATCAACGCCGCTTGCCGACCACGTGGCGCTGCCGTACGGGCCGTTCCAGCGGCCGCCCTGGCTGGTGGCGGGCTGACGCACGAGGGTGTTGTTCAGCGTCGAGCCGTTGGGCACGGTCCAGCCGCCGCCGGCGGGCGTCTGGCCAATCACGCCGATAACGTCGAGGGTGTCGGTGGCGTCAAACAAGGCAATGGACTGGGCGCCGCTAAAGAATGCCACGTTGGAAAGGATATCCGTCTGGGCCAGCGTGGGGGCGTCGGTCAGCCCCGTATTGCCGATGACGTACACGTCGCCGGGGGCAATGCTGCCGGTCAGGTTGAGCGTGGCGTTGGGCGTGGTTGAGCCGGCGCTGTACAGCACCACGCGCTTGCCGGCCAGCGGCAGGGGCGCCAGGGTGGGGTTGTAAATTTCCACCACCTTGGTGTTGCCCTGCTGCGACTCCACGTACTGCGAGAAGTAGGGTTTGGTGCAGGGCGCGCCCACCGGGGGCGCGTCGTCGTTGAGAATGGTGAGCGTGTGCTCGCTGGGCTGGCCCACGATGACAGCGGCGTTCGAGGGCGGGCCCAGGCGCAGGCGCACCGTTTCGTTGGGCTCAAACACCGCGTCGCCGTTCACCGTGACGGTAATGGGCTCGGGCGGGGCCACGCCGCCAAAGGTGACGCTGGTCGTGTTCAGCACGTAGTCCGCCGGCGTAGTGGCGGCGCTGTTGGCCACATCCACGCTCACGGGCACGGTGAAGGCACTGGGAAACGTGCCGCTGAACACCAGGTTCACGGTGTAGGTGGTGGTGCCGCCGTTGCCCTCCGTGGCGGTGCCGCCGGCCGAGGCGAAGCTCACCGTGGGCGGCGGGCCGTCGTCGTTGGTGAGGGTGAGCGTGTGGGTGCCGGGGTTGCCCACGCTGGCGCCGGTGCTGGCGTTGGTCAGGGCCAACACCACGGTTTCGTCGGCTTCGGGCTGGGTGTCGCCGGTCACGGCCACGGTCACGGTCTGGCTGGTGGTGCCGGCCGGGAAGGTGAGGGTGGCGGGCGAGGCAAAGGCGAAATCGGAGCCGCTGGTGGCCGTCGAAGTAGCGTCCAAGGCCACCTGCACGGTTACGGGCGCGGTGGCGGCGGGGGCCAGGTTCACCGTGATGCTGTACGTGGCAGCACCGGTGTTGCCCTCGGCGACGGCGCCCAAGGCCGCGGCGAAGCTGAACACCGGGCCGGGCGGTGTGAGGCCCCAGGCCGGGGCCACGGTGCCGGGGTAGGCAATGTAGGGGTTGAAGTTGCCCTGGCTGGCGGCCACGCGGTTGTTGCGCTCGATTTCGCGGGCGTCCACGGGGTCGGCCAGGTGCCAGCGGTACAGGGTGGCCAGGTCGGCCAGGGCCGTGATGACGCCCTTGCCCGCGTCGAAATTTTCGTTGGCGTGCATGGTGTAGAAGTAGAACGCCGCGCGGGCCAGGTTGCCCTTGTGGTCTTCGCGGGGCTCGAACTGCGTGTTGGTGTCCTCGCTGTACTCGTCGATGTTGCTCGTCGGGATGGTCGTCAGGCGGGTGGTGTTGCGCAGCCAGCCCAGGGTGCTGGCGTCGGGAATGTCGGCAAACGGGTCGGAGCCCCGGTCCGAGTTCCACTGAATGCGGGTGGGGTAGAGGTGGTGAATGTCGGAGCGCATGCGCACCACTTCGTTAAACCACGACTGCGGGATGCTGTGCTCGGTGTTGATGTCGCTCACCACGCCCGGGTCGGTGCTGGTGGCGCTGTAAGGCACGGCTTCGGCGTAGCCCGAGTACACGCAGGTGACCGTGTTGTTGACGTTGTCGATGTAGTTGTACATCCGGCCGCGGGCCGTGCCGTAGCTCAGCACCACGCGCTTGCCGTCGTACCAGTTGGCGCGGTACCAGTCGCGCAGCTGCACGCCTTGCAGGTTGGCGGGCGGCGCGGGCGGCTGGGGCGGCACGGTCTGGGCCCGCAGCGCCGCGGGCAGCAGCGCCAGCAGCACCAGCAAAGAAGCGAAAAGATGTTTCATGAGAAATATTGGGGGACTTGGAAAGCCCCAAAGGTAAGAATCCGGCCGCGGGCCGCTGACCGTCCGCGGGTTACCAAACCAAGAAGACTCGGGCCGTACTTTCGTCCCTCCACCCCATCACCATCTCACCCCATCACCTCACTTGCCCACCATGGCCGACATCACCGCCGCCGAACTTCACCAACGCCAGCAAGCCGGCGAAACCCCCACCATCCTCGACGTGCGCGAAACCTGGGAATTTGAGGAAGGCCACATTCCCGGCGCCCAGAACATTCCGCTCAATTCCCTGCCCGGGAAGCTCGACGACCTGGAGGAGCTGAAGGACCAGGAAATCATCGTGCATTGCAAGGGCGGCAGCCGCTCGGTCTCGGCCAGGGCCTACCTCACCCAGCAGGGCTTCACCAACGTGCGCAACCTGGCGGGCGGCTACCAGGCCTTTGCGGCGGCCGGTGCGTCGTAACGTCCGCGCAGCGCCGGTCGATTGATAAAAAGCGGCGGGGGCCAAAAACAGAAACCGGTCTGTTTTTAGCCCCCGCCGTTTTTTGCGTTTCGCCAGACTTTACCGGCTGCTCGCCTCCGCCAGGTCCAGGGTTTTGTCGAACGGGCTCTTGCGAAACGGGTGCGTCAGTTGCTTGAGGTAGCCCTTGGGATAGGAGCCTTCGCGCACCCCGGTGGCGTCGGGCCACACGTTGCCGGGCAGGTAGTACGTGCCAAACACCTTGTCAATCAGCGGGAAGTGAATGGCGAAGTTCTTGCCGTAGTGGGCCGGGTCCTCGCAGTGGTGCCAGTGGTGGAACTGCGGCGTGACCAGCAGGTACTTCAGAAAGCCGAAGTTGATGCTCGTGTTGGCGTGAATGAGCACCGCGTGGATGGACACGAACAGGATGTAGGCGCTGAAGGTAATTTCCGAAAAGCCGCACACGTACAGCGGAATGAACGAAATGGAGCGCGTGACGAAGATGTCGACGAAGTGCGTGCGCGAGCCCGCCAGCCAGTCCATGGCCTGCGTGGAGTGGTGCACCGAGTGGAAGCGCCACAGGTACACGTGCGAGTGAAACAGGCGGTGGGCCGCGTACTGGAACAGGTCGGTCACGAGCAGCGCCAGCAGAAATTCGAGCACAAAGGGCAGGTTTTGCACCCAGTGCTGCAACGGCGCCAGGCCCATCCAGCCGAAGAGTAGCTTGGCCGGGGCCTGGGTAATCACGCCGAAAAACTGAATGAACAAGTGGCTGATGACGAAGTACACCAGGTCGGTGCGCCACTCGGCGTGGAAGCGCGACTGCTGCTTGTTCTTCGGAAACGCCATTTCGATGGGCACGAAAATCACGGCCAGCAGCAGCAGGTCGAGCAGCAGCCAGTCGAGGCCCAGGTGCCAGCCCGTTTTTTCCACCGCCCGGGCCTGCACGTCAAACCCGCCGCCGGTCACCGCCAGCGCCGAAATCACAATGCCGATGACGGCGCGCTTCTTCCGGTGGCTCAGCAAAAAGCTGACCGTGGCAAAGAAGAACGAGGCCACGATGACGCCCATCAGCAGCACCTTCATGGTTTCGCCGGTGTACACCTCGCGGAATTCCGGGGTGGTGAGGTACTCGGGAAAATGAAAGCAGAGCACGGCGCCCTGCGCCAGCAGCGCCAGGAAAATGGAAATGTTGCCGCTGATGTAGCCCTCGCCGATTTGCAGGCGCCGAGCCGTTGAGTCACTGGGTTGGTTCATGGGGTGCTGTTGATAGAAATGAGCCGCTAACCTTGGCAAAGGCAAAGGACACCGCGCAGACAAGCGAAATATAGCTGATTGGCGTTTCAATGCACCGCAAAGGTGCGGAAAGAGCGGCGGCTTCTACCACCCAACCTTCGGCAGTCACAGACATTATGCAGCTGTAAAACTAAATTCAAACGGCTGATTCATAGCATATAAATAACCATAAAGCAGACATTGGGAAGCGCTCAATAACGGGGAAATTCAGCCCGCAAATTCGTTGCTTAAAACGGTTCCGCGTTCCGGGTATGGAGTTAAAAGTTGAGAGTTAAAAGTTAAAATTCTATTTGTCTGAATTTTAACTTTTAACTCTCAACTTTTAACTTTTTTCAAAAACAACTGACCCGAGAACTGCTTCAAAGCGGCACCTGCAGCTTGCCGTCGGCCGCGTAGGCTAGCTCGCCGCGGTCCACCAGCTCGCGCACCGTGGCCGTGACGGCCGCTGCCTGGGCCGGTGGAAAAGCCGCCAGCAGCTCGCGCGGCGTCTGGGCCGCTTGGCGCACGTGTTGCAGCAGCGGCTCGCGCAACGCGGCAACCCCCGCCGCCGCCTGGGCGGCTTTTTTCTCGGCCAGGCAGTTGTCGCACACCCCGCAGCGGGCGGGGTCGGCCTCGTCGAAGTAGGTGAGTAGCAACTGCTGGCGGCAGCGGGTGCCGGCCAGGTACTGGCCCACGGCGCTGGTTTTGTGGCGGGCCAGGTCGCGGGCGGCCGTCATGCGCACCTGGTCGATGGGCAGCTTGGGCGCGTCGAAGCGCGGGGTGGTGAACAGGGCCTGGGGCGACTCCTGCCGCGGCTGGTAGTGCAGGATGCCGGCCGTGTGCAGGTAGCGCAGCTGCTGGCGCACCTCCGTCACGCTGCGGCGCAGGTGCGTGGCCACGGCATTTTCCGAGATGGTCTGAAAGTCGGCAAACAGCTCGCCGCCGTGCAGCCGTAGCAGGGCTTTTATCAGCAAGTCGTGCTGGGCGTTGGCCACCTGGAAGGCGTACAAGTCCTGGTGGTTGAGGATGAGGTGCACCCGCGCCGGGCTGTTCGCGGCTTCATTCAACTGCACGAAGCCTTCGCGCTGCAAAATCTTCAGTGCGTTGTGCGCGTCCACGGCCTTGATGCGGTAGGTTTCGGCGAACTGCTGGAGGTCGAACTCGAACGCGGCCAGCTCGCCGCCGCCCACCGCCGTGCGCGAGTAGTTGGCCAGCGCCTGGTACACGCGCCGCACCGTGTCGAGCGGCGGGAAGGCCTGGGTGGTGCGGCGGCGCAGCTCGTTGGCGTCGTTGGGCCCGGCCAGCAGCACGGCAAAGGCGTACTGGCCGTCGCGCCCGGCCCGGCCGGCTTCCTGGTAGTAAGCCTCCAGGGTGTCGGGCGCGTCGAGGTGGGCCACCAGGCGCACGTCGGGCTTGTCGATGCCCATGCCGAAGGCGTTGGTGGCCACGATGAGGTGAACTTTGTCCGCAATCCAGTCCTGCTGCACCTGGGTGCGCTTTTCCGGCGGCAGCCCGGCGTGGTAGGCCGCGGCCGAAAACTTGTGCTGTTGTAAGAAAGCCGCCGTGTCTTCCGTCTGCCGCCGGGTGCGGGCGTATACGATGCCGGTTTTGGTGGGGCCCACGCCGCGCACCACTTCCAGCAGCCGGCGCAGCTTATCCTCGGTGGGCAGCACCGAGTACGAGAGCTTGGGCCGGGCAAAGCTCTGCCGAAACACGCCCGCGCCCGGCCGAAACTTGAGCTTCGCCACAATGTCGGCCTGCACCTGCGCCGTGGCCGTGGCCGTGAGGGCAATGACCGGCACGCCGGCCGGCAGGGCATCGCGCAACTCGGCAATGCGCAGGTAGGGCGGGCGGAAATCGTAGCCCCATTGCGAAAGGCAGTGGGCTTCGTCCACGGCCAGCAGCCCCACGTTCATCTTCGCCACCCGCACCTGAAACAGTTCCGTCAGCAGCCGCTCGGGCGACACGTATAGGAACTTCACCGAGCGGCCGTACACGCAGTTGTCCAGCGCGTGGTCGATTTCCTGGGGGCTCATGCCCGCGTAAATGGCCTCGGCCTTAAGACCGCGCCGGCGCAGGTTGTCCACCTGGTCCTTCATCAGAGCAATGAGCGGCGACACCACCACGCAGATGCCCGGCCGCGCCAGCGCCGGCACCTGAAAGCAGATGCTCTTGCCGCCGCCGGTGGGCAGCAGCGCCAGCGTGTCGTGCCCCGCCAGCACCGAATCGATGATTTCCGCCTGCCCCGGTCGAAACGCCGTGTGTCCCCAATGCTCGCGCAGCAGGGCCAAAGGCGAGGTTTCGGCAGGGGAGGAGGGCATAAGGGCGAAGGTACGGCCTCCCGGAATCTGAGTGGTTCCCAGGTAGACAACCTACCCCAGTCTGTCCAACTACGATGGATACATGCTCGCCATTGGGGCCCGAGTGACAGGACGGACAAGCGGTTTGCTGACTTTACCTAGGCCCTGGTACAGTTCACGAAACTCATCCCCAACGGGCATTTCGTGAACTCTAAATAGTGAACCAGTTAAATGAACTCAACCTGGTGCGTAAGGCCGGCCAGTAGAATCTGTAAGCAAATGCAAGTAGTAGTTCAGGGAAAGGAGCGGTTTTTATGATTTAGTTATTTCATCAATGACGCAACCATTACCTCCCCAAACCCCTCAAGCGCTTAGCGCCAACATCCGGGCTCCCCCTACCCCTTGTTTTTTTAACCTAATGAAGCTTTTTACCCTTCTTTCTATAAGCCTTTTAATCGCTCATTTTGGCTACGGGCAGAGCACCGAATATTCTTTGCATCTCAACTCGGGCTTCGCGGCTTACCAGGGCCGTGCCGCCGCGCAGGGCGGGACCGCGCTTACCGTGCCCGACCCGTTCGACGTCTACCTGTATTCCGACCGGGAAGAACCGCATACAAGCAACCCGTACGGCACCACGTTGGGGTTATCCTACGGGCTGGCGGCGCAGGCGCAGCGGGTGACGGCCAGAGGCAGCCTGTGGGGACTGCAAGCGGGCTACGAAGTGCTCAGGAGTCGGGCTCGGATTCGTCACGTCTTTGACCAAGTTGATTTCGGCAGTAGCTCGACCGGGTACACTACAATGATTAACCGCTGCACGACGGCACATCCCTTCTTTGGCCACCGTTTTGCCATCAAAAGAACGCAGGTGGACCTGACTGCCGGTCCGGAAGTCAGCTTTCTGCACCGCAGCCACGAAAAAGGGGAGGCGAAAACCGACTTTAGCACCTATTCGACCCGCCTCCACCACGCCCATCCCGACCTGGACGTGCGGGCCCGCGTCAACGCGACGACGTCCTACCAGCGCCTCGGGCTGGCGCTGGGCTATTCGCGCGGATTCACCAACCACCGGAAAGGACAGGCCGGGGTGAGGGGGGAGGCTTATTTGCAGGTGTTCCGGCTAGGGCTGAGCTATCGGCTGTAACGCCATCCCTTTTTCATCGCACCAGAACAGGCGCAGCGTCCGAGAAAACGGTCGAAAGAGCGAAGCCGCGCCCTATATAAATATGTCACCTCGCTAGGCTGAACTTGTGCAAGGCGATTGGGTTATGGTCGCGAATTTTGGTGGCAACCTATACGAGGGGCCACTGCGGCCGCAAAAATTCGTTTATATCCTTTACTCAACAAGCAAAGAATTGATGAAACTCATCCTCCTCGCGGCCGCGCTGGCCGCTTCTGTGGTTCCGGCACAGGCGCAAACGGTAGCTGCTCCGCGGGCGGCCGCCGACCAGATTGCAACCAAAAAAGGCCCCCTCACGGTGCAGCCCATCACGCACGGCAGCGTAGTGTTGACGTGGAACGGCAAGACCATTTACGTGGACCCCTACGGCGGGGCCGCGGCCTACGCCGGGCTGGCCGCGCCCGACGTCATCCTGATAACCGACATTCACGGCGACCACCTCGACCCCACGACGCTGGCGGGCCTCTCCGTGAGCAAGGCCCTGATGGTGGTGCCCAAAGCGGTGGCCGATAAGCTGCCCGCCGAGTACAAAGCGCAGGTCCGCATTCTGAACAACGGCCAGCGGCTCGACACGCTGGGCATGAGCGTGTCGGCCATTCCGATGTACAACCTACCCGAAGCGGCCGACGCGCCCCATACCAAAGGCCGCGGCAACGGCTACGTGCTGCTGCTGGGTGGCAAAAACGTGTACCTGTCCGGCGACACCGAAGACATTCCCGAAATGCGTGCCCTCAAGGCCGTCGACGTGGCGTTTGTGTGCATGAACCTGCCCTATACCATGGACGTACCGCAGGCCGCGCAGGGCGTATTGGCCTTCAAGCCCGGCATCGTGTACCCGTACCATTACCGGGGCCAAAATGGCCTGAGCGACGTGGAGGCCTTCAAAAAAACCGTGAACGCAGCCAACAAGAAAATTGACGTGCGGCTGCGCAACTGGTACCCAGCGGCCCAGTAGGCGCACGGAACCGCGAAAAACGCCCTGTTGCGCACCGAGCGCAGCAGGGCGTTTTGCTGTCCGCTTCGGGCACGCAAACGGTGGGATTTCTAATTCGTCAACAAAAAAGCCCGGCACCTCACGGCACCGGGCTTTTCAAGTACTAAGCCGAAACTTAAGCGGCGGCCTTCTCGCCGTTCTCGCGGTCGTCGATGGCCTTGCGCAGCTTGGCAATGGCCTGAATGGCGCGCTCCTCGTCGAGCCGGTTGATGTTGAGCAGCATCTTGGTCTTCTCCGGGCGGGTGATGACCGGGTGGTTCAGCAAGCGGATGATTTCCTCCTTCTGCGAAGCCGTGGCGTAGGGAACCGGCGCGGCTTGCTCGGCGGCAATGCCGGGCGCCTCGGCGGGCACCACCTGCATGGCGGGCACGGCCTGGGCCACGGCAACGGCCGGCGCGGGAGCCGTAGCGGCGGTGTTGGTGTTGTAGTCCATTTCCTCGGCGGGCGTGGGCTCGTAGCCGGCGGCGCGGATAATCCAAGCTAGGCAGTTGCGGTAGGCCTTGCCAATGGCGCGGGTCTGAGCCATGCTCATAATGGCGAACTCCTGGTAGAATTTCTTGCCGCTCTCCTTGTTCGAGCACACCGCGAAGCCGGCGCCCACGGTGGTCTGGTGGCGCAGGTCAAACAAGGTGACTTTGGCCTGATACTTCAGCTCGCTCTCGCTGCTCACGTTGATGACGTGCTCCACGATGGGTACGATGCCCAGGCGCGAGCCGGCGTACTGCCAGCCCTCCACGTTCACGAACTCCTTGCCCTGCACGTTGGTGGTAAGCTTGTTGTCCTTGATGAACTTGGCGAGGTCCTTGGCCAGGTCCAACGTTTCGTCGGAACGGCTGATATCAAAGCTCTCGACACGTACTTTCTTGGTAACGTCCTTGGGGGTTTTGGGGGCCTCATTCATGGCAATGGGGGTTGTTAATGTGTCCAACTGATGTTCGTGATTACAACCCAAAGGTAGAAAGAAACGTGCCAAAAAGACTAGAAATTTTAGTAAATTTTATTACTGACAATCAATTGTTTGTGAGCATTATGAGATTTAGTGAAAGCTAATGAGATTGGGAAGAAGATTTTTAGCTGAAGCGTCGGCCCTGAACTGCCGCGGCATGCCCCGCGCAGCGCCGATAATCAGCGGGCTCCGGCCGGCTGCTTCGAGCCCTAAACTTATTTCGACTGGCCCAAACAACCTTTTTCGGCGACCCCGCGAGTAGCCGTTTGTAACCCCACCGCAAGCGCGGTCGCCCGGTCCCCGCGCCCGGCAACCCGCCCGGTGTTCCCGCCCAGCCCTGGTCTGCGGGGGTGCAAAGTCGGCGCCGACTTGCACCGCCGGGCTCCTGGTGGGCCGTACACGCCGCCCTTTTTGCTATGGGCTGGGCCTTGCGCCCAGCCACCTCCCCCGGCCCGCTCACTGGCCGTGCCTGGGAAACCGCGTGCCCGTTTTTTGGGCATCAGTCCCGCTCACTTAACTCTTTTCCAACACTTAACTCTTCCTTGTCATGGTAAAGTCCGCCAATTCTCTCAACTTTTTGTTAATGCGTTTCTGGTCCGTGGGGCTGGGCCTGGCACTGCTCAGCCTGCTGAGCCTGGGCGTCAGCAGCTGCAAGAAAGACACCGACCCGGTCGACCCGGACGCCGTGGCCACGGTGAAACTGGCCACTTCGGCCACCCTCGGCACCTACCTCACCGACGCCGAGGGCAACACGCTCTACTACTTCGCCCGCGACGTGGACGGGGCCAATACCTGCACCAGCGCCACCTGCAACCCTCTGTGGCCCGTGTACTACGACGCCAACCTCAAAGTGCCCAAGGCCCTCAAAGCCGAGGACTTCGCCACCAAAACCACCACCGACGGCCGCCCGCAGACCACGTACAAAGGCTGGCCCCTGTACTATTACGCCCCCGCAGCCAACGGCGTCTACACCCGCGAGGCCCCGGGCCAAACCTCCGGCAACGGCGTTGGCACCGTTTGGTACGTAGTCAACCCCGGCTACGGCGTGGTGCTGGCCAGCAAAAGCGTGGAAGACAAAACCACGCGCGTGGTGTCCAACAAATCCTTTCTGGTCGACGTCAACGGCCGCGCGCTGTACTTCTTCGCCAAGGACGCGTCCAGCCCCACCTCGCAGCCCACCAACTGCACCGGCGGCTGCGCGGCCATCTGGCCCGCGCTCTACCTGAGCGCGCCCCTGGTGCCGTCTGCTCTTAAAAGCAGCGATTTTGCCACCATCGCCCGGACTCCGAACGCCGCGGGTGCGCGCGAACAGCTCACCTACAAAAGCCGCCCGCTGTACTACTACGCCGGCGACAACGCCACCCGGGGCCGCGTCGAAGGCAACAACCTCAACGATTCCGGCGACCTGTGGTTGGTGGCCACGCCCTGAGGCGCTGACAAGCTGAGGTTGGCCGTCGTGGTAGTAGCGCCGCCGCACTTTTACCGCGCCATAAACACGGACCTCAGAACCGCTCCAAGGTTTTTGCCGCGCGGTACAAGGTGGTGCTTCGGTTCCGCTCCGCACGACGTTTTGCGCTCTGCCACAGCCGCCCCGTGGGCTAGCCGCCCTCCAGAATGTAGCCGTCGCGCATCACAATCTTGCGGTCGGCCATTTCGGCCAGCTGGTCGTTGTGGGTCACGATGACGAAGGTCTGGCCCAGCTCCTTGCGCAGCAGGAAGAATATCTGGTGCAGCTCCTGGGCGTTTTTGGTGTCGAGGTTGCCGCTGGGCTCGTCGGCGAAGATGATTTCGGGCGAGTTAATCAGGGCGCGGGCCACGGACACGCGCTGCTGCTCGCCGCCGCTCATCTCGCTGGGCTTGTGGTCGGCCCGAAACTCCATGTTCAGCATGCCCAGCAGCTCGCGGGCCCGCACGCGCACTTCTTTTTCGGAGCGCCCGGCCAGGTAGGCGGGCAGGCACACGTTCTCAAGGGCCGTGAACTCTGGCAGCAGGTTGTGAAACTGAAAAATGAAGCCAATGTGCCGGTTGCGAAACCGGGCCAAGTCGTTGCGTCCCAGCGTGCTGACGGATTCGCCATCGAACAGCACCTCGCCCGAGTCGGGGCTGTCGAGTGTGCCCAGGATGTGCAGCAACGTGCTTTTACCGGCCCCCGAAGAACCAACGATGCTCACGATTTCCGACTTCTCAATCGTCAAATCGATGCCCTTGAGCACGTTCAGAGCGTTGTAGCTCTTGTGAATGTTAATAGCTTGCAGCAACGGCGGGCAACGATAGACGTGAATAATGCGGGCACTGGCAAAGCTACGCAGAATCCGGACGGAGCCTGGTCGGGCCGGGCGTACCCCGTGGGCCTGCTGTCGTAAGAGAATTTTGCCAATGACTGAACATTCTCGCATGAGCCGGCCCTTTGCGTGGGGGCGCCGCTGGTGGCCGCTGGCCTTGTTGGGCCTGGCGCCGCTGCTGGTTTGGTGGTGGCCGCGCCGGGCCCCCGGCGCCGCAGTCGCGGAAGCCCAAAGCCATCGGCTTTCGGGGGCTGCCGGGGTTGCTTCAGTGCCCGCCCGCCGCGAAAAGCTGCCGGGCGCTCCTTTCGACAGCACCCGCCTGCGCGGCGTGAGTTGGGTGGGGGGCGACTCCATTACCGCCGCCGACCTGGCCCCGCTGCGCCGCGCACACGTGACCTGGATTGCCCAGATGCCGTTCGGCTGGCAAGCCGGGGCGGCGGCGCCCGAAGTTCGAGTTCGGGAGGAGCGGCGCCCGGGGCACGGGGGCTACTGGGGCGAGGGTGATGCCGGCCTCTTTTGCACGGCGCAACTGGCCCGGCGGTATGGCATCCGCACGCTGCTCAAGCCGCACGTGTGGGTGCGGGGCACCTGGCCCGGCGCCATCAACATGGCCACCCCGGCCGAGTGGGACCAGTGGTTTGCCAGCTACACCAGCTTCCTGCTGCGCTACGCCCGGCTGGCCGAAGCGGCTCAAATGGACGGCCTGTGCATCGGCACCGAGCTGCTGCACGCCACCGAGCCCCGGCACGAGAAGGCCTGGCGCGCGCTCATCCGCCAGGTGCGGCGCGTGTACCACGGCCCGCTCACCTACGCCGCCAACTGGAGCGGGGAGTACCAGCAGATTCGGTTCTGGGACGCGCTGGACTACGTCGGCATCCAGGCCTATTTTCCGCTGAGCACCGCCGAAAACCCGCCGCTCGACTCCTTGCTGCGCGGCTGGCAGCCGCACCTGCGCGCGCTGGCGGCCTGGCAGAAGAAGGTCAAAAAACCCGTGGTCTTCACCGAAATTGGCTACAAAACCACCGCCGACGCCGCCGCCAAGCCCTGGGAATGGCCCGCGCCCACGGCTGCCTTCGCCGCGCCCGACGAGGCCACCCAGGCCCGCTGCTACGAGGCCATGTTCCGGGCCTGCTGGGACCTGCCGTGGCTCAAGGGCCTGTTTATCTGGAAGTGGTATCCCGGCCTGGCCCCCGACGGCCCCGCCCGCCGGCACGCCGACTTCACGCCCCAGCACAAGCCCGCCGAAGCCGTGCTGGCCCGCTGGTACGGCCCCTGATGCTTAAACCTAAGGGCGTGCAGCTTAAATCAGTGGCGCAGCCTTGGCTCAGTGGCGCGCAGCCAAGGCTGCGCGCCACCCACAGGCCCGCACGGCGCGCCACTGAGCCAATCCCGGTGCGTCGCCGTACTTTCGCGTCCGTAATCCAAGGTCAGCCCAGCTAACCCCACCCCTTACCCGTTTTTATGAACATTCACGAATACCAGGGCAAAGAAATCCTGAGAAAATACGGCGTGCGCGTGCAGGAAGGCATCGTGGCCGACACGCCCGAGGAGGCCGTGGCCGCCGCCGAAAAACTGACCGCCGACACCGGCACCAGCTGGCACGTCATCAAGGCCCAAATCCACGCCGGGGGCCGCGGCAAAGGGGGCGGCGTGAAGCTGGCCAAAAACCTGGAGCAGGTGCGCGAAATTGCCGGCAACATCCTCGGCATGCAGCTCGTCACCAAGCAAACCGGCCCCGAAGGCCGCCTGGTGCACAAGGTGCTGGTGGCCCAGGACGTGTACTACCCCGGCGCTTCGGAGCCCAAGGAGTACTACATGAGCGTGCTGCTGGACCGGGCGCTGGGCAAAAACGTCATCATCTACACCACCGAGGGCGGCATGGACATCGAGGAAGTGGCCGAGGCGCACCCCGAGAAAATCCACCGCGAGCACATCGACCCCGCCGTGGGCCTGCAGGGCTTCCAGGCCCGCAAAATTGCCTTCAACCTCGGGTTGGAAGGCGACGCGCAGAAGGAAATGGTGAAGTTCGTGCAGGCCCTGTACAAGGCCTACGACGAAACGGACTCCTCCATGTTCGAAATCAACCCGGTGCTGAAAACGTCGGACAACAAAATCCTGGCCGTGGACGCCAAGGTGACCCTGGACGAAAACGCCCTCTACCGCCACAAGGACTTCGTGGCCCTGCGCGACTTCAACGAGGAAGACCCTTTGGAAGTGGAAGCCAGCCAGAACAACCTAAACTACGTGAAGCTCGACGGCAACGTGGGCTGCATGGTGAACGGCGCCGGCCTGGCCATGGCCACTATGGACATCATCAAGCTCTCGGGCGGCGAGCCCGCCAACTTCCTCGACGTCGGGGGGGGGGCCAACGCCCAGACCGTGGAAGCCGGCTTCCGCATCATCCTCAAGGACCCGAACGTGAAGGCCATCCTGATTAACATCTTCGGCGGCATCGTGCGCTGCGACCGGGTGGCCACCGGCGTGGTGGAGGCCTACAAGGCCATCGGCGACATCCGCGTGCCCATCATCGTGCGCCTGCAGGGCACCAACGCCGAAGAAGGCGCCCGCATCATCGACGAAAGCGGCCTGAAAGTGTCCTCGGCCGTGCTGCTCAAGGACGCCGCTGCCCGCGTGAAGGAAGTGCTGGCGGCCGCGTAGGGGCAAGTTAAAAGTTGAGCCTTAAAAGTTGAAAAGGCCCGTCTGGATTACCAGACGGGCCTTTTTCTGGAAGATTAGCTTGGTACAGGCTAGGCGTTTTGAGCAGCCGGCGCGGCGTTCTTGGGGTCCTGAACCCCGCCTTTGTCGGACACGCCAACGTTCTCGCTGGCCTCCACCGGAATGGCCTTGCCCGTCACGCGCAGCTCCACTTCCATGTTGCCGCGGGTGCCCACCGAGTACGGGCAGATTTTGTGGGCGAAGCGGACCATCTCGATGGTTTTGGCCTCGTCAAATTTCTTCAAGTCCACGTCGAGGATGGCGCTCAGGCCGTAGCCTTCGCCCTCCTGGAACAGCGTGACCGAGCACTGCACCGAGCTTTCCTTGTCGAGGGTGTCGCCGGCGCGCTGGGCCGTGACGAGCAGCGCCTGCTGGAAGCACGAGGCGTAGCCAGCGGCAAACAGTTCTTCAGGGTTGGTAGCGCCTTTTTTACCGCCCAGTCCCTCGGGCACGGACATATCCAGGTCGATGATGCCGGTGGCGGAGCGCACGTGGCCGCTGCGGCCACCAACGGCCGAAGCGTCGGCCGTGTACAGGTTCTTTTTCATAAAGGGAAATTGGGAATGGGGATTTTACCTTAGAAATGGTACCTGGCTTAACTGATTTTGCGCCCGTTGGGTTATGGCTGGGCCGCGTGAGGGCGTAAGAATATGGACGTCATATTTGGCGGCACCCGCTTTTGCGGCTACTTTTGCAGTCCCATCCCAACCCGGCCGCGTCGTACAACGGATAGTATGAGAGTTTCCGAAGCTCTTGATTTAGGTTCGATTCCTAACGCGGCCACTGAAAACCCCGTTTCCACTTTGGAAACGGGGTTTTTAATTTCATGGGGGACGGTATAGGGGACAGTGGGTATTGGCTTGGCATCATAGAGCTTATCGGCAACCTGCCCGGCGGCCTAGAGCAAGTGGCCCACATCCGCCAGCAGGCCCAGCGCCTGCGCGCCCATGGCCACACGTTCCACCTCGACGACACGCCCGGCCTCATCGTCCAGCGGCTGCGCGCCAAGTGCACCCGCTTACACGCCCAGCACCCATTGCGCCTGGTCCTGGTCGACTACGTCCAGCTCATGCGCGGCGACACCAACGGCAACCGCGAGCAGGAAGTGGGCAGCATCAGCCGCGGCCTCAAGGAGCTGGCCAAGGAGCTCAACGCCCCCGTCATCGCCCTCTCCCAGCTCAGCCGCGACGTGGAGAAAAGGGGCGGAGAGAAGCGCCCGCTGCTCTCGGACCTGCGTGAGTCCGGCAGCCTGGAGCAGGACTCCGACTGCATCGTCTTCCTTTGCCCCTAGGGTTGACAATCACTTATAATCAATTACTTATACTTTAAGTAACACGGCTAGTAACAGTAAATTTTCTTTGAAGGGTGCAATCTGATATTCAGTCTGCATCTGACTTTGCTATGACCCTATAAGGGTTCAAGGGCCTATCCCACAACCGACCGCTTGTGGCCGTGTTTGATATGAATATCTCCTTGATAACACGTTGAGAAGAAGAGTTTGCGTTCAGGCTATCCGCGCTGCCGAGCCGATTCTTTGTTGAAGTGGAGTTTAAAAGAGCCTCCAACAGCATTGTTCAGCTTCGGGGCTTCATTGATTTAAGTCAATTATAGGACTACGGAACCTACTTTACACTGCCCGATTGGTTAGCCTGAATGCTTCAACGGCTAGGGTAACTTTGCCAGTTAATTAAATAATTTAAAAATGGCCAGTACTGAAATAGCCATTGTACCACTTCCCAAAATTGGACAGTTTAGCGGAACTGATTAGGTAATGCGCTTATGATTAAATGCAGGGCTCTTAGCAAAGACTTGGCTGCGCGGGCCTTGGTAGGGCCAGCGGGGACAGTGAGTAAAGTACGTGTCTATACTCTGAGGTGGTCTAGGTGAAACGGACAGCGCGAAGTCTTAACTTCCGTTGCCCATGACCGAGAAACTGAACCTTGGCGGCTTGCCCGCCACCCGCAAGAAATATACGCCCGCGTTCAAAGCCGAGTGCGTCCGGCAAGTAACGGCCGGTACCCGGCAAACCGACGTGGCCCGCGCCCAAGGCATTTCGCCGGGCCTGTTGGGCCGCTGGCATCGCCAGGCCCTCGAAGCGGCCGTGCCCAGCAGCGCGGAGCGCGACGAAATCAAGCGCTTGCGGGCGGAGCTCAAGCGCGTGGAGATGGAGCGCGATATTTTAAAAAAAGTCGTGACCAGCGCCCGCTTGAAGCGCGGGCTCTCCCAGCCGCCTCAGTCATGAGCCGCTACCAGTTCATCGGGCACTGCTCCGAACCGTGGCCCGTGCAGGTGCTCTGCCGTGTGCTGGGCGTCAGTTGCGCGGGCTATTATCAATGGCGGGGCCGTGCCCAGCCCACGCCTGCTCCGTGGCAGGCGGCGGCGCAAGCCGCCTTCACGCGCCACGCCCAACGCTACGGCACCCGCCGCCTGCGGGCGGAATTGCGCGCCGAGGGCCATGCCGTGGGGCGCTACGCGCTGCGCTCGTGGCTGCACCGGCACGGGCTGCGGGCCCTGAGCACGCGCCCGTTGCGGCCGCGCACCACCGTGGCCGACCCGGCCGCGGTGGTGGCCGAGAACCGCTTGCTGGGACGGCCAACTCCCACCGCCCCGAACCAGGTGTGGGTCGGCGACATCACCTCCTTGCCGCTGGTCGGGGGGCGCTGGTGTTACCTGGCGACGTGGCGCGATGCCTGCTCCCGCCGGGTCGTGGGCTGGCACCTGGCCGCCCAGATGCCCACCGAACTGGTGCTGCTGGCCCTGGAACAGGCCCTGACGCTGCGCCAACCCGCGCCGGGCTTGATTATTCACGCCGACCGGGGGAGCCAGTACACCAGCGCCGCTTGCCGGGCCCGCATCGCCCAAGCCGGCGCCCTGGCCAGCTTCAGCCGGCCTGGCAACCCCTATGATAACGCCCAGGCCGAAGCCGGCTGGAGCACGCTGAAAACCGAATTACTGCCCGGCGGCAGCCCCTTTGCCTCGCTGGAAGAAGCTCGCTTAGAAGTCGCCCACTACCTCGACACCTACTTTACCCTCGACCGCCGCCACTCCGCCCTCGGCTACCGCTCGCCCCACCAATTTGAACACGAATTCCAAACCAACCTACCTTAGCTCACTGTCCGTTTTTACTGTACCACCCCAGTATATCGACAAATGTTGCAACATGCCAAACGCCACCAAGCCACTTCACGCAAGCAGGTGCGGGCGGACCAAGAGGCTGAAGCGCATAGGCTTCAAGCGCAGGGATTAAGCATCCGGGTGATTGCCGGCCGTTTGGGGGTTCCTAAGACCACGGTACAGAACTGGCTAGGTCGAAAAGAACCGACCCGTTAACGCAAGCATAGTACCGCGTACCGGACGGAAAACGGTACGCGGTACACTGTGCCCCAGCTAATCGGTTAACAGTAGATGAGCCAATGCGGTATAACTGTTTATTTATCACAGTTGACGATACCCAAAAAAGCAAGTTGCAGGCGCATGCCGGAGCGACATAGCATTACACTCTTACTAACTTTCGAATTCAAAACGTCCCACCATTATGTCTGCAACAAAATTCCTTTACCT
Organism: Hymenobacter sp.; assembly: GCF_031398885.1. GTDB lineage: Bacteria > Bacteroidota > Bacteroidia > Cytophagales > Hymenobacteraceae > Hymenobacter. The sequence continues at coordinate 23,145 of NZ_JANNOD010000063.1, forward strand.
GATAGCCATTTCATTGCTTTGCATTTCATGTGCTCACAGTAGCACGGATGAAAATAAACACAATAGCACTCAAGATAATGACAATGTTATAGAAGCCTCGTCAGACCTATTCGCTGGTATTAAACCAGCTGAATCTAGTGAGTCATTATTCGTAGGCGATTCCGAAAACAAAGTCAAGATGGTGCTAAAATCAGCAATAATATCAGATACGGCACTTGTTTTAAGACAAAATACTTTTTTTGACAAAGAGTTAAATACCAACGTCAAAATTTATAGTTTATCCCAAGGAGGTGTAACGGGTGAGATTTACCTCGTTGCTAATGACAAGCTACGCAATGCTTTCGCACTTATGGGCAAAATAAAGTCTAAACAAAAAGCAAAATTTATCAGTGCAGTGAAAAAAGATTTTATAACAGTCAAGAAGGGTGTTTTTAAATCTAAGGATTCCTCGAAAAAAGAGTTTGCTGTCTTCTTAATGATAGAAGACATACATAAAAAGAAAATTGCAACAGCAATAATAACAGGTCCAAATTCTAATATCACTGACGATGACCGTCATCAGTATGAAGAAATAATGAAGCAGGCTGTTGGCGAAAAGATTGGCATTAAGACTTCTGTTTCGTTCGTAGAATAATTTCCCCGCGAGCACTAGCGAATCCTTGACGAAAAGCTAATAAACTTAAATTGCCGCAAGCAGTCATGACGTCACAAATCGCTGCAATAAAGTGGCTAAAGCGGGCTTGTTGCGAATTTGACTTAACCTACGGCTGTACCCAATCAAGGTAAATCCTTGTTCGGGAAATTGGGCATATCCGCATTCCGATTCCTTGTCCCATGCCTCCTCTGGGCTGTGTCCTAACAGTTGGCGGACCCAGTTATAAGCTGTTTTCCCTTCGCACAGCACGACTTGCGGCCCAAACAACGCTAGAAACCGCAGTGTCCATTCATTAGACTTACGGTAGACCTTTTGACCCAAATTCTCTTGTCCATCTGCCGTCCGCCCTAATCCGTCGGTCAGTTGTTCCAATTCCTTGGCCTGTGTGGTGCTCAGAAAACAGTAATTCGTTTTCATCGTGTCGCTTGCGAAGACAGCAGCAAGCCCGGCATCGGCAAAGGCCTGTCGGGTTTCCCGGGCCAGTGTGTAGCTGTAAGCAGTATATTCAAAGGGCAATTCCCCCCCCCAGAATGCCGTGTCAATGTTACCCGCCTGCCCATTTCCTGGGTTAATGCCAATGAGCAAGACCCTAGGCCTGGCCAACACCGGACTGAAGAACACACGCCAGCCCTTGTATAATGTTTGTAGCGCAGGATTAGCCGCTACTGCCGCTTCTACTTCGGCCACTAAGGCATTTATTTCGGGGCGGATACGCAGCTCGTATTCTTCTTGGATAAATGGAAGGCTCATGGGAAGGAATCAGTAAGGCTGGCAAAGGCAGTTTAAACCTACGCTTCTTCATTCACATACAACGAGCGGCGGGTTCATTGTCACCTCGCCTGAATAGAGCTGTTACGAAGAGTCTATACTGCTACAGCCTGTTGCTCTGTACCGCGTACCGTTTTCCGTACTGTACACCTTGACAATTGTGCCCTTTGCTGGATTCAAAGCCCTAAAACCCATTTGATACAGCAACAAATGCGCAACCCAAAGCAGTTGCGGCGGCCCCGCCTTGCCGTGCTGCCCAAATTGGTCGTTGATTGCGACTCAGCGGCTTCCACGCCCCCTGACCCTGGCTGCGGGTAGCCGGGGGCTGCGGGGCCTAGGGTGAGCCTTGTTTTGGTTCGCTGCAACCGGTCGCTGCGCTCTTCTGCTACCCAACTGCGTCAGAGGGTTATGCTTAATCATCCGGAGGTATTAGGAGACAGGGGGAGGGGGGAGAGAGGTAAAAGAGGTAAGAGGAGGATTCCTCCCTCCTTCCCAAGCTCCGGACAGCTTCAAAGGCTGTTCTGACAGCAACAGAGCCTACTTAGAAGCCTCGACCCAGCAATAGACTCTGAACGGTGTAAAAGAGGCCCTTCTGGTCTGAACAGAGGCCAAGGAAGGCAAATCAGAGCCAAGAAGGGAAAAACAAGCTGGAAGCGGGCCTTTGACGCCGAAGAGGCCAACCTAGCCAGCAATCAGAGCAAGACCGACGGCCAGCCGGTGGACACAGAAGCGAAGCGGGTGAAGAGGACGGGGCACGGAACGGTGCCCTTTTTCGGCTTTAAGAAGTACGCCTTCCAGCGCACCGAGGGCCTAGCGTTAGGTGTTCTTTACATGCAACCAGCGTTTGAAGAGGGCCTGGAGCAACCTGCTAAACTATGTCCGAAAAAATAGTATTATAATAATTTAATAATTGATTCAACATACATATTATAAAAATGAGAAGCCTAGGTTTCAATTGATGAAGAGCAGGATTAAACAACTCTAACTTGGGAGCACACACAGCACGGCCATTCTATGGCATTTTACTGCCGAACTTCGCAGGACTGAACCCTCTTTTCCACGCATTTTATTCATGGACCGGCCTTACTACTCGCAGCGCAATGGCAACAGGGCCCCACAAGACGGGTTAACACTTGAAGATTTGAAACGTGCTTTTCTTGCTTTTTATAGTGACTTTAAACGAGAGGGTTACTTCCAACAGCACCTAGGGTACGATTGCATCGACATGGGCTTTGTACCTGGTACCGCCGGAGCCGATTTAAAAATTGACATGTTGGTTGCGCTGCGCAAAGCCCATTTGTGGCCTATTGAAGAAAACCTGTCAACATGGACTGAAGATGACCTTTTTGATGTGATTGAGTATTTACACGACCGGGTATCCAAGCCTACGGCGGGGCGCTATCATGAATATAATAGTTGTGGTTGGCATTACGACGAGTTTCATCAACCCAGTGGACGGACAGCCTATCGAGAACGAATGAACCGCGTGCTAGGAGCATACGACCAAGGCTTTGAATTATCTGAAGCCGGAGAAGTGCTGTCCTTGGCTGATGAGGGTCTGAAACCACTGCTGGAAGCCGAACTTCCCCCCTCAACGCACGATAACGTGAGAGGGCCAATGCAAGCGGCCATCAGAAAGTTTCGCCGACACCGTGCGACGAACCAAGATAAGCTAGATGCCATTCGGGATTTAGCAGGAGCCCTAGAATTCATACGCCCACAGGTCAAAAACTTCTTCGATAAGGATGAAGGCGACATGTTCAATCTGGCAAATAATTTTGCCATTCGCCATAATAACGGCAAGCAAAAGGAACGTTACGATACCGATATCTGGTACAGTTGGATGTTCAACTACTATTTGGCCACCCTCAATGCTACTTTAAGAATGGTGGAAAGAGAGTAGGCTTGTGCATACTTTGGCCAATTACGGCCTGTCAACTTCCCACCTGCCACAGTTCATCCCAAATTGGTGGTATAAGCCGGCGTCCGTCGCTGCTGTTGCCCTTTCCAGGGTGCGGGCTGGCCTACTGCCCCGCCCAGCGCCGTGGTCACCTGCACGCTCCCCTTGCCAAAGCGGGTATTCAAGGCGTCCAGCCTCTGCATCAGCCGTTGGGTCCGCGGAAGTAGCGTTAATGACACCCATACGACCTCGCAGCACGGAAGGGGCGCAAAAAAACCCGGCCAGTTGGTCGGGGTCCTCATTGCAGGCGTTTGCTTGGCCGCTTAGTGCTTCACTTCGATGCGCTGGTTGACGAGCTTGCCGTTCTGCTTCATTTGCAGGTTATAAAGCCCGGCCGGCAAGTCCCGCACATTAAAGTTGCCGCTTGCGTCGGCCCGCCGCACCGCTCGGCCCTGGCTGTTGAGCAGGGTCGCATCCGAGGCGCCCTGGGGCAGGGTGAGCGACCCGGAAGTTGGGTTGGGATACGCCGCCGTGCTGGGCGCTTGGCGGAACTCGGTGCAATACGAAAAGTAGGCGCTTCCCCCGCAGAACTGCTAGTAGTAGTGGCGCCGCAAGTATTGGTGGCTGTTACGGTGAACGAGGCGAATTCCCTTGGTGGAGTCCCGGTTTTGATGCGAAACGGGTAGGGACCTTCTGAAGTGGTCTAGGCAAGGCGGACAGAAGAAGGACGTATATTTCTTCTGTTATGGCAGCAAGAACCAGCGGGGCGTCGCCCGACAAACGGCGTAAACTACGACGAAGCTTTTAAGGCCGAGGCCCTGCGCCTGGCCAGCGAGAGCCGCAGTACGCAGGCGGCGGCCCGGCAGCTGGGCATCAGCCCCAAGCTGCTCTACCGCTGGCAACAGGCGCAACTCGTGGCCGAGGTGGGCAGCGTGGAAGTGGCCCGCGACCCGGAAGTGCGCGCCCTTCGGGTAGCCAACAAACGGCTGGCGCAGGAGCTCGATATGTTAAAAAAAGCCTTGGTCATCTTCGGCCAGCCGACCCCGTGAGCACCTACCGCTACATCGCCCAGCATGCCGGCCAGGCACCGGTGCGCCAACTCTGCCAGGTGCTGCGCGTGGCGCCGGCCGCGTACTATGCCTGGCAGCGGCGCCAGCAGGTGCCAGCGGCAGTAGAGCCGGCCTGGCAAGTGGCCGTGCGCGAAGCGTTTGCCAACCACAGCCAGCGCTATGGCACGCGTTGGATGCGCGCCGAAGTGCAGGCCCAGGGCCACGCCGTAGGCCGCTGGCGCATCCGCCGCGTGCTGAAGGCCCACGGCCTACGCGCTCAGCAGCCCCGCTCGTTTGTGCCCCGCACTACGGACTCGAACCCGGCCGTGCGCGCCGCGCCTAACCGCTTGCTCGGCCAGCCGGCCCCCACGGCCCCCGACCGGATCTGGGTCGGGGACATTACCTACCTGCCCCGCCAGGGCGGGGGCTGGCTGTACCTGGCCGTCTGGTTGGACCGCTGTTCGCGCAAAATAGTCGGCTGGGACGTGCGCGATACCATGCCCGAAGACCTCGTGAGCGAAGCGCTCCGCCGGGCCCTCGTGGTGCGCCGGCCCCCGGCCGGGCTTATCGTGCACTCCGACCAGGGCAGCCAGTACTCCGCCACCCGCTTCAAAGACTTGGTCGCCAAAAACGGCGCCCAGCAAAGCATGAGCCGGCGCGGCAACTGCTACGACAACGCCCACGCCGAGTCCTTTTGGAGTCGTTTCAAGGCCGACTTACTCGACGGCGGCAGTTTCCCCGGCTTGGCCGAAGCTCGGCTCGAAATCAGCCACCACATCGCCTATTACAACGCCGAACGACGGCATTCTTCACTCGGTTACCTTGCCCCCAACCACTTCGAAACCCATCTTCAAACAACGTCCCAATTCTGTCCAGTTTAGCTAGACCACCTCACTTTCAAGCTGTACGAACTGCCGGGCCGATTTTTTGTGGAAGAGGAGTTTGACACAGCTTCTAATAAAATCGTGCAGCTACGTAGCTTCATCAGCGCGAGCGGTCCAGAATATTATGAGGCAAACATAGTAGAGTTGCCTGACTGGCTGACCTGAGCGCCTTAAATACTAATTACATTTAACCCTTTTTAAATCATTTAAGAAGAAATCAGAAATTCATGTCCATAAAAATATGATAGACATAAACTAAAGTTTTATTATTATCATGCTTAGTAAGCCCTATTTTCGTACCCGCAAATCTTGGAAATTGATTTGTAATATCTTCAAATGAGCCTTTTAAAATCTCATGCTCAAAATCAATAGTTGGAACGAAGTCTATATACCGCTCCCATAAATCATTAAAATAATTGCTTTTAGAATATATAACCGCGTAATTATTTTTCAGCCCGTTAGGGTCATAGTTTTCTGAAAGCTTTACAAGGTGTTTTGTTATGTAATCCTTTTCTATGCTATCAATAACAAATGCTTCGAAAATCGAAAGTGGCAAGTTATTCTCAGTAAATATTGCAATATCTAATTCACCGTACGAGGTCTGGGTAAGAGATTCACCTCTTTGTGTCTGTGGCTCGGTCTTGTAACCTTTTGCCTTTAAGAGAGATTGAAAATTACTATTGTACTGGTCCTCCTTATTGTTAAGCACTTTGTGTTTGCTTTGGATTTCGCTTGCACACCATATAATGTCGTTAAGCAAGGCTTGCTGAACCTTATTATACCTAATAGCTTGGATGCTCTGCAAATCCTCTAAAACAAGTAAGTCAATAATATCCAGTTCATTCTCAATTTCAGCAAATGATATAAGTAGTCTGGGCACGTTTACAGACTCCTCCAAATAAATGTGTTTTAACAATAAAACTAATGGCCCAGTTGAATCAATGCTACTCTCTAAGAGTTTCACCAATTTGCCTTCAAAAGAATCGCTGAAGAATTTGGCTATCAGATATTTATGGCCAACAGAGTGTTCTTGAAACCAACGTGCGATATACTTTCCAAAGTATTCACTACCGACCAGATAATCCTGCATATGCAGGCCAATCATGGCATATAAATTAATGTATTTCTTATAGTAGCCAGAGTCGAGTATCTTTTCTATTTTTTTGATTTTTCTATCATCTGCATTTTGACCCAAGAACCCCTCAATGGCAATACTTTCTATATTGCCAGTATATCCCGAGGCATCTAACAAAGCTAGTTCATCCACCTTGCCACGAATAAATTTATAAGCAACTATAGCAAGATTATCGCCATTCAACAATCTTGCTCTCAAATTATGTATTAAATCTTCAAGCATCATATAAACCAAAGTGAATTATCGGGCATTTCTATTTCATTAAGATAAAAGCCATTCAGTTCTTTAAGTTTTTCAGCGAAATACGCCATCAGGTGAGGATATTTTATAGTCACTGGCTTACCGGATTTATTATAACTTGTATGCGATATTTCGGCAAACTGATAAATTTGGGCTGCCACATATTCCAAATCAATGATGCTTGATTCTTTATGCACGTTTATTTTTACAAAAGCTGAATTACTTGGCTTTAGACCAATAAAGCCTGACCTATCAGTTAGCCGAACAAAAGCCCCTCTTTTGTTTTGAGCTCTGCCACCTTTAATATCAAACGTAATTTTATCAGAGGTCATATCATAAGTGAAAAACCTGTAGTTATGCCCATCACCAACATGAACGAATGCATACTCAAAGGAATATCTCCTAAAATGCCGAATCGCACTTTTTAATGCTTTAATCTCATTATCCTTACCAGCCGGTTTAAATATATGAAACACCAGATAGACTACTTCATTTACATCAAGTGTGTAATCATCTATACAATTTTGAATTGCTAGTGTAATTATTTTCTCTAAACTCTCCTCATAATTATTCATATTTGTCACCGAGGCAGCCTTGCCGAAGAGGTATTTACCATCACCTCTAAAAACAGAAGTTAAGCCCAGAACAGGCTGGCCATTATTATCCGTGGTGGCACCTATACCTATAACCAATTCATTTTTAGGCTCCTTAGGCTTGATAGTCCACGCCATTCCCCCGAGCTTAGCATATATATTCAACGCTAAATTGTGGTCCGTATAATTAGTGGTGTTCTGCTTTTTATCTATTATAAATTTATTAATCCCCTGTATCTGCACTTCTTGTGTATTTATTCCCTGTTTTATAAATTCAGATTTACAAAAAAAGTATGGAGATTCAGAAGTAGGCAATGCTTCATGCTTTTCATCAATAATGACTACTACTAGGTCGGGACTTGATTTTGATATTGCTACCATCTTCTTTTGGTAAGAGGACAGAGAAATATCTTCAATTAAAAAAGTAGTGTACTTGAAATTCTCTTTTTTAAGCTTGAAAGTATTAATCAATTCATCTTGTATGTGCTTGAAAAACCTTCTAACGTTTTGGTGTTCAGATTCGAGATAGATAATTGATATATTAATTTTTCGGTTTTCAAATTCGTCATACGAGAATGGCTTATTATAACTGATTTTATACCTATTATTATACGAATTTGCAAAAGACGGGTACTTTCCGTTATAAAAATAACATTCCGGAGCAATAAGCACACTATACCCCAAACCGGAAGATGAATCGCTTCGAGAGAATGCTAAGCTTGTTATATCAGCAACTCTCATTTCATTAGGAAATAGGTCAGAATTAATAAATTCAGTAAAATACCTCCCTACAAAGTCATTAATCTCTTTATATTCGTTTTGAATATAATTAAACTTATCAAGTTCAACCTTAAGTTGTGATGCGTAATCAAATGCCTGAGCAAGTCTGAATTTTGACTTAGAATTTATTAGTATTTTTCCTGTTACAGGGCTGATTTTTAAATCATCATATTGAATACCACAGCGCACAAAATCTTCTACACCCCACACCATATCTTCAGAAATTGATGAAGAAATCGACAAGCCAATGATTGTTTTGGAATTGACATTAAAGGGTGAAAAATGCAGATTAAATTTTTTATAGAAAGCTAATCCATTAAACTGGCCACTAAATAAGGGCTCATTCAGTAACGCCACTTCATAAATATGCATCTTCTTACGCACCAAGAAAGAGCTCTTATCATTATAGAACTGCCTCATGAAAACTTCAGACAGTATTTTAATTATTAAGAACAAGTTGTCATCCAAGTTTATAGATATGGCCTTGATATTAGGAATATTTTTAGCACCCCATAAGTAAATCTTATCTCCGGAGTGAACAAAGTAGCTATCAGGGTGAGTCTCCCTCAGGCTACTTAACTGATCTATATCTACAAAATCAATATAATCGACATTGAATGAAGATTCAGAAAGTGTAATATTGAAAAAGTTAATCTCTATCTGTTCCAAAATCTCTTGCTTATTAATGCCTATAATAAATTTTATTGCTCAAGCCTAAAGGTAAGGCATCTATTAGAAGTACTTGTACAGTTCCATAATAAGTTTCGTGGGTATGGATGTAGTAGGGCTTAGGCAAAGACCCTTTTAAGCATTTTACAAACGGACGTTTCTAAACGCGCCAGGTCACTTCACACTTCTTGAACGAACGTTCAAGTCTTGTGAACTATAGCTATCTTTACTCCAAATCGTACTTGCAAGCACTGGAAAGCCATGAAGGAATACGTATCCTATCTCCGCGTTAGTACCACTAAACAAGGTAATTCGGGGCTTGGCCTGGAATCTCAGCGTCAAGCGGTGGAATCTTTCGTAAGAGAAACACCACTCTTAGCTGAATATGTGGAGGTAGAATCCGGCAAGAAAAACCACCGTCCACAGCTCATCGCCGCTATAGCCCATGCAAAGGCGTTGGGGGCTACGCTGCTTATCGCGAAGCTCGATCGCCTCTCTCGGAACGCGAGCTTTATTTTTAAACTGCGCGACACTGGGGTAGACTTTGTGTGCTGCGATATGCCCGACGTCAATACCTTAACGGTGGGCATCTTTGCCGTAATGGCCCAGCACGAACGGGAAATGATTTCCAAGCGAACTACAGAAGCGCTCGCCGCGAAAAAGGCGAATGGGACTAAACTTGGGAAACCAGAGAATCTGACGAGCGCGGCGGCTCAGAAAGGAAGTGCCAACAATCAGCAGAACGCCCATGCCGATGAGAACAACCGCAAGGCCACGGCACACATTTTACTCCTGAAGGAAAAAGGGTTTAATTACCTTCAGATCGCACAGAAATTAAATAATTTAACCTTCAAAACCCGGCGAGGCAAGGCATTTGGTGCCGAACAAGTGAAGCGCCTGTTTCTCCGAGCCACGGCTGAAACAGTTGCCCCAGCAACTGTAAGCAATGAACATCAAACTTATCCTAATCTAACAGACCAGGAACTGGGTCGAGACGTCATCAATCTGTTTTTGCCCGAAATAGATCTAGTAGCAAGCGACGAGGAATGCGCAGCCATGTATCTTCCTGGTCTGGCGGTGGTCTAAGTTAGGATGAAATCCGTATTGCCAGTTATGGTTTACACGCAACACTTCTGCGCCAAATGCGGCAGCGACCAAATTCGGCGCAACGGCCACAGCCAGGGCCACGCGCGGTATCAATGCAAAACCTGC
>NZ_JANNOD010000082.1:0-57889 GCF_031398885.1 Hymenobacter sp.
CGGAACCCGGTAGATCAGCGTTCGTCCTGACTTCTCCAACTCGATCCGCTTGCGTTCGTTCAGGGCCGTCTCACGACGGTGCAGGGCGAGACGCTTCAGGTTGAACCGGATGCGCAACCTCACCCCCGGCCCCTCTCCCCAGGAGAGGGGAGCCTGACAGACCAACACACAAACTTGAAAAGTGCTCTAACAATGAAGAATTTAAGTGGCGGGATGATTCAACTCCTTCTGCCTTGCCGGTTCGCAAAACTACCACCCAAGCCGAGTCGGCTACTTTTGTGTATGCCCGCGGCCATTCCTCATTCTTCATTCCTCATTCCTCATTCCTTCTACCCCCGGTTCGGCAAGCGGCTTTTCGACGTGATGCTGGCCGGGCCGCTGCTGCTGCTGGCCCTGCCGCTGCTGGCGGGTGCGGCGGCCCTGGCGGCGAGCCAGAACTACGGGCGCTGGCTGTTCCGCCAGCGGCGGCCGGGCTGGCGCGGGCGCCTGTTCACGCTCTACAAGCTGCAAACCATGACCGACGCGCGCGACGCCCAGGGCCAATTGCTGCCCGACGCCCAGCGCCTGCCGGCCGTGGGCCGCTGGTTGCGGGCCACTTCGCTCGACGAGCTGCCCCAGCTCTGGAACGTGCTGCGCGGCGACCTCAGCCTGGTGGGTCCGCGCCCGCTGCTGCCCGAGTACCTGTCCTTGTACTCACCGGCTCAGGCCCGGCGCCACGCCGTGCGCCCCGGCCTCACCGGCTGGGCCCAGGTGAACGGCCGCAATGCGCTGGCCTGGGAAGAAAAATTTGCCCACGACGTGTGGTACGTCGAGAATGTGTCGTGGGCGCTGGACCTGACCATCTTGTGGCGCACGGCCGGCCAGGTGCTGCGCGGCCGCGGCGTGACCGCGCCGGGCCAGGCCACCACCACGCCGTTTCGGGGCAGCCCCCCGCCCCCGGTTTCCTCGTAGCTTCTTCATGACCAAGTTATTTTCTTCAGGATACGAAGTGGCCGAACCCGCTCCACCGCTGGTAATTTTCGGCGCCGGTGGCCTGGGCCGCGAGGTGCTGCTGCTGCTGCACCAGCTCAACGAAACCCGCCCCACCTGGGACGTGCGCGGCTTCTACGACGACCGCGCCCCCGCCGCCGCCCCCGTGGCCGGCCTCCCCTACCTGGGCACCAGCGCCGACCTCAACGCCGCCCCCGGGCCGCTGGCCGTAGCCGTGGCCGTGGGCAACCCCGCCAACCGGGCCGCGGTGGTGGCCCGGCTCACGGCGCCGCACCTCACGTTCCCAGTGCTGGTCCACCCGCGGGTGGACCTGGCCCCGCACCAGCGCGTCACGCTCGGCCCGGGCTGCATCGTGCAGCAGGGCTGCGTGCTGACCTGCGACATTACGCTGGGCCGCTTCGTGCTGCTCAACCTGGGCTGCACCGTGGGCCACGACGCCGTACTGGGCGACTTCTGCTCCCTGATGCCGCACGCCAACGTCAGCGGCGGGGCCCGGCTGGCGGCCGGCGTGTACCTGGGCACCAACGCCACCCTTATCCAGGGCGTGAGCATCGGAGCCAACACCATCGTCGGGGCCGGCGCCGTGGCCGTCCGCGACCTGCCCGCCAACGTCACCGCCGTGGGCGTACCCGCGAGGATAATTAAGAATTAAGAATTAAGAATTAACAGTCGGACGCGGTAGACGCGATGGACGACAGAAATATTCATTTTTAATTATTAATTGTTAATTATTAATTCTTAATTATCCACATGCGTAGCCAGGACCACGACCGTCTTTTCCTCTCCCCGCCCCACCTCGGCCGGCACGAGCTGAACTACGTGCACAAGGCCATTGAGGACAACTGGGTGGCGCCGGCCGGGCCCAATCTGGCGGGCTTCGAGGCCGACATTTGCGCGGCGGTGGGCGTGCCCTACTGCGTGGCGCTCAGTTCGGGCACGGCGGCCATTCACCTGGGGCTGCTGGTGTTGGGTGTGGGGCCCGGCGACGAAGTGCTGTGCCCCTCGTTCACGTTCGTGGCCACGGCCAACCCCATCCTGTACCTGGGGGCCACGCCGGTGTTTGTCGACAGCGAGCCCGACACCTGGAACATGTGCCCCCGGCGCCTGCGCGAGGCCCTGGATGACCGCATTGCCCGGGGCAAAAAGCCCAAAGCCCTGCTGCTGGTGCACCTTTATGGGATGCCCGCCAAGCTGCCCGAGTTGCTGGCCCTGGCCGCCGAATACGACCTGCCGGTGCTCGAAGACGCGGCTGAGGCCCTGGGCGCCAGCTGGCAGCTGCAGCCGCTGGGGGGCTTTGGGCGGGTGGGCGTGTTTTCGTTTAATGGCAACAAAATCCTGACCACCGGCGGCGGCGGCGCCCTCGTCACCTACGACCGCGCCCTGGCCGAGCGGGTGCGCTTCCTGGCCACCCAGGCCAAGGACGATGCCCCCCACTACCAGCACTCCGAAGTGGGCTACAACTACCGGCTGAGCAACATCCTGGCCGGCATTGGCCGCGGCCAGATGGAGCTGCTGCCCGACCGCGTGAAGCGCCGCCGCGAGATATTCGACTGGTACCGCCGGCACCTCGCCGACCTGCCGGGCCTCACGGTGGCCCTGGCCCCGGAGCCGGCCGGCAGCCACGCCAACCGCTGGCTCACCACCATCCTGCTCAACCCCGCCGACCCGGAAGACGCCGGTGCAACCGCCGCCACGCCCGAAACGTTGCGCCGGCACCTCGAAACCCGCAACGTCGAGAGCCGCCCGCTTTGGAAGCCGCTGCACCTCCAGCCGCTGTTCGCCGCCGCGCCCACGTACGGCGGCGCAGTGTGCGCCGACTTGTTTGCCCGGGGCCTGTGCCTGCCCAGCGGCACGGCCATGACCGACGCCGACCTGCGCCGCGTGGCCGAGGCGTTGCGCGAGGCGCTGGGGTGAGTGATGGTCTACTCCGTCAGCCCGGCCCGTGCGCCAATCCTATAGCTCTTTGACCAAGATGAGCCCCAACGGCAGCAAATGGTCGAAATCGTGGTCGGCCGTGTGCAAGGGCATGTCTAGGTCGAGCGCCGTGGCTGCAATCCAAAGGTCGTTTTTACCCATGTTGCGGGCCGTGAGACCAGTCGGCAACGGCTGGCCGATGAGCTTGCCCTGGCTGTAGGCATCCACGTGGGCGTACAAGTTGGTTAAGTCTTCAATGATGGCCACCACGGGGTATTGTCCGAACAAGTATTCCAAAAAAGCCACGCGCTGATAACCCCAGTTGCTTTTCAACACGAATGCCCTCAACTCGCCCACAACGACGACGGGTAGAACGGCACGGGCGGGCAAGAGCTGCTTCCGCCGAATGTGCGCGATAACCGCATTCGTGTCAAAGACCATGAGCAGCGGCTTCGCGCTCTTGGCGCAGTACTTCGTCCATAGTTTCGTTTTCCTCGTCCGTAAAGCCTAGGTCGGGTATTTCCAATGGTTCTTTCCGGGCGACCGCATCCAGGAAACGCTCAACTCCCCAACGCTTGATGTCGGCGGGGGAATAGACGTTGACCCGGCTTGGCCGCATGGCGGGAATGGCGTCGGACTGAGTGTCAATGGACATGATGTGGCCTTGAGTGGTGAAAAGCAGCAACCTGACAACTCCTTTGCCTAGGTCAGTGGTTCATCGAAGATACTGCGTTGCCACCTCGACGGCCACGGTGTCACAATCTGTTCATTGTTAAGCTTGCTCCATTTACCGACTACTGCCTCGGTCTGTGCCAGATACGGGGGCAACGTGCGCCGACCTGCGCCGCGCGATTGGGGCCGTGCTAGAACGCCCGAGCTAACGACAACTAGTTGGACCTGGCGCCATTCTTGCCCCTGCGCGCCGGCCGCAGACCATTTGGGCCTGCTTTGCCGTTATAGGCTCGTTCCTCTTTTATTCGCCATGAATTCCACTCCTCGTTTTTTCGCCGCCCTGCTGCTGGCCTTACCCCTGGCCGCCGCGGCTCAAACCACGCCCGCCGCCCGCCCGGCCGCGCCTAACCCCCGCCAGGTTACCGAAGTCACCGAAGACCTGGACCCGGCCACGGGCAAGGTGGTCCGGCGCACCACCCGCACCTACGTGCCCGCCGACACGCCCGCCACGGCCGGCAGCCCGGCGCCCGCCCGGACGGTGCCGGCCCGGACGGTGCCCGCGCCGGCCGCCGTGGCCGACGGCCGCGCCACCGATGCCCAGGTCACGGCTTTCCTGCGCCGCAAGACGGCCGTGGCTACCCTCAGCGCGCCGGCCTTGCTCAATGTGTACGCCGCCTTTCTGGAGCGGGTGAATGCCGACCGCCACGGCTGGCGGGCCGCCGACTGGGCCACCGCTGCCAACGTGCTCAGCGCCCTCAACGCCCGCTACGAGCAGCTTCGCACCTCTTTTTCGTTCGAAGACAAGCTCACCATCCGGTCGCAGCAGGCCGAGTTCCAAACGCTGCGCACCGCCCGGCAACTCTCCGACCAGGTGTCGGATAAGCTGTAGGAAACCACGCGTTGTGGTAACCCCGGCCGGCGGGACGCGGTATTAGCGGGTGGGGCCGCCAGGGGGCGGCCCACTCATGCGGCCGCAATGCCGACCGCGTAGCCCCACTTTTGATGACGAAACACACCTATGACCTGGGCCTGATTGGCAACTGCGCCTTTCTGGGCCTGATTGGCACCGACACGGCCGTGCGCTGGCTCTGCTGGCCGCGCTTTGATAGCAGCTTCGTGTTCGGCAGCTTGTTGGATGAGCAGAAGGGCGGCGAGTTCAGCGTGCGGCCGGCCGGCGGGGCCTCGTTTACTTCGAACCAGTACTACGGGCCCAACACCAACGTGCTGCACACGGAAATCACCACGGCCGACGGGCGCTACCGCGTCACGGATTTCGCGCCCCGCTTCGCGCAGTACGAGCGGTACTACAAGCCGCTGATGCTCATTCGGAAGCTGGAGCCGCTGGCCGGCACGCCCCGCGTGCGGGTAACCTGCCGGCCCGTGGGCCAGTACGGCGAGCTGGCGCTGACGCGCCGCCGCAGCTCCAACCACATTGCCTTTCTGGGCCTGGAAGAGGAAATTCGCCTCACCACCAACATTCCCCTGACCTACGTGCTGGACGAGGAGGATTTCGTGCTGAACGAGCCCCGCTACCTGGTGCTCACCTACGGCGCGCCGCTGGAAGCCCCGCTGGAAAGCACCGCCGAGCAGTTTTTGCGCGGCACCACCGCCTACTGGCAGCAGTGGGTGAAGAGCACCAGCATCGGCACCTTCCACCAGGGTGCGGTGATTCGCTCGGCGCTGGCCCTCAAGATGCACCAGTACGAGGACACCGGGGCCATCATCGCGGCCAGCACCACCAGCCTGCCCGAGGCCCCCGGCAGCACCCGCAACTGGGACTACCGCTTCTGCTGGATGCGCGACACCTACTACATCCTCACGGCCTTCGACAACATCGGCCACTTCGAAGAGATGGAGCGCTACTTTCTGTTCATCGCCAACATCACCGGCAAGGTGCAGGACAAGTACCAGCCGCTCTACAGCATCGGCGGCCGGGCCGACCTGGTGGAAACCGAGCTGCCGCTGGCCGGCTACCTGGGCAACCAGCCCGTGCGCATCGGCAACGACGCCTACACCCACATCCAGAACGACGTGTACGGCCAGGTGCTGGTGGCGCTGCTGCCGCTCTACGTCGACGCCCGCTTCGTGAACCCCACCCAGCTGCCGCCCGAGAAGCTGGCCGCCGAAGCCCTGCATTACATGGAAACCACCCTCGACCAGCCCGACGCCGGCCTCTGGGAATTCCGCCACATCGCGCAGCGCCACTGCTACACCTTTCTCTTCCACTGGGCCGGCGGCCACGCCGCCCGCCAGGTGGCCCGCACCCTGGGCAACGCCGCCATGGAAGCCCGCGCCACCCGCCTGATTGAGGCCGCCAGCGCCCGCATCGAGCATTGTTACGACGCCGAGCGCGGCGTGTACACCAATGCCATCGGCTCCGCCAACCTCGACGCCAGCACCCTCCAGCTCATCCTCATGGGCTACCTCGACCCGGCTTCGGAGCGGGCCCGCCGGCACCTGGCGGAGCTGGAAAAAGAGCTGCGAACCCCCGAGGGCCTGTTCTACCGCTACCGCCACCCCGACGATTTCGGCACGCCCGAAACCACGTTTCTCATCTGCTCCTTCTGGTACGTGGAAGCGCTGGCCTGCGTAGGCCGCCTCGACGACGCCGCCCGCGAGTTCGAGAAGCTGCTGGCCTACACCAACCACCTGGGCCTGCTCTCTGAGGACGTGGACGCCCGCACGGGCTCGCAGTGGGGCAACTTCCCGCAGGCCTACAGCCACGTGGGCCTGGTGAACGCCGCCTACCGCATCGCCCAGCGGCTGGACAAGCCGCATTTCGTGGGGTGAGACGCTGCGCTTAATGAGCAGTGAGCAGTGAGCAGTGAGCAGTGAGCAGTGCGCAGTGCGCAAAAAGACCGTCATGCTGAGCGTAGCCGAAGCATCTCGCGTGTAGTAGTAACTCAATCGTGCAGCGAAGCGGGCGAGATGCTTCGGCAAGCTCAGCATGACGGTCTTTTTGCGCACTGCTCACTGCTCACTGCTCACTGCTCATTCCTCATTCCTCATTCTCAATTAAGCGCAGCGTCTCACCCCAGCAGCTTGCGCAGCAGCTCGCGCACCTCGGTGGGCGAGGCCACGTGGAACCGCGCCGACGAATGCGCGGCTGACCCCACGCGCACGGTGAAGGCCTCCGGGGGCAAGGCCCGGAAGGTGTCCTCGTCGGTGCGGTCGTCGCCCAGGGCCAGGGTGAAGGCGGGGTTGTATTGGCTGAACCAGCGGGCCGCGGCCGTGCCCTTGTTGACGCCGGCATTTTTGATTTCCAGCACCTTGTTGCCCTCCAGCACTTGCAGGTCGGTGTTGGAGGTCATGAACGTGAGGTGGTTGAGCAGCTCGCGCGAGCGCACCACCCCCAGCTCGTCGTCGGCGCGGCGGTAGTGCCAGGCCAGGGAATATTCCTTCTCCTCAATGAACGAGCCGGCCGTGCGGGCCACGTACAGCTCCAGCACCGGGCGCAGTTCGCGCTTCCAGTCGTTGCGCAGGGGCTGAAACAGGCTCCATTCTTCCCCGGCCGCCCGCAGCCACACCCCGTGCTCGGCAATAAAGTCGACGGGCAGGTGGCCCAGCCAGTTTTCCAGGGTGGCCCGGTCGCGCCCGCTGATGATGACCACCCGGTTCCGAGCATCGTCGGCGAGGGCGCGCAGCAGCAGCAGCAGCTCCCGGTCGGGCTGGGCGCGCTGCGGGTTGGGGTGGAAGGGCACCAGCGTGCCGTCGTAGTCGAGCAGCAGCAGGCGCTGTTCGGCGGCGTGGTAGGCCTGCAGGAGCTGGTCGGTGGGGGCCGGGGCCAGGGTTTCGGTGGCCAGGGTTTGCTGTTTCATCTTCGTGTAGGCCAGCTGGTTCAGAAAAAGCCGGGTCCAGGAAAACACGTTGTAGCGCTGCACGAGGACCTGCATGGCGGCCATGCGCTGCACCTGCTCTTCCTCGGGCATCACGAGGGCCTCGTGCATGGTTTCGGCCAGTTGGTTGATGTCGGTGGGGTTGATGATGAGGGCGTCGGACAGCTCGCGGGCGGCCCCGGCCCGCTCGCTCAGGATGAGCACGCCGCGCTGGTCGGTGCTGCTGGCGATGTACTCTTTGGCCACCAGGTTCATGCCGTCGCGCATGGGCGTCACGAGGGCCACTTCCGCAATGCGGTAGAGCGAGGCCAGCTCTTCCAGCGGCAGGGAGCGGTAAAAGTAGAGGATGGGGTTCCAGCCGACGGTGCAGTACGCGGCGTTGATGCGGCCCACCAGCTCGTCAATCTCCTCCTTCAGCGCCGCATACTGGGCCACCTGGTCCCGCGAGGGCACCACCAGCATAATCAGGCTCACCTGCTCGCGCCATTCGGGGTAGCGCTGCAGCAGCACTTCGAAGGCCCGGATGCGTTGGGCAATGCCCTTGGTGTAGTCGAGCCGGTCGATGGACAGGATGACCCGGGTGTCGCGCAGGGCCGCGCGGTACACGGCCTCGTGCTGGCGGGCCGCCGCCGAGTTGGCCGCCTCAGCGTAGCGCTCGTAGTCAATGCCCATGGGAAAAGCGTCGACGCGCACGGCGCGCTGCCCCACCTCAATCTGGCCGTTTTGGGCCGAATAACCCAGCAGCTGCGACACGGCGCTGAGGAAGTGCCGCAGGTAGCCAAACGTGTGGAAGCCGATGAGGTCGGCCCCCAGCATGCCGGCCAGCAGCTGGTTGCGCCAGGGCAGCACCCGGAGCAGCTCGTACGACGGAAACGGGATGTGCAGGAAAAAGCCGATGGTGGCATCGGGCCGGGCGCGGCGCAGCAGCTCGGGCAGCAGCAGCAGCTGGTAGTCGTGCACCCAGATGATGTCTTCGGGGCCCGACTGCGCCAGCACAACCTGGCAGAACTTCTCGTTCACGGCCACGTAGGCGTCCCAGTGGGCCTGCTCGTAGGTGGCAAATTGGGTGAAGTAGTGAAAGGTGGGCCAGAGCGTGGAGTTGCTGAAGCCCTCGTAGAAATCCCGGATTTCGGCTTCCGTCAGAAACACCGGGGCCATGCTCTCGGCGTGGAGCTGTTCGGTCACGTACTGTTCCTCGGCCGCGTCGGTCACGTACAGTCCCGGCCAGCCCACCCACACGTTGCCCGCCTGGCGGTAGATGGAGCCCAGCCCGGTGGCGAGGCCGCCTTCGCTGGGCTGAAAGGTCAGGAGGTTTTCTTCGGAACGCAGAACTTTGGTGGGGAGGCGGTTGGAGACGATTATCGTGCGGGGCATGAATGAAAAAGCGGATGGTCAACCCTTGAGCTTACGGTTTCAGACCAGATTCCGCCGATATTTCCTGCCCACGCCACCCGCATCAGAAGCTGAGTTGCCGACCGCCGGCCTACGCCAACTCGGCCGCGGCCGGCGCCACCGTCGCGCTTGCGGGCGGGGCCGGCTGCCGAAACACCTTGCGCAGCAGCAGGTGCGTGGGCAGGTAGCACACCACGAACAGCGTGGCCATCCAGCCCAGCAGGTACACCGGGCCCGGCAGCCAGGTCTGGGCCTTGGCGTCGTCGAACCCAAACACGTAGTTGATGTTGACCGGAATCTTGGGGTCGGCCATCACCGTGCCGGCGGGCGGCAGGAAGAAGTAGGCCCCCAGGCACAGGGCCCAGCCCAGGCCCGTCCAGGCCCCCAGGGCGCGGCGGTCGTAGCCCAGGCGCTTCACCAAAAAGACCAGCAGAAACGGCAGCCAGCCGTGGAAGAACGAGAGCCCGCGCAGAAACAGCGAGCGGTTGGGGTCGAACATGTACGCCGTCAGGCCCACCAGGTGCACTCCCACCAGCTCACCCAGAAAATCGAGGCACCACAGCGCCTGCGGCAGCAAAATGCCCACGGCCGCCATCGAGGCCGGCAGCGCCCGCTCCGTCCAGAGGCTGATAAAGCACAGCAGCAGGGCAATGTCGCAGAAATACAAGAAGTTGGTGGGGCCGTAATTCTGGTAGTACACCGGCACCATCACGGCCAGAAAAGCCGTGAGTAAGAGTTTGAGCGCAAGCGGTAGTCGGGGCGAAGCGGGGGCCATGGGTGGGTGATGAGTTGGAGTAAAAGTATTGACGCCACAAGCTAGCACCATTATCGGTCAGCTAACCGCTGCGAAATACGTCAACCGCCGCCCAAGGCCCCGCCAGTAAAACGCGACTTCGGGATTTCGCCGGCCGTTCTTCCAGCACCGTAGACCACAATCCATCAAACACTTAATTGCTGCCCGGCGGACTTTTCAGATTACCCAAACCAGCCATTGCGCCGAAAGCACGGCCGCTAGTCCAGCGCCTGCGCCAGGTCGGCCAGCAATTCCTCCACTGGTTCGATGCCCACGCTCAGCCGCACCAGCCCCACGGTGATGCCCAGCTCCGTGCGCTGCGCATCCGTCAGGGCGCGGTGCGAAGTGGAGAGCGGGTGCGAGCAGGAGGAGTCGACGCCCGCCAGCGAGGGCGCAAACGGGAACCGCTGGCTGCGCCGCATAAAGGAATTGACCACGGCCGGGTCGTCGGGCAGCCGAAACGAGAGCATCCCACCGAACCGGCCGCCGCCCTGCGTCATCGCCAGTGCGTGCTGCGAATGCGTGGGCAGGCCGGGGTAGTACACCGCTGCCACAACCGGATGTTCTTCCAAAAACTCCGCCACCGCCCACGCATTTTCGCTGTGCGCGGCCACCCGCAGGCGCAGCGTTTTGAGGCCCCGCACGCTCAGCCAGCTTTCCATGGGGCTCAGCGTGAGGCCAAACACGGTACCGATTTGGCACAGCCGGGCCGCGTCTTCGGCCGTGCGGGCCACCACGGCGCCGGCCGTCACGTCGGAGTGCCCGGCCAAATACTTGGTCACGCTGTGCAGCATGAGGTCGGCCCCGTACGCCAGCGGCCGGGTCAGCACTGGCGTGGCGAAAGTGTTGTCCACCACCAGCCTTAGCCCGTGGCGGTGGCACTCGACGGCAGCCGCGCGCAAGTCCACCACGCGCAGCAGCGGGTTGCTCATCGTCTCGCAGAGCAGCAGCCGGGTGGTGGGCCGCAGGTGGGCGCTCAGGTCGTCCAGCTCCTCGAACGGCACGTAGCTCACCGCGATGCCCAGCCGCGAGAGCTCCAGGTTCAGCAGCGCCGCCGAGCCGCCGTAGATGTCGGCCGCGCACAGCACGTGGTCGCCGGCCTGGCAATACGTCAGCAGCGCCGCGAAGATAGCCGCCATGCCCGAGCCCGTGGCCAGGGCCCCGGCCCCGCCCTCCCAGCGGTTCACGGCGTCGGCCAGCTCGTCGCTGTTGGGGTTGCCGTTGCGCGAGTACAGGTAGCGGCTGCCCGGCTCGTCGAAGTACTGCTGCACCGCGTCCAGGTCTTCAAACTTGAAGACCGAAGTTTGGTAGATAGGCGTGATTTTGGGGCGGATGTTCATGCGGTCTGGAAAGCAGAAAAGCCTTCCCGGTCACAGAAAGGCTTTTCAATGGTTCAGGTAACCAGCTTAGGCCACGGCGCCCTCGGCCAGCACAATCACGTTGTTGCGCAGCACTTCCACCACGCCGCCCTCGATGCGAATGGCTTCGCGCCCGGCCGCGCCCGTCACCGTCACGTCGCCGGCCTTGAGGGCGGCAATAAGCGGGGCGTGGTTGTTCAGCACTTCAAACGAGCCGTCGGCTCCCGGAAACTGGGCCGACGTCACTTCGCCTTCGAAAACCTTGCGGTCGGGGGTGATGATTTCTAGGTGCATGTTTAACAGTGGTTAGTGGTTAATTACGTTCAGTTGCTTTCGTGTAAAATAACATTAATCACTAACCATTGACCACTAACCACTAAATAATTACTTGGCTTCGGCAATCAGCTTCTCGCCTTTCACCACCGCGTCCTCGATGGTGCCCACCAGGTTGAACGCCGCTTCCGGCAGGTGGTCGTGCTTGCCGTCGATGATTTCGTTGAAGCCGCGGATGGTGTCCTTGATGTCCACGAGCACGCCTTGCAGGCCGGTGAACTGCTGGGCCACGAAAAAGGGCTGCGACAGGAAGCGCTGCACCCGGCGGGCGCGGTTCACGACTTGCTTATCCTCCTCGGAGAGTTCGTCCATGCCCAGAATGGCGATGATGTCCTGCAATTCCTTGTAGCGCTGGAGGATTTCCTTCACGCGCTGGGCGGTGTTGTAGTGCTCGTCGCCAATCACGTCGGCCGAGAGAATGCGCGAGGTCGAATCCAGCGGGTCCACGGCAGGGTAGATGCCCAGCTCGGAGATTTTGCGGCTCAGTACCGTGGTGGCGTCCAAGTGGGCAAACGTCGTCGACGGCGCTGGGTCGGTCAAGTCGTCGGCCGGCACGTACACGGCCTGCACCGAGGTAATGGAGCCGCGCTTGGTGGAGGTGATGCGCTCCTGCATGGCCCCCATTTCGGTGGCCAGCGTGGGCTGGTAACCCACAGCCGAGGGCATCCGGCCCAGCAGAGCCGACACTTCTGAACCCGCCTGCGTGAAACGGAAGATGTTGTCGATAAAGAACAGGATGTCGCGGCCGGCCCCGGTGCCATCGCCGTCGCGGAAGTTCTCGGCCACGGTCAGGCCCGAGAGGGCCACGCGGGCGCGGGCTCCGGGGGGTTCGTTCATCTGGCCAAAAACCAAAGTCGCCTGCGACTCCAGCAGCGCGGTTTCGTCGACCTTGCTCAGGTCCCAGCCGCCGGCCTCCATCGAGTGCTTGAACTCCTCGCCGTACTTGATGATGTCCGACTCGATGAATTCGCGCAGCAAGTCGTTGCCCTCGCGGGTCCGCTCGCCCACGCCGGCAAACACCGACAGACCGGCGTAGGCCTTGGCAATGTTGTTCACCAGCTCCATGATGAGCACGGTCTTACCCACGCCGGCCCCGCCGAACAAGCCAATCTTACCGCCCTTTACATAAGGAGCGAGCAAGTCAATTACTTTGATGCCGGTGTAAAGAATTTCCGACGACGTGGCCAGGTCCTCGAAAGGCGGGGCTTGGCGGTGAATCGGCAGCGGGCCGTCGGACTTCGGCTGGGGAATGCCGTCGATGGCCTGGCCAATCACATTGAACAAGCGGCCTTTGATGGCGTCGCCGGTCGGCATCGACATCGGGGCGCCCAGGTCGCGCACTTCGGCGCCGCGGGTCAGGCCTTCGGTCGAGTCCATGGCAATGGTCCGCACCCGGTCCTCGCCCAGGTGCTGCTGGCACTCCAGCACCACCACCTGGCCGTTGTCTTTCGTGACTTCGAGCGCGTCGAGGATGTTGGGCAGCTTCGTGTTTTCACCCGCGAAGCTCACGTCCACGACGGGGCCGATGACCTGGGTGATTTTGCCGGTATTCGCCATTGCGATGTATTATGGGTTGAAGTTGTTGCGGTTTCAGGCCGCAAAATTACGGCAGAAGCACGGCTTTTCCAACCTCTTCCGACGCAATGCCCGCCGCCCAGTTGGCGGGCCCCACCGGGAGTATTACGGCATGAAAATCAGGCGTCAGCGAACCAGATACTGCTTCCAGCCGCTGTGGCGCCTCCCTTTCCCCGGAAAAATTTTCCACAAACTCTTGCCTCGAATTTTTCCGGTAGTACATTTGCAGTCCCAAACGGCGCGTAGCCCGCCGGGAAACTGTCCGATGGTGTAACTGGCAACACGCTTGATTTTGATTCAAGAAAGTCCAGGTTCGAGCCCTGGTCGGACAACGACAAAGCTCGACTAAATGAAAAGGCGCTGGCTGCTCCCGTTTTTCGGAGTAGTCGGCGCCTTTCGCGTTTGTGCGTAGCGCGTAGCCTTTGCTGCGCCTCGTTGAACGTCAGTACCCGTGCGACGAAACGCAGCAAAGGCAGCGTGCCACACCCTAAAAGCGCAGCAGCGGCTGCGCGCCACCTCATCTCAGCACCTTCCCCAATGAAACAGGTCAAAATCTTCGCCGGCAGCGCTTCGCGTGAGCTGGCCGGCAAAATCGCCGACGCTTACGGCACCACCCTCGGTGAGCTCACCCTCCAGCGTTTCGCCGACACCGAGATGGGCCCGAGCTTCGACGAGAGCGTGCGGGGCTGCGAGGTGTTCTTGGTCCAAAGCACCTGCCCGCCCGCCGAAAACCTCATGGAGCTGATGCTGATGGTGGACGCCGCTAAGCGCGCCTCGGCCCACAAAGTAGTCATCGTGATGCCGTACATGGGCTACGCCCGGCAAGACCGCAAGGACAAGCCCCGCGTGAGCATCGGCGCCAAAGTCGTGGCCAACATCATCCAGAGCGTGGGCACCGACCGTCTGATGACCTGCGACCTGCACGCCGGCCAAATCCAGGGCTTCTTCGACATTCCCGTCGACCACCTCGACGGCGCCACCGTGCTGGCCCCCTACATCAAGTCGCTGAACCTGGAAAACCTGATTTTTGCCTCGCCCGACGTGGGCGGCGTGGTGCGCACCCGCGCCTTCGCCAAGAAGTTTGGGGCCGAAATTGTGGTCTGCGACAAAATGCGTCTGCGGGCCAACGAAATTGCCTCCATGCAGGTCATCGGCGACGTGAAGGGCATGAACGTGGTGTTTGTGGATGACATGGTGGACACCGCCGGTACCATCTGCAAAGCCGCCGAGCTGGTGATGGAGCGCGGCGCCCTGTCGGTGCGCGCCGTGGTCACGCACCCGCTGCTCAGCGGCCCGGCCCACGACCGCATTCGCGCCTCGGCCCTCACCGAGCTGATTACGACCGACACCATCCCGCAGCGGCAGGCCAACGAGAAAATTCGCGTCATTTCGCTGGCGCCGCTCTTTGCCCAGGCCATTCGCAACGTGGTGACGCACGAGAGCATCAGCTCGCTGTTCGTGTAAACATTTGTCGTTGCCAGGATGAAAGACGAAGCCCGAGCAGTTTCATAAACCTCGCATTGGTCGTGGTGAGGTTAATTCAGCCGCGCCGTAGACACGGTGCATTCAAACTGCTGTGGTCCTTCTTCTCGCAGCCATCAGCCATCATTCAGCCACCGAGACAAACGCAATAGAGAAACCCGACTTATTTCAGAGCCGAGGCTTCTCACAACCCAGGGGGCAGTCATTGTGGAAGGACAAATTGGCTGCGTTGACCTTTGGTTGCTGCGCTCCGCTCGCAATGACAATGGTTGGCTTTTAATTTTCAGACTATTCCGCTACCTTTGCGGCCCGTTTGGCTCCAGCGCTGGAGCCAAACGGGCCATTTTTTATCTTCAAAAACCACTTTTATGAAAAGCCTCGAGATTGTAGGGTTTAAAAGAGCGAATCTCGGTAAAACGGACGCCAAGGCATTGCGCCTCGACGCCCAAGTACCGTGCGTGTTGTATGGCGGCCAGGACACCGTGCACTTCTCCGTGCCCGCCATCCTGTTCCGCGAATTGTTGTACACGCCGGAAGCCCACATCGTGGACCTGAACGTGGAAGGCACCCTGTACCGCGCCATCGTGCAGGACGCCCAGTTTCACCCCGTGAACGAAATGCTCCTGCACGTCGACTTCCTGGAGTTGCAGGACGGCAAAGAAGTAAAGATGGACATCCCCGTGAAGTACATTGGCGTGTCGCCGGGCGTCCTGGCCGGTGGCAAGCTGGCCAGCAAGCTGCGCAAGGTGAAAGTGCGCGCCACCATGGAAAACCTTCCCGACTACGTGGAGGTCGACATCAGCACCATGGAGCTCGGCAAGTCCATTAAAGTAGGTGCGGTGAAGCCCACCAACTACACCATCCTCACCAGTTCGGAGGCGCCCATTGCCACCATCACCATCCCGCGTGCGCTGAAAGGCGAACTCGCCGCCGGTAAGTAACTGCCGGAACCGCGGATTAGTCGAATTAACCGGATTTCGTGGACGACATTGTGTAATTAGCATCTCAAAAAGCCGTTCCAGAGTTGGAACGGCTTTTTTGTGTGCTACGGGTACGTTTCCTCTTTTTTCATCTACAAGTCTGATTAATTCGACTAATCCGATAAATCCGCGGTCCCGATGAAGTTTTTGATACTCTGCCTGGGCAACATTGGCCCCGAATACGCCGCCACCCGGCACAACATCGGCTTCATGGTGGGCGATTACCTGGCGGCCAAGTTTGGGGCGCCGCGCTTCGAAATCAGCCGCCACGCCTTCGTGACTGAATTCAAGCACAAGGGCCACACCTACGCGCTGGTGAAGCCCACCACGTACATGAACCTGAGCGGCAAGGCCGCAGCGCACTGGCTGGCCACGCTCAAGATTCCGGTGGAGAACCTGCTGGCGGTAACCGACGACCTCGCCCTGCCCTTCGGCAAGTTGCGCCTGAAAGGGCAAGGCTCGGCCGGCGGCCACAACGGCCTCAAAGACATCCAGGCCACGCTGGGCACGGACGTGTACGCGCGGCTGCGGTTTGGCGTGGACGCAAATTTTCCCAAGGGCCGGCAGGTGGATTACGTACTCAACCCTTTTTCTGCCGATGAATTAATCGAGCTGCCGACGCGCATTGAGCGAGCCGCCGAATCGGTTCTGGCGTTTGGCGCGTTGGGGCTGGAACGGGCAATGAACGTGGTGAACGTGAAATAGCTCAATGAGCAGGTCCAGCGCGAACCCCGTGTGCGGAGTTTATCGCCTCGGGGAATACCAACGCGGCGGCTAGAACTTCGCGCACAGCGCCCGCCCAACCGCGGGATATCCGTCGGAAGTAACGAGGAAAGCCCACAGACTCCGTTTCCGAGCGGCGCCACAGCTTCCAGGATGGACCGACTCCAACGAGCAAATACCCCCCTTTGCACTGGCCCACAACCTCGTCGAGCGCTTGCAGTCTTTGCGTAACCTGCCTCCGCCCAACACTCATTTCCGCCCGACAGTCCACGAACCCAACCACTGTGACTAGTGGTAAGGCTCAAGTCTTTACGGGTTTATTTAACGACTAAACATTTGATTATTAATATTTTATTGCTAACTTGAGAAAAGCTAGGCTCCCGGTTTATCGGTCAGCCACGCGCTGCTCGAAGCCACGCTGTCATAAGCTGTAGCCTGTCGCCATGGGCCTGTACCACCTCATCTACCAAAGCCAATCACTGGTTCCCTTTTCACGGCCGGAACTGTTGGCCCTGCTGCGCCAGTGCTGGACCTACAACCGGCTCCACCACGTTACCGGGGTGCTACTGTATACCCCCGACGGCCGGTTCTTGCAGGTGCTGGAAGGCGAGGAAAGCGTGGTGACCCACCTGTACTACGACCGCATCGTCGCCGACCCGCGCCACCACCAGGGCGAGGTGCTCGGCGAGGGCCCTTGCCAGCAACGCAGCTTTGCCAGATGGACAATGGGCTTTCGGACCGCTCAGGCCCACGACCTGCGCGAGTTGCTGGCCGACCGTCCCTCCACGCGCCCGGAGCTGCTGGAAATGCTGCTGGAATTTGCAGCTCCCGGCCAGCGGAAAGACTACCTATAGGGCGGCTGGCCCCGGCAATGCCGGCGATTTAAAGTCGTTCCATGAGGAGCTGCTTGCACGAGGCAAGAGAGAAGTAGAGACCCAACACGTCGCGTCTTCTTATTCAACAACTCTCGAACGGCGCGCTCAACAAGAAGCAAAATGTTGCGTTTTTACGCCGTTCTGACGCTTCAGTAATTACCGTCGCTTTTGAGCTAAAGCCGGCCCTACTTCGCACGAAGAAGGCCGCTGGTGCTCCGGCAATAACGGCCAGGCCCCAGGCCCTGACTCATTGCGATTGTCTTGGCCTTACGCCACGCTGCTGCCGTTGCGCACGGGCACGCTGGGCTGCATTAGCGCCAAACTACCGTCGGCGTTTTCGGCCAGCAGCAGCATGCCCTGGCTTTTGATTCCTTTTATTTCGCGGGGCGCCAGGTTGAGCAGCACCTGAACTTGCTGGCCAATCAGCGCTTCGGGAATGAAATGCTCGGCAATGCCGCTCACGATGGTGCGCTGCTCCAGGCCCAGGTCCACGGTGAGCTTGAGAAGTTTTTTAGTCTTGGCGACTTTCTCGGCGGCGACTACGGTGCCGATGCGCAAATCCATCTGGCCAAAATCATCGAATGAAATATCGGCCTTGCCCGGCGCTACGGGCGTGCTGGCGAGTTGATTTTCTTTTTTGGTGTCGAATAGTTTTTGCACCTGCGTTTCTACCGTGGCGTCTTCTATTTTGGCAAAAAGCAGGGTGGGCTCGCGCAATTGGTGGCCGGCGGGCAGCGCATCGGCACGGCCCGCACTGGCCCAATCACCCAATTCCGAATTAAGCATGGTGGCGAGTTTTTGGGCGGACTCGGGCAAAAAGGGTTCCAGCACGGGAGCCAATGCGGCCGCAATTTGCAAGGCCACGTGCAGCGCCGTGCCCGTGCGCGCCGCGTCGGTTTTAATGAGGTGCCAGGGTTGGGTTTCGGCCAGGTATTTATTTCCCAAACGCGCCAAATTCAATACTTCGGCCAGCGCATCGCGGAATCGATAGTTTTCAATCAACTCCCCAATCCTGCCCGGAAATTCGGCTAATTGAGCGAAAGCGTCTTCATCGATGGAAGTCAATTCGCCCAGAGCCGGCACCTTGCCTTCGAAGAACTTGTGCGTGAGCACGGCGGCACGGTTCACAAAATTGCCGAGCGTGGCCACCAGCTCGTTGTTGTTGCGCGCCTGAAAATCTTTCCAGGTGAAGTCGTTGTCCTTAGTTTCGGGCGCGTTGGCGCACAGCACGTAGCGCAGCACGTCGGCCTGGCCAGGAAAGTCCCGCAAGTATTCGTGCAGCCACACCGCCCAGTTGCGCGAAGTGCTGATTTTGTCGCCTTCCAGATTCAGAAATTCATTCGCCGGCACGTTGTCCGGCAGGATAAATTCGCCGTGCGCCTTCAGCATCACGGGGAAAATAATGCAGTGAAAAACAATGTTGTCCTTGCCGATGAAATGCACCAGCTTGGAACCAGCGTCTTTCCAATACAGCTCCCACTCGTCGGGAAAAGCCTCTTTGGTGGCCGAGATGTAACCAATGGGCGCGTCGAACCACACGTAGAGCACTTTGCCTTCGGCGCCGAGCACCGGCACGGGCACGCCCCAGTCCAGGTCGCGCGTCACGGCGCGGGGGTGCAGGCCCTGGTCAATCCAGGATTTACACTGGCCGTACACGTTGGTTTTCCAGTCGTTTTTATGGCCCTCAATTATCCACTCGCGCAGCCAGGGCTCGTATTGGTCCAGGGGCAAAAACCAGTGCTTGGTGTCGCGCAGCACCGGCTGCGCGCCGCTGAGCATGCTGCGCGGATTAATTAATTCGGTCGGACTCAACGAGGTGCCGCAGCGTTCGCACTGGTCACCGTACGCGTTGTCGTTCCCGCAATTGGGACAGGTGCCCACGATGTAGCGGTCCGCCAAAAATTGCTGGGCTTGCTCGTCAAAATATTGCTGGGTGGTTTGCTCGATAAACTGCCCGGCATCGTTCAACTTAGTGAAAAAGCTGCTGGAAACTTCGGCATGCGTGGCCGAAGAAGTCCGCGAGTACACGTCGAACGACACGCTAAAGTCCCGGAACGAATCGCGAATCAACGCGTGGTATTTATCCACAACCTGCTGGGGCGTAATGCCTTCCTTTTGGGCGCGAATGGTAATGGGCACGCCGTGCTCGTCGGAGCCGCAAATAAATTTAACGTCGCGTCCCGCCGAGCGCAGGTACCGCACGTAAATGTCGGCCGGCAAGTAAACGCCGGCCAGGTGACCAATATGAACCGGACCGTTTGCGTAAGGCAAGGCGGCGGTAACTGTGTAGCGCTTAGGAATGAACGACATGAAAAACCAAGAAATTAAACAGCTGTCAAGTTGTGGTAACCGGTGAAAATCCGAAGCAATTACTACCCACTTCAAAAAACGTGAAGCAAAAAGTGCTGAATTAAATCAACAAATAAATCAATTACTCCGTTTGACAATTAATTTATTTTATATTTGAGTGACGTCAATTACGATTGGCTTGTAAAATCAGCCTACTATTTTTCCTTTTTCACCTTCATTAACCATTTTTTCAGATGAAAAAACCTACTTCTCCGGCCCCGACAGAAAAACGCGCAAAACGCACTCCGGAAGAGAAAACAGTTCGCAAAACGGCCAAGAGCGCCAGCCGCGCGGCATCCGACTTAACCGACGACCGCGCCACTAAAAAGGCCAGTCAGAAGAAGTCGCTCAAGTCCGCGGCCAAGCAATTGCAAAAGGAACTGAACAGCCGCATGAACGAAGTGGTGGCCCGCATCCGCAAAGAAACGAAGGCCAAGCTGAAGGAAGTGGTAAAAGAAGCCACGCGGCGCCTCGACGGCGACACGGAGCGCATGTTCGAGCAGGCCCTTCATACCATCGTGCGGCACTACGACGCGGTGGCGGGCAGCTCCGACGGCACGGCGAACGGCAGTCCCAGCAGCAACGGCACCGGCAAAGCTGCGCGCAACGGCCGCAAGAAAAGCCAAACCCTGAACAAGGACGGCAGCCCTCGCAAGGCCCGCGCCGCCCAGGCCAGCGCCGCCGCCGCCGAGGCACCGGCCGCAACCGGCCCGGCCGCCAAAACCCGCGGCCGCAAGCCCGGGGCAAAGGCTGCCACCGGCGCGCGCCGGGGCCCCAAGCCCGCACAGGCAGCATCCGCGCCCCTCGAAGGCCGGCACGGCCCCAAACCGCCAACGGCGGGCGCCCGCCGGGGGCCCAAGCCCCGTACGCCGGCCGCCCCCGCGCCCGAAACCAGCGACGTACTAAATTCCGCCGACAGCGCCAGCACCGGCGAGGTTAGCGCTTAGTTTTCGGCACCCGGGCGCAGTGCCCACCACGCAAAAGCCCGTCTCCAAATTATTGGGGACGGGCTTTTGGCGTACTAACAAGTTCTTTATTTTCCTTCGGCTAAGGCTAAGGCCGGCGCACGGTATCCGCGGCCGAGCCGTAATTGAGGCGTTGCAGCCGGGTTTCGGGCGTGGTATTGTTGGGGTCGTTGGTGTTGGTATTTTCGATGCGCTTCTGCCGATTGATGTCCGCGGCTTGTTCGCCGAGGCGCACGCGGTTGGGGGTGGCATCGGGCACGGCGGAGTTGGTGCCATTGCTGTTGTAGATGGCGCGCCGGTCGGCGTCGGTGCGCACTTCGCTGGGCACTACCGCCGCCGGGGCAGCCCTTTCGCCCGTTTGCTCGGCGGCAGTGCAGGCGGGCAGCAGCAGCATGGCGCCGATGAACTGCCTCAGGCGGGTGGTGAAAAAACAAAGATTCAGCATGGCCAACGCGCGTTTGAAGGGCGCGGCCAAGTTTGGCCGCGCCCTTCAAACGCGGGCCGGGCGGCGATGGTTGGCCGGGCTACGCAGGCATGGGGTAGGGCTTACCGGGTTTGATGCCCTCCCAGAGCCCGATGCGTGCTTCAAGGCACTGAACGGTCGCCAGCTGGCACTCCATCCAGCGTTCGGGGTCGTCGCCGCACAGTTCGCGCACCATCCGCTGCGCCAGCGGCGCGTGCACTTCCTCATCGAGCTGAATGTGGCGGTCGAGGTAGTAAGTAAACGTATCGAGCTGGCCCGGAAACCGGTCGCGCAGCTCGCCCACCAACTGCCGGAACATGGCCGGGATGAGGTCTTCGCGGCCAAAGGTGAAGGCGGCCGCTACGGTGTGCGGCTTGCCCGACTGGATGATGCCAAACGTGGTTGTGACGAATTGGCGCACCGACTCCGGGGCTTGGGCTGCTTCCAGGGCCTGCGCTACGGGGCGCCCGGCAGCCACGGCGGCCACCAGCCGCCGAATGGGCGCGGTATTGGCCCCGCATTCTTCCATGGCCCGCACGTAGAGCTCGAAATGACTAATGGGGCGGCTCTGCTGGTCGACGTCAGATTCTTCTTCCAGCACAATCTCATTGATGAGGCGCCGCGCGGCCGGGTTGGCCGTGGGCACCCAAGGCACCTGCACGCAGGTCAGGTCGCGCTGCAAGGTTTTGAGCAGTGACATGAAGTCCCACACGGCAAACACGTGGTGCTCCATGAAGCGCCGCAGGTCGGGCAGCGTTTGGAGGCGGTGATACAAGCCGTGATTCAGCAGCAGGTGGCGGGTGGGCGCTACTTCTTGTTGCAGGTATTCGATGGGGTCAGTGAAGTAAGGCATGACGTAAGTTTTTATCTGATTATAATTATTTAAATAAGGCGCCTTCTCGTGCTTCATCACACAAGCAGCAATTGCTGGGCTCATACAAACGAAAAGCCCCCCGTCGTGGATTGACGGGGGGCTTTTCGTTTGTGAATTTTTCCGGAATAATGCCAATCTTTCTATTTCTTTTGCTCAAATACCAGCGCGTTGCCGTCCATGCAGTAGCGCTGGCCGGTGGGCTTGGGGCCATCGTTGAACACGTGCCCCAGGTGGCCGCCGCACTTGGCGCACACTATTTCGTCGCGGCTCATGCCAAAGGCATTGTCCGACGCCACTTTCACGCTGGTGGCCGTGGCGGGGGCAAAGAAGCTGGGCCAGCCGGTGCCCGATTCAAATTTGGTGTCAGAGTAGAACAGCAGGTTCTTGTCGGCCGCGCAATAGTAGCTGCCGGCGGCGTGGTTGTCGTGGTACTTGCCGGTGAAGGGCCGCTCGGTGCCCTTTTCACGCAGGATGTAGAACTGGTCGGGGGTGAGGACCTTGCGCCACTCGGCCTCGGTTTTGCGCACCGGAAACTCGTCGGGCTTGCCCGTGACGGCCTGGGGCTGGAAGTACGTTTTACCAGCCACGGTGCGGGCCGGGCCGGGGGTATTGGCGGCCACGTCACGCTTTTGCGAGCAGGCCGAACCAAGCGTAAGCACCGAAACGAAGAGAACTAACAAAGAGAAGCGCATGAGCAGGGGATGTGAGGGTGAATAAGTGGCCAACATACGGCGCCGGGCCGTGGTTCGGTCGGCGCGACGGACGCGCACCGCCCGGGAACCTTACGCGCCACCTAACCGATTTAGGGCGACGGGCTTGCCCGTGGCCGCGGCTCACCCCCGCCCGCCCGGTGTTAATCCTTGATTACCACAAGGCTTTGCGCCGTTTTCTCCGTACCTTTGCACCCGCAAAAACACCCCATATGGCCCAGAACATTCGGAACATTGCCATCATCGCCCACGTCGACCACGGCAAAACGACCCTAGTGGATAAAATCATCCACGCATCCAAGATTTTCGACGCGCACCAGCACTTCGACGACCTCATCCTCGACAATAACGACTTGGAGCGGGAGCGCGGCATTACCATCGTTTCCAAGAACGTATCGGTACGGTACAAAGACGTAAAAATCAACATCATCGACACCCCGGGTCACGCCGACTTTGGCGGTGAAGTGGAGCGGGTGCTCAAGCTGGCCGACGGCGTGCTGCTGCTCGTGGATGCCTTCGAAGGCGCCATGCCGCAGACGCGCTTCGTGCTGGGCAAAGCCATTGATTTGGGGCTGAAGCCCATCGTGGTGGTGAACAAAGTGGACAAGGAAAACTGCCGGCCCGACGAGGTACACGAGCAGGTGTTCGACCTCATGTTCAACCTCGGCGCCAGCGAGGACCAGCTCGATTTCGTGACGCTGTACGGCTCCTCCAAGCAGGGCTGGATGAGCACCGACTGGAAGACCAAAACCACCGACCTCATTCCGCTGCTTGACGCCGTGGTGGCGTCCATCCCCGCCGCCCCGACCCTGGACGGCACGCCCCAGATGCAGATTACCTCGCTTGACTATTCGTCGTTCGTGGGCCGCATCGCCATCGGGCGCGTGCACCGCGGCACCCTGAAGGAAGGCGCCAACATGAGCCTGATGAAAGCCGATGGCAGCATCAAAAAAGTAAAAATCCGCGAGCTGCACGTGTTCGAAGGCCTCGGCCGGGTGAAGGTGGACGAGGTGAGCAGCGGCGAAATCTGCGCCGTGTCGGGCATTGAAGGCTTCGATATCGGTGACACGCTGGCCGACGCCGAAAACCCTGAGCAATTGGAGCGCATTAGCATCGACGAGCCGACGATGAACATGCTGTTCACCATCAACAACTCGCCGTTCTTCGGCAAGGAGGGCAAGTTCGTGACCTCGCGCCACCTGCGCGACCGGCTGTTCAAGGAGACCGAGAAAAACCTCGCCCTGCGCGTAGAGGCCACCGACAAAGAAGATACCTTCCTGGTGTTTGGCCGCGGCATTCTGCACTTGTCGGTGTTGATTGAAACCATGCGCCGCGAAGGCTACGAACTGCAGGTGGGCCAGCCCCAGGTGCTGTTCAAAGAAGACGAAAACGGCAAGCGCACCGAGCCCATCGAGCTGCTGGTGGTGGACGTGCCCGAGGAATCGGCCGGCAAGGTCATCGAGCTGGTGAGCATGCGCAAGGGCGAAATGACCATCATGGAGCCCAAGGGCGACTTGCAGCATTTGGAGTTCACCATCCCGTCGCGCGGCCTGATTGGCCTGCGCAACAACGTGCTGACCGCCACCGGCGGCGAGGCCATCATGAACCACCGCTTCGTGGACTACGAAGAGCACAAGGGCCAGATTCCGGGCCGTATTGCGGGCTCACTGATTTCGCTGGAAACCGGCGCCGGTACCGCCTACACCATCGACAAGCTCCAGGACCGGGGCTCGTTTTTCGTGGACCCGGGCGAGGAAGTGTACGGCGGCCAGGTTATCGGCGAGCACACCCGCCCGAACGACCTAACGGTGAACATCCAGAAAGGCAAGAAGCTGACCAACATGCGCGCCTCGGGCACGGACGACAACGCCAAGATTGTGCCCAAGCGCCAGTTCTCCCTGGAAGAAGCCATGGAATACATCCAGAAGGATGAGTACCTGGAGGTGACGCCGAAGTCGATTCGGATGCGCAAAATTCTGCTCGACGAGAACGAGCGGTTGCGCTACGCCAAGCAGGCCGATTAATGGTTTTCGAGAAGGCTATAAAGGGGCGTCACCTTTCGGTAATGCCCCTTTTTCGTGAGCTTTACATTGTTTAGCCATTATCTTGTCGGACCTTTCACTTTATTCGTAGTGCTCTTTCCATGGAACCCCGAGACAAGCGCGACCTGCCGGAAGTAGTGGCCGAAATTCTAATTGAGCAGCACGCCATGCGTGCAGACATTGCCGGCCTGCGCCGGGAGATGAAGGAAGAAATCGGTGGCCTGCGCCGGGAGATGAAGGAAGACAACGCGGCATTGCGCGACGAACTGCGCACGGGACTGGGAGCAATGGCCGATACTTTCAACAACATGACCAATGCCATTTTGGACGCCATGAACCGGGGCAATGCCCGGTACGATGACACTGGCCAGGAAATAGCCCTGCTCAAGGCTCGCGTTGGTAAGCTGGAAAATCCCGCTCCCGACGCCGCTTAGCCGGCCTTGCGTTGCCGCACGGCCTCGAACGCCAGCACGGCCCCGGCTACGCTCACGTTGAGCGAGTCGATGCGGCCCAGCATGGGGATGATAATGGTTTCGTCGCAGCCCGCGCGGGTGGCGGCGGTGAGACCGTCGGCTTCGGTGCCCAAAACCAGGGCCGTGGGCGGGCGGAAGTCGCAGGCGGTGTAGCTGCGGGCCCCGGGCGCGAGCGCGGCGGCGTAGGTGCGGATGCTCTTTGCTTGCAGAAAAGCCAGGATGTCGGCCACCGGCGCGGCCACCACCGGCACTGTGAACACGCAGCCGATGCTGGCCCGAATGACGTTGGGGTTGAACAGGTCGGTGCGCGGGTCGCCGATGAGCACGGCGTCGACCGGGGCGGCGTCGGCGGTGCGCAGGATGGCGCCGAGGTTGCCGGGCTTCTCCACGGCTTCGAGCACGATAATGAGCGGGTTGGGCGGCAGGCGCAGGTCGGCCAGGGTGCGGGCGGGGGTGCGCAGCACGGCCAGCAGGCCGTCGGACCCTTCCCGGTAGGCCACTTTCTCGAACACGGAGCGGGTGACTTCGAACAGCTCCGGGACCGAGACGCGGCCGGCCAGCAGGCTTTGCAGCGCGGCCAGCCCGGCTTCGCCCGCTAGCTCGGGGCAACTGTACACGGTGGCCACGGCCACGCCGGCTTCCACGGCAATGGTCAGCTCGCGTAGGCCCTCCACCAGCGTGAGGCCCAGGGCCCGGCGCGCGGCGGCCTTCTGCTGGAGGCGCAGCAGCTGCTTGATGCGCGGGTTTTGGGGGCTGCTGAGGCGGTCGGAAGGGGCAAGCGGCATGGCCGCGAAGATACGGGCCGCCCCGCGGGGCCGCCCCCGGCCCGAGCGTCGGCGTCGGGCGGGCCACTACCTTCGCAGTCCATGGCTGCAAAAACCGACACCAAAATCATTGTGGGCTTTGCCGTGGCCGTGGGCATCCTGCTGCTCACTGCCTCGGCCTCGTTCTGGAGCATCCGCGGCCTGAGCATTCAGACCGAGCGCGTGGAGCACACCTACCAGGTGATGCAGGAAGTAGCCAACGTGACGGCCGTGCTCAAGGACGCCCAGGCCGGCACGCGGGGCTACCTGCTCACCGGCGATACGCTGTACCTGCGCCCCTACAGCATGGCCACCGGGCAGCTGCCCGCCAGCCTGGCCCGCCTCGACGACCTCACGGCCGAAAACCCCGCCCAGCAAGCCCGCCTCGACTCGCTGCGCGCGCTGGTGGAGCAGGAGTTTCGCATCCTGCGCCCGCTGACCGAAATCGACAAGTCGGTCAGCAAGTCGGCCATGCAAACCCTGCTCGACACCGACCGCCAGACCCTGCGGCAGGTGCGCTTGCTCTACGACCGCATTCAGGTGCAGGAGATGGCGCAGCTGGCCCAGCGCAGCGCCCTGCAGGACGTGTTTCAAAAAGCCACGCCCATCGTGGTGCTGGTGTCGGCGGTGCTGGCGGTGCTGATTGTGGTGTGGCTGGTGACCAAAATCGTGAAGGAGCTGGCCGACAACCGCCGCCTGCAGAGCGAATTGGCGGACATCAACGCGGAAGTCGGCCGGCGCATTGCCCAGATTCGGGCCCTGGCCGAGCAAGTAGTGCAGGGGGATTACAGCGTAAAAATCACCGATTTTGAGAACGACAACCTGGGCGGCCTGGCGCTGTCGCTCAACCGCATGACCCAAACGCTGGACGCCAGCTTCAGCGCTTTGGAGAAGCGCAACCAGGAGCTGGACCAGTTCGCCTACGTGGCCTCGCACGACCTGAAGGCGCCCCTGCGGGGCGTCACCACCATCGTGAAGTGGATTGAGGAAGAGCTGAACGCCGAGCTTTCGCCCCAGCTGCGCACCTACCTCGACCAAATGAAGGGCCGCCTGAGCCGCCTGGAGGACCTGATAAACGGCCTGCTGACCTACGCCCGGGTGGGCCGCACCGCCCAGCCCCCGACGACCGTGGACGTGAGCCAGCTGCTGGGCGAAGTGGCCGAGCTGGTGGTGCCGCCCGACTTCACCCTGCGCATCGGGCCCGGGATGCCGGCCTTCGTCACCGACCGGCTGGGCCTGCAGCAGGTGTTCACCAACTTGCTCGGCAACGCCGTGAAGTACCACCAGCGCGGGGCCGGCCACCTGGAGGTGACGTGTCACGAAAACGGCCGCTACTACGAGTTCCGGGTGCAGGACGACGGGCCGGGCATCGCGCCGGAATACCACCAGAAGATATTCTTGCTGTTTCAGACGCTGCGCGACCGGCACACGGCCGAAAGCACGGGCATTGGCCTGAGCATCGTGCAGAAAATCATCGACGAACACCACGGCAGCATTCGCGTGGAATCGGTGCCGGGGCAGGGGGCTGGGTTTATTTTTACCTGGCCAAAATAAACCTCTGACGCCGGGAACCCATCTGATGGATTTTGGGCTTATTCGCCTTAGCAACTTTTACGCCGCACGACCGTGCGCTTACCCGTTTTATCCCCTATTTCATGCGTTCAGTTTTACTAGTCGAGGACGATATTTTTGACACCATGACGGCGGAAAAGTCGTTCGCCAAGTTCAACATCCCGCACCAGTTGCACACCGCTTTCAACGGCGAGGAGGCCCTGGACCTGCTGCTGGGCCGCAACGGCGCCGAGGCCATCCGGCCGCTGCCCGAGGTCATCCTGCTCGATTTGAACATGCCCCGCATGAACGGGCACGAGTTTCTGGCCGAATTGCGCGGCAACCCCGAATTTCACCACATTCCGGTGTTCATCACCACTACGTCGAGCATGGACGTGGACCGACTGAGCACCGACAGCCTGGGCGTGAGCGGCTACATTCTCAAGCCCCTGGATTTTGAATCCGGCACCGACCTTTCGGACAGCCTGAGCCTGCTGGAAAAGCTGCTCAAGTAGCGCGCTAACCAACGGCAAAGCCGCGGCTAGGCAATTTACAGTGGTTCCCTAATCCGCGCAGGCTGAACAGCTTGAACGCGGTTGAGGCGCAATATTTTGCGTCCCGTCGTTGCCCGGCGGCGGCCATGCCGGTTATCCGTCATCGGGCAACGACGGGACGCAAAAGGCCCGCGGTGGGCTTCGCGAACTTGGTTTGGCTTAATTTGCCCGGCGTTGGTACCTTGCTCGGCCTCAACGTTCGTATTGCCGCCTTTTTCTATGAAACTCCCCGTTCTTCTCCCGGCGCTACTCCTGGCTTTGCTCGCAGGCCGCGCGGCCCGGGCACAGGACGACGGCCCGCGCCAACTAGGCGCGCCGCCCGCCCTGCCCGCTCCTGCCCGGCCAACCCCGGCCCCGGCCCCGCGCCAGCTCGAAACCGTGCCCGGGGCCCCGCGCGACACCGCCCGGCGCGCCACGGTGGCCACGCCGCAGCCCGGCCCAGTGGCGGCCCCGGCCCCGGTGTACGCGCCCACGCCCGCGGGCCAGTTGCCGGGCACCAACACCCGCCCCGCCCGCTTCCAGGTGGGGTTGAAAAACGGCATGGTTTACAGCGCCTCCGATGTGGAAACGAAGAGCCCGCTGTTTGGTCGTTCCTACCTGCTGCTGGATGGGCAGCGCAAGTTTGAGCTGGCCGAAGTCGGGTTTTACGAGGATGAATCGGGCCACTACGTGCGCACCACGCTGCCCGGCTCGTCGCGCGAGAGCACGCTGCGGCGCGACAAAACCGGGCGCATCAGCCTGTATTCCATTACTTCTTCGCAGTACAACTCGGGCCCGGGTGGGTTTGGCTACCCTGGCTACGGGGGCTACGGCTACGGTGGCGGGGGGTTCGGAGGCTACCCCTACGGCGGGGGCTACCGCACCGTCAAAACCGAGTACTTCTCCAAGGACAATGGCCCCATTCAAAGCCTGAGCGCCCGGAACCTGATGCTGGCCACCAGCGACAACGCCGGCGCCCAGCAGCTGCTGGCCGAGTCGCAGCGCTACCAGCAAGCCACCGTTGCGAGCTACGTGGTAGGCGGCGGCCTGCTGGTGTACGGCCTGCTCCAGTCCTTGCGCCCCACCGAGGGCGGCCGCAGCGTTTCGCCCCTGATTTACGCGGCCATTCCAATCCTCATCATTCCCGTGGTGCTGCAGGGCAAGCAAGCCAGCAACCAGCGCCAGGCCATTGCCCTGTACAACGCGGGGAGGTGACGCTGCGCTTAATGAGGAGTGAGGAGTGAGGAAGTTTGGCCCTGTCTGCCATAATTCCTCATTTCTCATTTTTCATTCCTCATTAAGCGCAGCGTAAAACATCGTTCCGGTCATGTGCGTAGGCTAGGGATGAAACCTGCCGCTGTGCTCATTCCTGCCGAAACCCTGGCTCCTGAATTTACCGCCCGGCAGGCCAAGGCACTGCTGGTGCACGCGCGGCTGTGCGCCGAGTACGATGCGCCGTTCCCGTTTTTCAGCACCAAGGACCCGCTGAGCGAGCTAATCAGCGCCCTGCTTTCGCACCGCACCAAAAACGCCGACTCGCACCGGGCCTACCAAGAGCTGCGAGCCACGTTTCCGACCTGGGATGCTGTGCGCGACGCGCCCACCGAGGCCGTGCAGCACGCCCTGCGCGCCTGCACCTGGCCCGAGCAAAAGGCGCCGCGCATCCAGGCCGTGCTGCGCGAAATCACCCAGCGCTGCGGCACCGACGCGCCCTGCGCCCTAGATTTCCTGGCCGGAATGCCCGTGGCCGAAGCCCGGGCGTGGCTGGAAAGCATCAGCGGCGTGGGGCCCAAGACCAGCGCCGCCACCCTGCTATTCAGCTCGCTGCGCATCCCGGCCATGCCCGTCGACAGCCACCACCACCGCGTGGCCCAGCGCCTGGACCTGATTGGGCCGAAGGTGACGGAAAACGCAGCCCACAGACTGCTGGCCGCTTTTTTACCGGCCGATTGGGATGCCCAGCAGGTGTATGACCACCACGAGGCTTTCATGTACCACGGGCAGAAGTGCTGCTATTTCCATTCGCCCGCCTGCGCCCGCTGCGTGGTGCTGGACCAGTGCCCGTTCGGCCAGGCCCGGGTGGGTGGTGGCAGAACCGAACCGGCTACTTCCGCCACCTGATGGCTACTTAAAAAAAGTGGAGCTGGCCGATGTGAGCAACGAGCAGTTGCGCGAAGTGCTTGTGCGGTTTCCACCCGGCAAGTTGCCGCGATAGCGCAGCTTGGGCTGTTTATTTCCCGAGTGATTTTGTGACCAAATCGTGCAGTACCTGCTCCGTCAGCTCGCACTGGCGGTGGTGGGAATAGGTAGCCAGGGCCTCGGCCTGCCCCTGCTGGCCCAGCCGTGCGGCGAAGTCCGGCCGCCGCAGCAGCTGCTCGATAACCGCGGCAAAAGCCACCTCGTCGCGCAGGGGAAATAGTAGCCCCGTGCGGCCGTCGGCCACGATTTCGAGGGTGCCGCCGGTGGCGGACGCCACTACCGGCAGCCCGGTGGCCAGGGCTTCGATGGTGACCATGCCGTAGGTTTCGTTGGTGGAGGCGGTGAGGGAAATATCGAGGGCCCGGTAGGCCACCTCGGGGGTGGGCGTGAACGCGCGCACGTGCACCGCGGCGGCCAGGCCCAGCGCCCGCACGCGGGCCAGCACCGCCTCGCGGTAGGCATTGCCCTCGTTGCGCGTCGGCTCGCCCACCAGCAGCAGGTGCAGCTGCGGGTACCGGCGGCGCAGCATCGCCAGGGTTTCCACCACGAAGTCCTGCCCCTTCCCGTCGTCGAAACGGCCAATCAGCCCGAGGAGCACGGCGCCGGCTGGCAAGTTCAATTCCAGCTGCTCCCGCGCCCGGGCCTGAGTCAGACCAGAATGAGCAAATTTTTCCAGCTCGATGCCCAGGGGCACCACGTGCAGGCGGGCGGCGGGCAAGTGGGTTTTTTCGAGCACTTCGGCGGCCAGCCGCCGCAGCGGCGACAGCCACGCATCCAGCGCACGGTAACGCAGGGTATGGATGAGGCCGCGCCGGGTCAGGCCCAGCTGCATGTGCTGCTGGTAGACCAGCCGGAGCGCGGGCAGCCACAGCGTTTTGCAGAGCACGGCCAGCCCCAGGTCGCCGTTGCGGGTGACGATGAGCGCCCGGGCGCCGGAGCCGCGCAGCGCCCCGACCAGGTGGCCGGCCGCGGGCAGGTCGGCGGCTTTCCAGGGGTTGCGCAGCACGGCCACCGGCAAGCCCAGTTCCGCGGCCCGGGCCGCGATGGGCGAGTCCGGCAGCGTGATGACCTGGACGGGCCAGCCCCGCTGCTGCATCCAGCTGGCAAAGCGCACGGTGTTCAGCTCCAGGCCGCCCCAGCTGCTGGACAAGCACAGCAGCGCGATGGGGAAAGTGGCCGGAACCGCCCCACTCCGCTCGGGAGAAATTCCAGAAATCAAGAAGCAGAAAAGTTAATGAGGGCAGCCAGCCGGCAGCGCATAAAACGAAGCTACCCCGGCGCCAGTGACTCCGGTGCCGGGGTGGCGCAAAGGTATTGAAGCCGTTCAGGAATGGGTTGGTGGCGTGGGTGGTGGCGTGGGTAGGCGGCTGCTGCTGTCGCGCGCCAGCAGAAACTACCGGACGGCGCGGCCGGCTACGTTCTCCATGTACTTCTGGCCGTTGCCGGTGTTCAGGAGCAGCACTTTCTCGTCGCGCCGCAGCCAGCCGGTGGCCAATAGCTGGCGGGCGGCCATCCACACGGCCCCGCCCTCGGGCGCCACGAACAAGCCTTCCTGGTGGCCGAGGTCGCGCATACCGGTTAGCATATCTTCCTCGCTCACGCTTACTACCGTGCCGCTGGACTCACGCAGCACGCGCAGCATCAGGCTTTCGCCCAGCGGGTGGGGCACGGCCAGGCCGTTGGCCAGGGTGGCGCGGCCCTGGTAGGCGTGGCAGTTGGCCTGGCGTCCTTCGTAGGTTTCGAGCAGCGGGCAGCAATTTTCGGCCTGCACGGCCACCATGCGCGGCAGGGCCACACCGGGTGCCAGCCAGCCCAGGGCCCGCATTTCCTGGAATGCCTTCCAGATGCCGATGAGGCCCGTGCCGCCGCCGGCGGGGTAGAGCAGCACGTCGGGCAGGGTCCAGCCGAGCTGCTCGGCGATTTCGTAGCCCATGGTTTTCTTGCCTTCGAGGCGGTAGGGCTCCTTCAGGGTCGAGATGTCGAGCAGGGCGCCGTCGGCATTGCGCTGGCGCACGCGGGCCCCGCAGTCGCTGATGAGGCCATCCACCAGTTCGACCTCGGCGCCGTACCAGTAGCATTCTTCTTTAAACGCCTGCGGGGTGTGGCGGGGCATCACCACCACGGCTTTGAGGCCAGCGCGGGCGCAGTAGGCGGCCAGGGCCACGCCCGCGTTGCCGGCCGTGGGGATGATGCAGCCGGCCACGCCCAGCTCCTTGGCCTTGGACACGGCCATGCTCAGGCCGCGCGCTTTGAACGAGCCGGTGGGATTTTGGCCTTCGTCCTTCAGCAGCAGGGAGGGCAGCTCATGGCGCGCGGCCAGGCGCGGCAGACTCAGCAGGGGGGTCATGCCTTCGCCCAGGGTCACTTTGTGGTCGTCGCGCAGCAGCGGCAGCAGGGCCCCGTAGCGCCACATGGACGAATCGGCCTGGTCGATGACGTCGCGGCCGAGGGGCTCGCGCAGGTCGTAGTCGGCCACTAGCGGCAGGCTGCAACAGGCCGAGACGCGCTGCAAATCGAAGGCCGAGTGAGCAGTGCCGCACGCCGAGCAACGCAGCGCGACCAACCGCGAGAGGGATTCAGAGGCTACCAGTTTCATGCCGCAAAGTACGGGATGCCCCTGGCCGCGGTATGCCTGTTGGGGATGGGATTTTGGAATAGCCTATGCCTTATCAGCATAGTAGCGCTTGGTGAAAAGCAGAAAATCTTTGTAGGGCGCGTTGTTCTCCGTGCCCTTGCGCTGGATGAAATTGAACTGCCGCTTCAGGGGGAAATTCTTGATTTTGACTTCTACGAATTCGCCCGAGGCCAGCTCCTTAATCACCGCCTGCCGGGGCAGGAAGGCCAGGCAGGTGTCGACGCGCACGAAGTTTTTAAGGGCCTCGGTGCCGCCCAGGCGCACGCGCACCGGCAGGGCGGCCAGCTTGA
The DNA here is from genome assembly GCF_031398885.1 of Hymenobacter sp. GTDB lineage: Bacteria > Bacteroidota > Bacteroidia > Cytophagales > Hymenobacteraceae > Hymenobacter. The sequence goes on from NZ_JANNOD010000082.1 coordinate 32,811, forward strand.
TGCGGTGCCGGGCCAGGGCTTCTTCCAGCACGGCCAGGGTGCCGGAGCCGGCCTCGCGCAGGGCCAGCGGCGTGGTGAGCAGGTCGGGCACTTCCAAGGTCCGGTGTTCGAGCGGGTTGTGGGCGGCGCACACGGCCACCACGTCGTCGGTGAGCAGGGGCGTGTAGGTCACGTTGCTCACTTTGTGGATGCCCTCGATGATGCCCAGCTCAATTTCGTGGTCGAGCAGAGCGCGCAGGATGTTGTCGGAATTGCGGTTTTTGAGGCTGAGCTGGCGGTTGGGGTGGCGGCGCAGGTAGGCCGACACCACGGGCGGCAGCACGTAGAGCGAAATGGTGGTGCTGGCCCCAATGACCAGGTGCAGCGTCGGCGCAAACTCGGTGCTGAGCGCGCTCATCTCCTGGTGCAGCTCCTGCTGCAGCTGCTTGGCCTGCAGCAGCTTCTGGTACAGCTTCAGGCCCGCCGGGGTGAGCTGAATGCTGCTGCCCAGCCGTTCAAACAAGCCGGTTTTGTAGTGCTCCTCCAAGGCCTTCACCTGCTTGCTCACCGCCGACTGGCTAATGAACAGCGCCTGGCCGGCCTTGGTGAAGCTCAGCCGCTGGGCCACTTCGAGAAAGACTTCGTGCGGGTGCGACAGCATGGGGCAAAGATGCACCCGCGGCGCCCGGGCCGCGGGGCCCGGCTTTTCACTTTTTGGTTTCGACCAGCCCCACCGGAACGTGGCGGCCCAGGGCCTCCGAGCGCGGGATTTCCACCGTAAAGGTGGTGCCTTTGTCCGGCGTGCTTTCGACGGAAATGCTGCCGTGGTGCCACTCCACGATGGTTTTGCACAGCGCCAGGCCCAGGCCGGTGGTGGTTTCGCCCCGCAGCCCCGGCCGCCGGGCCTTGGTGAACCGCTCGAACAAGTACGGCTGCATGGCCGGCGCAATCCCAATGCCGTCGTCCACGACGTGGATGCGCACGCAGTCGGGGCCCGGCTCGACGTGAACGGCCACGTGGCCCTCGTCGGGGGTGAATTTCAGGGCGTTGCTCACCAGGTTGATGAGCACCTGGGTGAATTTGTTGACGTCCAGATTGGCGTATATCGGCTCGGCGGGCAACGAATACTGGAAGTGGTGGCCCAGCAGCCGCTGCCCGGTCTGCAGTTGGTCGAGCGGCACGCGCAGGACGGCCCCGACATCGACCCGGTTTACCTTGAGGTCGCTGTTGGCCGAGGTCAGAAATTCGAGGTTGATGAGCTCCCGAATCATCTTCACGCTGTCGTGGCTGGTGGTTTCGAGCAGGCGTAGCATCTGCGCCACCTGGCCGTTGACCGGCACGGGCATCTCCTCGCCCAGGTATTCCGCGATTTGCTGCACCATGATAAAAGCCCCGCTCAGGTCGTGCGAGAGGATTTCCAAGGTGGCGTTTTTGCGGCTATTGAAGAGGTCGGCGTTTTCCTGGTACCGCTTCATCACGCTCACGTCGCGCAGCGTGCCGCCCAGCAGCACGCGGCCGCGGGCGTCGCGCTGGTAGTACGGGGTGAGGCAAAACCACTGATGGGGCTGGCCGGGGCTTTGCAGGCGGACTTCCACTTCGTCGGTCATCTGGCCCTGCGTCCACTTTTCCCAGTACAGGGCCACGTAGGCCAGGTCGTCGGGGTGGAGGCGCTGCAGCAGGGCGGGCAGCTCTTTATTTTCCTGCCCCAGCGTGCCGCGCAGCACCTGCTGGTAGGCGGCGTTGACAAACACGAAGCGGCAGGCCACGAGGTCGTACACAAACTGGACGTGCGAGCTGGCTTCCGCCTGGTCGATGAAAAAGGCGGCGAAATCAGACATCAGTGATGACAGTGGATTCGGTGCTACGGCGTTGCCAACTTTATGTTCCCCGGCGGGCGCACCGATTGGTCCAGGGCCCGTTCAGGCCTGCGTCCCTGCGGCTTGCCGGCGTGCGTTGGGTGCTGCTGCCGAGCCGCTCAAACAGGCCGGTTTTTAAGACTCCTCCCTGGCTTCGACCTGCTTGCTCGCGGCTTAAAGCAGTTTCACGTGCCATGCACGGAGTTAAAGGTTAAGGTCTGAGGCAAACAGCATTTTAACTTTTAACTCTCAACTTTTAACTGCTTTCAAAATGTACAAGGCCCCCAAAACCGACGTATTAGCTGATTTACAGCATCTGACTAGCCCCGGTAAACCGCAGGCCCCGGGCCGCTTTGTGAGCACGCGCCTGCGGGGGTGACGACGCCCCCGCTCCCAGTTTATGCCCCTTCACGGCGTGGCCGGGCCGCGCCGGGCCGCCAGCACCGCCGCCGGCCGGGTCGGCGCGTCGCGCGCGGGCTCGGTTGCGGGCGGACGGGGCCCGAACAACTGCGCGCGCAGGGCCTCGTCCTGCTCGTACACGTCGGGGTAGAAGCGCAGCTGCCCACCCACCACGGCGCAGGTGGCGTAGCGCACGTGCAGCGCCACCGGCCGGGGCAGCACCACGCGGCGCGGGCGCGACGCGGCAGCAGGCGCGGCCTTGCGGGCGCCTTTAATGGCTTTGGGAGCGGGCTCGGGGGGCAGCATGGCCAGGGTGCTGTCGGCCCCCAGCAGGAAAGCGGCCAGCCGCAGCGGCCGCTCCACGCGCATGCAGCCGTGGCCCAGCGCCCGGTAAGCCTGGGTGAAGTCGCGGGGCCGGGACGTGGCGTGCATGTACACCTCGTAGGGGTTGGCGAAGCGAAAGATGACCGTGCCCAGCGCGTTGCCCTGCCCGGGATTCTGCCGGATGGTGTAGCGGAACCGGTCGGGCCGCACGTCCCACCAATCCACGGCGCGGGGGTTCACGGGCTGCCCCTGGGCGTCGTAAATGACGTAGTTATTGTCGATGGCGTACCGGGGACTTTCGCGTAGTTGGGGCAGCAGCTCCTTGGTGGCGATGCTGTGGGGCACGCGCCACTCGGGCGAGAGCGTGAAAACTTTGAGCTGGCTGCTGAGCGTGGGCGTGGGGCTTTCGGGCTTGCCGATGACGAGGCGGTGGGTTTGCCGCACGCGGCCGCCGCGCACCACTTCGAGGGCGTAGGCCGGCAGGTTCACCAGCACGTAGTCGGAGTCGGAGGCAGGGATGGCCGTCCAGCGCCAGCGCTCCAGCGTGAGGGCCAACTGCTGCGCCCGCTCCCGCCGGGCCACCGAGTCGCGCCCGACCGGGCGCCGCCGCCAGCGGGCCAGCGCCCGCTGCAGCTGCTGGTACTCGCGCTGCGGGGGCTGGCAGCCCAGCAGCGCCGCGGCAAAGTCGGGGGCCGCCAGCGCGCCGGCCACCCAAGCGGCCGGTTCAAACAGCGAATCCGCTTGCTCCAGCGGCGAGGGCGTGGTTTGGCGCAACTGGCCCCGACGCAGGTGCCGCGCAAATTGCAGCAGGCCATCGGTGAGCAGCACCTCGAAACGGGCCTGGGGCAGCAGGCGGCAGGTGGTCGAGTCAGGCTCGGCCAGCTGGTTGGCCAGCGCCCGCAGGGCCGGCGCGTGGTAGTTGGCGGGTTGCAGGCCGTAGTCTTCGGCTTGCAGCAGCAGGGCCAGGCCCGCCAGGGCCGCCGAGCTAGGCTGCGGCCCGGCGCTCCAGGCCGGGGCGTGGCCGCGCCGGCCGTAAAAGGCGCGGGTGGCCTGCACGTCGAGCCAGCGCAGGGGGCGGTGGCCGGCCGGGGCCACCGTGTCGGCCAGCAGGGCCCCAATGTGGGCCGGCAGCGTATCGGCAACGGCGCAGGCGGCGGGCCGCCCGTGGCTTGGCGGCGGCAGTGCGCTGGCTTTTCGCGTCGGCACGGCGCTTAGTGGCAACAGCAAAGCCAGTAGTAAGTACCCGTTCAGTTGCATAGAAAGGCGAAAAGCGGTGCGGTTACTCGTCTAAAATCAGCATTCGCAAACCCTGCCCTCGCGGGCGCCACGCGGCAGCGCGCAGCTGTTGCCGGGCCGTGAATGAGGCCGGCGTATCCCCTTTTTTGCAGACGTATTGAGCAGGTTATGTCTTATTACATCTAATATAATCAATATTTTTAACAATCCTAAATACTCGTTGAGGACGGGGCAATTTGCTGCGTGACTGGCCTTACCGCCCCGGCAGGCAAGAACATGAAAGAGCGAATTCGTACCTCCCGACCGGAAGAAAAGCGCCACAATGCAGCCGCTTCTCGCTACCTTCCGGCCGGATTTTTCCCTCCCCTCCCCATGCTGGCTCGTTTCCGCTTCCTGCCACTGCTGCTCGTGCTGCTGGCCGCTTCGTCATGCGCTAAGAAAACCGCCCAGGAACAGGCCACGGCCCAGGCCGAGACCGATGGCGACGAAATCGACCCCTACGCCAACCTCGTGTTCACCTTTGATGAGAAAGTGGTGGACGAGGCCCAGCTGAACCACTGGGACACCACGCGCTTCGTCACGTTTTCGCCCAACGTGCGCGGCAAATTCAAGTGGACCGGCGACCGGGAGCTGACCTTTTCGCCGCTGGAACCCTTCCGGCCCAGCACCAAGTTCAAAGCAGACCTGCGGCCCGCGACGCTGCCCGGTGGCAAGCAGGCGCTGGCCATCAACCGCTCGCGGTTCCACACGCCCTACCTGAGCATGGCGGCGCCGCAGGTGTTCTACGGCAGCTCGCGGCGGGCGGCGGGCACGGCCGAGCTGCGCGCCAACCTCGTGTTCAACTACCCCGTGCGGCCTTCGGATGTAAAATCCCGGCTGCGGGTGAGCCAGGACGGCAAGCCGGTGGCAGTGGAGGTCAATTCGGCCGAGCCCGACGCGACGGTGGCCGTGACCTTCATGCAGGACGTGCGGCCCGGCTCGCCGGTGCAGGTCGACATCGCGCCCGGCCTCAAGCCCGCCAACGGCACCGAGGCCACCGAGAAAACCCTCACCGCCCAGGCCGAAATCCCCGACCAGAGCGCCCTGGAAGTGCGCGAGCTGACCGGCGCCCTGCTCAACGGCCAGCCCGTGGTGACGGTGCTGCTCAACCAGCCCGTGGCGGTGGCCGACATTCAGGCCAATTTGAAGGTGACGCCCGCGGTGGCCTTTTCGGTGGAAGCCCTGGAAAGTGGCTTTACCCTGAACGGCGGCTTCGAGGTAGGCAAAACCTACCAAGTGAGCCTGACGGCCGGCGCGCGGGGCCTGCTGGGCGGCTCGCTGGCCCAGGCGTTTAGCCAGTCGGTGTCGTTTGCCGAGGAGCGGCCGAGTTTGAGCTTCACCAGCGCCGAGAAGGCCATGTACCTCGACGCGCTGGGGGCCCGCAACCTGGGCCTGCGCATCAACGAGGTGAAGAAAGTGAAAGTGACCATAGCAAAGGTCTACGCCAACAACATCCAGCAATTGCTGCGCGGCGAGAAGCAGTACGGCTACCCGCAGTACGACGAGGACGAGCCCCGGGAGTCGAACACCGACGAGGACGGCGAATACATCGACCGCAGCTTTCAGTACTACGACACCGAGAACATCGGCAACGTGATTTCGGAGCGCACCATTTCGGTGGACGGCCTGCCCAAGCAAGCGGGGCTGCGCCTGCTCACCCTCGACCTGAAGGAGTTGGAATTTCAGGGGCCGATGAAGGGGCTATACGTGGTGCGGATAGAGGACACCGAGCGCCAGTGGCTGCAAGTGAGCAAGCTGGTGGCCGTGACCGACGTGGGCCTAATTGTGAAGCAGGGCGCCACCGGCGGCACCACGGTGTTTGCCAACTCCATCCGCACGGCCCAGCCGCTGAGCGGCGTCACGGTGAACCTGGTCAGCTCGAACAACCAGGTGATAGCCACGGGGCAGACCGACCAGGCGGGCGTGGCGCAGTTCGACTCGGCCGCGAGCATGAAGCGCTTCAGGCTGGGCATGGTAACGGCGGTGAAGGACGCCGACTTTTCGTTTCTGGATTTGACCAAAAGCCGGGTCGAAACCTCGCGCTTTGAGGTGGGCGGGCTGACCTCGAACGCGGCGCGCTACCAGGCGTTTCTGTACGGCGACCGCAACCTGTACCGGCCCGGCGACACGGTGCGGACCAATACCGTCATCCGCACCGAGGACTGGCAGAGCCCGCCCGCCGGCCTGCCAATGAAAATCCGCCTGCTACTGCCCACGGGCAAGGAATACAGCAGCTTGCAGCAGAAGCTGAGCGCGGTGGGCAGCTTCGAGAGCCGCTTCATCCTGCCGCCCACCGTGATGACCGGCCTCTACACGATGGAGGTGCTGACCGGCAACGACGTGCTGCTGACCTCACGCCAAATCAGCGTGGAAGAATTCATCCCCGACCGCCTGAAGGTGACCGTGACGGCCGCCCCCGCCGTGCTGAAGCCGGGGCAGGACGTGACGGCCACCATCGCGGCCGTGAACCTGTTTGGCCCGCCCGCCGCCGACCGCAAGTTTGAGGTTGAGTTCTCGCTCAAGCAGAAGTCGTTTCAATCCAAGGAGCACCCGGATTACAGCTTCGAGATAAACAGCGGCGAGCGGCGCAAAACCACCAATAGCGACGGAGAAGAAAGCAGCAGCGCCCTCACCTCGCGCTTTGAGAAGACGGTGCGCGAGGGCACGACCGACGCCGCCGGCCGCGGCACGGCCGCCTACACCGTGCCCGACTACCGCGACCTCGGCACCCTGGAGGGCGTGGCCTTCGCCACGGTGTTCGACGAAACCGGCCGGCCCGTGAACCGCCTGGCCACCTTCGACGTGCAGACCCAGGCCACGATGTTCGGCATCGGCAACTTGCCCGAGCTGATTGGCACCAAGCAGGCCCTCGCGGTGAAGCTGCTGGCCCTCACGCCGGCCGGGCGGCCCACCACGGCCCAGGCCCAGGTGAAGGTGGTGCGAATGCTCTGGGAAACCGTGCTGGAGCGCCAGGGCGGGCGCTACGTGTACAACTCGCAGCGCCGCGAGCAGACCATTCTGAGCCAGACCCGCGCCGTGGGCGCCGCGAGCAGCTTCAGCTTCACTCCTATCTACTCGGGCGAGTACGAGGTGCGGGTGAGCCGGCCGGGGGCCAGCAGCTACGTCACGCAGCAGTTTTACGCCTACGGCTACGGCGATACGCAGTCCAACTCCTTCGAGGTAAACAACGAGGGCGCGGTGACCATGGAGGCCGACAAGGCCAGCTACGCGCCGGGCGAAACAGCCAAGCTGCTGCTCAAGTCGCCCTTCGCCGGCCGCATCCTGGTGACGGTGGAGCGGGCCAACGTGCTCGACCACTTCTACGTGACCACCGACGGCAAGGCGGCCGAGGTGAAAATTCCCATCAAGGCCGGCCACGTGCCCAACGTGTACGTGACGGCCACGGCCGTGCGCGCCCTCAACGGCACCGACCGCCTACCCCTCACCGTGGCCCGCGGCTTCCTGCCGCTCACGGTGGAGAAGCCCGATTCACGCCTGGCCCTGGCCATTGCCGCGCCGGCCCTCAGCCGCTCCCAGACCTTCCAGACGATAGAGCTGACCACCGCGCCCCGCGCCCAGCTCACCCTGGCCGTGGTGGACGAGGGCATTCTGCAACTCAAAAACTATCAGACGCCCGACCCCCACGCCTACTTCTACCAGAAGCGCGCCCTGGAAGTGGCGGCCTTCGACGTATACCCGTTCCTGCTGCCCGAGCTGGGCACCAGCAGCAGCGGGGGTGACGCCGCCGACCTGGCCCGCCGCACCAACCCCGTGCCCAACCGCCGCGTGAAGCTGGTAGCCAAGTGGAGCGGCGTGCTCACCGCCGACGGCGACGGCAAAGTGCGCTACCGGGTGCGCGTGCCGCAGTTCAGCGGGGCGCTGCGCATCATGGCCGTGGCCTACAAGGACGATGCCTTCGGCTCAGCCGAGTTCACGATGAAGGTGGCTGACCCAGTGGTGATTTCGACGGCGCTGCCGCGGTTTATGAGTCCGGGCGACACGATTGACGTGCCGGTAACGCTGACAAATACGACCAAACAGGCAATAAATGGGGCGGTTGGTATCATCCTTGGAAATAGGGAACAACTATTCAATAGCCCTTTGGAAATTGTCCACAATGAACTGATATCTGACAAGACTTTACCCATAGCTGATGCTAAAGCAGCACAGATTCAAGCTGGAACAGAGAAGAGGATTGTATTCAGGCTATTCGCGAAACCAAGGATTGGGAATGCTTCTGTCAAAGTCTATTTTGAAGCTGGAAAAGAAACCTTCACTGAAGTCATCGAACTCCCCGTTCGCCCCGCCGCCTCGCTCGAAAAGCGCACTGGCAGCGGCGTGCTGGCTGGCGGGGCCACGCTCCCGCTCAACCTGAAAACCGACTTTCTGCCCGCCTCGCTTACCAGCCGGCTGGTGGTGAGCCGCTCGCCGCTCACGGAGTTCAGCAAGGATTTGCGCTACCTGCTGCAATACCCCTACGGCTGCCTGGAGCAAACCGTGTCGGCCGCCTTCCCGCAGCTGTATTACGCCGACTTGGCGGCCACTTTGCAGCAGAAAACCGGCACCGCGGCCAAGGCCCAGCGCTATAACCCGAACTACCACGTGCAGGAAGCCATCCGCAAGATTGAGGCAATGCAGCTTTACAACGGCAGCCTGAGCTACTGGCCCGGCGGCGACTACGACAACTGGTGGGCCACGGCCTACGCCGCGCACTTTCTGCAGGAAGCCCAGCAGGCCGGCTTCGCGGTGAACAAGTCGGTGCTCGACAAAACGCTCAAGTACCTGGCCTTCCGCCTCAAGAAGCGCGAAACCGAGCCCTATCAGTACTTCGACGTGAACAACTTGGCCCGGCAGCGCACCATCGCCAGCAAGGAAATTGCCTACTCGCTCTACGTGCTGGCCCTGGCCGGCCGCCAGGACGCCGTGGCCCTGAACTACTACCGAGCCAACAGCACCCTGCTGGCCCAGGACTCCCGGTTCCTGCTGGCCTGCACCCAGAGCCTGCTCGGCAACCAGCGGCTGTTTCGGCGGATGCTGCCCACCACCTTCGGGGGCGAAACCGCCGCCAAGCGCGCCCTCGACGGCTCGTTCTACTCCCCCATTCGCGACATGGGCCTGGTGCTGAATGCCCTCGCCACCACCGACCCCAACAACCCGCAGGTGCCCATCCTGGCCCGCCAGCTCAGCCGCCAGCTCAAAGCCGCCCCTTGGCTGAACACCCAGGAGCGCGCCTTCGCCCTACTGGCCCTGGGCAAAATAGCCCGCCGCAACGCCGCCAGCACCGCCACCGCCACCCTCACCCTCGACGGCAAACCCGCCGGCAGCTTCACCGGCAAGGACCTGACGCTGCGCAACGTGGCCAACCGCAACCTGAGCATCCGCGCCGCCGGGAGCGGCAGCCTCTACTACTTCTGGGAAACCGAGGGCGTCTCGGCCAGCGGCCAAGTGAAGGAAGAAGACGCCTACCTGCGGGTGCGCCGCCAGTTCCTGAACCGCGACGGCGTGCCGCTGGGCACGCCCACCTTCCGCCAGAACGACTTGGTGGTAGTGAAAATAACCCTGGAATCGGCCGACGCGGCCGGCGAGGTGAAGAACGTGGCCATCACCGACCTGCTCCCCGCCGGCCTGGAAATCGAGAACCCGCGCATCGGCGCCCTGCGCGAGCTGAGCTGGGCCAAGGACGCCAGCACGCCCGACTACCTGGACGTGCGCGACGACCGCATCAACCTGTTCACCACCGCCACCGGCACGCCCAAGTCGTTCTACTACCTGGCCCGCGCCGTGAGCAAAGGCACCTTCAAGCTAGGCCCGGTGAATGCCGACGCGATGTACAACGCGGAATACCATTCGTACAACGGCGCCGGCGTGGTACGGGTGCGGTAGCTTGCGCCATGAATTCGTTGATTTACTTGGCTTACGGCCCCGCTGAACTGCACGCGGAAGCATTTTACAGCCTGCTTTCCTACTACAAAGTGGCTGCCAGCCCGGTGCAAATTCTGATTTACACCGACGCACCGGATGCCTTCACCAGGAACCTTGGCACCCGGCCCGAAATCTACTACCCCGTCGTGACACCTGCCCAATGGCAGGTGTGGCGCGGCAGCAGCAACAAGGTATACCTGCTCAAAATCGGAGTGCTGGCCCACGCGGCCGAGCATTACCCCGGCAACCTGTTATTCGTCGACACTGATACTATTTGGCAGCGCGACCCAGCGCCGCTGTTTGCACAGCTGGCGCGGGGCCAGCGCATCCTGCACGTTAGCGAAGGTCAACTGGCTACCGGCAACGTCTTAAGCCGCAAGGTGTATCGGCACTTGAAAAACCGTGTTTTTACAGCGGGCAACCAGTCCGTGCGCGTCAATCCCAGCACCCTGCTTTACAACTCCGGCGTCATTGGTTTCGCCAGCCCCGTGGCGGCCCAGTTACCGGAAGTGCTGGCTCTGGCCGACCAGCTCTACGCCGCCTACGACAAGCATATGATGGAGCAACTGGCCTTCAGCCTGCGCTTTGCCCTCGATGGGCCTATCGGCGAAGCTGCGCCTTACGTGTTGCACTACTGGAACCTGAAAGCGGCCCGGCCCGTGCTCGCGCGGGTGTTCTCAACCTACGCCGGCCGGCCGCTCGACGAGCTCTACGAGCGCGCTACGAGCCTGAACCTCGCCGGCCTGCACGTGGCCGAGCTGGCCTATCGCAACCTGCCCGGCTGGCGACGTACCATACTCAAGTTACTGGGCCGTCGTTGGCAGATGCCGGAACTGGCGGTGTAATGGCAGCCGCGTAATTTGCAAGCGCCGGGCGCGAACCACTCACCCAAGCAGAGAAAGCAATGGCCTTTGAGGCTATCCGTCGGCTCATGGGTCACTGCTGGCCCGCTGCTCCCAGCCGGCGCCGGTTGCGGCGCACCGGTTGGGGACTGTGCGGGCTCGCACCGCTGGCTGTATTGCTCAACTCGGCGTTTCCCCTCCCGCCGGCCCCGCGCTACTCGCCCATCGTGCTGGCCGCCGACGGCACCGTACTACATGCCTACCTCAACCCCACCCAGAAGTGGCGTATGAAAACCGAGCTGCGCGACATCACGCCCGCGCTGCGCACCACCATCATTGAGAAAGAAGACCGGTGGTTTTACTGGCACTTCGGGGTGAATCCGCTGGCGCTGGTGCAGGCAGCGGGGCGCAACCTCTGGGGCACGGGCCGCACCACCGGGGCCAGCACCATCACCATGCAGGTGGCCCGGCTACTGGAGCCCAAGGAACGCACCTTCGGCAACAAGCTGCTCGAAATGCTGCGCGCCACCCAACTCGAACTTCATTACAGCAAGGCCGAAATCCTGCAGCTCTACCTGAACCTGGTGCCCTACGGCGGCAACGTGGAAGGCGTGAAATCGGCGGCCCTGCTCTACTTTCAGCAGCCGCCCGACTACCTCTCGCTGGCCCAGACCGTGACGCTGGCCATCATTCCGAACCGCCCGCGCGGGCTGGTGCTGGGCCGCAACAACGCGGCCGTGCGCCGGGAGCGCAACCGCTGGCTGCGGCAGTTTCAGCGGCGGCACCTGTTCCCCGACCAGGACATTGCCGACGCCCTGGCCGAGCCGCTCGACGTGCGGCGCCACGCCGCGCCCGCGCTGGCCCCGCACCTGGCGCGGCGGCTGGTGACGCAGTTTCCCGGCCGGGCCATCATCCGGTCCACGCTGCGGCGCGGCCCCCAGGCCCAGGCCGAGGACCTGACCCGCAACTACGTGCGCCGCCTGCGCGGGCTGGGCATCTCGCAGGCCGCCGTGCTGGTCGTGAACAATCGCACCCGCGCCGTGGAGGCTTACGTGGGCTCCGCCGATTTTCAGGACGCGGCCGGGGCCGGGCAGGTCGACGGGGTGCGGGCCGTGCGCTCGCCGGGCAGTACGCTCAAGCCGTTTCTGTACGCCCTGGCGCTGGACCGCGGCCTCGTCACGCCCAAGCTGAAGCTGCCCGACGTGCCCACCAACTTCAGCGGCTTCCGGCCCGAGAACTTCGACAAGAGCTGCGCTGGCGAAGTAACCGTGGAGCGGGCCCTAACCTACTCGCTCAACATCCCGGCCGTGCGCGTGCTGGCCGAAGTCGGGGTGAGCCAGTTCACCGACAAGCTGCGGGCCGCCGGCTTCCGCAGCGTGGCCCGCGCCGCGCCGCAGCTCGGGCTGAGCACCGTGCTGGGCGGCTGCGGCACCACGCTGGAGGAGCTGACGGGGCTGTACGCGGCGCTGGCGGATGGCGGACGGTACGCGCCTTTGTCATTAATTAAAAATGAAGAATTAAAAATTAAAAATGAGTCACGGGCAGTGGTAATTAAGAAAAGTAATACCGGTGGGAAAATTTTTAATTCTTCATTTTTAATTTTTAATTCCCTTTTCTCTCCCGCCGCCGCCTTTCTCATCACCGACATGCTGGCCCAGCGCGCCCGGCCCGACCTGCCGATGGGCTACGAGGGCAGCCGGCACCTGCCCAAAATTGCCTGGAAAACCGGCACCAGCTACGGCCGGCGCGACGCCTGGAGCATCGGCTACAACCGCGACTACACCATCGGCGTGTGGGTGGGCAACTTCAGCGGCCAGGGCAGCCCGGCCCTGACCGGGGCCGACGTGGCCTCGCCCCTGCTCTTCGACCTGTTCAACGCCCTGGCCTACAACTCGCCCAACCGCTGGGCCCCGCCCCCCGCCAGCCTGGACTTCCGGCTGGTGTGCGCCGAAACCGGCCTCGTGCCCGGCGAGCACTGCCCCAACCAGCTCATCGACTACTACCTGCCCGGCACCTCGTCGGCCCGGCGCTGCGAGCACCAGCGGGAAGCGCTGGTTTCGGCCGATGGCGCGGTGGCCTATTGCCGGGCCTGCGTGCCGGCGGCCGGCTTTCGGCGGCAGCTCTTTCCCAACCCGCTGCCGGAGGTGCTGGCGTTTCGCGAAACCCAGGGGCTGCCCACCACCCGCCTGCCGGCGCACAACCCCGCGTGCCGCCTGGTGCGGGGCCGCGACGACGGCGCGGGCCCGGCCCTGGCCATCACCTCCCCGCTCGACCACGCCGAGTACGTGCTCGACCGCGGCGAACAACAGCAACTGCTGCTCAGCTGCGCGGCGGGCAGCGAGGTGCGCCAGGTGTTCTGGTACGTAAACGACCGGTTCCTGCGGGTCGCCGCGGCCACCGAGCGGGTGTTTTTCCGGCCACCCCGCGGGTCAGTAAAAATCTCCTGCGCCGACGACCACGGCCGCAACGTCGACATCCAGCTGCAGGTGGCGGAGCTGTGAGCCAGGGAAGGGGTCGTCCAATTTTCTATTTCGGACAGGGCAATAACGGCGTTGTTGGCCCCGCGCGAGAGCTGGCGCGGGTAGCGTTTGGGTTCCATGCGGCAAAGGTCTGCACCCGGCCGGCAACCCCAGGCCCGGCGCGTATGTTTGCGGCCCTCCCACCCCAAAACGGCCCAGCCATTCATGAGTAAATTGACAATTCGCAGCCTCGCCGAGCTCGAAGCCTGCACTGGTCAGGAAATGGGCACCTCGCCGTTCCATACCGTTACGCAAGCGCAAATCAACCAATTTGCGGCCGCCACCTTCGACCATCAATGGATACACGTCGACGCCGAGCGAGCCCACGCCGAGTCGCCGTTCCAGGCCACCATTGCCCACGGCTACCTCACGGTGGCGCTGCTGCCCTATCTCTGGCAGCAAATTGTAGCCATTGAGAACCTCAAAATGCAGGTCAACTACGAAATTGAAAGTTTACGATTCAATCAGGCCGTGACGGTGGACAGCGCTGTGCGCCTGCGCGCCACCCTGCTGTCGGTGGTTAACCTGCGCGGCATTGCCAAGGCCCGCTTGGGCGTGACCCTGGAAGTTCAGGAGGCCAAAAAGCCCGCGTACACGGGCGTCATTACGTTCTTGTATCATTTTCAGGAACAGTAGAATTACGAAAAGCCAGTGGCCCGTTGAAAAGCGCGCAAGCAGTGACCGTGCGGCCCTGGCTGCGCGGTCTTTTTTGTTTACTTTAGGACCATACTTTCACTTTTTCTTCTGCTTGACTATGAGACATTTGTTTTTGAGCTTGGGCCTGTTCCTCGCTCTGGCCACTCCGCAACCAAGCGCGGCGCAAGCTTCCAAAACCGGCCCTCAGCCGGCGCTCATCGACCGGGACCTGCTGTTTGGCGACCCCGAGATTTCGGGCGCCCAGCTCTCGCCCGACGGCAAGTTTCTCTCCTTCATCAAGCCCTACAACGGCACCCGCAACATTTGGGTGAAGGGCCTGAGCGAGCCCTTCGACAAGGCTCGACCCATGACCAACGACCAAGCCCGCCCGGTGCGCGGCTACTTCTGGAGCCGCGACGGCAAGTACCTGCTCTACAGCCAGGACAAGGGCGGCGACGAGAACTTCAACATCTACGCCGTGAACCCGGCCGAAACCCTGCCCGCCGGCCAGCCCGTGCCCGCCGCCCGCGACCTCACCGGGCTGAAAGGCGTGCGGGTGCAAATCATCAACGACCCGCTCACCGACCCCAACACGCTCTACATCGGCCTCAACGACCGCGACAAGGCCTGGCACGACCTCTACAAGCTGAACCTGACCACCGGCGAAAAAACCCTGGTGCGCCAGAACACCGACCGCCTCGGCGGCTGGGTGTTCGACTGGAACGACCAGCTGCGGCTGGCTTCGCGCGCGAACCCGGACGGCAGCACCGAGTGGCTGCGGGTGGAGGGCGACAAGCTGACGCCGTGCTACAAAACGTCAATTGATGAGCAGAGCTACGTAGCCGGCTTCGCTAAAGACAACCAGCGCGTGTACCTGGTCACCGACCGGGGCCAGGCCCGCAACCTGGCTGAAATCGTGCTGCTCGACCCCGCCACCGGCCAGGAAACCCCTTACCAGACCGACCCGCTGAAGCGCGTGGACGTGGGCGGCCTGGAAATATCGGAGAAAACCCACGAGCCGATGTTCGTAACTTTCGAGGACGACCGGATGCGCCGCGTGTGGAAGGACCCGGCGTTTGAGCAGGATTTCAAGGCCGTGAGCGGGCAGCTGCCCGGCCTCGACGTGAACCCGGTGTCGCACACCGCCGACGAGCGGCTGTGGCTGCTCGCGGCCAGCTCGGCTACCCAGCCCAGCGTGGCCTACCTGTTCGACCGCCAGACCAAGCAGCTCACCAAGCAATACGAAACCCGGCCCAAGCTCCGGGCCGCCGACCTGGCCGACATGAAAGTGGTGCGCTACAAGTCGTCGGACGGCCTGGAGATTTCGGCTTACCTGACTTTGCCCAAGGGCGTGGCCGCCAAGAACCTGCCCGTCGTCATTTTCCCGCACGGCGGCCCCTGGGCCCGCGACACCTACGGCTTCAACGCCTACCATCAGTTCCTGGCCAACCGCGGCTATGCCGTGCTCTCGCCCAACTTCCGGGCCAGTACCGGCTACGGCAAGCAGTTTTTGAACGCCGGCAACAACGAATGGGGCCAGAAAATGCAGGACGACCTGACCTGGGGCGTGAAGTACCTGGTGGCCCAGGGCCTGGCCGACCCCAAGCGCGTGGGCATTATGGGCGGCTCGTACGGCGGCTACGCCACGCTGGCCGGCGTCGCGTTCACGCCCGACCTCTACGCCGCGGGCGTAGCCATCGTGGCGCCCTCCAACCTGATGACTTTGCTCAACGCCATTCCGCCGTACTGGGAAGCGGGCCGCAAGCAGATGTACGCCCGCATGGGCGACCCCACCACCGAAGCCGGCAAGGCCCAGCTCGCGCGGCAGTCGCCGCTGACGGCGGCCGCTAAAATCAAAACCCCGCTCCTGGTGGTGCAGGGCGCCAACGACCCGCGCGTGAACAAGGCCGAAGCCGACCAGATTGTGGTGGCCCTGCGCGACCGCAACTACCCCGTGCAATACATCTGTGCCCCCGACGAAGGCCACGGCTTCGCCCGCCCCGTGAACAACCTAGCCATGCTGGCCGCGTCCGAAAAATTCCTGGCCGCGCACCTCAAAGGCCGCTACCAGGAAAGCATGACCCCGGCCGTAGCCACGCGCCTCCAGGAAATCACCATCGACCCCAAAACGGTGACGCTGGTGAGCAAGACAGCGGTGAAATAGCTAATCTATTAGGAATAAAAAAAGGCCTATCCGTAATGGACAGGCCTTTTTTACATTTAGAACCTACCCGAGAAATATGCTTCCTGCAAAAAGGGCGTCATGCCGAGCGCAGCCGAGGCATCTCGCTGGTGCCGTCAGGGCGGTTCAACGAAGCGGGCGAGATGCCTCGGCTGCGCTCGGCATGACGGGTGATTTATTTTTCGGATAGGTTCTTAGACCGGCGTAGAGACGCAACATTTTGCGTCTCGTCGTTGAACAGCAATGCCTGAACATCTCCCGAACGGCGCGAACGACGAGACGCAAAACGTTGCGTCTCTACGCTGCGGCTTGCTGCTCCAGGTACTCCTCGCCTTCCTGCACCGGCGCCATGTCCTTGGACTCTTCCTCGGTAAACAAGCGCGAGCGAATCAGGAAGCGCACGCCAAGCGGGATTTCCAGCGAGAAGCTGGCCCCCCGGCCTTTGGTGACGTCCACCGTGAGCTGGGTGTGCTGCCAGTACTCGAACTGGCTGGTGCTCATGAAGAAGTCGCAGCCGTGAATCTGGCCCAGCCACACGTCGTTGCCGCCGATGCGAAATTCGCCCTTGGCGAAGCACATGGGCGAGGAGCCGTCGCAGCACCCGCCGCTTTGGTGGAACATGAGCGGGCCGTTTTCGTCGCGCAACAGGTCGATGGTGGCTTCGGCGGCTTGGGTTACTAATACGCGGGGAGTGGGCATCTTTTCAAAGTGTGAATGAGCGAATAGATGGCGGTACGCAAAAAGCAGAACGTCATGCTGAGCCTGTCGAAGCATCTCTCCCACTTCGATGGATTATTCCACCTAACGGCGTGGTAGAGATGCTTCGGCTACGCTCAGCATGACGTTCTTTTTACGACTGCAACTGGCTTAGAAGAAGCCCAGCTTCTGCTGGCTGTAGTTGATGAGCATGTTCTTGCTCTGGCGGTAGTGGTTGAGCATCATCTTGTGGTTCTCGCGGCCGAAGCCGGAGGCCTTGTAGCCGCCGAAGGGGGCGCCGGCGGGGTAGTCGTGGTAGCAGTTCACCCACACGCGGCCGGCTTGGATGGCGCGGGGCATCTGGTACAGCTCGTGCGCGTCGCGGCTCCAGAGGCCGGCGCCGAGGCCGTAGAGCGTGTCGTTGGCGATTTCGATGGCCTCGTCGTTATCCTTGAAAGTAGTCACGGACAGCACCGGGCCGAAGATTTCCTCCTGAAAGATGCGCATTTTGTTGTGGCCCCGGAAGATGGTGGGCTGGATGTAGTAGCCCTCGGCTAGCGCGCCGTCCTGTTGCGTGTAGGCTTCGCCGCCCACCAGCACCTCGGCGCCCTCGGCCTTGCCGATTTCAAGGTAGCTCAGGATTTTCTCGAATTGGTCGTTCGAGGCCTGGGCGCCCATCATCGTGCTCGGGTCCAGGGGGTTGCCCAGCTTCACGGCCTTCACCCGCTCGATGACGCGGGCAATGAAGGCGTCGTAGATGTCCTCGTGCACCAGCAGCCGCGAGGGGCAGGTGCAGATTTCGCCCTGGTTGAGGCAGAACATCACGGCGCCCTCAATGGCCTTGTCGAGGAAGTCGTCGTCGTGGTCCATCACCGACTTGGTGAAGATGTTGGGCGACTTGCCGCCCAGCTCCATGGTGACGGGGATAATGTTCTCGGCGGCGTACTGCAGAATGAGGCGGCCGGTGGTGGTTTCGCCGGTGAAGGCCACCTTCTGCACGCGCTTGTTGCTGGCCAGGGGCTTGCCGGCTTCCAGGCCGAAGCCGTTCACGACGTTGAGCACGCCGGCGGGCACCACGTCCTGAATCAGCTCCATGAGCACCATGATGCTGGCCGGGGTTTGCTCGGCGGGCTTCACCACCACGCAGTTGCCGGCGGCCAGGGCCGGGGCAATTTTCCAGGTGGCCATCAGCAGCGGGAAATTCCAGGGAATAATCTGGCCAATCACGCCCAGCGGCTCCTGAATCACGAGCGAGAGGGTGTCCTGGTTCAGCTCGGTGGCCGAGCCTTCCTCGGCCCGAATCACGCCCGCAAAGTAGCGGAAGTGGTCGATGGCCAGCGGCAGGTCGGCCGCCATGGTCTCGCGGATGGCCTTGCCGTTCTCGACGCATTCCACGGCGGCGAGGTGGGCCAGGTTGGCTTCCATGATGTCGGCAATCTTGAGCAGCATGTTGCTGCGCGTGGTGGGCGAGGTGTGCTTCCAGGTGGCGAAGGCTTCGTGGGCGGCGTCCAGGGCCAGCTCGATGTCTTCCTTGGTGCTGCGGGCCACTTTACAAAAAGCCTTGCCGTCGATGGGCGAGGGGTTGTCAAAATACTGGCCCTTCACCGGGGCCACCCATTTGCCGCCGATGAAGTTGTCGTAATGGGACTTGAATTTGGGGCGGGCCACCACGGTGGTGGTTTCTTCGAGGGTTTCAGCCATGACGTTGGGAAAAGGTTAAGGGTTGAGTGGGGTTGGAACGAGGTAAAGTTCTTTCATTAACCTTTTCGCCGGTTGTGGTATTGTCTTAAAGACTGCGGAAATAATCGCAACTTGTGGAGCGGGATGGATGCACCAGCGCGTCATGCCGGACGCAGCCGAGGCATCTCGCCCGCCTCGTTGAACGATTGAAGTACTCCCCCCCGCAAGATGCCTCGGCCGCGCCCGGCATGACGTTCTTTTTTCCTCCTCTCTCTGCCCTTCTAACCCAACCTCCCACCCATGATGCCTTCCCGCGTCCACCTGCCCGCCGCCATTGCCCCGCTCGCCTTCGACTGCCTGCACTCACTGGTCGAAAACCGGACGGTTTACGCCCTCGACGGGTTCGAGCTCAACGTGTTTGAAACCCACCGCGCCGCCTACCGCGTGCCCCTGCGCCTCGACGGCCTGGCCCTGACCACCATGCTGCGCGGCAAAAAGGTGATGCACCTGCCCGGCCGCGCCGCCTTCGACTACCTGCCCGGCGAGTCGGTGGTGGTGGACAAGAACGAGCTGATGGAAATCGACTTTCCGGACGCCTGCCTCTGCCAGCCCACCCAGTGCCTGGCCGTGGCCATTGCGCCGGACACCATCCGCCACACCGTGGACCTGCTCAACGAGCGGTACCCGCGCGTGGAAACGCACACGCCCTGGGCCCTGGCCGGCCCCGAGCACGCCCACCTCACCAACACCCCCGAGCTCACCGGCACCCTGGAGCGCCTCGTGGCCGTGTCGCGCGCCACCGACGCCAACAAGGACCTGCTGGCCGGCTTCACCCTGCAGGAGCTGCTGGTGCGCCTCATGCAAACGCAGGCCCGCCAGCTCATCTTCCACGACTACGCCCGGCACCTGACCACCCACCGCTTCGCCGCCGTGGTCAGCTACATCCGGCAGCACCTGGCCGAGAGCCTGACCATCGACAAGCTCAGCGCCCTGGCCTGCATGAGCAAGGCCACATTCTTCCGCCTGTTCAAGCGCGAGTTCGGCCTCACGCCGGTCGAGTTCATCATCCGCGAGCGGCTGCGCGAAGCCAAGCGCCTGCTGCGCCACCCGCTGGCCAGCGTGGCCGAGGTCTGCCTGCGGGCCGGCTTCAACAACCTCTCCTACTTCCAGGCCCTGTTTAAAAAATACGAGGGCGTGACGCCGGGCGCTTATAAAAAGCAGATGGTGGCGTAGGTAACAATTAAAAATTAAAAATGAGCACTACCGAAGAGCCATTTTTAATTTTTAATTCTCAATTTTTAATTCCTCAAAACACCACGCTGTACGGCGCGTCGGCCAGGGCGCGCACGTCTTCGTGCAGCGCCACGCCCAGCACCTCGTGCACGTCGGCCCGGATGCGGTTGGCCATTTGAGTGAGCGGGAGGTCGTTGCTGTCCTTGCCGAACGGGTCCTCGATTTCATCGCCTATCATCTCCACGCCCAGCAGCGCGTAGGCCCCGAACATGGTGACGGGAATGGCCAGCAGCTGGTAGGTGTCAAGCAGGTTGAACGGCATGATGAGGATGAATACCGTGATAAATCCTTTGATAAAATAGCTGTAGGAAAAAGGGATGGGCGTTTTCTGGATGCGCTCGCAGGCGCCGGCCACGTCGAGCAAGGCTTCGTGGTGGCGCTGAATGGTGATGAGGTGGGTGGGCAGAAGCAGCTCCTGCGCCAGCAACCGCTCGTAAAATTCCTGCAGCTGGGCGGCAATACGCAGGGGCACGTGGTTGACGAGGCGCAGCTGTTCGAGGTAACCGGCTTCGACTTCCTCCATGTTGTGAAACTTCACGCCTTTGCGCAAGTGGCCGTCGAGGGCAATGGGGAAGTTGGCGAGCAGCCCGGCCAGGTAGGCGCGGTGGGCGCGGTCGGCGGCCGGCAGGCGGGCGTGGAGCAGCACGGCCAGGTTGCGGCAGTTGTTCACAAGCTGGCCCCACAGGCGGCGGCCTTCGTAAAACCGGTCGTAGGCCGTATTGGTCCGAAACACCAGCAGCAGGCTGAGCATGATGCCCAGGAAGGAAAAAAACTCCTTGTCAACGGTGATGGTGAGCTGCGAATAATACGCCGAGCCGGCCGTTAGGGCCGCGGCGTAGAGGCCCACCAGCAGCACCCGCTTCAGCAGCAGGCGAATGATGGGCGAGGAGCGCAGGTGGCGCAGGGCCTCCCACCAGTCGGTCGATTTGTAAACAATCATGGCGCAGAATCAAAGCCGCCTGTGGTAGCACGGCGGCCAAAATTACGCCCCGTAGGCGATGCTGGCTACTTCCACCACTTCTTCCTTCGGCCCCAGTTTCAGCGCCACGGCAGCCCCCAGCTTGGCACCCTGCACGGCCCGCGCCAGGGGCGCCACGAAGGCCACCCGCCCCTCCGCCACGGCGGCCTCGTCGACGCCCACAATGGTAAATTTCCGCTCCAAGCCTGCTTTTCCGCCCGCCACCGTGCGCAGCGTGACGGTGGCGCCAAACCGCACTTCCCGGGCCGGCTGGCCGGCGGGGTCTACCACTTTCGCGCTGCCCAGCCGCTCGGTGAGCAACGCAATGCGGCCGTTGTAGAGCGAGAGCCGGTGGGTGCGGTCGGTGTCGTTGTCGTGGTTAGCCTCGGCCTGGGCGCGCTCGGCTTCGAGGGCTGCCAGCTCGGCGCGCAACAGCTCCAGGCCGCGGGGCGTGACGTAGTTGGGCGTGCCGGCCGGCAGCGCGGCCCGGGGCGGAATAATGGGCGGCGTCTGCGCGTCGTCTTCTTTGGTAAACCCTCGGCTCATGCCCCGTGTGAACGCAAGGTTGGGCGGCGGGTTGTGGCGGGCGTAACCATTGCGCGCGTTGCTCTGTTGGGGCCCACTGCGGGCCGCTCCTGGCCCCGGCCCGCTGGTTTACATGAAAGAATTCTTAATTGACAATACCCGCTCATCCGCCCACGGTACCGCGGCTTTCCCCCTTTCAACCCCGGCTGAGCCAATTCCACCGCAGCCGCTAAGCCCGGGGTTGGTGTGGCTGATGGCCGCGACCTGCGGCCTGGTGGTGGCCAACATTTATTACAACCAGCCGCTGCTGGCCGCCATTGGCCGCACGTTTCACCTTTCGGACAGCGGCGCCAGCCTCGTGGCCACGGCCACGCAGGTGGGCTATACGCTGGGCATGTTGTTCGTGGTGCCGCTGGGCGACATGCTGGAGCGCAAGCGCCTGGTGCTGCTCATGCTGCTGGGGGCCGCCGGGTGCCTGGCGCTGGCGGCGTGGGCGCCCAGCTTCGCGGTGCTGGCGGGGGCCAGCGTGCTGCTGGGCCTGCTTTCGGCGGTGCCGCAACTGCTGGTGCCCCTGGCCGCGCACTTGGCGCCGGCAGCCAGCCGGGGCCGCATTGTGGGCCGCGTGATGAGCGGGCTGCTCGTCGGCATTCTGCTTTCGCGCGCGGTGAGCGGCTACGTGGGGGCACACTTCGGCTGGCGCACCATGTTCGAGTTGGGCGCGGGGCTCATGGTACTGCTCGTGGCCCTGCTGGCCTGGAAGCTGCCCACCGACCGGCCCACGTTCACCGGCTCCTACGCTTCGCTGATGAAGTCGCTACTTACCCTCACCCGCGAGCAGGCGCCGTTGCGGCGGGCGGCATTGGTGGGCGCCTGCCTGTTCGCGGCGTTCAGCGTGTTCTGGACCACGCTGGCGTTTTACCTCGAAGGCCCGTCCTTTGGGTACGGGAGCGACGTGGCCGGTTTTTTTGGCTTGATTGGGGCGTTTGGGGCCCTGGCTGCGCCGCTGGCCGGCAAGACGGCTGATGCCCGCGGCCCGGCCTACACGGTGGCGTTGGGCATTGCGCTGGCGCTGGCGGCCTACGCCGTGCTGGGCTTCGGCGGCGGGCACGTGGCGGGGCTGGTGGTGGGCGTGCTGCTGCTCGACGTGGGCGTGCAGGCCACCCACGTCTCCAACCAATCCTTGATTTTCTCACTGGTACCCGAGGCCCGCAGCCGCCTGAACACGGTGTACATGACGGCCTATTTCATCGGCGGCTCGGTGGGCTCGGTGCTGGGCGGGCTGGCCTGGACGCACGGCGGCTGGCCGGGCGTGTGCGCAGTGGGCGGGGCTTTGGCACTGGCCGCGCTGCTGGCTAGCCGGCTGTATGGACAAGAAAACCCCAGCGGGGCATTGGCGTAGCCGCGTCCACACCGTTGGAACGGTGCTTGGGCATTGTGCGGGCTTGTCGCACTATATTAAGGCCGCGGTTCTTCTCCGCCCTGCGTCTATTATGCTCCGACCATTAGGTGTTATTGCAGTTGCACTACTGCTCGCCAGCGTTAATTTGACCGGCTGCTGCTTCGACTGCGTTGAATCGACGGACACCAGTTTTCTCACCTTCGCTTTTTCCCCCGACAGCGTGGGCGGTACGGGCTTCCGTCGCGCCGAACTGCAGTCGGTGTACGTGGTGACGTATGGGCAGCCGGGCTTCCGAGGCGTTCCCGACACGTCCCGGCAGGTCCGGCCTGGTACTTCCGGGGCGGCTTCGCGTTCGTTGCAGCTTTACCCGTCGCCCACACCTCCCATCGGCCGAATTACGATGTCAGTATACGCCCAACCGGGCGTGCCGTTTAGCTACCGCATAGTTGTGCCGGCAGCTGAACGGGTGTATGCCATTGACGACGTAGTTCACGTTTTCAAAGAAGGCGAGGGCGGTTGCAATTGTCGCACCCTCACCGAAAAGCGCTTCACCGTCGACGGCAGAACCGAGGTACAACTGCCGGAAGGGTCAAATACCGGCCGACCGGCGACGGTATTGGCGCGCTAGCCCTGCTCGGCCAACCGTCTCAGGCACACCGCCAAGCTGGTGCGCCAATGCGGAATGACCACGCCCAACTGGGTTTTGGCCTTGGTCTTGTCCATGACCGAGTATGCGGGGCGGGTGGCCTTGGTGGGGTATTCGGCCGTGCGGATGGGCGTTATCTTGGCCTTTGTCTGGCTCAGCTCGAAGATGGCCGCCGTGAAGTCGTACCAGGAAGTGACGCCCTCGTTGCTGTAGTGGTAAAGACCGTACTGTTGATTCTGGGTTTCAATAATGGTGAGGATGCAACCCGCCAGGTCGATGGCGTAAGTCGGTGTGCCGGCCTGGTCCCAGATGACGCGCAACTCGTCGCGCTCGCGGCCCAGCCGGAGCATGGTCTTCACGAAGTTGTTGGCGTACTCGGAGTACAGCCAACTGGTCCGCAGAATAAAGTACTGGCTCGTATGGGCCGGTACCACCTGCTCGCCTTCCAGCTTGGTGAGGCCGTAGGCGCTGATGGGCGCCGTTTCGTCGGTTTCGAGCAGGGGCTGGTTGCCGGTGCCGGCGAACACGAAATCGGTCGAAATCTGAATGAGCGTTGTGCCAAACTCCCCGCACAGCCGGGCCAAGTTTTCCACGCCGTCGCGGTTGATTTTGCGGGCCAGCTGTATTTCATCTTCGGCCTTGTCCACGGCCGTGTAGGCGGCGCAGTTGATGCAATAAGTCGGCCGGTGCTGCGCAAACAGCGCCGCCAGCCCGGCGGGGTCAAGAATGTTAGCCTCCGCCTCGGGCAGCAACACCAGTCCCGCCGTGCCCCTTTCCCGCGCCACGTGGGCCAGGCATTGTCCCAATTGCCCGGAGGCCCCAAAAACCAGAATGCTACCCATAAACTTTGCTTGCGATGATGCCAAAGCACTGGCCGCGGCAGTCAGTCGTTGCCCCAAATAGTGCCGGCACAAAGTAACGGTGCTTTGGGAGATGGGTGTACTCGGGACCCGGACTTGACCGGCGGCAAGGCCGGCGCGTACAGACTCGCAAAGTCCGCCCTACGGCAAAACTGCCGGGGCTTCACCCGGCGGGCGCTTGTTCTGGATGGGCACGAAGCGCGTTTCGCGCGGCTGTTTCTCGCTCAGGTACTTCCAGTAGCGCAGCGGCATGTGGCGGCGGTGCAGCTTCAGGTTTTTGCGCTCCGGGATATTGACGTGGTCGAAATACGACTGCCATAGCAGCTTGAACAGCGGCTCCCGCTCATCGAGCACGGTGGCCGAAATATCGGTGGATGCGGCGGGCTGGTTCACCTCGAACCGCACCACGTCGGTGCGCATGAGGTCATAATACAAACCATAGTGGCGGCGCCGGTCATAAATCAGCCAGCGCTGGTCGGCGTAGCGCTTGGTGAAATGGGCGGCGATGAGCGGCAGCACGTCGAAATCGGGGTCGATGGTGGCGTGAAACAGCCCGTCGGCAGTTTTCTCGAAGCGCACGAAAGCTTCCATGCGGTGCTTCTCGCGGAACATCTGCTGGGCCAGGCGCTGAATGCGGCGCACGTCGGCGTTGGCGTAGTTTTCGGAAATGTCGCGAGCCGCGCGCAGGGCCAAATCCACATAGCGGAAGATGAGCAGCTCCCGGTCCGCGTCCTCGCTCAGAAACACGTGGTAGAGGCGGGCACGGGCCTCCTGGTCCATGGTGCGCAGCAGGCCGTCCCACACGCGGGCGGCCAAAGCTTCGTCAGTCTCCCGGTGCGCCGGCTGGGCAAACAGGCCGGTTTGGGCCACGGCGGCGGGCTGGATGCTGTTGGGCGCCGCCCGCCAGTCGTAGACGGTGAACAGCACCGTGAGCAGGCCCTCGAACGTGCCATCGTAGGTGTAGTCGCGTGGTGCGGCCGTGAGCGCAGGGGCGCCAGGCCGGCGGCGCGACCGGCACACCACACCCCCCGCCCCCCCCACCCACCGCTGGGGGGTCGCCCAGAACATAAGAAAAGCAAAAGGAATCG
>NZ_JANNOD010000025.1:0-114173 GCF_031398885.1 Hymenobacter sp.
TTAAGAATTAAGAATTAAGAATTAAGAATTAAGAATTAAGAATTAAGAATTAAGAATTAAGAATTAAGAATTAAGAATTAAGAATTAAGAATTAAGAATTAAGAATTAAGAATTAAGAATTAAGAATTAAGAATTATACTCTGCTGCGAAAGAACCCGACAATCAGATGTTAGATAATGATTGTTAATTGTTAATTACTAATTGTTAATTCTTAATTGTCAAAGAATGCCCCGTATTGCCCTTTTCCCCGGTTCGTTTGACCCCTTCACCAACGGGCACCTCGACGTGGTGCGGCGCGGGGCGGAGTTGTTCGACCGGGTAATTGTGGCCATTGGCACCAACAGCAGCAAGCAGCGCTACCTGCCCGTGGAGCAGATGGTGGAGCTCATCACCGGCGTGTTTCGGGATGAGCCGCGGGTGTCCGTTGCCCCGTTCAAGGGCCTGACGGCGGAGTTTGCGCGCGAGGTGGGCGCCCGGTATCTGCTGCGCGGCCTGCGCAACAGCCCCGACTTTGAGTACGAAAAACCCATTGCCTACGGCAACCAGCACGTCAACCCCGGATTGGAAACCGTGTTTTTGCTTACCTCGCCCACGCTCGGGGCCATCAGCAGCACCATTATCCGGGACATTCACCGCTACGGCGGCAACGTGGACGCTTTTTTACCCTTCGCGTTTCCGCCCCTCCCCGGCCAAGCAGGGGTGCCGGGTGGCCCCGCGGCTACTGGTTGAGGGCGGTGCCCACCACCCGCAAGCCCAGCAGCCGCGTGGGGTGGCGCTCCTGAAAAACGGGCAGTACCAGGTATTTTGCCGCCCCTATTTGCAGTTGGCCACGGCTCATCAACTCGCTTTCGTTGCTGCCCAGCAGCAGCAGGTCGCTAACCCGGCGCGTGCGGTGGTCGTAGGACGCCACCAGGGCCAGCCCCTGGTGCCGAAACAGGACCATCGAATCCAAGGGGGCGTTGCGCTGCACCAGCGGGGCCACCACTGGGTCAACAAAACCCGCCGGAACGGGCAGGCGCGGCCCCAGCCGTTGGCTGACTTCGTCGATGGACAGGCCGAGCAAACCCGGCACGTCAACTTTTGCCCCGCTTCGCAGCGGGACGGCAACGACAGGCGCAGCGCGGTCCTGCAGGGGCTCGTGGGTGCCCGAGCAGGCCCCCACGAGCCCCCCGCCCACCACGAACAGCACTGCCAGCATAGGTCGCATGACCGTAAGATACTGCTATTTTCCAGCCGCCGGAATTTCCTTCGTCGGCTTGCCGGCCATGGTGGTCAGGTAATGGCGCACCACCAAGGCAATCGAAGCGTAGGAATCCTCCAGCTTGGCCAGCGCTTCTTGGGGCGACATCCAGCGCACCTCTTCAATGTACTCTTCCGTTTGGGGCTTCATCAAGCTGTCGTCCAGGCTTTTCATGAGGTACCAGTCGGTCTTCTTCAGCATCTTGTTGCCCTTGTAGGCGTAGCTGTGCCAGGTGCTGGGCAGCTTTTCACCCAGCTCCAGCTTGATATTGGTTTCTTCCTCTACTTCGCGCAGGGCGCCGGTGGCCGTGTCCTCGTCGCTCTTGAGCTTGCCCTTGGGCAAGTCCCATTTTCCGAGGCGGTAAATCATGAGCACCTGGTCGTCTTTCACCACCAGGCCGCCGCCGGCTTTGGCAATTTTGAACTGGTCTTTGAAGTGCAGAGTGATGAATTTTTTCTTGCGCACGAGCATGGTCAGCGACTTCAGCTTTTTCAGCTTCTTGACTTCCATCAGGCGCAGCAGGCGGTCGACAAACAGCGGGCCGGCGTCGCGCACCAGCACGTCGCCCACCAGGTCCTTCGACGTAAAATCGTCGTCGGGGCTGAGAATCAGGTCGAACTTGTGCTTGTATACCTTTTCGCTGAGCTTCTTGATGACCAGCGGTATATCGTTGATGAAAATATTCATCGGGAGATGCGAATTGAGAAGTTGATGACGAGCAACGGGGGACGCCGAAGCCGGAAAATGAATTGATAATGAAGCCTCAGGCCGCGCCTGCAAGATACGGGGCCGTGCCGGTTTGCCCGCCCGCCGCATCTTTGCGGCATGACGCGCATCGGCCTGCTTTCCGACACCCACGGCTATTTCGACGAGCGAATGGCGCACCACCTGCGCGGCTGCGATGAAATCTGGCATGCCGGCGATTTCGGCGATGCCCGCGTGGTAGACCAGCTGCGGGGCCTGGCGCCGGGCTTTCGGGGCGTGTACGGCAACATCGACGGCACGGACGTGCGCCGGACGCAGCCGCTGGTGCAGGACTTTGTGGTGGAAGGCCTGCGGGTGCTCATCACCCACATCGGCGGCTACCCGGGGCACTACGCGCCCGCGGCCCGGCCCCTGCTGGCGGCCGCCCGGCCGGGGCTGTTCGTCACCGGCCACTCGCACATTTTGCGGGTGATGCCCGACCCCAAGCTGCGGCTGCTCCACCTCAACCCCGGCGCGGCGGGCCGGCACGGATTTCACCAGGTGCGCACGCTGCTCCGGTTTGGGATTGAGGCCGGCAAGGTGGTGGACCTGCAGGCCGTGGAGCTGGGCCAGCGCGGCAGCTGAGTGCGCGGGCAACGGGTTTAAAAATTGCTGCACGACCGCCGGGACGCACCCGCCGCCGCAGGCCGCCGAAACCAACAAGCCCCGCTGCCTGCATCACAGGCAACGGGGCTTGTCACATTTCTGGGCTGGTCGTACTGGCCGGCGGCATGAATTGCCGCGCGCGGCTGGCGGACGAGGGCGCAAGCGCCTTACAGCGCGATTTCGGGCTTGGGGTGTTCGCCTTCCTGGCCGTCTTCGTTCACGGGCTTGGTCACAGCTTCGGCGGCGTCGAACGCGGCGGCGTTGTCGGCCTTCTCGTCGGCATCCGAGCCGGCTACGGCGTCTTTCACCTTCTCCACGGCGTCGCCCAGCACTTCTTTGGCTTTCTCAACGGCGGCAGCGGCGGTGGTTTTCACGGCGGCAACGGCGCCGGCTACCCCAGCGGGGGCGGTGAAGCGCGACTTCAGCTCTTCCAGGTCCACGTTTTTGAGGACGGGCGTGCGGAGCAGCTCCTTGATGATGTGCTGCTTGTTGTTGGCGCGGGCAATGTTCTTGCGGTGCTTGCGCTTGAGGCGGGTAACGGACATGGTGGCCGGAATGGTTAAAGTCTGGGGGCTTACGAAACGGAGGGCAAAAGTAAGGCTTACTTGTTGAAAGTGCAAGCCCGTGAGGCATTTTGCTGAATTCCGGCGTCTTCGGGCAAGCGTCGGACGGACGGGTTCGGGCGCTACTTTTGCCGGGGCCGCCCCGGCGCCCAGGGCCAGGCTGCCAGCGTTTCGATTTCTTCGTTTTCACTCCGCCCGTTGTTCGCCTTCATGACCGCCGAAATCCCCGCCCCGCCCCTTGTTGACCTGCGCTCCGACACCGTGACGCGCCCCACGCCGGCCATGCTGGCGGCCATGTTCGCGGCTCCCGTCGGCGACGACGTGTACGAGGAAGACCCCACCGTGCGCCGCCTGGAAGAAGCCGCCGCCGCCGCCCGGTTCGGGCTCGAAGCCGGCCTGTTTTGCCCCTCCGGCACCATGACCAACCAAATTGCCATCAAGGCGCACACCGAGCCGCTGAGCGAGGTCATCTGCGAGCAGACGGCCCACGTGTACCTCTGGGAAGTGGGCGGCATTGCCTTCCATTCGAGCGCGTCGGTGGCGCTGCTGGCCGGGCACCGGGGCCGCCTCACGGCCGCTCAGGTGGAGGCCGCTATCCGGCCCGAAAACCTCCACTACCCCACCACCCGCCTCGTGTGCCTCGAAAACACCCACAACCGCGGCGGCGGCAGCTGCTACCGCTGGGACGATTTGGTGGCCATCAGCGACGTGGCCCGGCGGCACGGGCTGGCCCGGCACCTCGACGGGGCCCGCATTTTCAACGCCCTGGTGGCCACCGGGCAGCGCAGCGAGGACTACGGGCGGGTCTTCGACTCGATTTCGGTGTGCCTTTCCAAGGGCCTGGGGGCACCGGTGGGCTCGGTGCTGCTCGGCTCGGCCGCGTTCATTCAGAAGTGCAAGCGCATCCGCAAGGTGATGGGCGGGGGCTGGCGGCAGGCCGGCTACCTGGCCGCCGCCGGCTTGTACGCCCTCGACAACCACGTGGACCGCCTGGCCGACGACCACGCCCGCGCCGCCCGCCTGGCCGAGGCCCTGCGCCCGCAGCCCTACGTGGCCGAAGTGCTGACCCCGGACACCAACCTGGTCATCTTCCGGCTGCACGAAAGCCAGCCCGCCGCCGAGTTTCTGGCGGCGCTGGCGCGGCAGGGCGTCCGGGCCAGCAGCTTCGGTCCGCAGTGGATTCGCTTCGTGACCCATCTCGACGTAGACGACGCCATGGTGGCCCGCATCGAAGAAGCTTTGGCGGGGGTAGCGCAAGTCGCGGCGTAGCGCGGGCCGGGCGGGTTGGTGCGCGAACGGCCCGCGGGCGGCCGCGCCAAATCCGCACCCCACCAAATCCGCGCCTGGCCAACCTTACGTAGCAGTACCTCCCGCCCTTCTTTCGTCCTGCTATGAATCTGTTCCTCATCGGCGATGTGCACGGCTGCTTCCACACCTTCAGCGAGCTGCTGACGCACTGGCGGCCGGCTACCGACCACCTCATTCAGGTGGGCGACCTGGTGGACCGCGGCGCCCACGTGCCCGAAACCGTGGAGCTGGCCCGGCAGCTCAGCGCGCAGCACCCCGACTCCGCCACCTTCCTCATGGGCAACCACGAAGACGCCCTGCTGCGTCATTTCGGCCCCGGTGGGCCGTATGCGGGTTGGCTGGAATGGGGCGGCCGCAGCACCTCCAACCAGTACAGGCTCCGGCCGAAGCAGCTGGCGCAGCACCTGCCCTGGCTGGAAAAACGGCCCCTGCTCTGGCAAAACGAGCACGTGCTGGCAAGCCACGCCGGCATCACTGCCTCGCCCCACGCCTTCGACCCCGAAAGCCCCGACGGCCTGCTCTGGGCACGGGGCCCGCTCAAGCGGCTGCCCGGCCAGCTGCAAGTGGTGGGCCACACGCCGATGAACGGCGGCGAACCCGTATTCGACCGCGCGTCCAACACCTGGTACATCGACACGGGCGCGGTGTTTGGCCGCAGCCTGACCGGCGCGCGCCTCTCGCCCACCGGCGCGCTGCTCGATATCGTATTGGTGCCGGTTGACCCGCGGGATTTGTTGAACAGGCCCCGTTTCACTCACCCTTCTCTTCGCTGATTTATGCCCAACCAAGCCGCCATTGACCACCTTTCCGCCGCTGACCCGCTGCTGGGCGGCCTGATTGCGCGGGGCCGCGACATTCATCCGAGCCAGCACGAGGACCTGTACCTGGCGCTGCTACGCGCCATCGTGAGCCAGCAGATTTCGACCAAGGCGGCGGCGGCCATCTGGAAACGGTTTCAGGCGCTGTTTCCACCCGAGGGCTACCCCGAGCCGCGCGCGGTGCTGGCCCTGAGCGAAGATGAGCTGCGCGCCGCCGGCCTTTCGCGCCAAAAGGCGGGCTACCTCAAGGCCATTGCCGAATACAACGAACGCGGCCTGCTCGACTACGAGCACCTTACCAGCCTCTCGGAAGAAGCATTCACCCAGCACCTGACGGCGATAAGGGGCGTGGGCCGGTGGACGGCCCAGATGCTGCAGATATTTGCCCTGGACCAGCCCGACGTATTTTCGGAAGGCGACCTGGGCGTGCAGAACGCCATGCGCCGGCTCTACGGCCTCGAAGAAACCGGCCGGGCCCTGCAAAAGCGCATGGTGCTCATCGCCGAGGCGTGGCGGCCCCACCGCACGCTGGCCTGCAAGTACCTGTGGCAGTCGCTGGACCAGGGCACCCAGGTTCCGCCCACGGTGTAGGTGATGGAGCAACAAGGCGGCGGGCGAGGCTCGTCGCGCGGAGCGCGGCGAAGCATTCCGCGTGAATAGCTAAACCTTGGTTGGTTACTGGCCCGCGCGCGCGGTTTCGTCCCGGACTTGATGCGCCGCGTGCGCCGCATGACGGGCTTGCCCCGTCTTTCCCATCGCAAAAACGTCTTCTTTGATAAAAATTTCGCCGTCCTGGCGCAGGATGGCGAGGTTATCGACGAGGATGCGCAGGTTGTAGGTTTCCTGGTTGAGATAGCGGAGCACGGGGCCGAGCAGGTCGGGCGTGGTGTCGTGCAGGGCCAGCGAGATGTGCGGCAGCCAGCAGTCGGGGCCGCTGAACTTGTCGGTGCGCAGGCACAACGGGGCGGTGGCGGCCAGGATGCGACGGTGCAGGGCGTTGAGAGCATCGGAGCGCAGCACGGGAACGTAGATGACCGGCTGCGCACCCGGAAACACGCCCAGGCCGGTGGTAAAGGCCGGAAACGGCTCGGTGGTGGCCGCGACTTTGGCCACCACGGCTTTGAGCGAGCTGAGCTTTTTCACCCCGGCCAACTGGTAGGTCAGGTGCGGGTCGAGGGTGGCCTGCACGTCGTCGAGGCCAAATTTTTCCTCCAGCTTTTTGATGACGGCGTTGATGCGCAGCGCGTGGGGCGCGCTCAGCAGCGAAGTAATGGCGAGCATGGGGCGGATACGTTCGTTGAATGCGTGGGGCTTCGCAGCGGCTCGGTGACTCAACTTCCCGACCGCGCAAATGTTGGCGGCTGGAGTGCCCCAGCCGTCGCCGGCGGGCCGCAGGGCAGATGGCAAATGCGGCCTTACCGCCGGCCGGCCATCTGCTGGTTGAACTGCTCGCTCTGCCCGCGCGGTATGCTCAAGAACCTAAAATCTTCGCCTCGAATACTCTTGGCAAGCTGCACCAACTGGCCGACGTGGTAGGCGTAATGGGCCACCTGCCGCTGCACGGCGGCCAGCACCGCATGCTCCTCGCCCCGAATGGCGACCGTGCGCAACAAGTCATCGGGCGTGAGCTCATCGAGCAAGTCAAACAGGACACGCCACGCCGCTTCCCACTCCCGCCGGAGCGCAGGCACGGCAGCGGCGGACGTCGGCTCGTCGAACTCGGCATCGCGCCGCCGGGTAAGCGCACCGGCCGCTGTAGGCCGAGCGGGCGTATCTTCCGGCGGTATTGGCTGAACCCTGCCAGGGGTTGCGGCAAACATTGCCGAAGCAATAGGCCTTACTCTGCTGCCGCCGAGCCGGTGGCCCCACGCTTTCCTTGCCCATGGTAATTCTCCTGTTCTTCGCCGCGCACTGGTACCTGTCGCTGTTCACCCAAACGTTTTTCCAGCACCGTTACGCGGCCCACCGCATGTTCACGATGGCACCCCTGACCGAGCGGCTGTTCTTCCTCCTGACCTATGCCACGCAGGGCAGCAGCTTCATGTCGCCGCGGGCCTACGCGCTGCTGCATCGCATGCACCACGCCTACTCCGACACGCCCCAGGACCCGCACTCGCCCCACAACAGCACCAACGCTTTCACCATGATGTGGAAGACCCGCAGCATCTACCAGGACTGCGTGAAGGGCACTTCGGTGGCCGCCCAGCGCTTCGCGGGCGACTACCCGGTCTGGAATTCGCTTGAAGACTTCGGCAACAAGTGGTACTCCCGAGTGGGCTGGGGCGCGGTGTACGTGCTGTTCTACGTCAACTTCGCCACGGCGTGGTGGCAGTATTTGCTGCTGCCCGTTCACCTGAGCATGGGCGCGGTGCACGGCGCTATCGTGAACTGGGCCGGCCACAAGTACGGCTACCAGAACTTCGACAACCACGACCAGAGCCGCAATTCCCTGTTTTTTGACTTCCTCACCGGCGGCGAGTTGTTCCAGAACAACCACCACAAGCTGCCCAGCCGCGTCAACTTCGGCGTGAAGAAGTGGGAGCTGGACCCCTCCTACCCCGTCATCTGGGCGCTGGACAGGCTGGGCGTCATCCAACTGCGCCTCGTGAAGGTGGCCGCCCAGGAAACGGCCGCCGCCCAGGCCGCGGCAGCAGCGTAGCGGCCCCACAGCTACAACTGACAAACGAAGAAGGCCCCTTCCAGACGGAAGGGGCCTTCTTCGTTTAACTTCAAACGGACGCTATTGGAAGCTAACCCGGTTGATGCTGTATTCACTAATTGGCTGAGTGGGTGCGGGCATCCGCATGCCAAATAAGACGTCGAGGTTGGCGTAGAGCACGTAGCTGGCGCCATCGCGCCGGGCCAGGGTGGTCGGAAACTGCGCCGCCGTGGTGAACGAGCCCGCCAGCGTGGCCGCCCCGAAGGCGTTGGTCGTGGCCAGGCGGAACACCCGGGCCTGGGCGTTGCTCACAACTTGCAGGGTGTTGTTGTCTTGCAGCAGCAGGCCATCGGCGGCCGTCAGGTTCTGGGTGGTGGCCACGGTGGTGAAGGTGGCGGGGGCGGCGAGCGGAATCTTGAACAGCTTGCCCTCGTCGGATTTAACGGCCAGTAGGTAGCCGTCCGGGTGAAACACGATGCCGTTGAGCCCAAACGCACCGGCCGGGGCCGCAAATTGCGGGCTTTCCACGAAAACCGAAGCCGCGTTTGTGGTGGCATCGACTTTGTAGATGATGCCCGAGAAGCTGTCCGTCACGTAGGCGTTGCCGCTGTTGTCCACGGCCACGTCGTTGGCGAAGTGGTTGGCGTTGGGGCGCAGGGTACCCAGCTCCACTATTGTGGGGGCCGCCGAGGCGTTGGCGTTGTTGTAGATGGCCAGCCGGGCCAGCTTGTTCAGGGTAGTCATGGAGGTGCGCTGCTGGTTGGCGCCGGGGTCCGACACGGCCACGAGCACGCGGTTGCGCCCTTGGGCGTTGTCCAGGTACAGGCCAATGGCCGACACCAGGCCGGTGGTGTTGGTAAAGGCGGGGCTGTAGGTGCCGTCGTCATCCACCTGGCCCACTTGGCCAGTGGTGAGCGAGGTCACCAGGAAGCGGCTGTTGGGGGCATCGTACTGCACGCCCTCGGGGTACAGGCCGGCTTGCGTAAAGATGACGACGGCCGGCGCCGCGGGCGCGGCCGGCGAGTCGTCGTCGTCGGAGCAGGACGAAAGCAGGGCCAGGCCCAGCAGGGCCACCGGGGTCAGGCGCCGGACGGCGGCGGATGAGGTATTGAAGGGGAAAATGGACATGGGTAAATAAAATGGTGAATAAGAACGAAGACGGGAGAATTCGTGTACAAACACGGATTATACAACAAGTACCGTCGTTTGGTTATGATATCGCGCCGCAACCTTTTTTGACCGGCGGGCCCAACCGGGCGCCGTACCTTTGCCCTGCTATACTGCTGACCCGATGATTTCTATTTCCGACCTCGACTTCCACTTTGGCTCCCGCACGCTGTACGACAACGCCAGCCTGCACATCAAGCCCAAGGACAAAATCGGCCTCATCGGCCTCAACGGCACCGGCAAGTCCACGCTGCTGCGCCTGCTGGTGGGCGAGTACAAGGCCGACGGCGGCTCAATTTCAATGGCCAAGGACGTGAGCCTGGGCTTCCTGAACCAGGACCTGCTGAGCTACGACACCCACGAGAGCATCCTGCACGTGGCCATGCAAGCGTTCGAGGAAGCGCTGGAATTGCAGCACAAAATCGACGACATCCTGGTGTTGTTCGAAACCGACTACTCCGACGACCTGGTGGACCGGCTGGCCGCCATGCAGGAGCGGTTTGAAGCGCTGGGCGGCTACACCATGCAGTCGCGCGCCGAGGAGATTCTGGAGGGCCTGGGCTTTAGCACCGATGAACTGGCCAAGCCGCTGAAGACCTTCTCGGGCGGTTGGCGGATGCGCGTGATGCTGGCCAAAATCCTGCTCCAGCAGCCGTCGCTGCTGCTGCTCGACGAGCCCACCAACCACCTGGACCTGCCCAGCATCAAGTGGATAGAAAATTATTTGGCTGATTACGAAGGCGCGGTCATCATCGTGAGCCACGACCGCGAATTCCTCGACCGCACCACCACCACCACCGTGGAGGTGACCGGCGGCAAGCTGGTGCCCTACGCCGGCAACTATTCCTACTACCTCGAAGAAAAGGAGGAGCGCAACCTCATTCAGAAGGGCGCTTTCGAGAACCAGCAGTCGCAGATTCGGGCCGCCGAGCGGTTCATTGAGCGCTTCAAGGCCAAGGCCAGCAAGGCCAAGCAGGCCCAGAGCCGCGTGAAGGCGCTCGACAAGCTGGAGCGCATCGAGGACGTGGCCAGCGACGCGGCCAAGATTAACATGAAGTTTCAGTTTAAGGTGGAGCCCGGCCGGCACATCCTGCGCATGGAGCACGTGATGAAGAAGTACGACCAGAAGCTGATTTTCCGCGACACCCACGTGCACATCGAGCGGGGCGACAAAATCGCCCTCATCGGCGCCAACGGCAAGGGCAAGTCGACGCTCATGCGCCTGGTGGCCGGCACCGAAGCCCCCACAGATGGCAAGCACCAGCTCGGCCACAACGTCATCATGTCGTTCTACGCCCAGCACCAGTTGGAGTCGCTGACGATGGACAACGAAATCATCCAGGAGATGCTGGAGGCCGGCTCGAAGCGCAGCGAAATGGAGCTGCGCTCGGTGCTGGGCTCGTTCCTGTTCACGGGCGAGGAGGTATTCAAGAAAATCAAGGTGCTGAGCGGCGGCGAGAAGAGCCGCGTGGCCCTGGCCAAGACCCTGATTTCGGAAGCCAACTTCCTGCTGCTTGACGAACCGACCAACCACCTCGACATGGTGTCGGTCAACATCCTCATTCAGGCCCTGGAGCAGTACCAGGGCACGTTCATCGTCATCAGCCACGACCGATTTTTCGTGGAGAACGTGGCCACCAAAATCTGGTACATCGAGGATTTCCAGCTCAAAGAATACCCCGGCACCTACGCCGAGTACGAGCAGTGGCAGGACGACCGGGAGAAGGCCACCAAGAAAGCCGGCCTGCCCAGCCCCTCGGCCGCGAAGCCCATGCCCAAGGTGGAAACGCCCAAGCCGAGCAGCAACGGCAATAGCAACGGTGCCAAAAAGTCGTCCAAAGAACTACAGGAAGTCGAAGCCCGCATCATGCAGCTCGAGAAAGAGCTGGCCGTGTACGAGGCCCAGCTAGCCGACGCCGGCACCTACTCCAACGCCGCGAAGCTGAAAGACGCGACCGTAAAATTCGACGTCGTGAAGAAGGAATTAGACGTGCTGAACCGGCGATGGGAAGAGCTGGTGTAGTTATCCTAATCCACTTCTCTCCTTTGCATGACTGCTTAAGAGGCTTTTTGGTTAATACTACAAACCCAATGGCTAAGGGCTTGGTGATGTAGCGGCATTCTGTATTCCGACAATCTAGACTATTTCTGAAAAACACTAACTAATACAGTAATAAATATTTTTAAATCATTTTTTCAGCTAAGCAAGCAGGTGGATAATAGACCGGGAGTTGAGGATTTATTCACCGGTCGCCATTTTATCAGCTCAATATTAGAGGTCGTCAGATTATTGAGCAGGCTTTGTACGAATCAATGTTTACTCGTATTTAATTCTACTTGCTTGAGTAAATCATCCAAATTATTACGTTGGAAAAGTTTTCCATTTACAATTACAGCATTAATCTTTTTTGTATTGCTGATGTTTTCAAGTGGATTTGCATCCAATAACACCAAATCTGCCAGCTTTCCTTTCTCGACTGACCCAAGTTCTTTTTCTTTATTTAAGAACTTTGCAGGGTTGATGGTTGCTGTTTGTAACGCCTCTGAAGGTAACAAACCTGCTTTTACCATCAGCTCAAGTTCGTCATGCAGACTAAAGCCAGGAAATAAAAAAGGATTTGCTACATCAGTGCCAGCAAGCATCTTTACTCCTGCCCGTTGCATAGCGGCGACTATCCTCAAAGATTGCTGAAACAACAAAGCCCTTTGGGTACTGTCACCAATTATCCGAGAGGGTAATTGCTTTTTCCAGTTTTCAATGATGGATGAAGGCATATACTTCAAACGATAGTCCTTTAATAGTTGGCTTACATCTTTCTCGTAGGATACAACCTGCAAATTTCGCAATGTTGCGCACTGCCAGGTCTGATTACGAATAAAAGTAGCGAACAAAGCGCGTGCCTTTTCCTCGTTATAAAATTGGCTAGCTTTAAAATTTTCCTGATTTCTTTTGATGGAGCTATACGCTGGAGACAGTGCAGGGTCAATAATTTCTAGCTCCTTTCTGATTTCTGTTTCATTATCCGCAACAGAAATAAGGATATCGGATAAGTGCTCTACGCTGCTCTGCCCTAAATTTGAAGCCTCGGTAGCAGTGGACGAAAAAGGTACGTGACCAGCAAAATCAATGCGCTGTTTTTTTGCTTCATCCACGATAGCTAAGTATATCTCTCTGTTTAGCAGATTGTAAACTTTTATGAAATTTACTCCTTTGGTTTTATACGAACGCACAATACTTCGGGCGTTTTCGGAATCAGAGGGATAAGCGAAAAGAAGCGTGTCCCGGCGGCCGGGGGGGCCGTCTAAAATCTTTCCGGTTACTGCCCC
Source organism: Hymenobacter sp. (assembly GCF_031398885.1). Taxonomy (GTDB): domain Bacteria; phylum Bacteroidota; class Bacteroidia; order Cytophagales; family Hymenobacteraceae; genus Hymenobacter. The sequence continues at coordinate 12,433 of NZ_JANNOD010000025.1, forward strand.
AAATCGTGGCCCTGGTAGTTTTGATGCACTGATAGCGGAACGCAGTTCATTAATATCTTCCAGGCTCATATCCGAGGCCATGTCACGGATACCAGTCACACCATTGGCAATGAAAAGCGCACAGAAGTACTCTGCTCTGCCTGGACGCAAACTGTGCGTGTGCATATCCCAAAGGCCGGGCATTAAGTATTTTCCTTGCCCGTCAATAATGACAGCCTGACTTGGAGGTTTAGCAGCACGACCGACAGCAACGATTCTGTTACCCTTGATAACTACCGTTTGTCCGGCTGCTACTTTATTGTTTACTGCATCTATAATGGCAATGTTCTTTATCGCCAGAAATTCATTCTGTGCAGAACTAATAAATGGAGCGAAAAGAAACAAGAAAAAGAAAGCGTAATTTTTCATATAATTGAAATTTGAGTGAAGAAAGTTGATGACCACTAACGGATTGCTGATGTACCAGCATTAGCGTACCGCCAGTCTGAGTTTGTTAAAATAATTAAATATAAAAAATTATTTTAGTGCTTACGCATCAGCCAGTACATTGAAAAATTCATGTTGTGGAAAGCTTTCTTAGCATAATTTATCACAACACCCGAGTTGCCTGAATCATTATATCTGGTGGAAAAGTCAAACCCATTTTTTTTGCAGCACTTAAATTTAGTGTCAAATAATATTTTTCAGGACGTTTAATAGGTAAATCACCTGGCTTTGCCCCATTTAGAATTTGCATTACATAATGAGCGGCTTCTCGAAATTGTTGTAGTAAATCTGGTGCCCAGCTCATGAGTCCACCCGCTTCCGCAAATAAAGTCGCTTGGTATATTGCAGGTATCTGTTTTTGCGCAGCAAAATCTGCAATCAACTTGCGGTTGACAACAGAAAGGCCGCCCTGAAAGCATAAGAGGCCATTCATCTTTTCATCGGATATAGTTTGTAGCGCCAATTCTAATTGCGCCAATGAATTAGCACGGTATGGTTTCACTTCTATTCCAAGCTCAGCAGCAGTTGTTGTTGCTTCAGAAAGCTGTGTCTCATGGCCACCTTTACCGGGGGTAGTTGAAAGAAGGGCCACGCGGGTTACAGCAGGAACTGTTTTTTTTAGCAGCTGGAGGCGCTTCGAAGTAACACCAGGAGGAAGTTCATCCATACCTGTGTAGATACCACCCGGTCGTTCAAGGCTCTCAGCAAATCCATTACTTACCATACCGGGACAAGTACCAATTACCATTGGCATGTCAGGATTAGCCTTTCGTACTTCAAGTGCTAGTGGAAGCGAAGTAACAACGATAAGAGTTAAGTCTAATTTTAAAAGTTCAGTCGCCATAATACTGTTGTCAATAGTATTGGGGCGGATGAATCTTTTTTCGATAATGATATTTTTGCCCTCTCTAAAACCAAGATTGTATAGCTCTTGCGTAAACGCTGTAGCAATTTCCGGAAAACCAGCACTGGATAAGTACCCGACACGATGCATTTTTGAGGATTGAAAATATCTATTGCAGGATGAAATGAACGGTGCTGCGCAAATTAGAATAGCGAGTTTTTTTATAACCCTTCGTCTGCATTTTAATTCGTAGTTGCGCTCTGTTGAGTTAATTAGCATATAATGAGTTGTGAAAGAGTTGTGGAAAAATTAATTTAATTAGAAATCCAGGGCAACTACAGCTAACGTCCGCATTGCCGATACTCGCATGTTGCAGCAATGTCTGCTCAGTGCGCAATATTTCTGCGGTTATCGAGTCAGATTAGGCTGCTTGCCGCAACTGATATGTTATAAATACAGGCTAAGGGGAGAAGCCGGACGGGTGCGCTGGGCAACGTGCGTGTAGATTTCGGCGGTTTTGATGCTGCTGTGGCAGCGCAAATTCTGAACGACGCGAATATGTAATATTTTTTCATCGCCTTGTTTCCACGGTAATCAATCCGGCAGCCCTCGGCGCCCACCAACCATAGAATCATGCCCTCCCCGGGGACAGACCACCGCCAACACTTTATTCGGGCCTGCTTTGCATTCGCGGCTTTCAGGGCGCCGCGGGCAGGTCCATGTTGTGCATCACGGCGATGAGCCAGACGTCGTTGTTCTTGGTCATGACAAAATTCAGCAGGCCTTTTCGGGGCGGCATCTCCTGGCCTTCCGGGCTTTTGGCGCCGGTCATTTCCCACCAGGCGTCCACGCCGGCTACGTCCGGCTTGATGAACCGGACGGTGCTCCGCGCAATGTTCTGATGGGTGTCCTTGAACCGGGTGGCGAACAGCGGAGCATACAGCTTCTCCACTTCGCTGCGTCCGTGGGCGCTCACGCCCCGCACGTTGGTAAAATCCGCCTCCTCGGCGAATACCCCGGCAAAGGCTTTGGCGTCGTGCTTGTTCCAGGCATCCAGAAAATCAGTCAGCACTTTTTCGATACGGGCTTCCTCTTTGGCGTTGCGGCGCTCAGGGATTTGGCCGCTTACGGGCACCGAAGCCAGCAGGAGCAGGAACGCGGTTAGAAAATTTTTCATCGGGCAAAAATTTGTGGCGAAGTGGGACTGCGTTATTTCTCCCCGCTGATAACCAGCGCCCCCGAGTCAATCAGGATGTCTCCTTGCGGATACTTGTGCCGCACGGCCTGGTACACTTCGGCTTTGATTTCGGCCTGCGTTGCTTCGTCTGCTTTGCTCAAGCCGGCCACCACCGGGGCGGCTATTTCGGTCATCATGTCCCAGTACACGTCGACGGTTTGGCAGTTCAACTGCCCGCTGACTTCCTGTTGGGCAACGTTTTTGAAGCCGGCCTGCGAGAACAGGTCGGCCATGAGGCCCTCTTTCGCGCAGCGAAACATGCCGGGCGCCCCGGACGGCGGCGGCGATAATTCCAGCTTGCGGTTGATGGCGCCCATGATGGCCGTCACCCAAAAGTTTTTCTCCGGCCCACCCCACACCGCCGCGGCGACTTTTCCGCCGGGCTTGAGCACGCGGTATATTTCCGCGGCGGCCATCGTCATGTCGGGAAAGAACATGAAGCCGAACCGGCAACTGATGGCGTCGAAGTAATTATCGGCAAACGGCAGCTCCGACACGTCGCAGGCCCGCGTCTCGATGTTCGTGATGCCCCGGCGCGCGGCATTTTCCCGGGCGATGACCAGCATGTCGTCGGCCAGGTCCGTGATAACGACTCGTCCGCCGCGCAGGCGGGCGGCAATGGTGAGGCCCGGCTCGCCGGTGCCGGCGGCCACGTCCAGCACCACCTCCCCGTTTCGGGGGTTGAGATGGTCAACGATGGCATCGCCCATGGGCTGCAAAAAGTTCATGGTCAGGCCGTCCCATTTCTTCCAGCCGGCGGAAAATTTATTCCAGGACTCCTTTTGCTGCTCGCGAATTTGTTCGAGTTGTGCTTCCATAGTTGAGGCTGTTGCGGTGGCGTGACGAGAAAATCCTGCTAATATAATAATATAAATTACTATATTTTTAATTCGGGAGTGGTCAAGTTGCCTGCGCTAGCGAGGCAATGCTCCCCTGGTCAGGCCGGCATCAGGGCGGCGGCGTTACTTTCGCGGCATGCGCTTCCCGCTTTCCGCTTGCCTGCTCCTGGCCACCGCTTGCCTGCTCCTGGCCACCGCTTGCGTGCCCCTGGGCACGCCCATCACCGACCCCAACGCCGCCGGCCGCGCCCCCGGCCAGCAGAAACCGCCCGAGTACTACGCCGACAAAACCCTGCGCTACCAGGACTACACCTACGCGCCCGAGGTGCGCAGCGTGCAGTGCTACGTGGCCTCGGGCCAGCCCAACGAGGTATTTCAGCCGCCGGTGGTGCCGCTGGGCCAGAGCCCGGCCATTACGCTGGAGTTCGACGTGCTCGGTGAGCAGAGCCAGCGCTACACCGCCCGGCTGGTGCACTGCAATGCGGACTGGCAGCCCTCGGTGCTCACCGACCTGCAGTTTCTCAATGAGATAAACGAGTTTTTGGTCACCGACTACCGGGTGGGCGTGGGCGGCAAAACGCCCTACTTCCACTACCGCCTGCGGGCGCCGGGCGTAAAGCTGAGCGGCAACTTCCTGCTGGTGGTGCAAAGCCCGGGCGGCGTGCCCGTGGTCTCGCGCCGCATTTTGGTGTATGAAAACCGCGTGCAGGTGGGCCTCCAGCCGGGGATTGTGGTGGGCGGGCAGGAGCGCTATACCCTGCAGCAGCTCGATTTCGGCATTAGCTACGCCAGCGTGGATTTGGTGAACCCGGCCGTGGAAGTGAAGGTGGTGCTGCGCCAGAACTTCCGCTGGGACAACGCCAGGTACAACCTGCGCCCCACCTTCGTGCGCGACGCCGAGCGCCGGCTCGACTACCAGTACTTCGGCTTCGAAAACGCCTTTCCGGGCCTGAGCGAATACCGGTTTTTCGACACCCGCTCGGTGCAGGCCGCCGGCATTGGGGTCTTGCGCGTGGACCCGCGCCCCAACCCGGTGACGGCCACGCTACAGCCCGAAGTCAGCCGCGCCAAGCAGGCCTACAACCAGTACCAGGACGCCAACGGCCAGCGCGTGTTCGAGAGCCGCGAGTACGGCAACGGCGACGTGAATGCCGACTATGCCGACGTGACCTTTCAGTTGAAAGCCGACCAGCCCGCGCCCGGCCCGGTGTACGTGCTCGGGGCCCTCACCGACTGGCAGCTCAAGGACGAGTTTCGGCTGGCCTACGACGAGACCACCCAGCTTTACACCGGCCACGCCCTGCTCAAGCAAGGCTACTACAACTACGACTTTGCCGTGGCTGGCGGGCCCGGCCAGGCGCCCAACGAAGTATACTTCGAGGGCACTCACCAGGAAACCGAGAACCAGTACGACCTACTGGTGTACTACCGCCCGCCGGGCACCCGCGCCGACCTGCTCATCGGCTACCAGGCCGTGAACATGAACGGCCGGCAATGAGCCCGTTGCCAAAGCATCACCGCGCTGCCCTGCCCGTGCCCATCCGTTGGCGGGCGCATAGCCGCCCCGGGCAGGGGCTCCGCCCGAAACAGCCAAGAATAACTGGCATTATGTTGGTTACCCCCCCGCCGGACACGCCGCGCAACCCTGTTTCGCGGCGTGCGTTTGCAAGCTCAACCGCCGCATCGCACGCGGTACATCCTCACTTCTTTCGTCATGAATTTCTCCTTTTTGCGCACGGGCGCCGCGCTGCTCCTGCCGCTGAGCTTAATCAGCGCCATTCCCACCAGCCCAAACCAGGGCGCCAAGCCTGACCCGCAGGTGCTGGCCCAGTTCGGCCTGTACGAGAACCCCACCCTGCAGCGCCTTATCGTTGACAAAGGCAAGAAGATGACCAGCGTGTCGGACCGCCCCGGCGACTATGGTTTCACCATCGTCGACTCGCCCATCATCAACGCCTTTGCCACGCCCGACGGCCACGTGTACTTCACGCGCGGCATCATGGCCCACTTCAACAGCGAGGCCCAGTTTGCCGGCGTGCTCGGCCACGAGCTGGGCCACATCACGGCCCGCCACGGCCAGAGCCAGCAGCGCCGCTCCACCGTGGCGGGCATCGGCCTGCTGCTGGGCTCGATAGTGGCCCCCAAGCTCACGCAGTCAATTGGCGGCATCGCGCAGCAGGGCCTGGGCGTGCTGTTTCTGAAGTACGGCCGCGACGACGAGCGCGAATCCGACCAGTTGGGCGTGAAATACTCGACTAAGATTGGCTACGACGCCAGCCAGATGGCCGACTTTTTTCAAACTTTGCAGCGCAGCGAGCAGCAGAGTGGCGGCTCCAGCACGCCCACCTTCCTCTCTTCCCACCCCAACTCGGCCGACCGCTACCAGACCGTGAAGGGCCTAGCCGCCCAGGCCAAGCAGAACGCCGGCGGCCGCCAGCTCACCGTAGGCCGCGACTCCTACCTGCGCCTGATTGATGGCCTGCCCTACGGCGAGGACCCGCGCCAGGGCTTCGTAGAGGGCGGCGTATTTTACCACCCCGACCTGAAGTTCCGCCTGCCCATTCCGTCGGGCTGGAAATCGCAGAACTCGCCTACCCAATTCCAGATGGCCGAGCCCAACGGCAAAGCCATTGTGGTGCTCCTGCCCGCCGGCGGCAGCTCCCTAGACGCTGCCGCGCAAGCCCTCGCCAAAGGCATCGGCCTGCAGTCGGCCAACGCCCAGCGGACCACCGTCAACGGCTTCCCGGCCGTGGTGATGCAGGGCGACCAGGCGGCCCAGCAGGGCCAAGCCGGCGCCCGCGTACTGGCCCATGTCATCCAGGATGGCAGCAGCTACTACGGCATCGTGGGTCTGACTTCGGCCGAGGCTTTCGCCAGCTATTCCAGCACCTTCAGCGGCGTGGCCCAGGGCTTCGCCCGCCTCACCGACGCCGGCAAGCTCAGCCGCCAGTCGGAAAAAATCCGCATCCGAACCGCCACCGGCACCCAAACGCTGACCCAGGCCCTCGCCGCTGCCGGCGTGCCCGCCAGTCGCCACGAGGAGCTGGCCATCCTCAACGGCATGCAGCGCACCGACCGACTGAGCAAGGGCACGCTGTACAAGGTGGTGGGGCGGTAACCCAATTCGGCAGGTACCTTTAAAACAAACTCCCACCAGCTTACTCCTACCAGCTTATGGAAACCCAGGCCATTGAGATTATCGAAACCGAGGTTGTTTTAGAGAAGGCCATGTCGCTCAATCACTCCCGCCTCACGAGCCGGCTCGTGGCCTTGCTGTTGCCCTACGAAGACAAGTATGACATCCTGCCTGAGCTGGAGTTTGAGCTGGAAACCGGCCGGCTAAAGCCCGATATTGCGTTGCTTCCGCAGTTGAGTTACAACTGGGAGAAAGACATCATCCGCTACCCGCATCCACCTGTTACGGCCATCGAAATCCTGTCGCCCACCCAGTCCCTCGACAGCCTGATAACCAAAATCAGGGAAGGCTACCTGCCAGGCGGAGTTCAGTCGGCATGGCTCGTGCTGCCTGGCATTCGCACGATTAATCTCTACCTGCCCAATCAGCCCGTCATTCCGTTCAACCAGGGCACTCTGCGCGACCCGACCACCGGCATAGAGCTGCAGTTAGAAACGGTTTTTCGCTAAGGCCGGACAATTGCGCATCAATCAAAAAGGCCCGCGATTGCGGGCCTTTTTACATTCGTAAAGTCCGAAGAATCCGCGCGAATCCGTGGCTTACACGTTAAACCGGAAGTGCATGATGTCGCCGTCCTGCACCACGTAGTCCTTGCCTTCCACGGCCATCTTGCCGGCTTCCTTGATTTTCACTTCGGTCTTGTACTCCTGGTAATCCGGCAGCTTGATGACCTCGGCGCGGATGAAGCCCTTCTCGAAATCGGAGTGGATGACGCCAGCGGCGGCGGGCGCTTTGTCGCCGCGGTGAATGGTCCAGGCGCGCACTTCCTGCACGCCGGCGGTGAAGTAGGTAATCAAGTTCAGCAGCTCGTAGCTGGCGCGGATGAGCTTGTTCAGGCCCGACTCGGTGAGGCCGTACTCGCCCAGGAACAACTCCTTTTCCTCGGGGTCTTCCATGTCGGCAATCTGCGCCTCGATGGCGGCCGACACCAGCACCACTTGGGCGCCTTCGGCTTTCACGTGCTCGCGCAGGGCGGCCACGTGGTGGTTGCCGTCGCTGGCAATGCTGGCCTCGTCCACGTTGGCCACGTAAATCACGGGCTTGATGGTGAGCAGTTGCAGGTCGGCCACTGCCTCCAGCTCGTCGGGAGTGGCGGCCAGGGCGCGGGCGTTCTGGCCGGCTTCCAGGGCGTCTTTGAAGCGCTGGAGCACGGCCACTTCTTTCTTGGCCCCGGCGTCGCCGCCCTTGGCGCTGCGCTCCGACTTCACCAGCTTCTTGTCGACGCTCTCCAAATCTTTGATTTGCAGCTCGGTGTCGATGACGTCTTTGTCGAATACGGGGTCGACGCCGCCGGCCACGTGTACGATGTTGGGGTCGTCGAAGCAGCGCACCACGTGGATGATGGCGTCGACCTCACGGATGTTAGCCAGAAATTTATTGCCCAGGCCCTCGCCCTTGCTGGCGCCTTTCACGAGGCCGGCAATGTCGACAAACTCGATGATGGTGGGCAGCACGCGCTTGGGGTTGACGAGGGTTTCCAGAATCTGAAGCCGCTCGTCGGGCACGGTGATGACGCCCACGTTGGGCTCGATGGTGCAGAACGGGTAGTTGGCCGATTCGGCCTTGGCGTTCGAAAGCGCGTTAAAAAGGGTGGATTTACCGACATTCGGCAAGCCGACGATACCGCAGCGGAGGCCCATTGCTTCGAATTAAGAATGAAGAATTAAAAATGAGGAATTGCGGGCAATTCGGCCGCAAAGGTACGGCAGTGGTGCGCAGCCTTTGCTGCGCGTTGTGCGCGCGGTGAATAGGCAAACCCACAAAACCTACGGCCGGGGCACTCGCGGTGCTTGTACGCGCAGCAAAGGCTGCGAGCCACAACAAAACGGCGCGAACGGACTTTCATCCGCTCGCGCCGTTAAAATTTGGCCGAAAAATTAACCGCTAACCGCTAGTAGTTGTCCTCGCTTTTGTTAGGGTCGAAGCCGGGGCGCTCCACTTCCGGCCGGGGCCGGTCGCGGTCGTCGTACTCGCGGGGGCGGTCGAGCTCAGCCACTTCCTCGGGGGTCAGCAGCTCCTCGCGCACGTACTCCACCGCGTCCTGCAGGGCATCCACGAACTTGAGGAAATCTTCCTTGTAGAGGAAAATTTTGTGTTTTTCGTAACTCACCGAATCGTCGCCGTTCTGGCGGCGCTTGCTCTCGGTGATGGTCAGGTAGTAGTCCTGGCCGCGGGTAGCTTTTACGTCGAAGAAATACGTGCGCTTGCCGGCTTTAATGCGTTGGGAATAAATTTCTTCCTGGTCGTGACGTTCGTCCACGGGAATGGGGCGGGGGTATGAGTGGGAAATAGATTTAGAATGAGTGATTAATGGGCCGAAACTACGAAAGCCGTGCCAAACATAACCACCGGGGGCAGGCGCACTGCCGGCCGGGGGGCCGCGTTGAACGTCCCGCGTGCCGTTCTTTATACTCCCAACCTTTCCCTAATACCCGCCCCGTTCCATGCCCCTCGACCTCGCCGCCGTCCGCTCCTTCGAAAACCTGGAATTTCTGGCCCGCCAGCTGGTTGACGGTTTTATCACCGGGCTGCACCAGTCGCCGTACCACGGGTTTTCGGTGGAGTTCTCGGAGCACCGGCTCTACAACCCCGGCGAGAGCACCCGGCACATCGACTGGAAGGTGTTTGCCCGCACCGACAAGCTTTTCGTGAAGCGCTACGAGGAGGAAACCAACCTGCGCGCCCACCTGCTGCTCGACGTGAGCCCGAGCATGTACTACCCCGCGCCGGGCCACGACAAGCTCAAATTCAGCATCCTGGCCGCCGCCGCCCTCACCACCCTGCTCACCCGGCAGCGCGACGCCGTGGGCCTGGTCACCTTCGCCGACGCCGTGGAGCTGCAGACGCCGGTGCGCTCCACCAGCACCCACCGCCACACCCTGCTGCTGGCCCTGCAACAGCTGCTGGAGCGCCCGCCCGCGCCCAAATCGGGCCGGGGCACCGACGTGGCCGGCGCCATTCACGCCATTGCCCAGCAGATTCCCAAACGCTCGCTCGTCATCCTGTTCAGCGACATGCTGGGCCGCGGCCCAGCCGAGCAAAACGCGGCCCTGGCCGCCTTGAAGCACCTCAAGCACCAGCACCACGAGGTGCTGCTGTTTCACGTGCTCGACCGCGTCACCGAGGCCAACTTTGAGTTTGCCGAGCGGCCCTACATTTTCGAAGACGTGGAAACCGGCCTCGAAATCAAGCTCCAGCCCTCCCAAATCAAGGACCAGTACCGGGCAGCCATGACGGCCTACGAGCAGGAGCTGGCCCTGCGCTGCGGGCAGTTGCGCATCGATTTCGTGCCCGTGGACGTGCGCGAGCCGTTCGAAAAAGTGCTGTACGCGTACCTGGTGAAGCGCGGCAAGGTGCGCTAGCGGGCCGGTTCCGGCGACGCGCGGCCGTAAGTTTGCGCTCTACCTGTTCCGCCCGCCGTGCGCCCCCTTCACCTTGTCCTGATTCTTGCGGTTGCCGCATTGGTTTTCGCGCCCATCACCGGCTACATCGCGGCCAGCCACGGCCGCTCGTTCCGGCGGTGGTTCGCCCTGGGCCTCGTGCTGCCGTTCGTGTCGGTGTTCGTGGCGCTCTTCGTGGCCATGCGGGCCCAGCTGGCCGAAGAGAAGGCAGCGCGAGGGCCCAAGCCACCATCCGAAACCTGATTCCCGGGGAGGAATTCCGGCAGCGGCCGCGCCGAAGGTGCCCATTTTTGGCGCAATGACCGCGGGCTCGTCCGTACCTTTGCGGCTCGCTTGCCATTGTTCTTGTCGCCGTGATTGAAGCGCTTGTTGTCATTCTGACCCCGCTGTTTTTTATGCCGCTCATGACGGCATTTATGGCCTACAGCCACGGCCGCTCGTTCTGGCGCTGGTTTGGCGTGGGGTGTGGCCTGCCCTACGTGTCGTTGTTCATCATCATGTTCGTGGTGCACCGCGACAAGAAAAAGCTGGCCGCGCTGGCGTTGGCCTAAGCGCCGCGGGGCGCCGCCTTGGTTCTTGCTCTCACCCATTTGCTTCTTATGTCCGCTTACTCCGTTCTCCTCGTGTTGCATTCCTGGTCCCGCTGGCTCGTGGTCGTGTTTGGCGTTTTCGCCCTCTACCGGGCCTACGTGGGCTGGACGGGCCGCCGCCCCTTCGCCGGGGCCGACAACGGCTTGGGCGCCAGTTTCGTGGGCTCGATGCACCTGCAGGTGCTGCTGGGCCTGGGCCTGTACTTCGGCCTGAGCCCCTGGGGCCTGAAAGCCATGCAAACCGCCGGCGCCATGAAGAACCCCGAAGCCCGGTTCTTCGGCCTGGAGCACGTCGTCGTGATGCTGCTCGCCGCCGTGCTGGCCCAGGTCGGCCGCAGCCTGTCCAAGAAAGCCGCCGGCGACGCCCTCAAGCACAAAAGGGCCCTGACCTTCTTCGGCATTGCCCTGCTGCTGGTGCTGCTCATGATTCCCTGGGGCATCTGGAATCCTTACCGGCCGGTATTTCGTTTTTAATTTTTCGGGTTTGCGTATTAAGTTTGAAGCGCGACGCACAACCAGCACCCCGCAGCTAGCTATTTTGCCCGGTCGTTCCCTAGTTGTTTTTCCCTTGTCCACCGCGCCGAAACGCTCCTATTCCGTCGAGGACTTCTCCGACTTGATAAGCGCCCGCCTCCGGCAGCTAGAAGGCCGGCAGGAAGCCCGCCAACGCTACGGCAGCCTGCTGGCCGTGCTACGCCAGCAGGTGGACTCCTATCGCCAGCGTAAAACGAACAGTAAATAGCTGTCTTACCGCACAAGAAAAAGCCTTCCCCTACGCAGCGGGAAGGCTTTTTTTTATGCGGCGAAACCCGACTATAAGTTCGTTCCGCCCGACGCCTCCACGCGCTGGCCATTGACCCAACCCAGCGGGCCGCGTCGGAACATGGGAAAGCCACGCGGGCGTTGGCCGGGGCGTTGCCGCGGACGCGACGCCCGCAAAATCGGTTTCGGTGGCCCCGGCGAAACAGGGCTTTGCGGGTACGATGGCAACTTGCCCGCGCGGCCCAAGCTCGGCTGATTCTCCCCTGGCGGCTCCTTAGGGCGGGCGCGGCCCGGCGTCCATGGGGCATGTTATCATATGTCGGCACCCGCATTGCTTTTTCGGCCCTGCTTCCGATATTGCTACGCCGGGCATTTTCCGGCTTTATCCCCTGACATTTAGCGCCTATGTCCTTCGACTACTCCACGCACCTGACGGCGACGGTGGCCGTCAACGCCCTTGAGAACGCCCCGGGCGGCGGTCCGCCCGCCCAGCACGCCTGCCTCGACTGCGGCGCGGCCCTCACCGACCGGTTTTGCGCCCACTGCGGGCAGCCGGCCGACACCCACCGCATCACGCTGAAGCACCTGCTGCTGCACGACCTGCCGCATTCCGTGTGGCACGTCGACAAGGGAATCGCGTACACGTTTTACCAGATGCTCACGCGCCCCGGCCTCACCATTCGGGGGTATTTGGCCGGGCAGCGCACCCGGCAATTCCGCCCGGTGAGCTACCTGCTGCTGCTGACGGGTCTCTCGGCCCTGGTCATGTCGGCCTTTCAGGTCGACCTGCACCGGGCCATGCTGATATCTCAGCCCGCCACGGCGGGTGGGCCCCCGGCGGCGCTCATGTCGGTGGTGATGGAGCGCTACCTGTCCATCGCCATGAAACACCCTTACCTGATGCAGTTGGTGCTCATGCCGCTCAACGCCCTGGTGGCGTGGCGGCTGCTGCGGCGGGCGGGCTACAACTACGCCGAGGTGCTGCTGGCCAATGCCTTCATCGGGGGCACCCTCACGGTTCTCAATCTGACCCTGATGCTGCCCGGGCTGCTGGCGGGCAACCAGACGTTCCTCAAGGTGACCTCGCAGCTAATTTTTATACCCACGATATTTTACTCCCTCTGGGTGAATGCGCAACTGCTGCTGGCCGCCCCCGCGCTTACCGCGGCGCGACGCTACGGCCGGGCCCTGGGCATTTCCCTGCTGCAAATCGGGGTGCTGCTGCTGGCTGCGGTGGTGTGCATCGCCGTGCTTACGGTGCAGGTGCTGAACGAGCGGCCGGATTTGCGGCCGAAAGCTGTTCCGAAGAAGCCGCAGGCGGCCGCCACGCGCTAGCCTATGGATTTGTTCAGCATCTATGACGGCACGGCGTGGTTGAAGCTGAACCGGCCCGACCAAACAGTGCCGAACCCAGCCGCGGTGGGTGAAACCGGCGAGGAAATGCACCGCTTTGGAACGCTTGGTATGGACGAAGGAAGCAGTACGTGATGTGCAGGAAAATCCATATTGGGTGCTTGCTAAACTGCTTTAATTAGGGGCACTCGTGCAAGAGTTACGACCGCAGCACCGAAACCCTGCCCTCCAGCTTCCGGTAAGGCAGGGTTTCGCCTGTAACGCCCGCCTCCCAGACCGGGAGCGCAGGATTTGACCCCTCGGCAAGCCGCCCCAAACAGTGGGCACAGGGTTTCAGACGGAAGCAGGCGACCTAAAGGGTGGGGATGAGGGCTGCGAGGCCCCGCCCCGCGCCCCGCGCCTGGGGCACCCCGCGGCTGGCGCGGGCGGCGGCCCAACCCCAAGAATGCGTTAGCAAAACCGCCTGAGGCGCAGTTATTTTCGCTACCTTCCCGGCTCATCATCCACCGCTTCTCACCACTTTATGTTCCTGTCCTACCTCCGCAACCCGTTTCTGAACAAAAACCTGGCCCGCACGGACTTCCGCGACCTCATGGCCGACCACCTGCGGCTGATGGCCGGGCAGAACGGCACCGGCCAGTACACGGCCATGATGGCCGCCCTGCAGCCCCACCACGACGCCTACGCCGCCTTCTTGGGCACCCAGGACGCGAACGTGGGCCAGCGCCTGGGCAATACCGACGCCGTGGAACAGCTCCTGGCCGAGTTCAAGCGCTGGGCCCGCACCGAGCTGCTCGTGGACGTGGCCTACGTGTTCGGGCGCCAGAAACCCAACCCCGAAGCCCTCACCGCCTTCCTGCCCAAAGGCCGCAGCGAGTACAGCGGGGCCACGCTCCTCACCCTGCCCGTGCTATTGGAGCGCGTGGCCACCCTCACCACCACCCACAAGGCCGAATTAGGCCAGGAGCTGCTTGACCGCGCCGCGCAACTCAAGCGCGACTACGCCACCGCCCGCAACGCCCAGGGCGCGAGCAAAGGCGAGGTGCAGGGCGGCAGCGGGGCCGAAAAAGCCCTGCGCAAAGCCGCCGCCCGCCAGCTAAAGCTCAACCTGCTCGACCAGGTGAAGCTGCACCTCGACGAGCCCGACGCGGTGCGGGCCCTCTACAGCCCCCAAATTTTTACCCAGCCGACCAAGGAGGCCCTGCCTGCCGCCTAGCGGCTGCGGTTCCCGTTTCACCTCACCACCAACCTGATTACCTACTTATATGGGATTTTTTTCTGCCATTCTTGGCAATGCCGGCGTTGCGCAACCCAACGAGCTAAACGCCGAATACGAAGTTCTGCTGGCCGAAGGCGAGGCCATTGAAATTGGCTTTAAGCTGGTGCGCGATGTCTTTATTTTCACCAACAAACGCCTGATTCTGGTCGACAAGCAGGGATTGACCGGCAAAAAGGTCGAATACCTTTCGGTGATGTACAAAAGTATTTCCCGCTTCGCCATCGAAACCGCCGGCCACCTGGACCTCGACGCCGAACTGAAAATCTGGGTTTCGAGCGAAGCCCTACCCAGCGTGACGCGCAAATTCAACAAGCAGGTCAACATTTACGACCTCCAGAAAGTACTGGCAACGCACGTGCTGGGATAGGCGCTGCTTTCGGCTGCCCAGTACCTAGCCAAAGGGCCTGCCGCTGATGAAGCGGCAGGCCCTTTGGCTATAAATTTTTAATCAAGTCTTCCAACTCGCGCTGACTAATGTTGGCTGTATCTGCCTTGTCGTAGATGTAAAGCAAGCTCACCAGTTGGGTAGCTTCATCGGTCACGAACACCGTTTCCAAGTGGGTGATGATGCGAGCTCCACCGCTTTTGCCCCGGCCTTTGCTGCGAATGGCCAGCCGGATTTTGTACGCATTCTGCCCCAGTGGCGTACCGGAATCCGGTTTGGCCAGCAATTGAAGTTCCAATGATGCCAAGTCCGCTTTCAACGATGGGTATTTCTTGAGTAGCTTTTTGGCGGCCAGCAGAAAACTCGGCGTGGTAACAACGCTAACTGGCATCGTCCAGAAACGCCCGCAGCGATGGAAGCGGCTGGCCAGCGCGCCGCGCCGCCTGCACCTCGCGGAAACCATTGCTGATACCCTGCATGGTTTGCAGCTTCTCCCGCAGTTGCTGCTGCTGGCGTTGCAGCTTTTCCCAGTCCGAGTAAGGGACTACAACCGCCGTGCGCTCGCCGGCTTCGTTGGTCAAGTATTGCACGGTTGTTTTCATAAGACTTCAAATTTAAACCGGAGAAATAGCTGGTTCGGCTGGTTCCCGGGTGGCCTACTGCCCCAACACGATGGCAAACACCAGCGGCGCCACAATCGTGGCGTCGCTCTCGATGATGAACTTCGGGGTTTTCTCACCCAGCTTGCCCCAGGTGATTTTCTCGTTGGGCACGGCGCCGGAGTAGCTGCCGTAGCTGGTGGTGGAGTCCGAAATCTGGCAGAAGTAGCCCCAGAGCGGCACCTCATGGCGCTGCAGGTCCTGGTGCAGCATGGGCACCACGCAGATGGGGAAGTCGCCGGCAATGCCCCCGCCAATCTGGAAAAAGCCCACCTTGCTGGCCTCGGTGGCGGTTTTGGTATACCAGTCGGCCAGGTACATCATGTACTGAATGCCCGTGCGCATGGTGTGCACGTTCTTGACATCGCCCGTGATGACGTGGCCGGCGTAGATGTTGCCGAGCGTGGAATCTTCCCAGCCCGGGCAGATGATGGGCAGGTTTTTCTCGGCCGCGGCCAGCATCCAGGAATTTTTGGGGTCAATCTGGTAGTACTGCTCCAGCTCGCCGCTCAGCAGAATCTGGTAGAAGAACTCGTGGGGAAAATACGCCTCACCGGCCTGGTCGGCCTTTTCCCAGAACTTGAGCACGGTGTGCTCCAGACGGCGCATGGCCTCGTGCTCGGGGATGCAGGTGTCGGTCACGCGGTTCATGTGCCGGTCGAGCAGGGCCTGCTCATCGGCGGGCGTGAGGTCGCGGTAGTTGGGCACCCGCTCGTAGAAGTCATGGGCCACGAGGTTAAAGATGTCCTCTTCCAGGTTGGCGCCGGTGCAGCTGATGATGTGCACTTTGTCCTGGCGGATAAGCTCGGCCAGTTGGATGCCCATTTCGGCGGTGCTCATGGCCCCGGCCAGCGTTATCATCATCTTGCCGCCGTCGGCCAGGTGCTGGTTGTAGCCGTCGGCCGCATCGATGAGGGCCGCGGCGTTGAAGTGGCGAAAGTGGTGGCGCAGGAAGTTGGTTACTTGCATTTTTTTAGCTGCTAGCTAATAGCAGTTGGCTGTTAGCTTTTTATCGGAATGAGTTCAATAGGGCTTGGTTACGCAAGAGAGAAAGCTAACAGCCAACCGCTATTAGCTAACAGCTTGCTAAGAAGGCGACTCAATCATCAGGTTGTGATTGGTGTAGATGCAGATGTCGGCCGCGATGTGCAGGGCGTCTTCCACCATTTGGCGGGCCGAGAGGTGCGGGGCGTGCTTCTTGAGGGCCAGGGCGGCGGCCTGGGCGTACATGGCGCCGCTGCCAATGGCGGCCACGTCGGAGTCGGGCTCCAGCACGTCGCCGGTGCCGCTGAGGATGAGCAGCTCGTCGCGGTCGGCCACCACCATCATGGCTTCGAGCTTGCGCAGGTACTGGTCCTTGCGCCACTCCTTGGCCAGCTCGATGGCGGCGCGCTTGAGGTTGCCGCCGTAGCTGGTCAGCTTCTCGTCGAACTTATCGAGCAGCGTGAAGGCATCGGCCGTGGAGCCGGCAAAACCCGTCACGACTTTCCCATCCTGGAGCTTACGGATTTTGCGGACGTTGCTTTTGGCCACGTGTTTGTCCATGGTGGCCTGGCCGTCGGCGCCGAGGGCAATTTCGCCGTTGTGGCGGATGCCGAGGACCGTAGTAGAACGAATTTTTGCTTGCATAAGAAGTCGAAATTACAACGCGCCCTCCCACCACCGGCCCCGCTCCGCAAAAGTGGCCGGATAAACAAGGCGGGACTCGCGGCCGAATGCTGGCCTCGATACGGCGGAACGCCTGGTGAACTAGTCTGTTACGGCACGGACTAAGCTTTGGGCACCCCGGGCCCACCAGGCGCCGGCTTTTTGGTGAAACGGCGAATAAGCCAGTCAAACAACCGGACCCAACTGCTCCGCTGCCGCTCAAGCAGCAGCCCGGCCGCGCCCGCCAGCAGGGTTACGCCCAAGATTACCCAGCCCAGTTGTTGCAGGTTGTTGAGCTGCTGGCCGAACAGCACCCGCCACAGCACGAGAAGCGGGAAATGCAACACGTAGAGCGGAAACGACGCGTCGGCGACAAGGCGCAACGGCTTGGCCCACCTGCGGGGACCCGAAACCGTCCCGGCGGGCAAACCCCAGATTGCCCCCGCGAACAACGCGCCCACCACCCAATCGGTCACGAACTGGCCGGAAAAAAACAAGGGTCGGGTGCCCACCGCCGCGGGCAGCGCGGGCAGCGCGGCAGCTGCCATCCCGCCCAAAGCCAATAACAGCCCCACCAGGAGCCACCCGTGCGCGGCGCTCATTGCCGGTGCGGGCCGGCGGTGGGCCCCCACCCCAAATAGCCAAACGGGCAGCAGCAGCAAAATTTTGGGGCCGGCAACCACGGCCGCGAGGACCAGCCAAAGCCAGCCCCAGCGGGTGAGCCGCCGATACGTCCAGATGCCAAAAAGCGCGTAGTACCAGAATTCGTAACTCAGCGACCACAGGGGCGAATTCAGGGGCGGCGCCGCGGAAAGTGGCCCCACCTCGTTGCCGAAAAACAGGCTTAGCAAGTACCGGGCGCCGGAATATTCCCGCACGTAGCGCGCCGCCACGGCCGCATCGGCGGTGCCAATGAGCCATTCGACCAGCGCCGTGACCACCAGGGCCGGCACCAGCCCCGAATACAGGCGGCTGAGCCGGGCCAGGGCGTATTGCCGGGGCCCGCGGTTGTTGCGGGCCGTAGTGGCGGCAATGACGTAGCCCGAAATCACGAAGAAAAGCACCACGGCCGCGTGCGCCGCTTTGCCCAGCGCAGCGTGCAGGGCCGGGTAGGCGGTGGTCCATTGGCTGCTGGCGTGGAAAACCACCACCACCAGCGCCGCCACGATGCGCAGCGCGTCGAGCGCCGCGCTGGTGGTGGGACCAAAAGCTGGCTTGGGCGGACTAACCATGGGGTTCATGTTGCTTACCGGAGCAATTCCTTCGGCAAAAAAAAACCAGCCGGCGGCGGCTGGTTTTTTGGTGTGCTGGAGGCCGACTCAAATCAGCATCCGCATGGGGTCTTCCAGCAGGCCTTTCAGCGTTTGGAGGAAGGCCGCGCCGGTGGCGCCGTCCACCACGCGGTGGTCGCAGCTCAGGGTCACCTTCATCAGGTTGCCCACCGCCAACTGGCCGTCTTTCACGATGGCCGTTTGCTTGATGCCGCCCACGGCCAAAATGCAGGAATCAGGCGTGTTGATGATGGCGGTGAACTCGTCGATGCCGAACATGCCCAGATTGGAGATGGTGAAGGTGCTGCCCTCCCACTCGGCGGGTTGCAGCTTCTTGGTTTTGGCGCGGCCGGCCAGCTCCTTCACTTCCGTCGCGATTTGCGAGAGGCCCTTTTGGTCGGCATTGCGAATCACCGGCACGAGCAGGCCCTCGTCCACGGCCACGGCCACACCGATGTGGATGACGTGGTTCTGGCGGATTTTGTCGCCCAGCCACGAGGAGTTCACCGCCGGGTGCTGGCGCAGGGCCACGGCCGCCGCCTTCAGCACCAGGTCGTTGAAGCTCAGCTTAATTGGCGACAGCTCGTTCAGTTTGACGCGGGCCTCAATGGCCTTGTCCATGTTAATTTCCATCGTGAGATAGAAATGCGGCGCCGTGAACAGGCTTTCCGACAAGCGCCGGGCAATCACCTTGCGCATCTGCGACACGGGCACGTCGGTGTAGGTACCCGACGCGGGCGCGGCGGGCGCCACCACTGCCGCCGGGGGCTGGGCCGCGGGCGCCGGCTCAGGTGTTGCCGCCGGCTCCGGCTGGGGCGCCGCGGCCAGGGCCGCGGGGGCAGCCGGAGTTGCAAGGGCCGGCGCCGGCGCCGCGCTTGGCTGGAAGTTCTCCACGTCGCGTTGCACAATGCGGCCGTTGTCGCCGCTGCCCACCACCTGGGCCAGATTGATGCCTTTTTCTTTGGCAATGCTCTTGGCCAGCGGCGAAGCCAGAATGCGACCACCCGGCACGGCGGGCACTTCAGCAGCGGACTGGGCCGGGGCGGCTGGGGCGGCAGCCGGGGCAGGCGCTTCGGCAGCTGCGGCGGGAGCCGCCGCCTCGACAGACGCAGGAATTTCTGCCGGAACGACATCAGCCGCCGGCGCGGCCCCGCCGCTCTGCCCACCCAGCAGGGCCTGAATGTCGGCACCTTCTTCGCCGATGATGGCCAGAATGCCATCGACGGCCACGGCCTCGCCGGCTTTGGGGCCGGTATAGAGCAGAGTGCCGTCTTCGTAGTTCTCCAGTTCCATGGTGGCCTTGTCGGTTTCAACCTCGGCCAGAATGTCCCCGGACTTCACCTGGTCGCCCACGTTTTTCAGCCAAGCGGCAATGGTGCCTTCGGTCATCGTGTCGCTCATTTTGGGCATGCGCACTACGGTGGCCTTCTTACCGTTGACAGCCGCGGCCGGGGCCGTGGCTGCCGGAGCAGCAGGCGCGGGCGCAACGGGCACGGACGCCGCAGCCGGCGCCGCAGGAGCTTCTTTCGGAGCCTCGGCTTTGGGCGCCTCAGCTTTTGGGGGTTCCGGCGCGGGCGCAGCGGCCGGTGCGGCGGCCGCGCCGCCCTGGGCCCCGGAAAGCAGGGCCGCGAAGTCCTCCCCTTCCTTGCCCACGATGGCCAGAATACCGTCGACGGCCACCGACTCGGTTTCCTTCGGCCCGATGTAGAGCAGGGTGCCGTCCTCGTAGTTTTCCAGCTCCATGGTGGCCTTGTCGGTTTCGACTTCGGCCAGAATATCCCCGGATTTAACTTTATCGCCTACTTTTTTGAGCCAGGCCGCGATGGTCCCTTCGGTCATCGTGTCGCTCATTTTGGGCATTTTTATGATTTCGGCCATCGGATTTGTCGCGCTTGGATTGAGGAGGCCAAAATTAGCCTGAAAAGTTAGTCGGTCGAATAATATCAGCGGATAAGCAAATAATCTCCGATGAGAATTGGCGCGGTTGTCGGAAATTATTTGCGCACCCGCCAAACTGCCTCAGCCCGCGGCCTGCAGGTGTGTTACGTCCAAAAAGTTCTTTACGGTGAACACCGTGCCCGTAAACTCCAGCTTGTAGAGGCAGAGGTTGCTGTGCTCGAAGCCCTCCATGTAGCGGAGCGGGTAGTTGAGCAACTGGCAGAGCAGCACCCGCATGGCGCGGCCGTGCATGCAAACGAGCACCGTTTCTTCCTCGGGCCGGGCCTTGAGCAGCTCGATGAACGGGCGCTGGCGGGCGGCCACTTCTTCCGGGCTTTCGCCGCCGGTGAGGCGGGCGTTGGTGCGGCCGGCGGCCCAGCCGGCCAGCACGTGGCGGTACTCCTCGTCTTCTTCCAGGGTGATGCGGGTGCCCTCGCGCACGCCCCAGCTGATTTCGTTGAGGCCGGCGTGGGCTTCGTGCGGCCGGCCCAGGTCCAAAAACCGCTGCACCGATTCCTGGGTGCGGCGCAGGGCCGAGGTGTACACCTTGGCGAACGGCACGTGGCCGTAAGCGGCAAAAAACTGCGCGGCCTGGCGGCGGCCGGTGTCGTTGAGGCTTGAGTCGACGCCGCTGCCCTGCACGATGCCCTGCACGTTGAAATCGGTCTGGCCGTGGCGCAGAAGGAAAATGGTCCGGGGCCTCACTTTTGGCGGTAGTTTTGCGGGTCGATGCGTCAACAATCCTTCAAAGTACGAGGTTTGCTTTTTAGCGGTTAACGGTTAGTGATGAATGATTAGAGATTTGCAAAAAACACGCTGGCGTTAAATTCCGCATTTTCGCCACTAACCACTAACCGCTAATCACTATTACATCAGGATGACCCTGGAAGCAATAAAGCGCTGGACGGCCTCGCGGCCCACCCTGGCCGATGCCCTCGGCATCGAAATCACCGCCGTGACGGCCGACTACCTCGAAGGCCGCATGCCCGTCGACGGCCGCACCCACCAGCCCATGGGCCTGCTGCACGGCGGCGCCTCGGTGGCTTTGGCCGAAACCCTGGGCAGCCTCGCCGCCGCCCTGCGCGTGGACCCCGCCAAGCACGCCTGCGTGGGCCTGGAAATCAACGCCAACCACCTCAGAGGCGTGCGCGACGGCTGGGTAGTGGGCCGCGCCACCCCGGTGCACGTGGGCCGCAGCACCCAGGTGTGGGAAATCCGCATCAGCCACGAAGAGACCGGCGCGTTGGTGTGCATCAGCCGCATCACCATGGCGGTGATTGACTTGCCGGCCACCGGCACGAGCCCGGCCTAATGCAGACCGGCGAGCTACGGCACTTGCGCTGGCCCGCCGCGGCCGCCGGCCTCCCGGCGGCGGGCCGCCTGCGCCACTTGGTGGCCGGGGCCCTGCGCACCGGCCGGCCGCTGGCGGTGTGGCGCGAGCCCGGCGCCGACCACCCGCGCCTGCTGGTGGCCCGCTCCCTGGAAGCCGCTTACACCGGCCTGCCCCCGGCGCTCGATGCGCAGGCCCCCGCCGGCTTTGCCTTTTTTCCCTTCCGCGACTCCGACCACACCCCGGCCTTGTTCCTGCCCCCCGACGTGGTGTTCGACACCGGGCAGCCCGAAACCGTGGCCGTGGCCGCCCCGGCCCGCGACCTGGTGCCGGCCCTGACGGCCTGGCTGGCCGCCGCGCCCGTAGAGGAATTGGGCTGGCACCACAGCCCGCAACCGGCGCCGCACGCCGCCACCCGGACCGAGTACACCGCGCTGGTGGACGCGGGCGTGGCCGCCATTGAGGCCGCGGCCGTGGTGAAAGTGGTGACCTCGCGCGCCGCCCGCCGCGCGCTGCCCGCCGGCTTCGACCCGCTCGCGGCCCTGGCCGAGCTGAGCGAGAAGTACCCGCGTGCGTTCGTGTCGCTGGTGAGCGTGCCGGGCGTGGGCACCTGGCTGGGCGCGACGCCCGAAATTCTGGCCGAAGTGACGGCCGACGGCATCTTCCGCACCATGGCGCTGGCCGCCACCCAGCCCCTGACCGCCGCCGTCACGCCCCGCACGGCCATCTGGCGCCAGAAGGAAATCGAAGAGCAGGCCCTGGTGGCGCGCTACGTCGTGAACTGCTTCAAGCAGCTGCGGCTGCGCGAATACCACGAAACCGGCCCCCGCACCGTCATTGCCGGCCAGCTGCTGCACCTGCGCACCGACTTTGAGGTAAACCTCCGGCAAGTACCGTTTCCCAACCTGGGCACCGACATGCTGCGCCTGCTGCACCCCACCTCGGCCGTGGGTGGCATGCCCAAAGCCGCGGCTCTGCAGTTCATTCAAGCCCACGAGGGCTACGACCGCGCCTACTACAGCGGCTTCCTGGGCCCGGTGAACGTGGCCGCCCCCGGCGTGGCCCGCCTCTACGTGAACCTGCGCTGCCTGCAGCTGCGCCCCACCGAAGCCATTCTCTACGCCGGCACCGGCCTCACCGTGGACTCCGACCCGGCCCGGGAATGGCAAGAAACCGAATTGAAATTGCAAACCGTAGCCGCGGTGTTGAATTAAAAATTATGAATTAAAAATTAAAAATGAACCCCCGGTTTCGGCCCATAAATCACCCCGCTCATTACCAATGAATTTATTTTTAATTTTTAATTCATAATTTTTAATTGCTCCCATGCAGGCCGTCTACAACATCGCCGAAATCTGCGCCCGGCACGGCATTACCGACGTGGTGCTTTCGCCGGGCTCGCGCTCGGCGCCGCTCACGCTGGCCTTCGCCCGCCACCCCGATTTGACGGTGCGCGTGGTGCCCGACGAGCGGGCGGCCGCCTTCATTGCCCTGGGCATGGCGCAGGCCCAGCGGCGGGCGGTGGCGCTGGTGTGCACCTCCGGCACGGCCGGCCTGAACTACGCCCCGGCCGTGGCCGAGGCCTTTTTTCAGCAAATTCCGCTGGTAATTTTCACTGCCGACCGCCCACCGGAATGGATAGACCAGCTCGATGGCCAAACCATCCGCCAGCGCAACCTGTACGGCGCCCACGCCAAGGGCGCCTTCGAGTTTCCGGTCGATACTGCGCACACCGATGCGAAATGGCATTCGGCGCGCCTCGTGAACGAGGCCATTAATCTGGCGCAGGCCGCGCCCGCCGGGCCGGTGCAGGTAAACGTGCCGCTGCGGGAGCCGTTTTATCCGAAGACTGGGGAGGTGATTGAGTACGAGCAGGATGTAAAGATTATCCGGGACAGTGGAGCACAGGATTCAACAAACACATTCGGTATAGAACTGGTAACGGAACGACCCGATTGGACTGACCTGTTTACCAGAATTTTAATCGTTGTAGCACAAAAAGAACAGTCTAAAGAGTTGGACGATGCTCTTAGCTACTTCGCGCAACAAAGTGGTGCTATCATTGTAGCTGATGTCATTAGCAACGTCAACGATAAGAAGTCCACTGTTTCTTTACAGGACATATTTTTGACAAGTCCTAATTCACAGTACGCAGAAAAACTGCAACCAAGCTTACTGATTACAGTTGGAAAGTCTCTCATTTCAAAAGCACTCAAGCAATACTTACGGAAGCATCCTTCTCAGCAGCATTGGCACATCCAGCCACACAGTGCACCTGTAGCAGATGTATTTCGTTCGCTAACAGAGGTATTTCGAGTAAACACTACATACTTTTTTCAGGAATTCGCCCGTGAATTTTCGCAGGATACCCGACTGCAAGCCCAAAAATTTGGCAAGAGCTGGCGCGATGCAAACCGTCGGGCAGAGCTAGTATTAAATGACTTTTTTGCTGAACGCTTACAAACACCATTCAGCGAATTTTCGGCCTTTCGCCTCACCCTCAACGCTCTCCACAACAACACCGCCCTGCACCTGGCCAATAGCATGGCCGTGCGCTACGCCAACATCCTGGGCATCCCGCGGGGCCGGCAAATCGAAGTCTTCGCCAACCGCGGCACCAGCGGCATCGACGGCTGCACCAGCACGGCCGTGGGTGCGGCCCTGGCGCAGCCCGAGCGGCCCGTGGTGCTGCTCACGGGGGACGTGGCGTTTTTCTACGACCGCAACGCGTTTTGGCACAACTACCCCACGCCCAACCTGCGGGTGGTGCTCTTCAACAACCACGGCGGCGGCATCTTCCGGCTGCTTGACGGGCCGCGGCAGCAGCCCGAGCTGGAGGAGTTTTTTGAGACGCGCCAGGCCCTCACGGCCGAGAACACGGCCCGGGATTTCGGCCTGCGCTACTTCCCTGTTTCGTCGTTTGCCGAACTTGAAACCGCGCTGCCGGTTTTCTTTGCAGCCGAAACCGGCGGCGCCATTCTCGAAATCTTCACCGACAGCAAGACCAACGCCGCCTTTTTTGAGCAATATCGTAATGCCGTGAAAGCGGCTTTTGCCTGAACATTTAACACCACCCGAACGGTCATGCCGAGCGCAGCCGAGGCATCTCGCCCGCTCCGTCTTCACGATTGAGTCACTACCCCGCGCGAGATGCTTCGGCTGCGCTCAGCATGACGTTCTTTTACTCTACTTAACTCTATGTCCGAGCCCATCACCTGGAGCCCCATCAAGGAATTTAAAGAAATTCTTTTCTCCCAGTACGGCGGCATCGCCAAAATCAGCATCAACCGGCCGCAGGTGCACAACGCCTTCACGCCGCTCACGGTGCAGGAGATGATTGAGGCCATGAACATCTGCCGCGACCGCACCGACCTGGGCGTCATCATCCTCACCGGGGAGGGGGGCCGGGCCTTCTGCTCGGGCGGCGACCAGAGCGTGCGCGGCCACGGCGGCTACGTGGGCGACGACGCCGTGCCCCGCCTCAACGTGCTCGACCTGCAGCGCATCATCCGCACCATCCCCAAGCCCGTGATTGCCATGGTGGCGGGCTGGGCCATCGGGGGCGGCCACGTGCTGCACGTGGTGTGCGACCTCACCGTGGCGGCCGAGAACGCCCGCTTCGGCCAGACCGGCCCCAAGGTGGGCTCGTTCGACGGCGGCTTCGGAGCCTCCTACCTGGCCCGCATCGTAGGCCAGAAGAAAGCCCGCGAAATCTGGTACCTCTGCGACCAGTACGACGCCCAGGAAGCCTTCGACATGGGCCTGGTAAACAAAGTGGTGCCCCTCGACCAGCTGGAGGAAACCACCGTGGCCTGGTGCCACAAAATCCTGCAAAAAAGCCCGCTTGCGCTGCGCATGCTCAAATCCAGCTTCAACGCCGAGCTCGACGGACAAGCCGGCATTCAGGAGCTGGCCGGCAACGCCACGCTGCTCTACTACCTGAGTGACGAGGCCAAAGAAGGCCGCAACGCCTACCTGGAAAAGCGCCAGCCGGACTTCTCGAAGTTTCCGAAATTTCCGTAAGTGGCCGCAAGTTGCCCGCCCCCAGGGCCCGCCGCACTTCCTCCGCGAAGCGCGGCGGGCTTGTTTGGTTGGCGTGGCCCGGGCGCGGATTTGCTACCCCCGCCGCGCCGTCCCCGAAGCAGCGGGAAGGCATGTTTATCCCCGCGCCGCTTCCCGTTTTCCGAAAGTGGACGCCCGAAAGTCAGTTGCGGTAATCCAACCGCTGGTGGCCATTGTAAGAAACTCCCTCAAAATAACAAAACCTTACAGGGTTTCAAAATAATGACAAACGCCAATATCACATTGGCTGAAACAGAAAAAGATGATTTAGACGCATTTTTTCAATTTCAGCTTGACGAAGAAGCGAATTATTTAGCAGTCTTCACATCCAAAGACTCAAACGATAAAACCGCTTACGTTGAGAAGTATACAAAATTTTTGATTGACCCGACAATAAATATGCGGACAATAAAAGTAAATGATATAATTGCGAGTAGTGTTGCCAAGTTTGTAATTAAAAATGACGCTGAAATCACTTATTGGATAGACAAAAAGTTTTGGGGACAGGGAATAGCCACAACTGCACTTAAAGACTTTTTAAAAACCGAACAAATCAGACCAATTTATGGACGTGTTGCATTTGATAATCATGGCTCACAAAAAGTTTTAGAGAAATGCGGTTTTGTAAAAACTGGAAAGGGAAAAAGGTTTGCTAATGCTCGACAAACAGAAATTGGAGAACATATTTACAAAATTTCGGACTGATAATAGAATAACAGCAAACTCCCAACATGGGGCTTTCCACTATGCTGGTTGAAGAATATGTTCTCATCAGCATGTCGCTTATTGACTACAGTTCGGGGCGCGCGAATAAACCCTGACAAAAGAATATAACTTCAATTTCAGTTTTCAATAGGCTTCTGTTCCGGCTGACGTAAAATAGAATACCACCACATCGGCGAGCCGTGGCCGTTGGCCCAGAACAAGTCGTGGCATAACCTGGCCTTTTACTAGTCGCTACTACTGATTATGGGATTAGTCAATCTGAAAAAAGGGCTGAAAACGCTGGACAAGAACCAACTCGTTGCCCTGATTGCTGATTTATATAAAAAGAACAAAGCGGCCCGGGAGTACCTGGATTTCTACGTACAGCCCAACGAACAGGAGCGGTTCGAAAAATACCAGGTCAGGGTGGTGGAAGCCTTTTTTCCCAAGCGCGGGCATCCGCTTCGGCTGCGCGAAGGCAAGCAGGCCATCAGCGACTTCCGGCAGCTGGAGCCGGCGGCGGAGCTGCTGACCGAGCAGCTGCCGTATTCAAGCCAGCAGCCCGAGCTGGCCGGTTTCGCCCAGTGGCTGGGGCAGTTCCTGAGCACGGAGAAGTTCCGTGATTTTTCGGCGCGCTTCCTCCGCCTGGGGCAGGCGCTGCAGTCCACCGCCGACTACGAAACCCGGCGGGCGCTGCTCGACGCCCGGCGGGCGTTGGAAACCAACTTTTAAGTCGCTAGCCAGCAGTCTCCTTGCTGCTTGGCGGCCCATACCTGGCCAGCCAGGGGGCCCATTGCGTCAGGCGGCCCGCCAGCAGGCCTTATTTTGCGACGATGACGGACGCCGACTTTCACCAAGCCATCCGGCGCATCCGGCGGCTGCACTGGCTGCACTACCCGGCGCAGGCGCTGCTGATGGGCGGCGCGGTGCTGGCCGCCGGGAGCCGGACGGCCGTGAGCACCACCCTGGAGCCGCGCCTGGCCACTTGGCCGGCCCTGCTGCTGCTGGGCGCCCTGGTGCCGGTGGCGGGCCTTCTCTTGTTTGGCTTGTACCGGCGCATGCGCGGCAACCTGCGGCGCCCGGCCGAGGAAAACCTCCGCATCTACCAAAGCCGGGTGTTTCTGCGGAACAGCCTGCTGAGCCTGTTGGCATTGCCGCTGCTTGCTTCTTACACGGTGACCCACCAAGTGCTGGACCTGGTGGCCGGCGCGGTTATGCTGCTGGCGCTCAGCTGGCGGCTGGCGCCCACCGCCGCCACCTACCAGCGCTGGCTGCTGAGCTGAACCAACGCACTCCCCCATTTTCCTTGCTCCTCATGGCCTCCTCTTCCCGCCTGCTTCCCGCCTCTCTCCTGCTCAATGGCCGCGAGTTCGGCTACGCCGCCATCCGCGAATACCCCGCCCAACTCCACGAGCCGGTGAACGGCTACGAGGCCAGGGTGCTGGACTTGGTGCGGCAGTGGCTGACCGGCACCCAGGCGTTTACCCTCACCACCTCGGGCAGCACGGGCACGCCGCAGGCCATTGTGCTGCGGCGGCGGCAGTTGGAGGCCTCGGCCCGGCGCACGGGCGACTTTTTCGACCTCGGGCCCGGCGACCGGGCGCTGGTCTGCCTCAACTGCGAGTACATCGGCGGGCTGATGATGCTGGTGCGCGGGCTGGAGCGGAACATGCACCTGACCGTGGTGGAGCCGCAGGGCAACCCGCTGCTGGACCTGGTGGCGCCCGACGCGGAGTTTGACTTCGCGGCCTTCGTGCCCCTGCAGTTGCGGGCCTTGCTGGCGGCGAACCAGGCGCCCCGCCTCAACGCCATGAAGGCCCTTCTGGTGGGCGGCGCCACCGTGGACGCCGCCCTGGCCGAAGCCACCCGCGGGCTGCGGGCGCCGGTGTACCACACCTACGGCATGACCGAAACCTGCTCGCACGTGGCCCTGCGCCGCCTCAACGGGCCCGGGGCCAGCACCGCCTACCGGGTGCTCACCGGCATTGCGGCCGGGCAGGACGCGCGCGGCTGCCTGACGCTGCGCGGCGACGTGACCGACGACCAGCTCATCATCACCAACGACCAGGTGCAGCTACTCGACGCCCACAACTTTGAGTGGCTGGGCCGGGCCGACTTCATGATAAACTCCGGCGGCGTGAAAGTGCCCGCCGAGAAAGTGGAGCTGGTGCTCGACGTGGCGCTGGCCGAAATCGGCGAGGCGCGCCGCTGCTTCGTGGCCGGCCGGCCCGACGAGCGGCTGGGGCAGGCCGTCGCGGCTTTTATCGAAGGGCCTTCCCTTTCGGCGGAGCTGGAAAAACGGTTGCAAGAGTTGCTGGCCGAGCGGCTGGGACGCTACGAGCGGCCCCGGCAACTGGTGTACGTGCCCGCATTCCAAGCCACTGCCAGCGGCAAACTCGACCGGCCGGGCACCCTGCGCGGGTTGGCCGAAGACGACGCCGCCAGCGCGCGCGCGCACTAGCGGCCGGCGCGCGTGGGCCCGCTGCCCACGGCTGCCCACATTTATTCCCGGCGCAGGCCTTCCTGCGTGAAAAGCGGGTCTTTTTGCTTTATCACCTTCAGCAAGTCGCCGAGGAAAAGCTTCGCCCGCAGGTAGAAAACCGGGCCGTTGAGCTCCCGCTGAATGGTATTGGGCACGAACACGGGTTGCCGCCACCCGGCGCCCGCGCCCAACCCGGCCCAGCGGAACACCCGCAACTGGGCCGCCACCGAGGGCTCGACCACGCCCAAAAACTCCTTGGGGGTCCGGCTGGTACTGCCGGCCTGGGTGGTGTAGCGCACGTAGGCCGACCCGAGCCCGAGCTGCAGGTTGCTGCTCAGTTCCCAGCGGGACGTCTCCAGCAGCACGTACTCGCCGTAGGCGGCCAGGTAGCGGAAGCGCAGCTCGGCGGCGGCATTTTCGGCGGCATCATCGGGCCGGGCCTGGCGGGTGGGCACTCCGGCGCTCAGAAAATAGACGGCCGCCCCGGTGCGGAGGCGGTTTTTGAATTCCACGCCCAGCTTAAGGCCGTTGATGGTGGTGAGGCGGTGGTTGAGAATGGCGTAGCGCGAGTCGTACTGCACCACCACCCGGCGGTGGGCCAGGCGCGGCACGGCCCGCCGGCCCACTACCGTGTCGGGCGGCGTGGGCGCGCGCAACGGCGCCGCTTGGCCGGCGGAAGCCAGCAGCAGCGTGCCCAGCAGCGGGACGGTGAATGCCATGATGGGCGGAATACGTGCAAACGGGCGGCCGGTGTTGCCGGCCGCCCGTGCACAACCGCGGGGGCAGCGCCGGGTTATGGGGCCAGGGCGGCCGTCACTGGAGGTCCATGTCCAGGGCGGCGTTGCGCCGGAAGTCGGCCGGCAGCGGGTGAGTTTTGGTATAGGCGGCGAGGAAGGTTTTCCGCTCGGCCCGGAAGGCGTCGGCCATCCGGCGCATTTGGGCGGGCGTGGTGGTGGGCGCAAATTCCGGCCGCGGCACGGCGCCGGGCGGGCCGTACTCGAACTTCCACAGCGACTGGGCCAGGTAGTTGTTGACATCGGCCCCTCGGCCGGTGTAGCGCAGGGTTTCGTCGAAGCGCGGGAAGTCGAGCGTGAGCCGGACCTGGTCGCCGGGACTCAGGTACACGGCGGTGCGCTGGCTGGCGTAAAAAAACTCCGCCGGCGTGCCCGCTTGCAGGCCGGGCACCGCCAGCCGGAAGTCGCCGGCCGGGCCGAGCGGGGCTTTGACCTTGACCCGGCCGTAGGATAGGCGCACGCTGTCGCCGGCCGGGGCGTGGGCGAGGTGGCCGCTGAGCACGGCCGGGGCGGGCGGCGTCGGCGGCGCGGCGGCCAGCGGCGCGGGGCCGGCCAACAAACGGAGCGCGGCGCTCAGGGCGAGCACGGGGAGGAACGATGACATGGGCGGGCAGAATGGGGAAAGTGGTTCGGAAAGGTAGGAGACGGATGCCCGCCGCAGGGTTGCTTTGCCGGACGCCGCCGCCGTTTCGCCGCCACCCGCCAACGCTTCGCCCCGATTACAGTAACGCACCAGTCGCTTCAAAGCGTACATTCGTCTCAAATAGTACGATTTCACGAAGTTTATGCCGACGCCCGACTTTCTGTTTTCCCTGGCCAACCCGGTCGCCATGCTTGGCTGGGCGCTGCTGGTGCTGGCCCCGCGCTGGCGCGGCACCCGCGCCGTGGTGCTGAGCGGCGCGCTACCCCTACTGCTGGCCGCTGCCTACGTGGCCTTTATTGGCTACCAGACGGTAGCGCACCCCGCGCCGGGCGGCGGCTTTGGGTCGCTGGGCGAGGTGGCCGCGCTGTTTCGGGAGCCGTGGGCGCTGCTGGCCGGCTGGGTGCACTACCTCTGCTTCGACCTGGCCGTGGGCGCCTGGGAAACCCGCGACGCCCACCGGCGCGGCGTGCCGCACTGGGTCCTCGTTCCGTGCCTGCTGGCCACGTTCCTGCTCGGGCCGCTGGGGCTGCTGCTATACTGTGGCGGGCGGCGGCTGTTTCGGCCGGCGCCGCCCGCGGCGGCCGCGCCGGCGGCCTGAACACCTGTTTCCCCATTCCCATACCGCTTTCGCCATGACCAGCCCCGCGCTTTTTCCTGCTGCCGAGCCCCGCACCGGGGGCGCCGCCCGCCGTTTCCTGGCCGACCAGCGCCGGGCCAATCCGGCCCTGTTCTGGACCGGGGCGCTGAACGTGGCCCTCGCGCTGCTGGCCCTCGCGCTGCTGCCCTTCGACCACCGCGTGGTTACGGGCCTGCCGGTTTGGATGAAACCGCTCAAATTCTCGGTTTCCATCGTGGCTTACGCCTGGACGCTGGGTTGGCTGCTGGCCCAACTGCCAGAACCCGCGCAGCGCCCCGCACGCCGCCTCGGCCTGGGGGTGGCGGTGAGCATGCTGGTGGAGCAAGCCGTTATTTTTATTCAGGCGGCGCGCGGCACCACGTCCCACTTCAACGTGGGCTCGGCGCTGGATGGGGCGTTGTTTGGCATCATGGGCTGGTTTATTCTGGTGAACACCCTAATGACTTTTTGGGCGCTGTGGCTGATGTGGCGTCACCGGCCGCGGGGGGCGGCCGGCCTGGTGTGGGGCATGCGCCTGGGGCTGTTGGTTTTCATCGCGGGCAGCCTGGTGGGCGGGGTCATGATTCGCCTCAACCAGCACACCGTGGGCGCCCCCGACGGCGGCCCGGGCTTGGCGGCCCTGGGCTGGAGCACCCGCGCCGGCGACCTGCGCGCGGCCCATTTCCTGGGCATGCACGCCCTGCAGGTGCTGCCGCTGCTGGGCTGGGCCGCCAGCCGCTACCGGCCGCGTCGGGCCGCGGGCCTCACCTGGGCCGGGGCCGCGCTCTACGCCGGGGCCGTGGGCGGGCTCTTTGCCTGGGCTTTGCTGGGCCGGCCGCTCTGGGCCGGGCAATAAAAGGCCGAGAGGCAGTACTTACCGTGAACGAGGCCGCGCATCTTTTTCAGCAGTGGCAGGCCAACCCGCGCCGTGAAAGCCCGGCCGGCGGGGCAGCTTTCTACGTACCTTGTTGCCGCAATAACCGCCGCCGTTATGGATGTCCTTAAACTAAAGTCTGCTGTGCTGGAACATCTCAACGACGAGGAGTTCTACCAGTTCTGCATGGACAACCGCGACTGGCGCATCGAGCGCGACGCTGACCACCAAATCTCCATTATGCCGCCCGCCAGCTCTGAATCCGGTGCCGCCAACGGCGAATTAAACTATCAACTGGCTCATTGGAATCGCCAACACGCGCAGGGCATTGTCTTCGATTCGTCGGCCGGCTTCACGCTTTCGATGGGGGCCATGCTCTCGCCCGACGCCAGCTGGATTGCGCAGGCCCGCTGGGATGCCCTCAGCGCCGATGACCGGCGGGGCTTTGCCCGCATTTGCCCCGATTTTGTGGCGGAGTTGCTCTCGCCCACGGACCGCCTGACCGAAACGATGCGCAAACTGGAGCACTGGCTGGAGGCGGGGGCCCAACTCGGCTGGCTCGTCGCGCCGGCCACGGAGTCGGTATACGTTTTTGAGCCCGGCCAGCCCGTGCGCCCCGTCGTGGGGTTCGACCAGGACCTGGTGGCCGGGCCGCTCCTTCCTGGCTTCAGGCTGCAGCTGCGACGGCTGCGGCTGACCTAATGCTCCCAATTGCCCTGACCTCCCGGCTGCCTTTTACCACCCTTCACATGGAACCCATCAAGCTGAAAACCCCGGTGCTCGACCGCCTTACTGAGGAAGAGTTTGCCCAGTTTTGCCTCGACCACCGCGACCTGCGCATCGAGCGCAACGGCAGCGGCCAGATTACAATCATGCCCCCCGTATTTACCGAAAGCGGCTTTGCCAACAACGAGCTGTCCCGCCAGCTCGGCAACTGGAACCACCAGCACCGCCGGGGCCGGGTCGGCGACTCGTCTACGGGCTACACGCTGCCGGGCGGGGCCATGCTTTCGCCCGATGCCTCGTGGGTGGCCGAGGAGCGCTGGCAGGCGCTGGCCTCCGACGACCGCCGCCGCTTCGCCCGCATCTGCCCCGATTTCGTGCTGGAGTTGGCTTCTTCTTCCGACCGCCTGCCCGACCTGCTGGGCAAGATGCACGAGTGGCTGGGGGCCGGGGTGCGCCTGGCCTGGCTCGTGGTGCCCAGCACCGAAACCGTCCACGTCTTCGAGCCGCCCCACCCGCCCCGCCTCGTGCAGGGCTTCGACCAGGTGCTGAGCGGCGACCCAGTACTGCCCGGCTTTGCATTGGAATTGAAGGAGCTGCGGCTGCAGCCGTAAGCAAAAGGTGAGTGGCGCCGGGGCTCCCGGTTGCCAAAGCTTGGGTAGTGAAAGGGAATTTTCAACCAGCGCCCAAACCAAACAACATGGCCAATCCCGAAGAAGACCCAAACCTGTCGGAGCTAAATATGCAGGAATTGCTGGCGGAGCAAAAGAAACGAAAAACCTCCCTGCTCACCCATCAATTCATCATCGGGCTCATGGCGGGTGTGGCCGTTTTCTCCGTGGTTAATAAGGGCTTCACTTTTTCACTCGGGTTACCGCTGCTCTTCATCCTGATTTTCGTTCGCTCCGGTAAAGGATTGAAAGAAAAATTACAAAGCGTTCGGGCGGAAATAGCAGCAAGAAACAAGTAAGCGAGCAGGTAAATTTTTTGCTGGCCGCGGTTTCGCGCACTGCGGTCAGCGAAAAATTTACCTATCCAGCCAGCTTTTGAACACCTGTACTTTCTCGCGGCTCACCAGCACCTGGGCGTCGGGGGCGGTGGGCCGGAGCACGGTTTGCAGGCGGGAGTTGGTGTAGTGGATGATGTCCTGGATGGCCAGCTGCTGGGCCAGGTAGGCGCGGTTGAGGCGGAAGAAGCGGCGTGGGTCGAGCAGGGTTTCGAGCTGGTCCATCGTGTAGTCGACCACGTACTTGCGGCCCTCGGTGGTTTGCAGGAAGGTGGCTTTTTCGAGGCTGAAGAAGTAGGCAATCTGGTCCACGGGCACCACCTTCAGGTGCTCGCCCACGCGCACCACAAACTGGGTTTTGTAGCTGGCGGCCGGCGGCGCCTGCTGCATCTGCTGCATCAATTGGGCCAGCAGGCCGGGGTCGAAAGCGGGGGCGGCGGGCGCGGCAACCGCGGCGGCCCGCAGGGCGCGCAGCTTGCGCAGGGCGGCGGTCAGCTCTTCTTCGTCGATGGGCTTGAGCAGGTAGTCCACGCTGTTCACCTTGAAGGCTTGCAGGGCGTACTGGTCGTAGGCGGTGGTGAAGATGACCGGGCAGCGCACCTGCGTCCGCTCGAACAGCTCGAAGCTGAGGCCGTCGGCCAGGTGAATGTCCAGGAACAGCACGTCCGGCGCGGGCTGCGTGCTTTCGAGCAGGGCCACGGCCTGGACCACCGATTCGGCCATGCCGAGCACCTGCACGGGCTCGGCCTGGCGGACCAACAGGTCGGCCAAGCGGCGGGCGGCCAGCGGTTCGTCTTCGACAATGAGGGCGCGGAGGGACATGTTGTTGAGGAAGTAGCAGAAACAAAAGAACGTCATGTCGAGCGCAGCCGAGACATCTCGCTTGTTTCGTTGTAATGGCATTAATTACTGCCGCACGCGAGATGTCTCGGCTGCGCTCGACATGATGTTACAATGTCAGCAGGGGCAAGCTCACCACAAACTCGGCGCCGTCCTTGCCAATCACCAGGGGCTTGCTGGTGAGGAAGGCGTAGCGGGCGGCCAGGTTTTTCAGGCCCAGGCCCGACGACTCGCCCGGGGCCAGGCGGCGCGGGCGCAGCGTGTTGCGCACGGTGAGGATGCGGGCCGCCGCGTCGAGGGTCACGCGCAGGCGCAGCGGGTCGGCCTGGAAGGCGGTGTTGTGCTTGACGACGTTTTCGAGCAGCAGCTGCAGGGCCAGGGGCGGCACGAAGAAAGCGGCCAGCTCGGCGGGCGGCGGCAGGGTCATTTCCACGGC
Organism: Hymenobacter sp.; assembly: GCF_031398885.1. Classification (GTDB taxonomy): domain Bacteria; phylum Bacteroidota; class Bacteroidia; order Cytophagales; family Hymenobacteraceae; genus Hymenobacter. The sequence goes on from NZ_JANNOD010000025.1 coordinate 46,831, forward strand.
CAGCGCCTCGCCCAGGCGGGTTTTCTGGAGGAATAAATAGCTTTCGGCGAAGCGTATTTCATCAGCCAGCGGCACCAGCTCCTGGCTTTCGCTGTCGAGCACGTAGCGGTACACTTGGCTGAGCTGGCGGATGAAGCGCACGGCCCGGACGGGGTCGTTTTCTTCCACCAGGCTCGTGAGCGCGTTCAGGGAGTTGAACAGGAAGTGCGGGTCCACCTGCCGGCGCAGCGAGTCGAGGCGGGCCACGGCGGTTTCTTTTTCGAGGCGCTCGGCCCGCACGGCGGCATCGCGCCACTGGAAGAAGAACGCCCGGCTGTGGTTGAACAGCGAGATGATGACCGTGATGATGAGCGGCAGCAGCACCTGCCAGTACATGGCCGCGGTAAACAATCGGGCTACCGGCTTGCCCTGCATCACCAACAGCACGGCGTTCATGAGCAGAATGACCAGCAGCGAGCCGCCCAGCGACACGCTCAGCGTGAGCAGCAGGCGCCGGCCGGGCTGCACCGTCCAGGCGTAGCGGCGGTTGAGCCACTCCACCACGAAGCCGTTGGTGAGCCACAGGCCCGTGCTGTACATGAGCGTGTAGGCGTAGGTGATGGCAAACTCCGACCCGCTGCGCAGCGCCCCGGGATTTACCAGCGCGCTGATGACGAGCGAGAGCAGCAGCAGGACGCGCAGGGCCTTCCACACGCTGGGCCACGAACTCGTAATCGGCAGGTAGCCGCCGGTGAAGGGCGCGCGGGATTCGGGAGCAGCCACGGACGAGGGCGGGGAAGTTGGCATCAAAGTAAAGAGAAAGCCCGTACGGGGGCGCCACCAGCCGGCGACGCCCCCATGCGGGCAGGAACAGAATTATTTGTTGGCGGCGAAGTCGGCCGAGATTTTGGCTAGTACAGCGTCGGCGTTTTTCTCGCCCCAGGTCGGGCTCAGGGCCGTGGCGGGCTTGAAGGTGCCGAATAACACCTTGGCCTTTTCATACAGCGGCTTGGCTTTCTCGGCGCCCCCGCCGAACACGGCCGGCCGGAAATTCAGGTCGTTGGCGCGCAGCAGGTATACCCGGGGGTTGTTCGGCGCCAGGGCCTGGGCCTGGCCCAGGGCTTCCTGCACGCGGCCCGTATACACCACGCCGCGCGTCATCGGGCTCACCATGATGCGGCCCTGCAGCACGTAGGCCTGCAGGATGAGCAGTTCGGCCTGGTCGGCGCCGGGCAGCTTTTTGGCGGCGTCGAGGGCGGCCTGGGCCTGGTCGAACAGCTTGTCCTGCGCGTCGCTGTCCTTGCCGGCAAAGCCCAGCTTGAGGTAGGCGCGGGCCTGGTAGTAGCGGGGCTCCCAGGCGGCGGGCGCGGCGGCGGCGGCCCGCTCCAGCTTGGCCAGATTGGCCTGCACGGCGGCCGGCGTGGTAGCCGCGTTCTGCTCGGCGATGGTGGCCACCATCATCTGGGTAAAGGCGTTGGGCGCGGCGGTCACCGGTTGGGCCACTACGGCCGGGGCGGCGGGCTGGGACTGGGCGGCGGCCGGGAACGAAGCGGCGGCCAGGGCGAGGAAGAGCAGGTGCTTTTTCATGAGCTTGACAAAATGAATGTGAGAAATGTGTAAATTTTGAAAATGTGAGGCTTGGCGCTTCCGGAGCAGCGGCCGGTTGCGCTGCCGGCGTTGATGATTCAAAGGTGGCAGCGGGCTGAGGCGGCCGAAAATCCTTGTTACCGAAGCGTCGGATGAGACGGACGAAGCGTCGATGCAGACGAACTGGGGCGCGGGGCAGCAGGCTCGGAAAGGTGCCGGGGACAGCCTGGCGGAGGGACAGGGACTGGCTATCTGATGACCAGTGGCCGCACGGCCGCCGAATTGCGCAGCAGCACGGCGTACTGGAAGTAGTCGGTGGTGGCGGCCCCGGTGCGGGTGGGGGCCAGGGTCTGGTTCATCAGCGGGGCCCGGGTGGTGACCAGCCGCAACGAGTGGCGGTAGGGTGCCTGGGGCGCGTCGAGCCGGAACAAGGTGAGCGGAGCGCCGGCCGGGGCCGCGGCCAGCAGGTCCCGAATGCCCGGCACGAGCACCACCGGCCCCGCCGAATTCAGCCAGCCCACGTTCACGCTCCGCTCGGGGGGGCGCACGGCGGCCGGGATGGCACCGGCGGGAATCATGGTTTCGCTGGCGGCGGCGAAAATGGCCACCGAAACCACCCGCCCGCGCAGCGGCAGCGCCGAGGAACGCACCAGCGCCGCGAAAGGCTGACTGTTGCTCACCGCTGATTGCAGGACATGGTAAACCCCCCACAGCCTGTACATTTTCTCCTGTTGCAGCCCCAGGCGCTCGTAGTCGGCTTGCAAATTGAGCAGCATCACGCTGTCGCGGCGGATGCGCGGGCCCTGCAAGTAAGAAGCGTTGCGCAGCACCTGAGCTATTTGTGCGCGGCCCGCCACCGACAGCCCCCCCGCGGCCGAATCGGGGCCGAAAGCGGGCAGAAGCCGGTGCGCCAGCTGGGCCAGCGCCTGCTGGGTGGGCGGAGCGCCCGCGCTCAGACCCCGCAGGGTGTCGAGCACGGCGCTACGGCCCGCCGCAACCGGCTCCTGGGCCAGGATGGCGCGCAGGTGCTGGAGGGCGATGCCCGTGTCCTGAAAGCGGTCAAGGCCAATGAAGCGGATGCGAGCCGCGGGGGGCAGCGTCTGGTTTAGCTGACGGATACGGCGCACTTTGTCGTAAAAATCCTGGTTGCCCCACTGCTCCTTGCCGTCCCAGGCACGAAACACGGTTTGCAAGTCGGACTCGTGGCCGGTGGCCAGGTAGCGGTTGAAGAAAAACGCTTGACTGGGGTCAATCTCGGCCACGTAGTTGCGCAGGCCCGTTTTCTGGTTTAGGTGCCGCAGCAGAGCAAAATCTAGCTCCTGGGGCGCGGCGCTGCCGTGCGACTCGCCCAGCAAAAACAACTGGTTGGCATAAAAGCCGGCCTCAAAGTCGGGAAAAGCGGCCGTTCCGTCCATCGGAACCGTGCGCTGCTGCCCCCGCAGGTACGCCAACGTGGCCGGATCGGGCTGCCCCAACGTAAGCCAGGCATAAACCGCGTAGCCCGCCCCGCCTAGCCCGAGCAGCAGCACCGGCAGCAGGAAAAGGACCAGCAGCCCGCGAAACAATAGCTTTTTCATGATGCGAAACGAGAAAGGGTGGGGAAACCAGAACGAAGGCGTCGCCGCCGGGGCTGGTGATTCAAAGGTGGCAGCGCGCGGCAGCTGGTAAAATTTCCTGTGGCCGAAGCGTCGGATGAGGCGGACGAAGCGTCGGCCGCGCCGGACGGGGAGGAAATAAAAAAGCGGCCACCCCCAGTTGGGAGCGGCCGCTTTTCAAAGAGGCCAGTCTGTGTCTGGCTGTCAAACTGGCGTTGTATGCCCTAACCATTGAGCCAAACAGGAGTACGCAGCCTCAATCCAATAAGTCCGGCGGAACGGTCTTGCGCACGAAAGGCAAGGAGCGCATGAGCATCGTAAATGAGGCCTTGCGTGACAGCAATGTTCGCAGTTCGGCCTCGGCCTGAGCAATATCCTGCGCGTCGTTTTCGGCACGGGCGCGGTTGTACTCTCCCCACGCCAGTAGAAGTTCTTTGTAGCGCTTTTCAATGAGGTAACGCACCTCGCGGGTGCTGGCTTCTCCACTTGCGCTACCATTGCCGTTATGCACCTTATCGAGTAAGATAGCCGTGTTGACTGCTTTCTGATTGGCGGGGTCTTTGGCTTTGAAACCAGGCATTTCACCCATTGCCGCCAGCGTGTAGTAAATGTTGTTTTCTACATCATCGGTGGCAACACAAGGGTCGAGTAGGCCACCAGCGGGAAGGCGTTTGTCGCGCAGCAGGTTGGCCTTATGGGCAATGGGCAGGAGATTGTTCCAGTCAAAAACCCGGCTGGGGTCGTCGGCGAACGGAACAAAGTGGTCCACATCCATTTCCCAGGAGCTGGCAAACTTCTGTTCAGTGAGGTAGCATTTCGCGTAGAAATGTTCATCAAACGCCGCGAGCAGGTCCGAGCTTCGGTAACCGCTGGGCCGGTCGGGGGCGGTGGTAGCCGTCGGACTGGCCTGGTAGTTGGCATAGGCGGTGAGGTAGCGTTGCACTGCGGGCGCGGATAGGGCGGCCGGCGCTGCGGCAGGACGGTTGAGGCGTATCATTCGGAGCAGCGGCTTACTATTCGACCTCTAATCCGATGAGTTGGGCTTCGACCTCTAGCCGCAAAGCTGGCGACATGTACCGGCCTTCACTTACGAGTAATTCCTGAAGCTGTCGGCGGGCGTCGGCTTTGTCGGGTAGCTGCGCCAGCTCGTTGATGCGCTTGATGATGGCATCGGCCACGTTGGAATATTCATTTTCGACGCCAAAGTGCGTTTGCATCAACTCCGAATAACTGCTGCCCGCTGCTTGGTCGCCCATGGCCTGCCCCGTGCTGAGGTCAAACACCGTGGCATTTTTGATGCTGGACGCAACGGCCGGGGAGTGCGTGGCAACGATGAACTGCAGGTTCGGAAACAACTCGGTGAGCAGCGGCAGTATCTGGTACTGCATTTCCAAATGCAGGTGCGTTTCGGGCTCGTCAATCAGCACGAAGCCACAGGGGTCGTAGGTGTAGTCGCTGGCCTGTTTGCGCAGCAGGTCGATGCGCATCAGCAGCTCGGTGAGGATGCTGAGGAAAGCGGAAAAGCCCGCCGAAAGTTGGTTGAAGGTGAAGCGGCGGCCATCGGAAAGGTTGATATAAAACTCGAAATTTTCACGAACGAATTCAAGCTTGGTGCCGGGGTCCTCGAAGATTTTGGCGAGGGTATCTTCTAGCTTGGCGAAAAATAGTGCTTGTTGTTTCGCGCCTTCCTTCTTGCCATCCATGGCATCGAAAACCTGGAAGACCTTTTTGTTGACGAGGTACTGCTTGAAGAACTCGGCGGGAGATTGGTTCGGTTGCGGATTTGAAAGCTGCTTATCTAATGCATCCTCCCGCGTGACGGTTGCTACATCCTTGACATCAATCTTCCGGGTGGCCTCAAAAAAAGCAAAGATGATTTGGTCTTTGAATACCAGAAATCCCGAGTAAGGAAGTGCATCGACCTTAGCGAAAGCCGGCTCAATCCTGCTATACTCTACAACACCTTTTTGCCAAGCAGCCTTAATAGAGGGCTGCGCGTTGTGGTCATTGTCTATTAGTGATTTGAGCTCTTCAACATGCTGACCTCTTGTTTGACGAGATGTGTAGTCGTTAATAATAATCGTGTTCAACTCCCGCAACACCGTCGTTTTCCCCGACCCGTTGCGTCCCGTCAGAATCAGATGCTTGAACTCCTCGCCGGCTTGAAACACCGGCACGGTCAGGTTCTTGACGGCGTAGGCATCGTTGATGACGAGGGATTGCAGATAAGGAAATTCGTGACGATTTATCATATAACTACAACTTAAAAACAGCACCCGGCAGGTGGGCTGCGAAACTACGCACCACTACCCGGAGTAGCTGATGCCGCTCACTGACGCCCCTACTCCGGGGCCACGCTCGTGTCGGCGGGCCGGGCCTTGTTGATGGACATCATCAGCACCACGAACACCATGCGCGGGGCCGAGGGCGTGACATCGACCCGCTGGTAAGCGCCCTGGTCGTTGGGCGTGGCGCCGTAGCGGTAGCCGAACACGTTGGCGCGCCCCAGCAGGTTGGAGGCCGACACGTGCACGATGGTCAGGTTCTTCCGAAACGAGGTGACGTAGCTAAAATTCACGCTCAAATCCTGGTAGCTGGGCGTGCTGATGGCCCGGAAGCTGGGGTCGTAGCTGAGGCGGGGGCTGCTGTAGCTGGCCGTGGCGCCCACCAGCGTGTGCAGCTTGCCCAGCCAGTACTTGCCCACCACGCTCACGTTGTGGCGCGAGGCGAACGTGGGCACGGCCTGCGCGGGGTCGAGGCGCTGCTGGCGCTTGGTGTCGAGCAGGCCGTAGCTTACCCAATAGTCCAGGTTCTTCACGGTCTTGCGGTCGCGCCAGAACAGGTCCACGCCGCGGGCGTAGCCGCCGCCGGTGCTCTGATAGCTGGTGGGCTGAAACTGGGTGGCGGCGTCGAAGCGGGTGAGGTGGTCGTAGTTTTTGTAGTAGCCCTCCACCCGCAGCGTGCGGTCGGCGCGGATGCGCTGGTAGGTGAGCAGGTAGTGGTCGGCCCGCTCGAAGCGCAGCGCGGGGTTGGCGTGGGCACTCAGCAGCAGGTCGTTGGCGGGCGTTTGGTAGAACTGCCCGTAGGCGGCCGATACTTGGCTGGCGTCGTCGAGCTGGTAGGCCAGGGCGGCGCGCGGGGCGGCGTTCCAGCGGCCCAGCACGGCCGAGTACTCGGTGCGGGCCCCCACCCGGCCGGCCAGCTGGCTGGTGAAGGAGACGTTGGCTTCGGCAAAGCCGGCGGCCCGCTGCTCGGCGAAGGCGCGGCGGGGCAGGTCGGTGGCGCCGCTTTCGGCCTGCTGCCGAGCCTGCTGGCCAAAGCGCTGGCCCAGGCCCTCGGCGCCCACTTTCAGGTTCCAGTAGGTGCCCACCGAGTCGTTAGTGAGCACCACCCGGCCCACCACGGACTCCTCCAGCTCGTGCACGTGGCTGATGTTGGGCAAGTCACCCTGGGTGCCGAGGGCAATGGTTTGCTCGTCGCGGGTGGCGGCCAGGCCGGTGTTCACGCTCCAGCCCCCGCGGAGCGGGCTGCGGAACGAGGTGTTGAGGTAGGCGTTGGTGTTCCGCAGGTCCACGGGCTGGCCGTTTTCCCAGCCCACGGCCGGGGTGCGCACGCCGATGTGGGCTTTCGTGACGGCACCGTAGGCCTTGAGCATGCCCGCCGCGCCGGTCCGCTGCCGGAAGGCCACCGAGCCGCTGCCGTTTTCGTAGGCCGTGAGCACCCGCTGCGGCACCACCCCGAAGTAGGGCCGCATGTTCATGTAGTCGCCCGTCACGGCCAGCGAGGCCCGCTCCCAGCGCTGCTGCTGCGACAGGCCCACGGAGCCCAGCGAGAGCAGCGTGATGCCCGTCTGCGTTTCCGGCGCCAGGTCCTGGGTGTTCAGAATCACGGCCGCCGACAGCGCCTGCCCGTACTCGGCCGAGTAGCCGCCGGTGCTGAACACCGTGCCCTTGAAGAGGGTGGGCGAAAACCGGCCCCGGGCGGGCGTGCCGCTTACCGTGGCCCCGTACGGGCTTTGCAGCGGCAGCCCGTCGAGGAACTGCTTGGTTTCGCCGGCCGCCCCGCCGCGCACGAACAGCTTCCCTCTTCGCCGTTGCGGCTGGTGCCGGGCAGGGTGTTGAGGGCGCCGGCCACGTCAGCCAGCGCCCCGGCCGTGGTCAGGATGTCGAACGGCTTGAGCACGGCGGCGCGCTTCTCGTCGCTGGCTTCGAAGGCCCCGGCCGTCACCACTACATCGCCGAGGGCGGCGCGGCTAGCTTTCAGCCGGAGGTTGGGCAAGGCCACCGCGCCCTGGCCCAGAGTCACGGCCAGTTCCAGCGGCTCGTAGCCGATGAAGGTGACTACCAGCGGCAGCGGCCCGGCGGCACCGCTGCGGAACCGGAAGCGGCCCAGCGAATCGGTGCTGGCCCCGTCGAAAGTGGTTTTCAGGAACACGTTCACGCCCGGCAGCGGCTGGCCGTCGCCGTCGCGCACCGTGCCGGAGAATTCGGTGACTGATGAACTAAGCGCCTGACTGGCCGCCGGGGTGGATTGAGCGGCGGCGGAACGGGCGGCCGTGAGCAGCACGGGCAACAGGAGCAGCGGGAGTAGCAGGGTTTTCATGGGGCCAGCGGTTAAGTACTGGTTCAAAGGTGCCGGCCGGCCCCACCCACGTTCAACTTTGTGTTGCCGAAGCGTCGGATGGCGCGGATGAAACGCAGCCGCGAGCCGACAACCGTTTTGTTGAGGTGGTGAGCACCGCGCCGGTTGCCGCAGATGTGCGTTGTTTGCAGCCCCGCCCGATGCCACGCCCGTGCTTAGCCGCCCGGCCGGCTTGCGCCAGAGCCTTTCTATGTCCGCCAACTTCTACGCCCGCATTGCCCACACCCTGCGCAACCAGCCCGCGCAGACGCTGCTCACCTGGCCAGCGGCCGCGCCCGGCGAGGCGGCACCCAGCGAGGTGACATCTGACCGGACGCCGGCCGCCGAAACGTATTCCGGGGCCGACATTGCCGCCTTCGTGGCCGAAATAAGGCAGCGCCTGACGGCGGCCGGGGTGCGGCCCGGGCAGCGGGTGCTGCTGCTGGTGCCGGTCAGCTACGAGTTGGTGGGCGCGCTGCTGGGCGTGCTAGCCCACGGGGCGGTGGCGGTGCTGCCCCCGGCCCGGGCCACGGCGCGGCAGCTGCTGGGCCTGGCGCGCCGCGGTGACGTGGTGGCGGCCCTGGTACCGCGCCAGCCCGGTTTCGGGTTGGCGCTGCTAGCCCGCTGCTTTGGCCTCAGACTGGTGCCAGCGCGCCGCCCCGCGCCCGGAAGTATCCCGCCGAATCTGGAGCAGGCCCCGCAGCCCGTGCCGCCCACTCAGCCGGCGCTCATCACGCACACTTCCGGCTCTACCGGCGCGCCGAAGCAGATTGTGCGCACCCACCAGGTGCTGGGCGCGCAGTCGGCGGTGCTGGCCGCCATTTTCCCGCCCGGGCCGGGGCAGCGCGACTTTCCGCTTTTCCCCAACGTGCTGCTGCACAACCTGGCCACGGGCACGGCCAGCGTTCTGCCCCAAGTATCCTGGGCTGATATTTCCGCCTTCGACCCGGCGCTGGTGGTGGCGCAGCTGCTGCGGGAGCAAGTGCACACCCTAACCGGCAACGCGTTTTACTTCCAGCGGCTGCTGCCCGTACTGAGTCAGCAGCCGGGCGGCCTGCCAACGGTGCAGGCCCTGGGCGTGGGCGGCTCGCCGGTGCCCGAATGGCTGGTCCACGCGCTGCAAGCCGTGTTTCCCAACGCCACCGTGTACGTCATCTACGGCTCGTCCGAAGCCGAGCCCATTGCCGTGCGGCCCCTGGGCCCGGTGCCGGCCAACCCGGCGTTGGGCTACCTGGTGGGCCCCGTGCACAGTTCGTTGGAGCTGAGACTGGAACCGCTCGGGGAGTTGACTTTGCCCGGGGACGCGCGCGCCGAGGTGGGCGAAATCCTGGTGCGCGGGCCCCACGTGGCCAGCCCCGCGCCGGGCGGCTGGCTGCGCACCGGCGACTTTGGCTACCTGCGGGCCGACGGGCAGCTCTGCCTCACCGGCCGCCAGGGCAACGAAACCATTCGCCACGGCACCCAGCACTACCAGCTCGAACACGTGCTCCAGCACCTGCCGGGCGTGGAGCGCGTGGCGGCCCGCCCCGGCGCGACGGGCTTCGCCGTCCACATCCAAGGCACTGCTGCCGAAGCGGCGGTGCGCACCGCGCTGGCCCTGCACTTTCCCGCCGCGGCCTGCACGGCCGTCCATTTCCGCGCCCACTTGCCCGTCGACGCGCGCCACCACTCCAAAATTCGCTACTCCGAGCTGCCGTAGCGGCAACAAAAGCAACTTGGGCTGCCAACGCCATCAGCCCGCTGCGAACCTCTGCGTTTTACCTCCGCGGACCTCCGCGAGAAATCAGCCCGCGCCTCACCACATCAGCCCTCATGAATTCCGAATTTCAGCACGTTGCGCTCGACCGCCTGCGCTATTCCCTAGTCTGGGAAGGCAGCGCCACGCTATACGAAGCCCTGCAACTCGGCCCCGACGACCACGCCCTTGTCATCACCGGTGCGGGCTGCAATGTGCTCAATGCCCTGCTTCAAGGCCCGCGCCAAGTCACGGCCATCGACCTCAACCCGGAACAAAACCGGCTGCTAGAACTGAAGCGGCACGTCATCCTGCGGCACGATTACCCGGTGTTTCGGGCGCTGCTGGGCCTGGACGGCCCGGTGCCGGTAGCCGCCGCCTGGCAGCAAGTTGAGCCCGGTTTAGCGCCCAACACCCGGCCGTTCTGGGCGGCATTTTTTGCCAATAACCCGGCGGGCCTGCTCGGCGCGGGGCGGCTCGAAACCTACGTCGCTGGCTTTCTGAGCACCCTCAGCGGTCCGGTGCAGGCGCAGCTGCGGCAGCTGCTGGCCTTTGACACCGTGGCCGAGCAACAGGCGTATTTTGAGGCGGTGGTGGAAGCGCCCGCCAGTGCTTTCCGCCAGCAGTTCATCGAATACTTCGACGCCGCCAACCTGAGCAAAGGCCGCGACCCGCAGTTGTTTAAGTACGCGGCGGCCTCGGGCGGCGAGCTGTTTTACCAGCGGCTGCGGCAGCAGGTGCAGCGGGAGCTGCTGCGCGACAATTTTTTCGCCCGGTTCTTCTTTTTTGGCCCGACGAATTTGCCGGAAAACATCCTGCCGCCCTGCTACCAGGGCCGCCATTACGCCCAGCTCCGGGCGCAGCTGCCCCGGCTGCGCATCGCCAGCGGCGAAGCCACCGCCTATCTGCTCTCGGCCGCGGGCCAGGACATCACCAAGGCCAGCTTGTCCAACATTTTTGAGTACGTCAGCCCCGCCGAGTTCGAGCAGGTATGCCAGGCGCTGGGCCGCACCGCCGCCCGCCCGCTCCGGCTGGTGTTCTGGAACCTGCTGCTGGCGCAGGCCCCGGCCCGCACGCCCGTCGTGCCGCTGCTGCCCGACCTTTCCCAACAGCTTTCCGACCGGGAAGCCTGCTTCTACTTTGGCGGCGTGCGGGTGCTGGAATGGGGCGGGCCCGCTTAACCAAAGCCCAGTCAAGAAAACCGCGGCACCGAAAACTCGAAAGCTGCTCTGGTTGCTGACGAAACGCTGCTTTTCAAGCGTCCAATTTTAGCCGGTGATGTGTTCCTAATACTCCTCCAAAAACCCTCGTTCAGCAAAATTATAAAGTCATATTTTTCATTTCAGCATGTGAGGCAGAACCGCGTTTTTAATCTATTAAAGCATTGCAAACAAATTTGTCAGACCTTTTCATTCGACGTTTGAAAAATCCCTAAAACCCATATATTTCCGCCGCCGCCAGCACCAGCCAACTAAAGCCAGTCGTTATTTCGGGCCGTTGATTTTCAGCTCAATCTCACCCCCGCCATGACGACCGCCGACTACTTCAGCCCCGCGTTTCTGGAAGAGATAATGCGCCGCCACGCGCCCGCCCGCAACATCCGCGTCGAGCGCGTGCGGCCCCTGGCTCTCGACAGCTCGTCGAGCATCCTCACGGCCCTCACCGCCGGCTGCTCCGACAAGCCGGTGGGCCACTTCGGTCTCGAAGTGCAGCTCCGGGCCGACGGCCGCCCCCAAACCCAGCGCCTGGTGCTCAAGCTCAAGCCTGCCGGGCGCGAGATTGCCGCCATGCTCACCGGCCTGGCCGGGGCCTGCGGCGGCCCGGTGGCCGAAATCTACCCCGAGTTTCAGGCCCTCACCGGCTTCGAGCACACCCACTGGCGCGAGCTGCAAGCCTACGGCCAGGCCGACCCCAGCGGCCTGCTGCCCCACGTGTGGGCCACCCACGCCGACCCCGCCCGCGACACCTACCTCGTGCTGCTCGAATACCTGGAAGAAGGCCGCACCGTGGAGCTGCTCAACTCCGTGCTGGCGCCCGAGCGCTGGACCGACGCCCACCTCCGCGCCGCCCTCACGCAGGTGGCCGCCTGGCACGCCGCCCACCTCGCCCCCACGCCCACGGCCCGCGCCAACTACGGCCCCGACGTGCCCGGCGGCGCCTTCATGCAGCAACTGGCGCCCCTCTGGGAAGCCCTGCTGACCAACGCCGCCACCCGCTTCCCCGACCTCTACGGCCCGGCCCGGGAAGCCCAGCTCCGCCAGGCCATTGCCCGCATTCCGGCCTACTGGGCGCGGCTGGAGCAGCACCCCCTCACGCTGGTGCACAACGACTTGAACCCGCGCAATACTTGCTTCAAGCGCGATGCCGCCGGCCAGCTGCGCCTCTGCGCCTACGACTGGGAGCTGGCCACCTACCACCTGCCGCAGTACGACGTGGTAGAGCTGCTCGCCTTCGTGCTCGACGCCGACCGCTACCACCTGCGGCCGCTGTACCTGGAGCACTACCGCCAGGCCCTGCACGCCCTCACCGGCCAGTTCGGCGACGCCGCCCACTTCCGCGAAGGCTTCCGGCTGGCCGCGCTCGACTTCGGCCTGCACCGCCTGGGCATGTACCTCATGGCGCACGCCGTGAGCCCCTACCCCTACCTGCCGCGCGTCGTGAACAGTTTTTTCGACACCATTAAAGACCTCGATTTAGAGGCGCTGGCTGACGACCAACGCATTTTAGCGCAAGGTTTCACAAGGCTAAAACAGGTTTCGCGGAGCGCATAGCTCGCTTCGTAACGACCAGAGAGCGGCGGCTTAATTCACGCGGCGCTCAAATAGCGCGTAGTGCGCCGTTTCCACGGCCAGGCCGTCGGTGAAGCGCAGCGAGTAATTGTCGGCGCGCATCAGGCAGAAGATGATTTCCTCGTAATAAGTCTGGAAGCGGCGCATGGCGTAGGCGGCCAGCAGGTCCATCAGGCCGCGCTGGCGGAAATCCGGGTGCACGCCCACGGTTTTGGCCAGCAGGGTTTTGCGGGGCAGCCGGGGGTAGTCGCGGGCAAAAACCGGCGACTCCCCGGCGGGCAGGCGCAAGGCGTGGTAGTTGGGGTGGCACAAGCTGAGGGCCGCCAGCCGCCCGCTGGCCCGGTCCCGAAACAGCACCGACGAATGCGGGCACAGCTTGGCGGCGTACTGCGGGTTGTACAGCAAATCAAACTGCGCCCGCCCCACCGGTTGGTAGGCCGGGTTCAGGCTGAATATTTCGTGAATCAGCTGAAAGATGTCGTCGGCGAGCAGGGCCCAGTTTTCCGGGGTCACCGGGATAAAGTCGAAGGGGATTTGCGGCAGTAGCTCCAGCGCGGGGTTCTTTTCCAGGTACACCCGCGGCACGGTTTCGGCCCGCAGCAGGCGGCTTTCAAAAGTCAGCGCCGGGGTGAGGCCCGCGTGGTGCAGCAGGGCCGGGTAGTAGGCCGGGTTCACCGGCTCGCGGTCGAACTGCTGCCAACTGGGCGCCGGGCCCAGGCGCAGGCGGTAGCGGTGGTAGGTGCTGAAGTGCAGCGGCCCGCTGATGGTGGTTTTGCCGAAACGGGCCGCGTCGGCCGCGAGCAGCCCAAACGCCTGCGCATTCAGCGCGGCATCGTCGGTGGTTTCCCAGAAGCCGAAGTACGCCGCGTCGCCGTGGTGCGGGAACAAGCCCACGAGGCGCAAATGCCGGTGGTCGGTATAGATAATGATGTCGTGCCGGGCGGCTTCCCACGTCAGCAGCTGCTGCACCTGGGCCGCGCTTTCCTCGGGGGCGAATGGCAGGCTCGCATATGGCGCCTCGGCCAGCGAAAAAAAGCCAGCCGGCAAGTGGCCAGCGTAAGGAATGCGCTCAAGCATGGATGGGGCAGGTGGAAGTTGGAAGCGGTAGAAAAACAGTAGGAAAAGAAACCAAAACACCGCTCCACTCAGCGCGACATCCCGCATGTGACAGTAATCCAATTGGCTGTCCTGCTCATCTGGCGTCCGCGCAGCGAAGCATCTTCTCGGGTCGGAATGATTCGGTTCAGCGGTGAGAGGGTGCTTCGCTGCGCGGACGCAGATAAGCAGGACAAGCAGCGTCGGCACGGGAGCCAAACAAGCTATTCTCCCGCGCAAGAGGCTACCTGACCTGCTGGCTGCGCGGGCCCTCTATCGTCACTTGCTACCCCATCAGCTTCGCTAATGATTTCCCCGCTGGCGCCGTCCATGGTCAGGGGCTGGCCGGAGCGCAGGCGCTGGCACAGGTTCGGGATGTTGATGATGGTGGGAATGCCCAGCTCGCGCAGCAGAATCACGGAATGCGACAGGGCCGAGCCGCGCTCGATGAGCACCCCGCGGCAGGTCGGGAACAGGGCCGCCCAGCCCGGGTCGGTGCGCGAGGCGGCCACGATGCGGCCGGCCACGGCCAGGCTGTCGCCGGGCTCGGCGATGAGGATGACCTCGCCGGATACGCGGCCGGGGTAGCAGCCGGTGCCGCGCAAGGTGCCAGCCGCCAGGGCAGCGGCGTCGGCCGCAAGCGGAGCGGTGGCCGCGCGGCTGGGCAGGCTTACCCGGCCGGGCACGGTTTCGGTGCGGTAGCGGGCAAACTCCGCGCGGCGGCTGGCCACCAGTGCCGGCCAGGGATTTATTGAAGTTGCCTCAGCTTTGATGGCCACACCGGTTTCGATGGCCGCACCGGTTTCGCGGGCGGCGGCGGCTATTTCGGTTTCGGTCAGGTAAAAAACATCCAGCGGCGCACGCAGCGCACCGCTTTCCACCAATCGCTGCCCCAGGGCGCGGTAGAGGCTGCGGTACATGCCGAAAAGGCGGGTACGGTCGAGGCGCAGCTCTTCGCGCCGGGCCAGCGCCTGCTGCAACTGCCGCAGGCTGCCCCACACCTGGCGGGCAAAAAAGGTGGAGTGGCCGCGCAGCAAGGTTTGCAGCTCGGCTGCCGCGGCTTCGTGCAAGCTTCCCGCACCCGTGGGCACGGTGGCCGCAAAACCAGCGGCACCGGAGCCAACAGTTGCGGAATCATCAGTTGAATCTTCACCGAAGTAGTTGCGCAGGTACTTGTAGAACAGCAGCTCATCGGTGCGCATGGTTTCGGTTTCAAGCTTGAGTTCCCCGATGCTGCGGTCGCCGTACTGCGCGAGGTAGGCTTCGATGGCGCCGTGCAGGGCCGGGGCCATGCGCCGCAGCTGGGCGGGCAAGTCGGGCGGCAGCTGGCGCAGCTGCGGCACGAGCTGCGGGTATTCGGCCTGGGCTCGCCGGGCAATGGCCTGCATGGCGTGGGCAGGACGGGCGCTGGCCAGCTCGGCGTTGGCCGCGGCGTAGTAGCGGCTCAGGAACTCGTCAGGGTCGGCCAGGCCGGCCCGGCGCAGGCGGCGGGCCACGGTGCCGTTGGCCATCATCACCCGGAAGTCGTTGACGATGGGCGTGGTCCAGCGGTCGAGCAGGGCGGTATCGAGGCGGGCGCGCTCGGCCAGTAGCGCGGGGGCGGTCAGGTCGGCCAGCGGCAGGCGGTAGAAGCGCTGGTACTCTCCTTCAAAACGCTGCTGAAACGCCGCCACTTGCCGGGGCAGGCGAGCGAAAGCCAGCAGCAGGCGGGCCAGGTTCAGGGCCAGGCGGGGCAGCAGGCGCAGCCGTTCGGGCAGCGTCTTGGCGTGGCTTTGCACGAAGTCGACGGGGGCTTCCAGGCCCATCATGCGCTCCAGGTCGGCCTTGTTCTGGCGGAAGGCCGGCAGCAGCCGCAGGCCGCGGTACCAGTTGTTGATGTTGTAGTAAACCCGGCCCCGCACCAGGCCCAGCAGCTGCGTCAGCACCGGCTCGTGGGCGGCGATGGTGGCGGCGGGCAGCCCCAGCGTGCGCATGGTTTGGCGGTACACGGTGGCGTAAGCGCGCTGCGCGAAGCTGAAAGTCAGCGGGGTGGTTACGCCGCAGTAGCTCTCCTGGATGTTGGCATTGTCGTATACCACCACCTTGGGAATGGCTTGGGTAATGGGCCGGGTCTGCACCAGCCAAAGCTGTTCATCCTCGTCCACCACAAACTCCACGTCCTGCGGGCCGCCGAGCAAGTCTTCCAGAAAAGCCCCGGCCTGCCGCAGCTCGGCCAGCGTTTTGGTGGACAGGCAGGCCTGCGCCCGGCGGGCGGCGGGCACGGGTACCAGGCCCGGGGCGGCATCCGGCCGGGGCTGCACCTGCTGGGTTTTGAGCGCGATTTTCCGGTGGGTTTCCCGCCGAGTTTGCTTGTCGATGTAAAATTCGTCGGGCTCCAGCGCGCCCCCCACCAGCCCCTCGCCCAGGCCCCACACCGCGTGCACGGCCATTTCCTCCGGGAACTCGGGGAAGGTGGTGAACAGCACGCCCGCCGCTGCCGCCGCCACCTGCCGCTGCACCACCACGGCCGGCCGCGCCGCCAGCCCCAGGCCCCGCTGCCGCCGGTAGGCCAGCGCCCGCTCGGAATAAGCACTGGCGGCGCAGCGGGCCACGGCCGCCAGCACGGCGGCCCGGCCGCGCACCCCCAGCACGGAATCCATCAGGCCGGGAAAGGCCGCGTGGGCGCCGTCCTCGTCGGCCACCGAGGAGCGCACGGCCACGGCCGCGTTGTCCCACTCGGCCAGCACGCCCGCCAGGCCCGCCTGAATAGCGGCCGGCAGCGCACCGGCCAGCAGCGCGGCGCGGCGGGCGTCCAGCCCGGCGGCGTCGGTGCCGAGGCCGGCCAGCAGCGGGTCGAACACCTCGGCCGGAATCACCACGAATTCCGGTACGGCCAGGCCCAGCTTGCGCAGCTGGTAGAGGCCCGCGGCCTTGCCGCCCACCGTGTGGCCGGCCGGCGGCGCCGACGGGCGGGAACCAATCAGCAGGCTAACGGGCGCTGTGGACATGGAAAATGAGGGTTAAGTAGCTACTCAGCATCACCAGCGATACCAGCACTTCGGCGCGGCGGAACAATGCCTCCCGGGGCCGGGCCAGCGCGGCCCCGTACGCGGCCAGCGTGAGGGCCAGCAGCCCGCCCAGCACGACGTAGGGCCAGGCCGGGGCGCGTAGTTGCCGCAGCAGCCCGGCTTGCGCCGCCGCGCTGGTCAGCAGCACCAGCCCCACGCCCGCCACCGCACCCGCCAGCCCCAGCGCCCGGGAATAGGAGTCGACGCCGGCCCGCTCGGCGGCCGGGGCGTGGGTTTTGCGGGCCAGCTCGAAGGCGAAGCCGCCCAGCAGCGCCAGCAGCATCAGCCAGCCCAGCCCGGCGCCGGCCGGCAGCGCGTACGCCAGCCACAGCCAGCCAATGACGAGCGGCATGATGAGCATGTGCGAGACGGCGTAGAGCAGCAGGCGGGCCCGCAGCCAGGCCGGCGCGAAAAACTCGTAGCGCATGGCCAGGCTGTAGGCCAGCGCCAGGGCCCAGCCCAGCAGCGCCGCCCGCCCCCGCGTGGCCGACCAAGCCAGCTCCAGCCCGGCGCCGGCCCAGGCCAGGCGCTGGAGCTGCGGCAGCGTTACGCGGCCCTGTTGCAGCACCCGCTCGGGGTGATTTTGGGCATCGAGGGCAAAGTCCTTGATTTCATCGAACACCCGCAGGCGGAAGAAAAACGAAATAGCGGCCGCGATGCCGCCCACTTCCGGCCAGCCCAGCGCCGCGCGGCCGGCCGCCGCCGTGGCCACCGACCACACCGTGAGGAACAGCACGGCAAACAGCGCCATGTTGACCGGGGGAAAGCGCTGGCGCAGGTACGCCCAAAAGTTGACCAGGTTCATGATGCAAAGAAGCCAGCGGACTGGGAACAGTGGCCCGAGAGGCCGCAAAGAGAACCAGCCGGCGCCCACTTGTCAGCACGAATTGTTGCGGCCAGGGACTTTCGCGCCGGGCCTTAACACTCCCCATCTAATTGATTATCATTATACTCTTCGCAATATTCAGGGACATTGACACTCATGAACCAGCACTAGCAAACCACCCCAAAAGCTGCTTGCTTTGCGGTCATGGTTTCGTTGCTGTACCGCATTCGCTGGGTCTTTCTCGCGCTTACCCTGCTGGCTTGCGCCGCGCTCTGGCCGGGCGTGCGGGCCGCGCTGGTGGTCGACAACAGCTTGGCCGTGTGGTTCCTGCCCGGCGACCCGGCCCTGGCCGCCTACCAGGAGTTCCGCCAGAAGTTCGGCAACGACGAGGTCGTCATCGTGGTGGTGCGCGCCCAGGAAGCCGACCTGCTCGCCCCGGCCAGCCTGCGGGCCCTGACCAGCCTGAGCGCCGAGCTGGCGGCCCTGCCCGCGGTGGCCAGCGTGTTCGGACCCGGCAACGCCACCGTGCCCCGGCGCGCCATCACGGGCGCCTACGCCGCGCCGCTGCTGGCCGGCGCTACCGGCGCGGCCGTGCGGGCCACGCTGCAAGGGCTGCCCACGCTGCGCGAGCAGCTGTTCAGCCCCGACTACCGCACCGCCCGCCTGCTGCTGACGCTGCGCACCGCGCCCGATTTCGACAACCGGCGCGGGCCCCTGCTCGACCAGGTGCGGGCCGTGGTGTACCGGCACTTTCCGGCCAGCCACGCCCACCTCGGCGGCGTGGGCGTGGTGTACGCGGGCCTGAACGCACTATCGCAGCGGGACTTTGGCTTTTTTCTGGGGGTGGGCTACCTGCTGATGTGCGGGCTGTTTCTGCTCATTTACCGCGACTGGCGGCTGCTGCTTTACGTGCTGGGCGTGGTGGGCCTGGCCACCTACCTTACCCTGGGCCTGTACGGCGCCCTGGGCTACCGCCTCAACCTGATGACCGTGCTGCTGCCCGTGGTCATCATCCTGCTCGGGCTGATGGACGCGCTGCACGTCATCAACGAGCGCAACCAGCTGGCGGCGAGTGCCCCGGATACCGGAAAGGACTTGGCCCTGCGGGCGTTGCGCGACACGCTCTACCCCTGCCTGTTCACGATGTGCACCACCATTGCCGGCTTTTTGGCGCTGCTCACCAGCCCCATGGCCATCCTGCGCACGTTCGGGGCGTTTGCGGCGGTGGGCATTGCCTTTTGCCTGCTGTTCACCTACGGCCTGGGGGTGTGGCTGCTGCCGCTGGCCCGCCCGGCCGCGCCCAGCACCCGCGCGGCCAGCACACGGCTGGCCCGGTTCTACGCTTGGGTGCTGCGCCAGCAGCGGGCGCTGGGCGGCTTTTCGCTGCTGCTGATGCTAGCCCTGGCCGCCGGCCTGCCCCGGCTGCGGGCCGACACCTACACCCTGGGCTACTTTCCCAGCACCCACTTGGTGGTGCGCGACCACGCCGCCATGCAGGCCGCCTGGGGCGCGTATTTGCCGCTGGAGCTGTTGGTGAAGCCGCACGCCGGGCTCACGCTGCACAGCCCGGCCGTGGTGCAGGCCGCGGCGGCCTTCGCCGACTCGGCCCGGGGCTTGCCGGGCGTGGGGCGGGTGTTTGGCTTTCACTCCCTGTATCTGGGCGGGCTGGAGGCGCGTCTCGGCCGCCGCGCCCGCGCCGCGCTGGCCAGCGCCTCGGTGCTGCGCCTCACCCACGAGCAACTACTGGCCGACTACCCCGCCCTGGCCCGGCAGTACGAAGACAGTGCCGGGACCACGGGCCGCCTCACGGTGGCCGGCCCCATGCTTTCGGCCCGGCAGCTCACGACCAAAACCGACTCGCTGCTGCGCCTAGCCCGCGCCACGCTGGGGGCGGTGGCCACCGTGACGCCGGCCGCCTACCAGCCCATGTACGCCCGCATCGTGCAATACGTCACCACTTCGCAGACCAACAGCTTGCTGCTCTCCTTCGGGCTGGTGTTTGGGCTGGTCTGGCTCTTCATCCGCGACGTGCGGCTGGCCCTGCTCACGGTCGTCCCCAACCTGTTTCCGGTGCTGGTGGTGCTGGGCGTGATGGGCTGGCTGGACATCACCCTCGACACGGCCACGGCCAGCATCGCGGCCATCGTGCTCAGCTTCAGCGTCGACGACACCATGCACTTCATCTACCACTACCGCCAGCAGCGCCGCGCGGGTCAGGGCCCGGCGGCGGCCCGGCTGGCCACCATCACCCACGTGGGCCCGGCCATCGTGCTCACCAGCGCCATCCTGTTCGGGGGCTACGCGTTCATGATGCTGGGCTCGCTGAAAACGGTGCAGCTCTTCGGCGCCCTCACGGCCGGGGCCATCGCCGGGGCCCTGTTCGGAGAACTGATTATTCTCCCGATTGTGCTGGCCTGGTTCGACCGGAAGTAGGCCAAGCACCCGGTCCCGAACGCATCACGCGACTACCAGCCAAAGCCGTTCCCCTCTTCAGAGCACTTCGGCCGCGCCCCCCTCACAGGTTGAACAGCGCGGCGGCGTTGCGGGTGGTGGCTTCGGCCACTTCGGCTTCGGTTTTGCCCAGCAGCTCGGCCACGCGGCGCAGCACCAGCGGCAGGTAGGCAGGCTCGTTGCGCTTGCCGCGGTGCGGGGCGGGGGCCAGGTAGGGGCAGTCGGTTTCGAGCAGCAGGTGCTTGAGGTCGAGGCCGGGCAGCACCTGGTCGGCCCCGCCATTCTTGAACGTGGCTACGCCCCCGATGCCCAGCAAAAAGCCCAGCTTGATGGCCTGCTCCGCCTCTTCGGGCGAGCCCGAGAAGCAGTGGAACACCCCGCGCAGGGTGCCGTCCTGGGCGGCTTCCACCAGGGCCAGGGTTTCGGTGAAGGCCTCGCGGGTGTGTAGCACGATGGGCAGCTGGTGGGTCTTGGCCAGCTGGAGCTGAATCTTGAGGGCTTCCTGCTGCTCGGCCAGCAGGGTTTTGTTCCAGTGCAGGTCGAGCCCGGCCTCGCCCACGGCCGCGAAGGGGCGCCGGCCCAGCCAGGTTTCCACCTCGTACAGGTCCTGCTCGAAGCTGCGGGTGACCGAGCACGGGTGCAGGCCCATCATGGCAAAGCAGGTTTCCGGGGCCTGGGCTTCAAGCTCCAGCATGGCGTCGATGCTGGAATGGTCCACGTTGGGCATTACGATGGTGCGCACGCCGGCCTCCTGGGCGCGGCGCAGGGCCTCGGACCGGTCGGGCCGGAACTGCTCGGAGTAGAGGTGGGCGTGGGAGTCGGTGAGGTGCATTTTTGTATTCTGCGAAGAAATCGACTTAAGAAAAGTGTTGGGAAGGTACGGGGTAGGCCTGGAGTAGGTTCGGACTTTGCTCAAAGAAAGCCGCTTTTGGCTTTTTGCACTTTACCGGCGGGGCGGGGGGGCACCGGAAGCGGCCGGCGCGGCTACCCGTACCGCCGGCCCTTCCAGACCACGGCGCCACCAAACAGCCGGAAACTGACCAGGCCCAGCGTGAGCCCCAGGGTGTACAGCTCGAACAGCGGCAGCAGCCGCCAGCGCAGCCGCAGCCCGGCGCGGCGGTGGGCGAGGTAGGCCAGGGCGCCCTGCACCAGCACCTTCAGCCCCCACACCCCCAGCGCGGGCCCCGGCCCCGCCGCCCACGCCAGCCCCGCCAGCGCCGGCCAGAAACCGCCGAAGAACAGCAGCTCCAGCCGCAGGCGCCGCGGCAGGGCCTCCACGCCGCGCAGCCAGCGGCGGCGCTGCTTCAGCAGGCCCGACCAGGTGGGAACGGGAAGCGAATCGGCCCGCGCCGCCGGGCTGAACGCGTGCCGGAAGCCGTAGCCCGCCGCCACCACCGCTTTGAACAAGGCAAAGTCCTCGGTTACGGAGAAGGGCAGGGCCTCGTAGCCGCCGGTGACCTCGTAGGCGGCGCGGATCACGAGCATGTTGTTGCCCATGGCCGTGACCGGGCGGCCCCCGTCGCTCACCACCTGCACCAAGCTGAGGGAGAGCAGCCAGTCGAGCCCCTGCAGCTGGTCGAACACCCGCGGCCCGCGCACGGCGGTGATGCCCGTGACCGTGCCCACGTCCGGCGCCGCGTGGGCCAGCAGGGCCGCAATCCAGGTGGGCGGCACGGCAATGTCGGCGTCGGTGATGAAGAAAAAATCGGTGGTGGCTTCCCGGGCCAGGTGGGCCAGCACGTTGGCCTTGCCGCGGGCCTCCCCCATCGGCTCGACAATGGGAATGATGCGGAACCGACCCGCCCAGCCGCGCATGGCCGCCGCGGCCACGGCGGCGGTGCGGTCGGTGCTGGCGTCGTCGCCGACGAGGATTTCGAGCAACTCCGCCGGGTAGTCGAGCGCCCGCAGGCTGGCCAGGCAGCGCGGCAAGGCCAGCTCTTCGTCGCGGGCGGCGAGGAGGATGCTCACGCGGCACGTCGCGGGCGGCGACCCGGCTGGAACGGCGCCGCGCCGGGTGGCGAAGCACCAGGTGGCGTAGGCCAGGCCCAGCAGCCAGAGCGCCAAAAAGACCAGCAGTCCGCCTGCCACCAAACTGCTCACAGGGCCAGGAATTGATAGCCCCGCTCGGCCAGGTGCGCCAGCACCCGCGGCAGCACGTACCGCAGCCGGGCGCTGGCCTTGCGGCTGTCGTGAAACACGAGCACGTCGCCGGGCCGCACGGCGGCCAGGGTGAGGCGCAGGCAGGTTTCGGGGCGCAGGTCGGGGTCGTAGTCCCGCGTCAGCACCGACCACATGGCCACCCGGAATTGCGGGCGCAGGGCGGCGAGCAGCGGCCAGGTCAGGCGGCCGTAGGGCGGACGGAAAAGGGGTTTCTCGTTGCTGACGGCCGGTTGCTGGTTGCCAAGGCCCGGTTTTTCGCCGGCCGTTGCTGGGTGAAAAGCGCCCCTCACTTCCGGGTGCTGGCCGCCCGTTGCCAGCAGGCCGCCGAGCACGGCCTGGCACGCGGCTACTTCGCGCCGGTACCCGGCGCGGCCGGTGGCCCAGGCGCTACGGTGGTGTTGGGTGTGGTTGCCCAGCCGGTGCCCGGCGGCCAGGGCGGCGCGGGCAATGTCGGGGTGGCGCGCCAGGTTGTCGCCCACGCAAAAAAACGTGCCCTGGGCCCCAAAAGCAGCCAATTGCTCCAGCACCCACGGGGTTTCCTCGGGCACGGGGCCGTCGTCGAAGGTCAGGTACACGGCCGGGGCGCCGGCGGGCGTGGCGGGCGGGCCGGTCCACTCGCAGCCGGGCAGCAGGGCGTGCAGCAGCCGGGGCGGGCGGGTGAGCAGGGCTGCTTGGAGCCGGGCGCGCATCGGCATCAGGAACGCACCACGCGCATAAACGGCACCTCCGTGTCGGGCAGCGGGCCGAGCACGGTGGCCAAGGCGGCCAGGAAGGCGTCGGAAGTATCGGGCTGGCCGCCGGCGGGGCCCCGGCCGAGGTGGCGGTGCACTTCGCCGGCCCATTCGCCCACTACCGTGGGCGTTCCGGCGGGGCCGCTCAGCCCCAAAGTGGCTTCCAGGGTAAAGTAGCGGGGGCGCGTTTCCTCGGCTTCGGTGGCGGCCGGCTCGTCGTCTTCCTCGTACACGAGGGCCGAGAAATGCGCTTCCATGGTGGCCTGGGGCGGCGGCAGGTGGAACAGGGCCGTGACGCGGCCGGCCACTTCGTGCCAGCTCAGGCGCAGGCCCCGGGGCGGCACCTTCTCCCGGGAGGGCAGGTTTTCGGCCGCCTTGTCCCACACGTAGTGCAGCAGCTCGCGGGCCAGGTACGGGTCGCTCAGCTCCCGGCGCACCGACACCGGCCGGCGCCAGGCCAGCTGGGGTAGCAGCACGTGGGCGAAATTGTACGGGTGCGAACGGGCCATGGCGCAAAAGTAACGCCGCGCTTAATCTTAATGAATAATGAGGAATGAAGAATTAGCAGATGACAATTCCTCATTCTTCATTAATCGCAGCGTCAACGGCTTCCCACAACACTTCGGCGCTGCGGGCCCAGGAGAAGCGGTGCAGGTTCTGGTGGCCCCGCGCTACCAACTGCTGGCGCAGGTCGGGTTCGTGCCAAAGGCGGCCCAGGCCCAGGGCAATGCTGTTCGGGTCGTGCGGGTCAACCAGCAAGGCGCCCCCCGGCCCGGCCACTTCGGGCATCGAGCTGACGCCGGCCGTGAGCACGGGGCAGCCGCTGGCCTGGGCTTCGACGATGGGAATGCCAAAGCCTTCGAAATACGGCACGTACACCGTGGCCCGGGCCGCCGCATACAACCCGGCTAGCTCCGCGTCGGCCACTCGGCCGGCGAAATGCACGGCTCCTTGGTGGCGCATCTGCCGATAGGCATCGAGGATGGGGCCCGCCCGCCAGGCCTTGCGGCCCACGATGAGCAGCTGCGCCTCGGCCACGGCGGGCCCGCCGGTGGTCTTGAATGCGTCGAACGCCCGCAGCAGATTGCCCAGGTTTTTGCGCGGCTGCAAGGCCCCGACGAACAAAAAATACGGCTGCCCGTGGCTGAAGCGGCGCCGAATTTCCCGCTGGGCGGCCTCGGGCTGGGGCCGAAACAGCTCGGCCGGCGCGTTGTACGCCACGGTGATTTTCTCCGGGGCGACGCCGTAAGTCCGCACGAGGTCGGCCTTAGTGACTTCGGACACGGCCACCAGCCGCGCCGAGGCGCGGACAAAGCGGGGCGAAAAAAACCGGTAGTACCGACGCACCAGCGGGCCGACGTCGTGGGGAAAATGCTCGAAGGCGAGGTCGTGCAGCACCGTCACGCGGGGCACGGCCGTGTTCAGGGTCGTGAAGCCGTCCAGGCTCAGAAAGACCGCCGGGCGGTGCCGGGCCAGCCACCAGGCCACCGTCCCCTCGAACCACGCAACGAACAGCAGCGGGTGGCGCGCCAGCGGGCCCAGCACGTGCGGCACCACGTTGGGCCCGAACAGGTAGCGCGGGTCGTAGGCCCGGTCAAACAGAAAATGGAACGTCACCGCCGGGTGCTGGGCCACAAGCCGGCGCAGCGTTTCGAAGCTGAAACGACCAATGCCTTCCAGTTGGTCGCCGGGCAGCAAAAAGCGGGTATTGACGGCGACTTCCAAAAGAATTAAAAATGAAGGATTAAAAATTAAAAGCCGTTCGAATGGGCGTTACATGACAGAGTTTTTAATTCTTCATCTTTAGTTTCTTTTCTCCGCCCGGCAGCAGCTGCTCGATTTCGCTGCGGCGCACCAGCCCGGTGCCCAGCACAATGAGGCCGAAAACGACGGCCATCAGTCCGGCTTCCAGCCACCAGCTCAGGTTGAGCCCAAACCGCAGCCCAAACCACGCCCCGCACAGCAGCCCGAAGGCCAGCAGCAGCCGGGCCAGCAGCCGGCCGGGCACGCCCACCCCGGTGCGCCGCGCCACCAGCACCACGTAGCCACCCGACACCGCCACCGCGCAAATCAAGGTATTTACCGAGGCGGCCACGGCGCCGAAGCGGGGCAGCAGGAACAGGTTCAGGCCGATGTTGAGCCCGATGCTGCCGGCCACCAGCCAGCTCAGGGGCCGCTCGTGGGCGGTGCTGGTGAGCAGGGTGCTGTAGATGGCAAAAAAGCCGTGCACCAGCACGTTGAGAAACAATATTTTCAGGCACACGGCCATGCGGGCCACCTCGGCCGGGCTGCTGTGGCTGAACTGCCAGAACAGCACCTCGCCCCGAAACAGCACGAAGGCCACCACGAACAGCAGCGGCACCGCCACCACCCGCTGCCCAAAGCGGAGCAGCGCGCGCTGGGCGCCCACGTCGCGCGAAACACTGGCAAACTTGGCAAAAAACAGCGGCAGCACCGTCCAGGCGTACATCATCACGGCGTCGACCCAGCGGTAGGCCCCGGCGTAGTAGCCGGCCTCGGTGGGCGAGGCCAGCCGCTCCAGCATCACCATGTCGATGCGCTCGTTCACGCCGTAGAGCAGGGTCATGAAGGCAAAGGGCAGGCTGGCGCGCAGGGCGGTGCGGGCCACCGGGCCCTGCCAGCGGTACCGCACCCGGCCAAAAAAGCGCGTCATCAGCCCGTAGAACAGCGCGGTGGTGAACACGGCCGCGCCCAGCCGCGCGCCCACGTAGCGCGGCAGCGTGAGGCCCGCCGGGAGCAGCACTAGCACGGCCCCCAGCAGCAGCCCTTTCTCCACCACCGAGAGCACGGCGTCGGTGTTGAACTTCTGGTGGGCCTGCAGGGTCCCGCGCAGGAACTGGCCGTACTGCGTGAGCAGCACCGCCCCACCCACCACCAGCAGCAGCAGCAGCTCGGGACCGCGGTAGCCCAGGGCCCAGCCCACGGCCGCCATGGCGGCCAGGGCCACGGCGTTGAGGGCGCCGCGCAGCGGCAGCAGGGTCGGGAAAGTTTCGGCCATGAAGCCGGGCTGCGCCGCCACGCGCTGCACGGAGTAGGGCGTCAGGCCCAGGTCGAGAAAGGCGGCCACGACCAGCGTGAGGGCCGACAGGGCCGTGACCAGGCCGAAGGTGGCGTGGCCCAGCCGGTCCTGCACCAGGTTTTCGACCACCACCCAGCCGGGTTTCACCAGCAGGTTGAGCAGGACGACGAAGCTGATATTGCCAAAAAACCGTTTGATGCCGACTTGGGAGCTAATGCTACAATAAAAACCAGCGCCGGGCGCTGACCCGCAAAGCTACGCACCGCACCGGGGCAGCCGCGCGCATGGGCGTGCTGGGCCATTTCCGGCTATCTTTGCTCGCCACTTTCCCGCTTCATGCCCAATGAAAAGCGGGCGGAGGAAAGCGGATTCCTTACTCTATATGTCTGCACCTACTTTCTCGCTGGTGGGCCTGGGGCCCATTCTCAACCGCTGGAAATACTACGTGGCCGGGGCCGTGGCGCTGGCCGCCCTCGTGAGCATCGTGGTGGCCCTGCTGCTGCCCAACGTGTACCGCTCCACCGCCATTTTCATCCCCACCAACCCGCAAACGGCCGACCCCGACCGGCTGCTGGAAGACAACAGCCAGTCGCGCAGCAAGCTGGAGCTGGGCGGCCGGGCCGAAGACCTGGACCGGGCCATCACCATCGGCGAGTCGCAGCCGGTGGCCGAGCTCATCATCAAGAAGTTCGACCTCTACAAGCATTACGAGGCCGGCACGCCCGGCGACGACGCCACCGACAACTTCGTGCTGAGCGAGTTCAGCGGCAACCTGGGCATTGTGCACAACGAGCGCGACGCCATCGAGCTGGCGTTCATGGACCGGGACAAAAACCTGGCGGCGGCCGTGGCCAACACCCTGGTCCACGTCATCGACTCGGTGAACCAGCAGCTGACCTTGGAAAACCGCCGCACCGTGCTCGGCCTCTACCGCCAGCGCTACGACTACCTGAGCACCAGCTTCGAGCGCAGCCGCCAAGAGCTGGTGGGGGCGCGGCGCCGCTACGGCATCTACGGGCTCGAAATGCAGGGCCGCTACATGGCCAAGCAAATCATCGAAACCGAGGCCGCCCTGCGCAAGGCCGAAGGCGGCGGCGGCGACGTGGCGGGCTTCCGGCGGGCCCTGCGCGGCCTGACCCGCACCGACGGCGGCAACGTTATCAACCTGGAAAGCTTCGTGCGCGGAGCCGACTCGCTGGCCATGTTCACCAACCGCGTGAGCGACCTGCAAACGCGCCTCATCGCGGCCCGCTCGGCCTACGAAACGGCCGAGCTGAGCATCAAGGGGCGCATTTCGAGCGTGTACCTGGTGCAAAAGGCGTACCCGGCCACCAAGAAAAGCAAGCCCGTGCGCTGGCTCATCGTGCTGGGCTCGGTGCTGCTCACGTTTGCGCTTTCGGTGGTGTTCATCACCTTGCTTGAACTCTACCGCTACAACCGGCCCGGCGCCGCCCGCCCCGCGTGAACCCACCCGTGAACGAGCGGCTGCACCGGCTCTGGCGTTCTTTTGACGGGCCCCAGCTTCTGTTCCTGGGGTTCGTGGGGCTGCTGCTGGCTGGCGGGGCCGCGGCCGCGCTGGCGCGGCAGCCGGCATTGCTGCTGCCCGGACTCGGGGCGGTGGGCTTGCTGGTGGCTTTGGTGGAATGGCGCTGGCTGTACTACTTGCTGTTTTTCGTGTTGCCCTTCACCCAGGAAATCGCGCTATTTGGCGGACTGAGCCTGGACGTGCCTTCCGAGCCGCTCATGCTGGCCATCACGGCCTGCGTGGGCGGGGCGCTGGTGCTGGGCACTGGCCGCCTGCCGCGCCGCGAATGGCTGCACCCGCTGGTCGTCATTCTGGCCCTGATGCTGGCGTGGACGGCCGTGGACACGGTTTTTTCGGTCGATACCACCAAGTCCGTCAAGTACCTGCTGGCCAAGGTGTGGTTCCTCACGCCGTTCCTGCTCGGCACCTTGCTCATCGTGCAACGGCCCCGCGACAGCTGGCACTTCGCGGCCGTATACGCGGCCGGGGCCTGCCTGAGCGTGCTCTATGCGGCCAGCCGCCACGCCACCATGGGGTTCAGTTTCGAGATGGTTAACTGGGCCCTACGCCCGTTTTTTCGCAACCACGTCATCTACGCCGCCATTTTGGCGCTCCTGATTCCCTTTGTCTGGCTGGCCGCGCGGGCCGCTCAGAAAAACAGCGCGCGCCTGGCCTGGCGGGTGGCGCTGGGCATTTTGCTGTTCGGCTTGCTCACGTCTTACACCCGGGCGTCGATGCTGTCGCTGCCCATTGCGGGCCTGTTCTACTGGGCAATGCGGCTGCGCTTGACGCGGGCACTTTTGGGAACGGCGGCCGTGGGCATCACGCTCACGGCAAGCTATTTCGCGAGCGGCTACACGTTCATGAACTACGCGCCCGATTACGAGACGACGGTGTTTAACGGCAAGAACTTCGAGAAGCACCTCCAGGCCACCTACACGCTGCAGGACGTGTCGGGCATGGAGCGCGTGTACCGCTGGGTGGCCGCCGCCCGCATGATTGCCGACAAGCCTTTGGTGGGCAGCGGGGCCGCCACGTTTTACCCCGAATACAAGCGCTACACCGTGAAGAGCTTCCGCACCTACGTGAGCGACAACCCCGAAAAATCTACTACGCACAACTATTTCCTGTTGCAGCTCGCGGAACAGGGCATTCCCGGGTTTCTGCTCTTCGTCATCCTCGTCGCCACGGCGCTGCTGCAGGCCGAGCGCCTCTACCACCGCGCCGCGCACCGGCCCGAAGTGCGGCGCGTGGTGCTGGCGGCCACGCTGTCGCTGGTCGTCATCATCTTTCACCTCACCCTCAACGAGCTGGTGGAAGTGGACAAGATTGGACCCGTATTCTTCGTGTGCCTGGCCCTGCTGGTTCGCGCCGGTTCGTGGCTGGCGGAAGAATCAGTGAGGAGTGAGCAGTGAACGAGGTAGAGACGCATCCTTGCGTCTCATCGTCCGCACCGGTTCAACGACACTTGTTCAACCCAAGGTCAGCGGCGCGGCCGACGAGACGCAAATATTGCGTCTCCACATCGTTCTAGCGACGACGGGCCTGGTATTCGGTTGCAACGCCGACAATTTGGGCCAAGTGCCGCTCGGCGTGTTTGGCCAGAAAGTAGACGAAGTCATACACATCCATCTTGCCCAGCTCGTTCACCGTCATGTTGATGCGATGGAGGACGCCTTCGCCGTTAGGCAGGCGGCCTAGCACGGCTTGGCACTGTTGTAGCTGCTGCTGGAGCGTGGCGGCTACCTCCGGGCCCGATTTCAGTCCGCCCGGGGCCATGTGGTTGGGCCGCATCCAGGTAAAAGCCCCTGGCCGACCAATTTCGTCGAGGCGGGCGCGCACCGATTGCCGGGCGGCCAACTCCGTGGCCAGGTCCAGCCCATGGGCATTTTTGAGGGCTTTATTCGTCCCTTTCTCAATGAGGATGAGCAGGTAATGGTTGGTAAGGGCAACGTGCTCCAGAATCTCATCGATGGTCCAGCCGCTGTTTGCCGGACGGTAGCGGCGTAGGTCCTCCGGCGCGGCAAACCACTCCGCGAGCTGGCCGAAAGCCGTTTTCAGCTTTTGATTGATTTCCGCGATTACGCTTGTCGGTGTCATCCTGACCATTACTTGAACCGGCAGCTGAGAATCGTCACGTCGTCGGCAAATTGCGCGTCGTGGGCGCTGAAGGCGTTGATGCTGCGCAGCAACTCCTGGTGCAGCTTGGGCAGCGGCAGGTAGCGGCTGCGGTGCAGCACGGCCAGCACGCCGCCTTCGCCAAACTCGTTGTTGTCGGCGTCGAATACTTCGGTGAGGCCGTCGGTGTAGAGCAGCAGCAGCGAGTGGGGCGGGATTTCGACCTCGCCCACCCGCAGCAGGGGCAGGTCTTCCATAATGCCGAGCATGACGGTGCCGTGCTGCAGGGTTTGCACGGCGCCGTCGTCGGCCAGCAGCAGCGGGTCGTTGTGGCCGGCGTTCACGTAATGCATGCGGCGGGTGCGTCGGTCGTAGATGCCCAGAAAAGCGGTAATAAACTTTTCGCCCCCCGAATTGCGGAACAGCAAGTGGTTAAGCTCGGGCACGATGGTGGCCAGTTCCACGCCCTGGCGCAGCAGCGTGCGCAGCCCGGCCTGGAAGTTGGACATGAGCAGCGAAGCCGGCACGCCCTTGCCGCTCACGTCGGCCACGCACAGCAGCAGGCAGTGCTCGTCGACTTCGACCACGTCGTAGTAGTCGCCGCCAACTTCGGTGTGGGGCACGTAGCTGCGCTCGATGGCCAGGTGGGCGTCGTTGGGCAACTGGCGCGGAAAAAGCAGGGCCTGCACCTCCTGCGCAATTTCGATTTCCTTGCGCACGGCCGCGTCGGCCACGCGCTGGGCCTGGAGGCGGCGGTTTTCCACGGCGCCCACCAGCGTGTTGGCCAACGAGCTCAGGAACGGAATGAGCTGCTGGCGGTCGTAGTCGTGGCGCAGGCCGCCCAGCAGCACGTAGGCGGCCACCTGCTGCTGGCGCAGAATGGGGATGATGAGCTCGTACCGGTCCCAGTCCGGGCCCAGGTGCAGGTCTTCCACGGCCTGGGGCAGCGTCACGCCGCCGTCGAGCAGGAACTGGGACAGAGTGAGCTTTTCGGCTTCGGCTAGGTCGCGGCCCAGCGCCACCCGCGCCCGAAATTCGTCGCCCTCGCGGGCAAACAGCAGCAGTTGCACCACGTTGCGCTGGCCCTGCAGGGTGAGGCGCAGCATGTGGTAGAGCTCGTCCACGGTATGGTCGCGGGCGGTCATGTCGTGGGCCACGCCGAGCACGGTATCCAGCTCAAACTGCTTGAGCAGCAGCTGCTTTTTGAGCGTTTTAATTTGCTCGTCGCGCGCGCTGACCTGCGCGGCCAACGAGTCGAGTAACGGTTCAGTAGAGGAAAGGGAAGCGGCTGGAGCCATGACGCAAGCTAAGCAACGCAGCGGGAATGCGCGCCCGAAGGCGCAATTTAACCCGCCACCGGGGTTTTGGGGTCGTAGGCGTCGCGCAAGCCATTGCCGAGCAAGTTGAAGCTGAGCACGAGCAGCGAGATGGCCGCGCCCGGCAGCAGCGTGAGCCACAGGCCGGCCGTGGTGCCGAGCAGGTCGTAGCCTTCCTTCACCATGAGGCCCCAGCTGGGCGCCGGCGGCTGCACGCCCAGCCCGAGGAAGCTCAGGCCGGCTTCGAGGAGAATGGCGGCGGCAAAATTGCTGGTGGCCAGCACGATGAGCGGGCCGCGCATGTTGGGCAGCAGGTGCCGGGCAATGAGGCGCGGGGTGGGCAGGCCCAGCACCCGGCCGGCCTCCACGAAAGTGGCCGCGCGCAGGCTAAGCATCTGGCCGCGCACCACGCGGGCCACGTCGACCCACATGGTCAGGCCCACGGCCACGAAGCTGACCCACACGCCCTTGCTGTCGAGGGCCAGCGAGATGGCGATGACCAGCATGATGCCCGGAATGCTCCACACCACGGTCATCAGGCCCAGCAGCACGGAGTCGACCCAGCCGCCGAAAAAGCCGGCCACGGCCCCCACGGTCATGCCCAGCACCAGCGAAATGAGCACCGCCACCAGCCCAATGCCCAGTGAAATGCGCGTGCCCAGCAGCAGCCGGCTCAGCTCGTCGCGCCCGGCCTTGTCGGTGCCCAGCCAGTAGCGGCGGGTGGTGAGGTGGCTTTGCACCATTAGTTGCTGCAGCTCGGCGCGGGGGCCCGGGCGCCCCACCACGGCCGCGAGGGCCAGGCGGCGGGGCCGGCCGGCCTCGGCCGAGTGCACGCCCAAGGGTTTCAGAATGATGGAGTCGCCGGCAAACTGGTAGCCGCCGATGGGCGTTTCCTGCACGGCGGGCTCGCGGCCGCGCAGCCAAATGGTGAAGAGGTTGTCGGCGGCCGGGCCGGTGCGGGCGGAGTCGGGCAGGGGCTGACGCAGCAGCAGCACGCGCAGGCCGGGTGCTTCCTTCTGCACCTGCACGAAACCGTGGTTAGCGTTGGGCGAGTTGTCGGGCAGCACCCAGTAGCCCAGCAGCGCCACCAGCGTGCACAGGGCAATGAAGGCCAGCCCGGCCACGGCGGGCCGGTTTTGCCACAGGCGCTGGCGCACGTAGTAGCCCGGCGGCCGGGCCGCCGCTTGCGCGCTCGTGCCCGGCGCAGGCGGCGCGGCCGAAACTGCCGGGGCCACGGCTAGCGGGTGTTGTGCCGCAGCAGGCCCTGCTTGGAGGCCAGGTACGAGGCGTCGCGGGCAATGGCGCCGAAGGAGGTGGTTTCGTAGGCCAGCTCAGTGTCCGGGTCGGGCCAGTAGCTGCGGATGAGGCCCTGTTCGAGCAGCTCGCGCAACTGGCTTTCCAGCTCGGGCGCGGGCAGGCCGGTTTTCTGGAGCAGCGTGCGAAACGGGGTGACGAAGTACAGCTCGTCGAGCAGGTCGAATTCGGGGTCAGTCACGGAATAAAGGGGCGTGATTAGGTAGTTGGCAAATGTAAGCCGGGCGGGCGGCATTGCTTCTACCGAACCGCAACGACGCCACCGGTGGGAACTGCAGGTTCTTCCCGCGAAATTGTATAGGCCAGAATGGATTCTACCTCTTGGTCGGATAGCGCGAAAGAAGGCATTTGCTGCTTGTTGAACTTGTTGTAGAGGACCACCGCGTACTCGTCGCCGCTGGCTACCACCTTGCTCGAATTTTTTATCCACGGAATAAGCCAGGCAATGGTCCGGCGCTTGGTGATGCCGGCCAATGCGGGGCCGACTACTACTTCATTCACGGCGTGGCATTGAGCGCAGTTCCTGCCAAATAGCGACTCGCCCGCGGCAATGGCCACCTCTTCTTCCGCTGAAACCGGCTTTGCGGTAATTGCTTTCACCGTTACCGCACCAGAATCTTTGCTACTTACCGGCTGCTCGATGCCGCTTGATGTATCGCCTGCCGCAAAGCCGGCCAGGCCCGCCGCGCTTAAGAGGGTGAAACCAAACAGCACGACTATCAAAGCCATGCCAACCGAAAGGGCGAAACCAACCGAATTGAAGCGCATTGGGACTTGGGTTTAGGAGGAATATAGTTGCCGCAAATTTACCTTCCAAGCCTGTTGAGCAGGTTTTTTTCGCGTAATAAAGTATGTCGGACCCGAGGACTGCTACCGCACCGCCCGCCCCTTCCACACGTACCCGCCGCCCCAGCCCGCCGCCCCCACCGCCAGCGCGTACGGCGCGTACAGCACCTGCAGCGGCAACAGCCCCCACAGCCACCGGCGCCGCCCAAAAAACCCGAGGACGGGCCAAAGAAACCACGCATCGGCCCCGAGCTTAACGGCCCACGCCGCCACTGCCCAGGGCCAGAGGGCGGGCCCCACCAGCCCCGCTCCCACCCCGGCGGCCAGGGCCACGTTGGCGCCCAGCACCAGCAGGGCCAGGCGGCGCGGGGCGGCGCTTTGGTAGTGCCGCCACTTGCTGGCCCAGCGCACCCGCTGCCGCAGCAGTGCCCGCAGCGTGGCGGGCGCGGCCGTGCGCACCGTAGACGCGGCATCGGCCAGGAAATGAACCGTGCCCGGGTAGGCCGCGTGGATTTTATGGAGCAGAAACTCGTCGTCGCCGCTGGCCACGTGGGCGTTGTCGGCGAAGCCCCCCACGGCTTCGAACGCCGCGCGGCGGTAGGCCAGGTTGGCGCCGTTGCACATGGTGGCTCGCCGGCGGGCCAGGCAGGCCGCGCCCACGCCCACCAATCCGGCAAACTCCAACCCCACCAGCAGGTGCAGGAAAGTGGCCGGCCCCGTGAGCAGTACCGGGCCGCTGATGAAATTAGCCCGCGGCAGTTGGGCAACCCGGGCCGCATAAGCCACCAACCAGCCCGAGCCCACGCGGCAGTCGGCATCGGTACACACCAGCCATGGCGCTTGGGCCACCTGCAGAGCGGCCAGCAAAGCGGCTTTCTTGCCCGTTTGCACCGGCCCCAGCGGCACGAGGCGCAACGAAAAACCTACTTCCCGAGCCGCCTCGGCAACCAGGGCCGCGGTGGCATCGGTCGAGTGGTCGTCGGCCACGAGGACCTCGAAGCGGGCGGCCGGCAGGGTCTGGGCCGCCAAATCCCGGAGCAGCCAAGGCAAAGCGCCAGCCTCATTGCGGGCGGCAATGAGAACGGAAAAAATCAATGAAGAATGAGGAATTAAGAATGAGGAATTCTCACTCGGTAATTCTTCATCCCTCATTCTTAATTCCTCATTAAGCGGCGCGCGTCGCGGCGCGACGCGCGCCGCGTCAACCCATCCGGCCCGGAGCCAAACCATCAGGCCCGCGTACAGCAGCGGCAGCGCCAGCAGGGCCAGCCCGGCGGCCGGCATCACCGGCCCGCGCGCCGCTCGCGCAGCACCCGCAGGCCCGGCAGCAGCAGCAGCCCCGCCGCGCTGGGCAGCGCAATGTTGATGACCCACAGGCTCAGGCTGGCGCTGAGCACCGGCAACGCCGGCTGCCCCAACAGGCCAAACAAATGCGTGGCCGACAACTCCCGCACCCCCACGTCGGCCAGGGCATTGAGCGAGGGCACCAGCGACTTCAGGAAGAAGGTGCCCGCCACCGCCGCCAGCCCAGGCCCCAGCGGCGCGGCCACGCCGTAGGCCGCGAGCAGCAGCAGAAACTGCGCGCAGAACACCACGTAGCGCAGCCCCGCAATGGCCAGCACCGCGTGCAGCGCCCGCGCCGGGTAGGTGGGCATGACGGCCAGCGCCGGCCGGAACCGCCGCAACGGCCGCCACGCGCCCAGCGCCGCCACCAGCAGCCGCGAGCGGTACAGCGGCACCAGCACCAACCCGCTCAGCAGCAGGGCCGAAGCCACCGCGCCCAGCCCCGCCGCCGGGTAGCCGTTCAAGTAAAAAGTCAGCAAAAAGTACAGCAAGCCCGCCACGCCGGCCAGCACCGTGGCCACCAGTTGGCAGTAGCGCCCCAGAAACACGGCTCCCAGCGCGCGCACACGCCGGCTTCTCAGCTCCAGGATGCGGCCGGCGTAGTCGCCCACCCGGTTGGGGGTGGCAAAGCCCAGGGTGAGGCCCACCAGCACCGCCCGCAGGCTGCGCCCGAACGTGACGGGCTCCAGGTGCCGGGCCAGGCGGTGCCACTTCCAGGCCTCCAGGCCCCAGTTGGCGGGCACCAGGACCAGGGCCAGCAGCACGGGCCCGCGCCCCGCCCCGCCCAGGGCAGTGGCCAGCAAGGTTCGCCACGCCACGGCCGTGTCGGGAGCGGCAAAGATGGAATGATAAAGCAGGCCCAGCGTGAGCAGCGTGACCAGAATTTTGCCCCCGAGCACGAGGCGGGCCCCGTGACGGGCCGCGCGGGCGGCACGGCCCGGGGGCAACGGGCCGCGACCGGGCCTCAACGCAGCCGGGGGGGCCGCGGCGGTGGGCCGCGCCGGACGGGCGGCTTGGCTGGGGTCGTAGCTTTGCACTTGATGCCCGCCCCCCTTCGCCCCCGTCCCGCTCCCGCCGAGGAGCTGCTGCCCAAAATCATCATGGGCGTCGACCCCGGCACCCAGATTATGGGCTACGCCCTGATTGAGGTGCGTGGCCAGCGGGTCGACGTGCTGTGCTACGACGTGATTAACATGAAGGCGCTGGGGTCGAATCACGCCGTAAAGCTAAAGCGGATTTTTGACCGCATGCTGGAGCTGATTGACGAGTACCTGCCCGACGAGCTGGCCATCGAAGCGCCGTTTTTTGGGGTTAACGTGCAGAGCATGCTCAAACTGGGCCGGGCCCAGGGCGTGGCCATTGCCGCCGCCCTCAGCCGCCAGATTCCTTACGTGGAGTACGCCCCCACCAAGGTGAAGCAGTCGGTCACCGGCTCGGGCGCAGCCACCAAGGAACAAGTGGCCCACATGCTGCGCCAGACCCTCACCCTGCCGCCCCTGGCCGAAGCCAGCAAGTTCCTCGACGCCACCGATGCCCTGTCCGTGGCCCTGTGCCACCATTACATGAAGGGCAACAACACCACCGTTAGCGGCGGCAAAAGTTGGGGCAAGTTCCTGGCCGAAAATCCCGAGCGGCTGGGGGCCAGCACGGGCAAGAAGAAGGTGCCGGCGAAACCGTAGGCGCTTTTTCAGTGACGTACAGTTATTTCAGACGCCAAGGCACTTTATGCCTGTCTGCGCGACGATACACTTATTGGCAGCCGTTTTTACGGTTTCAATATTTCCCTTTTTGAATGCCACTTGATTTTAATTTCAGGGTATTCTAGTTTTAGAATTAGTTTAATCTCCTTTTCCAGTTCTATTTCGTCATCAACGTATGTGGCATCATAAAATGAATGCACAGTTTTATCATCGGTGGTGGTCTAATTCAGGATGATGCTGCGATTATGGTTGTCGATGACGATTTTGATGCGGGCGGTGTGCATTTTCAAGCATTTGCTGAACGAGCAACTTTTGCGCACCAGCACGCCGCTGCGCTGGCGCAAGGAACAATTGATGGCTTCGACGATGCTGGTCTGGCCCTCGCCTTTGGGGCAGGGCCGGTGCCGGAGCCGGGGCAAGACGGCGGCGTAGGCTTTCCACTCGTCGGTGAAGTACCAGCAGCGCCGCCGGTAGCGCCGGGGCAGTTGGTGCCAGAGGCGGCGGGCCGCCGCTTCGCCCCGGTTGCCCAACGTCCAGGCCACGATGCGGCGGCTGGCCCGCTCGACGGCCAACCAGAGCCACATTTTGCGCTTTTTGCGCCCGACAAACGTCCACAACTCATCGAGTTCGAGGGCGTCCCAGCGCTTTTTCTGGGCCTTTTTCGGCCGCAGGCGCGGCAGCGGCGGGCTGCTGGCCCGCGCTTTTTTTTATCCGCTTGGCAATGCTCATGCGCGAAACGCCGGTCACGCGCACGATGCTGCGCTGCGAGTTGCGCTCGCCCAATAACTGGTCGACCTGCGCGTATTGCGCGGCTTTGGCCACGGCGGCGGGCTCAAACCGCGCCTGGTACCGGCAGGTTTTGCATTGATACCGCGCGTGGCCCTGGCTGTGGCCGTTGCGCCGAATTTGGTCGCTGCCGCATTTGGCGCAGAAGTGTTGCGTGTAAACCATAACTGGCAATACGGATTTCATCCTAACTTAGACCACCGCCTTATCCTGATTTTGTTTTCTGATTTGGTGCGTAAGAAATAATTCCTTTGCTATGTCAAAATGTATTACTGAGGGCAGCGTATTCGTGCTTATCAAAACAAAACTTGTGTCTTCATTTACATCCAAAGTTTTGACATATTCAGCAATATCAGCTATCACCACTCTTACTTGGTCATTTGAACAACTTGTTTTGATTGATATCAAGTACTCTGCTGCATTTTGAACGTGGCATCTACAAATGAGCTGCACATCTCGCTTAGTCCATTTTGTTTTAAACGCATTCTGCCTTCTACATGATAATGTAAGGGCTTTACCACCAACTTTTTGGAGGTAGTCGATAAGACTGTCAATATTATCCTGGGTACAATCGATGTAAGCAGAATTTAAGTAATTTGTCTTATTTACATTCTGAATTAATAAAATAGTTGTCTACATCCATGAATAGCTACTCAGCACGTCTGCAAGGAGCCAGCATCTGTTCTCCGTATCAAGGAATCAGATTTAGAAGCCAGTGTTGTAAGGCCAACCGCCGAGTCTAGTAAAAATTATTACTACTCTCCTAACAATAACTCCTCCACCGCATACGTCACCGCGTAGCCGCTGATGTCGACCCGGTCGCCACGGAGGGCGCACCACAGGTCGCCGCCGCGGGGCGACACCTGGCGGGCGCGCAGCTCGGGTTTGCCCAGCTTTTCGGCCCAGTAGGGAATGAGCGTGCTGTGGGCTGAGCCGGTGACCGGGTCTTCGGGTACGCCCACGCGGGGGGCGAAGAAGCGCGATACAAAGTCAATCTCACCCGTGCCGGGCGCGGTGGCGATGACACCCACGTACTCCAGGGCCGCGAGGCGGACGTAGTCGGGGCGCAGGGCCAGCACCTCGGCTTCGGAGCTGAACACCGCCAGCAAATCGCGGGCGGCCAGCACGCGCAGGGGCGTGGCGTGCAGGGCATCGGTGAGGCCGGTGGGGTGCGCGGCCAGCTCCCGCGGCGGGCGCGAGGGGAAGTCGAGGGTGAGGCGGCCGGCGGCTTCGCGCGCCACCCGCAGCGGGCCGCTCTGGCTGTGAAAGGTGACTTGGGGGCCGGCAAAATCGAGGTGGGTGAACAGCACGTGGGCCGAGGCCAGGGTGGCGTGCCCGCAAAGGTCAATTTCGACGGTGGGGGTGAACCAGCGGATGTCGTACTCGGCCGGCGCGGCGGCGCGGGGCACGATGAAGGCGGTTTCGGCCAGGTTGTTTTCGGCCGCGATGTGCTGCATGAGGCCGGCGGGCAGCCAGGCGGGCAGCGGGCACACCCCGGCGGGGTTGCCGGTGAAGGGGGCTTGGGCGAAGGCGTCGACGTGGAAGTAGCGGGGCACGGCGGGGGCGGGGTGTGGAAAGTGGACGGATTTCCGGGCAAGAATACGGCGTGGCGGGCAGTTGCCCGGAAAAGCGCCAACTATTTTCAAAATAACTTAGGGGCCGCGCAACCGCGCCGGCCGGCCGCCGGTCAAGGGTACACCAGGCGGGAGGGTACAGCCCGCTTTATTTCTGCTTTTTCTGCATGCCGCCTCCCATTGCACCTGTCGATGAGGCCTTGCTGGCGGCGTGCCGGCGGGGCGAATCGGCGGCGCAACACCAGCTGTACCAGCGGCTGGCCTATCTGCTCATGGGCGTGTGCCTGCGCTACTGCCCCAACCGGGCCGAAGCCGAGGACGCGCTGCAAAACACGTTCGTTAAAATCTTCACCCGCCTCGACCAGTTCCGCGGCCAGGGACCGTTCGAGGCCTGGGCCCGCCGCATTGCCGTCACCACCTCGCTGCACGCCCTGGCCCAATACCGCCTGCGCCACCCCGCCCCCAGCCCCGACCCCGACGACCGGCCAACCGACGTGTCCAGCGCCGAGCCCTCGGCCCTGGAGCACCTAGCCGCCGCCGACCTGCTGGCCCTGCTCGCCACGCTGCCGCCCGGCTACCGCACCGTGCTCAACCTCTACGCCGTGGAAGGCTACTCCCACCAGGAAATCGGCGAGCTGCTGGGCATCGCCGAAGGCACCTCCAAATCGCAGTTGGCCCGGGCCCGCCGGCTGCTCGAAACCCGCCTCGCCGCCCAGCACCACCCGCAACTGCCATGACCGACCGCGACCCCGACCCTTTGTACGATGCCCTACGCAACCGCCTGGCCAACCACGGCCAGGAGCCGCCCGCGGCGCTGTGGGCCGGCATCCGGGCGCAACTGCCGCCGCCGGTAGCGGCGCCCCAACTGCGCCGCCGGAGCCGCCGCACGGTGCTGCTGGCGGGCCTGCTGCTGCTGGTGCTGAGTGCCGCGGGCTGGCAGTGGTGGCGCACGGCGGGCAATGGCCCAGCCCAGCCGCTGCTGGCGGGCGGTGCAAAACGGGCAACAAACGGCATTGCAACCGCTTTCCCGGCCGGAACCGGCCGGGCGACCGCGCCGCACCAAGGCAAACCCGCAGCGACTGCGCCAGCGGGGGGGCTTGAAGCATTACAACGGCCGGCTCCGGCTCACTATTCGCCCAACGTCGGCGACTTAGCCGAAGCCCGTCGCGCCACGGGGGTTTCGGCCGGCCGCTTGGCCCCGGCTGTGCGCGGGCCCCGACCTGTTCGCCTGCTCGCCAGCTCAGCGGTGGCGGGCAATAATGGCCGTTTTCAACCAGGAGCTGCCCCACGGCCCGGAACAACGCCAAGCCGCCGCGGCCGGCCGTCGGTGGCAACCGAATCAAGCGCCGCTGCTTTCCCAGCTCCTGCTCCTACCCTGGCGCCGGCCACGCCCGCGGCGTTGACCGGGGTAGCAGCTTCTTTCGCTTCGGATAGCGTCTTCAAAAGTGCCGGCGTGGGCCGGGCCACCTTGTCAGCCATTACCCAAAAAAGCTCCCGTATCCCGGCGTTGGCGGCGTTGCGGGCCTCGAATCTGGCGCCGGAATCTGCCGGGCTGCTGGTGCCGCGCATTGCGGCGCTCGTCCCTCCAGCTTCTTCCCAACCATTGTCCCGATTACTACCGGACACGTCGGCTACCCCTCCGTCCCCGGTGGCGCGGCGCTGGGCAGTGCAACTGCTGGCAGGCCCGGCGCTCACCTACCGGAAGCTGGGAGCGGGGCCAAAGTTCACAAACGTGCCAACTGCGTCGCCTAACAATAGCGCTTTTGATAATTCGGGGGCCAGTCGCGCAGCGCGCAGCGAACAGCTGGCGGCAGGCTTTGGAACGCAGGCACAAGTGCGCCGGGCGCTCAGTGGGCGGTGGAGCCTCAGCGCGGGCATGGGCTACCAGGAGTACGCCCACCGGGGGAACTACCCAGTCCCAGGCGCGAATTTCAGCCAGGGGAACGTTGGCTCCAATCCCAACATTCCCCTGGCCGAGTACACTCACCGGGACACGTACCGGTTCGTGACCGTGCCCGTGCGCCTGGGGTACGTGCTGGGCCGCCCGGTGGGCCGGCTCAGCTACGGCGTGGTGGCCGGGGCCGATGCCGACTTTTACGTCGGCGGCAAGAGTCCCGACGCCAGCGGCACCGTCAAGGCCTGGCGCATGGGCAGCAGCCCCTACCGTTCGCTCAGCCTGGCCTTGAGCGCGGGGCTGGACCTGCGCTACCGCCTGGGCCCGCACCTGGAGCTGCTGGCTCAGCCCACGGCTACTTACTTCCTCACCTCGCTGCCGCAGCCCATATCAGGCCTGCCGCAGCGCCATTTACTGGGCGGCAGCGCGCTGTTCGGCTTGTCGTACGGCCTCTAGCAACCCGTAGCAAGGACGGCCTCGCCAGGGCCGCGGCTACGTCCAGTACTGCACCGGAGCGGCGGGGAAACGGCACTGCCACTCGGCGTAGAACCAGGCTTTCATGGTCTTCATCTGCTCGGGCTGGTACACGTATTTGAGGCCGCCGAACTTGTTGCGCTTCACCGCGCGGCCTTCTTCGGCCAAGTCGAGGCTGGTGTTGGGGTACCACTGCAGCAGCACGTCCTTCGAGCCGGGCGTGAAGCGGTGGGTGATGAGCTCCACGGTCAGGTCGCAGTCAAAATCAAAGGCCGCGTGCAGGCGGTCGAGCAATTCGGCGTAGTACCGCTGCCAGTCGGGAATGGGCATGATGGGGGCCAGCACCACGCCCACCGGGTAGCCCCCGCCGCCCTGGGCCACGGGCAACGCCAGCCGGCGCATGGCCTGGATGCGCGCCTCCACCGAGGCCGTGCCGCCCTCCAGGCGCCGCACCACGGGCTCGGCGTTGAGCGAGAAGCGGGCGCGGGTGCGGCCCTGGTGCGGCAGCCCCAGCAGCGCACCCACGTGGTCGTACTTGCTCACGAAGCGCAGCTGGGCGCCTTCGCGGGTACCGAAGTGGCGCACGGCCGCGGCCAGGCTGCCGGTGAGGTGCTCGATGCCCAGCACGTCGGTGTAGCAGCTGGCCTCGAAGCTGGTGACGCGGCCGGGCTGCTCGTAGGTAGCGGTGTTGGCCAGCAACTGGGGCAGGTTGGCAAAGGCTTTCACTACGGGCGGGCCGCTGAGCGAGCCAGCCAGGTAGCAGTACTGGCAGTGAGCGGGGCAGCCCTCGGCCAAGTTGAGCTGCCAGTCGGCCGAAGGCGGCGTGGGCTGCAGGCGCAGAGCCCCGGCGGGGGCCTTCACCACGGCCAGCGTATTCTTGGCGGTGCGGTAGGTGGCGCGCACGTCGTCGCCGCGCAGGCCGGTGAGGCGGTTGCTTTTCAGCAGCTCCACCTCCAGGTTCTGAGCCGAGACGCGAGCCAGGATTTGCTGGCCGAACTCTTCGTCCAAAGCATCGGGCGTGAACACCACCCGCTGGGGCAGCCAGAGCTTGGCGCCGTGGGTGCGGGGGGCCTGCGGGGCGGGCGCGGGCAAGTCGGTGAGCAGGGCGTCGGAAGGCGAAACGAGGGCACCGGAGGTGAGCATAAAAGGGGGTTGGGGACGGATAATCTACCAACGTTTCGACGGCGGAATAAAGTCCCTAAAATGGCCTGAATTACGCAGCCAGTGCATTTTTTGTGGCATGGGCCCGGCTTGAACGCAGCCCCGCACCCGGGCTGGGCGCGGCGAATGGCGGCGGCTTTTCGTACGCTAGCTTTTGCCCCGTCTGCCCTGCCCCATGCCCACCGTTGCCGCTGCTCCGCTCATCCTCACCCTCGCGCTGGACGCCACGGCCCAGGCGTATTTCAACGCCCTGCGCCGCCGACACTTCCCGCCCGCGCACCTCACCTTGTTTCACCACCTGCCCGGCGCCGAGCTGGCGGCCGTGCGCGAGCTGCTCGGCGCCCATTGCCGCGGGCAAGCGCCGCTGCCGCTGCAGGTCACGGGGCTGCGCTCGCTGGGCCGCGGGGTGGCCTTCACCCTGGAAAATGCCGGGCTGCGCGAGCTGCACCGCCGGCTGCAGGCGGCGTTCGCGGCCCACCTCACGCCCCAGGACCAGCAGAAGCTCCAACCCCACGTCACGGTGCAAAACAAGGTGGACGCGGCCGCGGCCCGGCAGCTACTGGCGGACCTGCGGGCCGACTTCGCGCCCTTTGAGGCCGTGGGCACCGGGCTGCACCTGTGGGCCTACCGCAACGGGCCCTGGGAAAGCCTGGACGAATTTTCATTCGGCGGCTAGTGAGGCGCCGAACGGACCGGTTTAGCAGCCCGCGCTACTTCCACGGAGTCCCGCGGCCCGACGCTCCCGGCCTCAGTCCGGTTTGGAGCAAATGGGCAGCTGGGGCCCGGCCGACAGACTGGCCACAAACTCGCGCAGCAGGCCCGCCACAACCGTTTGGGCGTGGTAGCCACGGGGCAATTGCCCGGCGCGAAGCTCAGGCTCCAGGTAGGCCAGCAGGCGCGCCAGCGCCGCGGGGCATACCTCGCTGAACCCCATGCTCCAGTGGGGAAACAGGCGCTCCGGGCCGGACGCATCGAGCAGCTTGACCACGTTGGCCTGACGCGAGTCGTGGGCAATGTGCTCGTACAACGGCCGCACCACGGCCGGGTCGCCTTCCAGCACTTGCAGAAATTGTTGCCCGGCGTAGAACAGCACGCCGGTAACGGCCTGGCTGTAATTGTAAATACGGGCCTGGGCTATCAGGCGCCCTAGCTCGTCGTCGGCCAACCGCCGGGAGGCAGTGCTGCGGTAGATTAGTTGGTGAATGGACATTGGTAGAGGGCAGTGAAAGAATGAGGGCGGGCGAGGGAAGGCTCTGGGACCCGCTTACGTCGTAATGATACGAATGAGGGGCCCCGCCGCCGAATGGCAGGACAAAGCGGGCATTGCCGAAGTGCTATACGGGTTGGAGCCGGCACCCGGTGCTTCGGTTTCAGTTGCCGCCTTCCCAGGCCGCCAGGGCCGTACGCCGCTCGCGGGCCACCTGGGCCCGCACGGCACTGTCCGGCCGCAAGCCGATGGTGATGAGCGTGCCCCGTTCGCGGGCGTAAGGGTCGGCCACGGCGCCGAAGCGGCGGTAGGCCGCGAAGTGCGGAGCCAGCTCGTCGTCGGGCTCGTCGTCGACGATGATGAGGGCCTGGCAGCGGTCCAGGGCCGGGTACCAGTAGATGAAGCTGCCGTTGAGGCTGTGGGCCGAGGGCATGGCCCGGCGGCGGTTGTAGTAGTTGATGGCGCTGGCCTGGCCGTAGTTGGCGCAGTGAATGAGGGTGTGGGCGCGGACGGAATCGGGCAGGGTTTGGTAAGCGGCCCAGGTTTTGGCGGCCAGCTCGCGCCAGCCGCGCATGTCGGCGTAGTCCTGGGGCAGGGCGTGGTCGCGGCCGTCTTCCCAGCGGTAAAACCCGATGCCGGCGTAGCGGGCGCGCAGGACCGCCATGGAGGCTGGCGGCCGCACGGGGTAGAAAAACGGGAAAACCGGCCAGAGCAAGGCCAACGGCAGCGCCACCAGGGCGGCTTGCAGCGCGGGTTGCCACCGGAAGTATTGCGGCCGACCGCCCGGCGGGAGCTGCCCAAAATGCTCGATGCGTCCGAAACGCTTGATGCGCGTTTCCCACCACCGCGCGCCGAAGGCGAACAGGACCGGGTAGTAACCCAGGGCGTAGTATTCCTTGCCGTGCAGCGCGGCCAGCAGGCCCACGCCCAGCACGGCCGTCCACCCCACCGCCCGGTAGGGCCGGAAGGCGCGGCCGGCCAGCAGCGCCGCCAGGCCGGGCGCCCACACCCAAAGCGCGGCCAGGCACATGAGCAGCTGCATTTTCCAAAAATTGGCGGCGTCGTTGTTCACCAATTGGGTATCGTGCAGCAGCGCCA
The DNA here is from genome assembly GCF_031398885.1 of Hymenobacter sp. Lineage (GTDB taxonomy): Bacteria > Bacteroidota > Bacteroidia > Cytophagales > Hymenobacteraceae > Hymenobacter. Next base: position 90,783 of record NZ_JANNOD010000025.1, read on the forward strand.
TGTGGCGGCGGAAGGGCCAGCCGTGAGCTATTTGCCAGGCCAGGTTGGGCGCCCACAGCAGCAGCGCCAGTCCCGCTGCGCCCCAGAGGTGGGGATTCAGGAATAGCCGCCGCTCCGGGGCGAGCAGCAGCAGCCCGCCGCCCAGCGCGGTAATAAAAAACAGCGTGGTGTACTTGTTGAGCAGGCCCAAGCCCACGGCCGCGCCCAGGGCGTAGAGCCAGCCGGGTTTCTTTTCCTGCTCGTAAGCCACCAGCGCGTACAAGGCCGCCACGAAGCTCAGCACCTCGAATGAGTTGGGCTGAAAGAGCAGGTTGGTACGGGCGAAGGCCGTGCCCAGGTAGCAGGTTCCGGCCAGGGCCTGGGCAAACCAGCCGCCGCCCAGCCGCCCGGCCAGCCGCACCACCAGGTACACGGTGGCCGCGCCCCACAAAAACGGCCAGAACCGCACCCAGCCCTCGCCCCCGCCCAACGCCAGCGTAACCCAGCCCTGCGCGGCAATGAGCGGCGGCACCTCCAGGTAGCCCCAGGCCAGGTGCCGGCCGTGGTTGAGGTAGAGGTACTCGTCACGTTGCAGCTCGTAAGCTGAACTGATGAGGAAGTAGCCCGACGCGAACTTGAGCAGGGCGAAGGCGAGCGGCAGGAGGCGGTTCATGCGAACAAGGTCAGCAGAAACTCAAGTATTTCCGAACTACCATTTCGAGACCGGCAGCAGGCCTGCCCACTGTAGGAAGTCGTTGCCCACGGTGTCCCAATAAAAGTCGTCGTAATTGATTTTGTCGCCTTTGAAACCAAAAAAGTTGTGCTCCCGGGCTGCGTACTCGCGGAAAGTAAAGTTGGTCTTACGCAGCCGAATGCATTCCAACCGCAGGAAATCGTCGCCGGCAAAGCCGTGGTCACGGGTGCCGTAGCCCACAAATACCGGCACCCGGGTGCGCAACAGCACCGGCAGTTGGGCCGCCCCGAAGCCGAACAGATGGCGCGGGTCGTCACCAACGCAGTCGGCCACGGCCGGGGAATTTACTGCGGTTTGCCACCGCCGAAAGGTGGCGGCTGCCCCTATCGAGTCATCTGTTTGCCGGCTCTGAGCTAGCATGGACATGAGCTGGCCCAGTGGGTTGCCGCTCAGATACACGGCGTGGCTCACCAGGCCCGGCACGCTGGCCAAGTGCGCCACAATGGTGCTGCCTTGCGAGTGGCCAGCGGCCACCACGTGCGTTTTGTCAACCCAGGGCTGCTTTTTGAAGTAGCGCAGCACGGCCACGTCGCGCCGAACGAAATAGTCGAGGTAATTGCGGGCGCAGTAATACGGGGGCGGAGCGGTTTGGGCGAACATCTGATTGGGGTCACGGCCCTCCACGTCGGCGGTGAGGGGAATACCGGGCTTGCCCACAACGACCAAATGGCTATGTTTGAGCACTTCCTTGGGGTGAAATGGAAACACCGGGAAAGCGCCCTGGCGGTCGTACAGCACTAGAGGCGTGGGCAAAGAGCCTTGCACCCAGAAAAGCAGCGGCTTCCGCTGCTTTTCCTCGCCCGGCCGCGAGAGCACCAACACGTTCACGCTGTCCCGCCCGTACATCACCACCAGATGCCGGTAGCCAAACTCTGCCGGCGTGCGCGAAGCAGGCGCAGTTTGGGCCACGACCGGCCCAGCCAGTGCCGCCAGCAGCAAAAGCATGAATCCTAAAACCCTCATTAAACAGTTAGGCTAGCAAAGCACCCCAGCAGCGTCGCCGAAGCGGCGCAAGGACCTTAGAGGTTGGCCGGCAGTTGCACCAGGTGCAGGTAGTCGCCCAGCCCGGCGGGCTTCTGAAACACGTGGATGAAGAGGATGGCCTCCTCGCCGCGGCTGCGCCAGATTTCGGCGTAAAAGCCCTCCACGGCGTACAGCGTCAGCTCGAAGCTGTCTTCCGCGCGCTCGGCCAGGCGGTGGCCGTGCCGGGCGAGGTGCTCGGCCTGGCGGCGCTGGTGCAGGGCTTTGAAAGCGGCCAAGGTCATTTTTTAGTGGTTAGTGCTTAGCGGTTAGTGATTAGTGAGGTGCTGGTGGAGGGCAGCGGGCCAGGGCGGTTCCTACCTTGTCGCAAACTGCTCATTAAAGGTAGAAAGGTAATCGGGCGCTGCATGGTGCCTACTCACCGCTAACCACTCACCGCTAACCACTAATCACTATGACGTTTCGTTTTCCCCACCCGCTGGTGCTGCTGGTGGGCTTTATCATCCTGGCCGCGGCGCTGAGCTACGTGCTGCCGGCCGGCCGCTTCGACCGCCAAAAGGACCCCGCTACCGGGCGCGACGTGGTGGTGGCCGGCTCTTACCACCGCGTGCCCGCCACCCCGGTGGGCCCGCTCGACATGCTGGTCGACATCCCCAAGGGCCTAGCCGACGCAGCGGCCGTGGTGTTCCTCATCTTCCTGGCCGGCGGCGCGTTTACAGTGGTGGACCAGACCGGCGCCTTGCGCCACGGCGTGGACTGGCTGCTGGCCCGCGCCCAGGGCCGCGAGGTGGTGGTTATTCCGCTCGTGAGCCTGCTCTTTGCCACCATGGGCGCCCTGGAAAACATGGGCGAGGAAATCATTCCGCTGGTGCCGGTGCTGCTGGTGCTCATGCGGCGATTGGGCTACCCGACGCTCACGGCCGTGGCGGCCAGCGCGGGCGCGGCCTTCGTGGGCGCCTCCTTCAGCCCCATCAACCCGTTTCAGGTGGGCATTGCCCAGAAGCTGGCGCAGCTGCCGCTGCTCTCGGGCGGGGGCTGGCGGCTGGCGTTCCTGGCCGGGGCCGTCACTATCTGGATACTCGGCACGGTGCGCCACGCCACCCGCCACCGCGTGGCCCCCGAAGTCACGCCCGCCGACGTGGCCGCCGACCAGGCCGGCGCGGGCCGCCACGGGCTGGTACTGCTGCTGCTGCTGGCCACGTTCGCCCTGTTCGCCTACGGCGTGCTGCGCCTGGGCTGGGACTTCGAGCAAATGGCGGCGCTGTTCTTCGTGCTGGGCGTGGCGGCCGGCCTATTGGGCGGGCTGGGCGCCACCGGCACCGCTGAGGGCTTTGTGGCCGGCTTCCGCGACATTGCCTTTTCGGCCCTGCTCATCGGGTTTGCGCGGGCCATTTTCGTGGTGCTGGAGCAGGGCAACATCGTGGACACCATCGTCAACGGGCTGGCCTCGCCCCTGGCCCACCTGCCCGTCACGTTCGCCGCCCTGGGCATGATGGCCGTGCAAACCGCCCTGCACGTGCCCGTGCCCAGCGGCAGCGGCCAGGCCACGCTCACCATGCCCCTGCTCACGCCCCTGTCGGACCTCATCGGCCTCTCGCGCCAGGTGATGGTGCTGGCCTTCCAGTACGGCGCCGGCCTCTGCGAGCTGATTACGCCCACCAACGGCACGCTCATGGCCATGCTCGCCGCCTGCGGCGTACGCTTCGACCAGTGGTTACGCTTCGTGTGGCCCCTGTACGCGCTGCTGCTGCTGCTGGGCGTGGCCAGCGTAGTGGGCGGCATCGCGGCAGGGCTGTGACGCTGCGCTTAATGAAGAATGAGGAATGAAGAATGGTCATTGCGAGCGCAGCGAAGCAATCCTTCCCCCACTCAGCAACTAGCCTGATAATTTGAAAAGTCCAGGCGATAGGACGAAGTCGGGGTTACTCGGTGAAACTGGTCACCTCACCCGGTTGGTCGTGGGGAACAAGACGGATTGCTTCGCTGCGCTCGCAATGACCATTCTTCATTCCTCATTCCTCATTCCTCATTCTTCATTAAGCGCAGCGTCAGCGCGCAGCGTCAATCGACCCGCAGCTCGGCGGCGGTGAACACGCGGGGCAGCTTGCGCTTGTGCTGCACAATCTGGTAAGAGGCCGTGTCGGTGGCGTCGTCCCAGAACACGTCGGACACCAGCCCGAACTGGCGGTACTGGCCGGGGGCGGGCGTTATTTCTTCCACCGAATCGCCGAAGCTGAACTTGGGCCGGTGGTGGATTTCCTTGAACAGCTCGGGGCGCACCAGGAACTGTTGCTCGTCGTAGCGCAGCGTGAGCCACTCGCCGGCCTCGTCCTCTCTGATTTTTTCGAACAGCTTGCCCACCGGCTCCAGCAGCTCGAACGAGCGGCGGTTGGCGGGGTGCACGTAGCGGAAGCCGTAGGCGGGCGACCAGCCGTAGAGGCCAAAAATGACGGGTTTGGGACGACGCATGGCAGGGCTGCAACGGGACAAAGATTGCCCCGAAAACCCCGAACTGCCGGCCAAGGTTGCCCGCCCAGGCGTTTCCGGCCGGCCGCCGAACTTCCTGCCGCCGCGCAAAAGAACCAAGCACCCCGGGATGAGATGGCCAAAAACCGGGCGTTTCCGTATGGCCGAGGTAACCCTGGTCCGGCACCGGTCGCATTTTCGGCCGCCCGGGCAGGGAGCCGCTTCTTTACCAATGCCCCACGCTTCCGCTTCCAAAACTGCGGCTAATCCCGCTTCCACCCCCAAGGCTGCGCCGAAATCTTCTTCTGTACAGGCAGTCGCAAAAACCAAGACCGCCCCGAAGGCTGTGGCCGCCGGGCCGGCCGCGGCCCACGGCCCCGCCCCGCAGCCCGGCATGGGCGCCGTGCCCCACGCGGCCGGCACCACCTTCCGGGTGTGGGCCCCCCACGCCGAGGCCGTGGCCGTGGTGGGCGACTTCAACCAGTGGGACGCCACCAGAAACCCGCTACGGCCCGAAGCCGACGGCTACTGGGCCACCGACGTGCCCGGCCTGAAGCCCGGCGCGGAGTACAAGTTTCACCTCACCAGTCAGGGCCGGGAGTTTACCCGCAACGACCCCTACGCCCGGCAAATGACCAACTCGGCGGGCTCGTCGGTGGTGCACGACCCGCACTTCGATTGGGGCGACGACGAGTTCCACATGCCGGCCTGGAACGAACTGGTGATTTACGAGCTGCACGTGGGCACCTTCAACGCACCCGGTGCCGACCAGGTGGGCACGTTTCTGAGCGTGGCCGAGAAGCTGCCCTACCTGCGCGACCTGGGCATCAACTGCATCGAACTGCTGCCGGCCACCGAGTTTCCGGGGAGCCGCTCGTGGGGCTACAACCCGGCCTGCCCGTTTGCGCTCGAGAGCGACTACGGCGGGCCGGTGGCCTTCAAGGAACTGGTGAAGCAGGCCCACCAGCACGGCATCGCGGTGGTGCTCGACGTGGTGTACAACCACTTCGGCCCCGGCGACCTCGACCTGTGGCAGTTCGACGGCTGGCACGAGAATGACGGCGGCGGCATCTACTTCTACAACGACTGGCGCGCCCACACGCCCTGGGGCGACAACCGCCCCGACTACGGCCGCCCCGAGGTGCGCCGCTACATCCGCGACAACGCCCTGATGTGGCTGCAGGACTACCGCTGCGACGGCCTGCGGGCCGACGCCATTGCCTTCATCCGCAACGTGCGCGGCGAGGAAAACCCCGGCGCCGACCTGCCCGACGGCTGGAGCCTGATGCGCTGGATTAACGAGGAAATCGACCAGACCATGCCCTGGAAAATCACCATTGCCGAGGACATGCGCGGCAACGCCGGCATCACGGCCAGCGTGGCCAACGGCGGGCAGGGCTTCGACTCGCAGTGGGACAGCTCGTTCGTGTACCCCGTGGTGGCGGCCCTCACTGCCCGCGACGACGCCGACCGCGACATGCGGGCCGTGGCCGAGGCCATCTCCGAATCGTACAACGACGACGCCTTCCGCCGCGTCATCTATACCGAAAGCCACGACGAGGTGGCCAACGGCAAGAGCCGCGTGGCCGAGGAAATCATGCCCGGCGCCGCCGACGGCTACTTTTCGAAGAAGCGCACCGTGCTGGGCGCGGCCCTGGTGCTCACGGCCCCCGGCATTCCGATGCTGTTTCAGGGCCAGGAGTTTCTGGCCCTCGACGCGTTCAACGACGCCGAGCCCCTGGAGTGGGCCGACGTGAAAGCGCGCGCCGGCCTGGTGCAGCTCTACCGCGACCTCATCGGCCTGCGCCGCAACACCGGCGGGCGCACCCGCGGCCTGAGCGGGCAGCACACCCACGTGTTTCACGTGAACGACGCGGCCAAGCTGGTGGCCTTCGCCCGCTGGGCCGACGGCGAAGGCGGCCCCCGCGACACGACCCTGGTGGTGGCCAACTTCGCCAACCAGGCCCACGAGGCCTACGCCCTCGGCCTGCCCGGCCCCGGCCACTGGCAGGTGCGCTTCAACAGCGACTGGCGCGGCTACGACGGCGAGTTTGGCGACTTCGACAGCTTCGGCGTGGAGGCCGAGGCGGGCGAGTACGACGGCTACGCCTGGCACGGCCGCATCGGGCTGGCGCCGTACGCGGTGCTGATTTTATCGCAGGAAGGGTAACGGCGCGGGTGGGGCAACCTCACCCCCTGACCCATCTCCAAAAAAGGGGGCACCGCAAGTCAGTTTTAACTTTTAACTCTCCACCTTTAACTGACTTTCGGTGCCCCCTCTTCCCCGGAAAGGAGGTCAGGAGGTGAGGCCCTACACCGGCGCCTGGTCGTACCGCTCCTCCTCCAGCCCGGGCCAGCCGCCTTCGAACAGGAACTCGGCGAGGGGCTTGCGGGTGCGGGGCGCCGTTTCTTTCTCGCGCAGGCCATCGGGCAGGCTGGCCGGGTCGCCGGGGTAGCCCAGGGTGAACACGGCCACCGGCTCGTAGCCGGCGGGAAGGCGGAAAGACTCGCGGATTTTATCGACCGAGAAGCCCGCCATCTGGTGAATTTGCAGGCCCAGCTCGGTGGCTTGAATGGCCAGGGTGGCGGTGGCCTGGCCCACGTCGTGCAGGGCGTGGCGGTTGGGGTTGTCGTCGTGCGAGAAATTCAGCTTGGCAATGCTCACGGCCAGCACGGGCGCTTGGTTGGCCCAGGCTTGGTTGAACTCGCCCATGCTGCTCAGAATGGCGTCGTAGGCCTTGGCGCTGCTGGCGCGGCTGCCCACAATGTAGCGCCAGGGCTGCTCGCCGAAACAAGACGCGGCCGAAGCGGCGGCGGCAAAAATCTGGTGCAGCGCCTCGGTGGGCACCGGCTGGGCGGCGTAGGCGCGGGGGCTGCGGCGCTGGGCCAGCACCGGCAGGATGGGGTGTTCGGGGGCAAGGACGTTGGTGGTATCGGCCATAAAAGCGAGAGAGTAATGGGGCAATGATGTGGTGAATCTGGCGGAGCGCTGGAAGCGTTGCATTCGGCCCCGCAAGCCGGATTCAGACGCGGCCGAGCACGGCGGTGAATTTCCCGCAACCGGAGTGCGGCCCGGGACGAAGCGACGGCGGGGCGCCCGACAGCGACTGCGGCGCGAAGTTACGGGCCGGGGCTTACGCCGGCCCCCGGCCCAAAAAGTACGGTCCGCGGTGGCATCTGCGCCCCGGGCGGCTTACCTTTCGCCGCGCTCTGTCCTTCGTCCTTTCGCCCCCACCCGCATGCAGCCCACGCCCGCCGCCCCCGACGCCCTGTTTCCCGAAGCCCTGCTGGTGGAAGTGGCCTGGGAAGTCTGCAACCAGGTGGGCGGCATCTACACGGTGATTCGCTCCAAGGTACCGGCCACCGTGCCGGCCTGGGGCGACCGGTACTGCCTGCTGGGCCCTTACTTCCCGGCCATGGCCCAGGGCGAGTTCGAAAGCTTCGACGACCTGACCGTGCACACCGCCGCCGACCCGTTTGGGGCCGCCGTGCGCACCATGCGCGCCGCCGGCTACGACGTGTGCTACGGCACCTGGCTGGTAACGGGCCGGCCGCGCGTGGTGCTCATCAACCCATTCCAGGCCTACCACCAGCTCGGCCAGCTCAAAACCGACCTCTGGCAAAGCCACGGCATTCCGGCGCCCGACACCGACGACCTGCTGCACCAGGTCATCGCCTTCGGGCACCTGACCACCATTTTCTTCCAGCACGTGGCCGCCCAGGTGGACACCACGCCCGGCCAGCGCCTGCTGGGCCACTTCCACGAATGGATGACCGGCGTGGCCATCCCCGAGCTGCGCCGCCTGCGGGTGCCCGCGCACCTGCTCTTCACCACCCACGCCACCTTGCTGGGCCGCTACCTGGCCATGAACGACGGCGACTTCTACGACCACCTCATGTGGGTGAACTGGGAAGCCGAGGCCCGAAAATTCAACATCGAGCCGGCCGTGCGCATGGAGCGCGCCGCCGCCCACGGCAGCCACGTGTTCACCACGGTGAGCGAGCTGACGGTGCGCGAGTGCATCTACTTGCTGGACCGCATTCCCGACGCGGTGCTGCCCAACGGGCTCAACATTGAGCGGTTCGTGGCCCTGCACGAGTTCCAGAACCTGCATCAGCAGTACAAGGCCAAGATTCACGAGTTCGTGATGGCCCACTTCTTCCAGTCGTATTCTTTCGACCTGGACAAGACGCTGTACCTCTTCACCTCGGGCCGCTACGAGTACCACAACAAGGGCTTTGATTTGACCCTCGAAGCCCTGGCCCGCCTCAACCACCGCCTCCAGCAAAGCGGCCTGGAAGGCCAGGTGGTCATGTTCTTCATCACCAAGCGGCCCTTCACCAGCATCAACCCTCAGGTGCTGGAGCGCCGGGCCATGCTCGACGAAGTGCACGAAACCTGCCGGGCCATCGAGCAGCAGGTGGGCGAGCGGCTCTTCTACGCCGCCGCCGCCAGCCAGGACCACAAGCTGCCCGAGCTGGGCACGATGGTGGACGACTACTGGAAGCTGCGCTACCGCCGCACGCTGCAAAGCTGGAAAACCAACGCCCTGCCCCCGGTCATCACCCACAACCTGGTGAACGATGGCGACGACGACATCCTGGACTTCATGCGCCGGGCCCGGCTCCTCAACCACCGCCACGACCGGGTGAAGATGGTCTACCACCCCGATTTCGTGTCGCCCGCCTCGCCCCTGCTGGGCATGGAGTATGGGCAGTTTGTGCGCGGCTGCCACCTGGGCGTGTTCCCGTCCTACTACGAGCCCTGGGGCTACACCCCGCTCGAATGCGTGGCCCGCGGCGTGCCCGCCATCACCTCCGACCTCTCCGGCTTCGGCGACTACGTGCTGCAAACCATCCCGGACCCCGAGCAGAAGGGGATTTTTGTGGTGCACCGCCAGGAAAAGTCCTTCGACGAGTCGGCCGAGGAGCTCACCGAAATGCTCTGGCAATTTGTGCTGCTCAGTCGCCGCGAGCGCATCATGCAGCGCAACGCCGTGGAAAGCTCCGCCGAGCTGTTCGACTGGAAAAACCTGCGCGTGCACTACGACCGGGCGTATGCGCTGGCGCTGGAACGGCGGTAAAAAACGACTCAGCGGACCTCGGAGGTTACCTCCGCGAGCCTCCGCGAGAAAATCAATTCAACGAAATTTCTCGCGGAGGTCCGCGGAGGTAACCGCCGAGGTCCGCGGAGAAGACAAGCACGTCAATGAGAATACCAGCCGCCACGCTTTTATTATTGGCCGCCACCACCGCCCTCGCCCACGAGTTCTGGCTTGAGGCCCCGCGCTTCCGCCTGCAACCGGGCCAGACGGTGAACGTGCACACGCTGGTGGGCGAGAATTTCCGCGGCGAACCCTGGGGCACCAAAGCATCCAAAATCCTGCGCTTCGTGCGCTACGGCCCGACCCCGGCCGACTCCACCGACCTCACGCCGGCGCCCAGTTTTGCACCGACTGATACATTTCGCACGGCTCTGGCCTTTGCCCGGCCCGGCACTCACCTGGTGCTGCTGCGCTCCACCAACTCCTTCATCGAGCTGGCCGCCGCCCAGTTCACCGCCTACCTGCGCGAGGAAGGCCTCGATTACGCCCTCAAGCTGCGCCAGGAAAACGGCCAGGAAGCCACCGCCGGCCGCGAAACCTACCGCCGCTGCGCCAAAACCCTGGTGCAGGTGGGCGAGGCCAGCGCCGCACCCGCCGCCACCGACAGCGCCTGCCTGCGCGTGTACGGCCTGCCGCTGGAGCTGGTGCCCGAGCAAAACCCTTACCGCCTGGGCACCGATAGATTGCTAACGGTAAGAATTCTGCGCGCGGGGCGGCCGGTGCCGGGCGCGTTGGTGCAGGTGTGGCAGCGTCAGCCCGGCGGCCTGCCCACCACCCATTTCACCACCCGCGCCAACCAAAACGGCCGCGTGCTGTTACGATTATCCGGCCCCGGCCCCTACCTGCTGGCCACCGTTCACATGACCGACGCACCGGCCCCGCTGCGCGACCGCGCTGAGTGGCAGTCTACTTGGGCCTCCCTCACCTTTGCCGGGCCGCCCGCGGCCGCCCGGCGCCCCACCACAAAGCGCTAGTCAACTTCCCCTAAAATTTTAGTTTTTTGCTTTACCTTCGCCGTTCTCTTACCCTCCTTGCCTTAGCTGTATGAAGTACACGATTGATAAAAAAGAAAGCTACACCATCATTACCATTGAGGAGAAGAAGCTCGACACCACCGTCGCGCCCGACCTCAAGTCGGAATTCGTGAAGCTCAACGCGGAAGGCATCAACAACCTGATTCTGGACCTGACCAACGTGAAATACACGGACTCGTCGGGCCTCAGCTCCATCCTCATTGCCAACCGGCTGTGCAACTCCACGGGCGGCCTGCTGGTGCTCACCGGCCTGCAGGACCACGTGCTCAAGCTCATCACCATCAGCAAGCTGGAGTCGGTGCTGCACATTCTGCCCACCGTCGAAGAAGGCATCGACCGGGTGTTTTTGCACGCCATCGAGCGCGACCTGACGGACAAAGAATAGCTTTATAGTTGTCGGTTGTTGGTTGTCAGTTGTCAGTTTTTGAAGCTGGCAAGTGGCAGCCAACTTTTGTTTTTAGAGCCTACCCGAGTAGGTAATTGAAAATAGCAGAACCGCCTGTCTGGACAGGCCCTCACCATGCCTCAATCCTGACAACTGACAACTAGCAACCAACGACTACAAACCTTGACTTTTGAGCTGAAGATTTTGGGCTCGGCCTCGGCCACCCCCACCGCCGGCCGCCACCCCACGGCGCAGGTGCTGACCGTGGGCGCCATTAATTACCTGATTGACTGCGGCGAAGGCACCCAGTGGCGCATGTTGGAGCACCGCGTGCGGCCCCACCACCTGCGGGCTATTTTCATCTCGCACCTGCACGGCGACCACTACTTCGGGCTGTTTGGCCTGCTGGGCACCATGCATTTGCAGGGCCGCACCCAGCCGTTGCGCATCGTGGGCCCGCCCGGCCTCGACGAGGTACTCGTCACCCAGGCCCGGGTGTCGGGGATGCAACTGGGCTTCGCGATGGAATTTACGGCCGTCGACACCGAGGCCCACGCCGTGGTCTACGAAGACGAGCGCCTCGTGGTGTCGTCGCTGCCCATGCGCCACCGCATTCCCTGCGCCGGCTACCTCTTCGCCGAACAGCCCCGCCGCGCCAACCTGCTGAAGGAGCAGCTGCCCGACGGCCTCTCCCCCGCCCAACTGGCCCGCCTCGCCCAGGGCGAGGACCTCGAAGCCGACGAGCAGCAGCCCGGCCTGCGCCACGCCGACGTGGCCGGCCCCGCGCCCACCCCGCGCCGCTACGCCTTTTTTTCCGACACGCTCTACACCCCCGCCCTCGCCGACCTCATCCGCGGGGCCGACCTGCTCTACCACGAAGCCACGTTCTTGGACGAGATGAAGGAGCGGGCCGCCCAAACCCACCACAGCACCGCCCGCCAGGCCGCCCAGCTCGCGCAGGCAGCCGGCGTGCAGCGCCTGCTGCTGGGCCACTTCTCCAGCCGCTACAAGGCGCTGGAGCCGCTGCTCGACGAGGGCCGCCAGGTGTTCCCCAACGCCGAGCTGGCCCTCGAAGGCCTGGTGGTGAGCCTGTGACCACGACCGTCGTCCGCGAAAGGCTCAGGACGACAACAGATAATACCATGACGCCCTACGCGCACAAAAAACAGCAGCTTTACCTCGTCCTCAGCGGCATTTTCATCGTGAATGCGCTGCTGGCCGAAATCATTGGCGTCAAGATATTCTCCGCCGCTAAGCTCATGAACCTGCCCGGCAGCCTTACGGCCGGCGTGCTCATCTGGCCCGTGGTGTTCGTGACAACGGACATCATCAACGAGTATTTTGGCAAGGCCGGCGTGCTGCGCATCAGCTACTTAACGGTGTTGCTGATTTTGTTTGCGTTCGGCGTTATTTACCTCACCACCAAGCTGCCGCCGGCGGATTTTTGGCTCGCCGTGAACAAGACGGACGACCAGGGCCAACCCTTCAACATCGACTTCGCCTACCAGCGCATTTTCCGGCAGGGGCTGGGCATTATCACCGGCTCCATCGTGGCATTTGGCGTGGGGCAGGCGCTCGATGCCACCATTTTCGCGGCCATTCGCCGGGCCACCGGGGGCCGCTACATTTGGCTCCGGGCCACGGGCTCCACGCTGGTGTCGCAGTTGGTGGATTCTTTCGTGGTGCTGTACGTGGCGTTCTACCTGTTCGGCAACTGGACGATGGACCAGGTGCTGAGCGTGGCCAACACCAACTACTGGTACAAATTCGCGGCGGCCATCCTGCTCACGCCGGTGCTGTACCTGGCGCATTTCCTGATTGACCGGTACCTGGGCCCCGCCGAGGCCACCGAGCTGCAGCAGGAAGCCGTGGCGAACGTGGGCGTGTAAGCCGAGCTATTAAGTAGTCGTCCAGAAGTAAGCGAGTTGTCAGTTGTCAGTTGCTCGTTGTTCGTTGTCAGTCAGATATTTATTGAATGGCTAACAACTGACAACTAATGCCTGACAACTTAGCTCAAGCTCCTGGCCGATAGCCGTTAGCTGACGTTCATTTGGTCGATTCCCTCTTAAATTTTCAAAGGCTAACAGCTGACGGCTGAGAGCTACTAGCTAACAGAAAATGTCCCGCATCCTCACCGGCATCCAGAGCACCGGCCGCCCCCACCTGGGCAACCTGCTCGGCGCCATTCTGCCCGCCATCGAGCTGTCGCGCAACCCGGCCAACGACTCGCTCTACTTCATCGCCGACCTGCACTCGCTCACGACGGTGCGCGACCCGGCGCTGCTGCGGGCCAACACCTACGCCGTGGCCGCCGCCTGGCTGGCCTGCGGCTTCGACACCGCGAAGAACCTGTTTTACCGGCAGTCCGACGTGCCGCAGGTGACCGAGCTGGCCTGGTACCTGAGCTGCTTCACGCCCTACCCGATGCTGGCCAACGCCCACTCGTTCAAGGACAAGGCCGACAAGCTCTCGGACGTGAACGCCGGCCTCTTCACCTACCCCGTGTTGATGGCGGCCGACATTCTGCTTTACGACGCCGAAATCGTGCCCGTGGGCAAAGACCAGGTGCAGCACCTCGAAATTGCCCGCGACATTGCCCACGCCTTCAACGCCCGCTACGGCGACACGCTGGTGGCGCCCCAGGCCCGCGTCGACGCCGAGCTGATGACCATCCCGGGCACCGACGGCGCCAAGATGAGCAAGAGCTACGGCAACATCCTCGACGTGTTCGCACCGGAAAAAGAGCTGCTGAAAGCCGTAAGAAGCATCATCTCGGACAGCACGCCGCTCGAAGCGCCCAAAAACCCGGACACCGACACCACCTTCAAGCTGTACTCGCTGCTGGCTCCGCCCGCCGAAACCGCCGCCCTGCGCCAGCGCTACGAGGCCGGTGGCTACGGCTACGGCCACGCCAAACAGGAGCTGTACGAATTGATTCTGCGCCGCTTCGCGACCGAGCGGGATCAGTTCAACTTCTACCTGAGCAACCTGCCCGAGCTGGACGCCCAGTTGGCCATCGGGGCGCGCCGCGCCCAGGAATACGGCGCCGGAGTGCTGGCCAAAGTGCGGGAAAAAGTAGGTTATTCAGCTCGGTAATTCCCTCAACTCCGTGCGAACCAATCAGTAGCTCTGTTCGTGCGAGAAGCTGAAGCCCACCTTGCTGCCGCGGCTCACCTGCTGGTTTTCCAGCTTTTGCTTGACGCTGATTTTCTGGATTTCGGGCAGCGGCGGGGCAATGAGGTCGTTGTTGACGGCCGCAATCATGGCGCTTTCCACGAACAGGCGCAGGCCGTCGGGCGTGATGAGGTTATCCGACATATCGTTGTTAGGCAGTTCCAGCTGCTGCACGCCTTCGAGGTAGTAGTGGTTGTCGATGTTCACGAGCAGGCGGCCCACCAGGTAGCCGGGGTCATTGAGGCGCTGGTACTTGATGCTGTCGGCCATGAAGTTGTAGGCCATGATGTGCCCGAAGAAGCGGCGCCGAAAATCCTCGGTGACGTAGGCGCTGGGCATGGGCCCGTAGTCCTCGGCAAAGGTCACAACGTTGGAGTGCATGACGAACACCAGCAAGTCGCCCGAAAACTTGATGTGAAACTCCATGTCGTTGACGGAGCGGTACTCAATCACCACGCTGGAATCGAGCGGCGTGAGCTTACGCGTGAGCTCCACCACCAGTTCCTGCGACACCAGGCGCAAGGTATCAAACGCGGCCTGGGTGTTGCGGAAGATGGCCTGCTTGGCGGTGGATTTCTGCTTGAGGCCATCGAAAATCTGGTCGAGGCGGTCGGCCGGGGCCTCGGTGGGCGAGCCGGCCTCGGCGGTGGGGCGGTCGTCGGTGGCGGTGGCGCCGCTGTGCACCGCCTCGGGCGCGGCGGAAGTCGCCGCTTTGGGCGCCGCTTGGCTGGCCTTGGCCTCTTTGCCGGTTCTGACCGCTCGTTTTTTGGGCGCTGCCGGCAGCGGGGCCTGGTCCGGCACGGGCGTCACAACGGTGGTTTCGGTGGTGAACAGCTCAGGAACGGCGTTTCTTTGGGTGGGTGACTTGGCCATGCAGCAAATAAATGGCGCCCCTGCCCGGCAGCGGCGAAAACAATAGAGATAGCGCAGCCGCAACCCGCCCGGCCGCGCCGCTACGACGGCGGAGGTACGGAAGTGGGCGGGGCCGCAGTTTCGGCGGCGGCCGCCGAAACTGCGGCAAATTTCGCGCCGGGCGCCGGCCCCAGCGCCGGCGGCGCGCTCAGCTGCGCCGCCACGGCCCACTGCGGGCTGCGAAACGCCACGGTGCGCAGCCCCGCGCGGCGGGGCTCGGCCCCGCGCAGCAGCAGGGCTTGCGCCGCGGGCTGGGCCAGGGCTTCCCCCACCGAGCGCACAGCGCCGGCGGGCACCGCGCGGCGCGCCAGCTCCGCCAGCAGCGCGTCGCCGTCCACGGCGGCAATGCGGGCGGCGAGCAGGACTTCCAGCTCGGCGCGGTGCTGCACGCGGGCGGCGTTGGTGGCAAAGCGGGCCTCGGCGGCCCAGTCGGCTTGGCCCAGGGCGGCGCACAGGTGCCGGAACTGGCTGTCCGAGCCCACGGCCAGCACCAGCTGGCGGCCGTGGGCGGCGCGGTACACGGTGCCGTAGGGCACGATGCTGGGGTGGCCCGAGCCGAGCGGCAGCGGGTCGTGCCCGGTTGCGAGGTAGGTGGCGGCCTGGTTGGCCAGGGAAGCCAGGGCGCTGTCCAGCAGACTGACTTGCACCAGGGCCCCGCGGCCCGTGCGCTCGCGCTGAAACAACGCCGTGAGCACGCCTTCCTTCAATTGATGCGCGGCCAGCAGGTCCACCATGGCCACGGGCATTTTCTGGGGCGGCTGGCCGGGGCCGGCGGCGTTGAGGTGCATGAAACCAGCTTCGGCTTGCAGCACGGCGTCGTAGCCGGCACGGGGGTTGTCGGGGCCGTAGCCGGTGAGGTGGCCGTAAATCAGGCGCGGATTTCCGGCCGATAACGTGGCGTAGTCGGCGCCGAGCTTTTCGGCGTCGCCGGGCTTGTAGCTGGCCAGCACGACGTCGGCCCGGGCAGCGTGGCGGAGCAATTCAGCTTGGCCGTCGGCGGTGGTCAGGTCGAGTACCAACGACTCTTTGCCCCAGTTCGACGCCGCGAAATACGCCGAAACGGGGGCTTCGCCCGCGGCTGGAGAAGCAGCCGTTTCGGCCGCAGTTTTCCAGGTGCGGGTTACGTCGCCGGCCGGGCTTTCCACCTTCAGCACTTCGGCGCCCAGCTCCGCGAAGAACTGGCCCACTTGCGGGCCCGCCAGCACGGAGGCGAGTTCGAGAACGCGCAGGTGGGCGAAGGGAGGATGATTACTCACGGGCATTACCACGTTTCCCAGCACGGTCTTCCGCGTTCAATTTCTCGGCCCACTCGACGCACTCCTGCACTTTGGTTGGCAAATCGTGGCCGGAACAGCACAGTTCGACCCGGCGGTGGTTTTGGTCGGTCAACGATACCCGATAAGCATCGTTAGAAGACTCATCAATTCGAAGCAGCCAGCCGGGAATCGGGTAGGTTTTGTCGTAAAAATCCATAGTTGCTGCGCATTTTTTCTGCCTTAGCCTAAGCCACCAAGTAGCCGTGGGCCGCCAATTCCGCCTGCGGGTCGGCGCCTAGCTTGAACAGGCGGCCTTGGTGCAGCAAATAAACGACGTCGCTCAACGCCAGCACCTCGACGTAGCGGTGGTCGCTCAGCAGCAGCCCCTTGCGCTGCTTGGCTTGCTGCATCTCAACTGCCAGGGTTTCGAGGTGCACGGGCATGATGCCGCTGAAGGGTTCATCGAACAGTGAAAACGACGTGTCGGCGTGCAGCAGCAGCAGCACTTGCGCCAGGCGCGCCGTGCCGCCCGACAGCTCGCCGGGCCGGGCCCCGAGCTGCGCGTGCAGGTCCGGGAAGTTGGCCGTGGCTTTTTCCAAATTCACGCGCAACAGCCGGGCCGCCTGCGCTAAGGTAAGGTGCGCGGGCAGCAGCGGCACCTGCGGCAGGTAGTTGAGCAAGCCCGCGGTTTGAAACGCGGGCACCGCCCGGCGCCCGTTCACCCGCACCGAGGCGTCGGGCACGGCCCGGGCCCCGAACACGGTTTGGAGCAGCGTGGACTTGCCGCTGCCGTTGCGGCCCAGCAGCCCCACAATCTGGCCGGTTTGCACCCGCAGGTACACATGGCTCAGCACCGGCCGCCCGCCAAACGACACTTGAATCCCGTCGGCTTCCAGCACGTGCGGGCCCGGCGGGAACAATCCTGCGCGCCAGCTCATGAAACCAGGGCCGTGGTGGCGGTCGTAGCGCCGACAAACAACAGGCCGTCAATCACGGCCACGCCGGTCCACAAGTGCCGGCGCGACACGCCCAGGTTGTAGTAAAACCAGTACTGCTGCGGCCGCGCGCGCTCGGCCAGGTACCACACCGCGGGCCCCGTCAGCAGCTTGGCCCCGGCCAGCCGGGGCAGCAAGCCGGCGGCCCGGCCCTCGTGCAACAGCGGCAGCAGCACCAGCAGCACCAGCAGCGCCGTGATGCCCAGGGTGAACGGCGCGATGCTGCGGTAAAACAGCCCCACGGCCCGCAGCTGGGTAAGCCAATGCGTCATAAAGTTCGGGGGAAGTTCATCTTCCCAACGCGCTTCAGTCCCGATTATTCTACTCGTTCTACTTGCCCGGCGCGCGCAAACACGGGGAAGGTCACCGTCCGCTCGCCCCTGCCCCACCGGTGCCTGACCTCCTCCGCAATCAGGTTCACGGGGTCCTCGCCCCGCTCCTGCCGGTACTTCGCCACGCTCGACCACGTGCGCAGGTACCGCAAAAACCACGCGGCCGACCACTGCCGCGGCACCGCAAAATGCGCCCGCTGCACGTCGGCAAATGGGAAGGGAATGCGGGCGTACTCGTCGTCGATGTGCCAGCGGTTCGGGTCCCAGTAAGGGCCCATCACCCCGTCGTGAAAACGCCGGATGAGCGGGTCGAGGGCCGGGCTGATGCGCAGCAAGCCGTAGCCCCACTCGGCCAGCACCGCCCCGGGCCGGGCCACGCGGCGCACCTCGGCGTGGTAGGCCTCCGGCTCGAACCAGTGCACGGCCTGGGCCACGGTGATGAGGTCGAAGCGCTGGGCGGGAAAAGAAGTTTGTTCGGCGCGGGCCGTTTGGTAGCTGATGTTCGGGCGCGGCGCGGCCTGGGCCAGCTGCTGGGCGCTGAGGTCGGTGGCGTCCACCCGAATGAACGAATCGGCCAGCACGGCGGCCACCTGGCCGTTGCCGGTGGCGCAGTCCCAGGCGCGCTCGCGGCACGCCACCAGCGGCAGCAGCCAGTCGTAGAGCGCGGCCGGGTAGTCGATGCGGTAGCGGGCGTAGCCGGCGGCTTGAGCGGAGAAACGGTCGAGGGGCATGGGATAAAAGTAGGGTGCGGGGCTGGCCCCCGCCCGGCGTTGAACAACGAGGCCTGTTTTCGTTTAACGCCGGGCGGGGGTCAGCCCCGCGCCCCACCCAACAAACCTGCGCCTGACCCGCCGTATCTTTGCCGCAAATCAAGCGGTTTGCTGGCCACGGCATCACGGTCAGCCCTTTACCAACTCTTATTAGCTGAACCTTGACGTTTCACGAATTTAAGCTCCATGACGACCTGCTGGCCGGCATCGACGCCATGAACTACCAGCAGGCTACTCCGGTACAAGAGCAGGCCATCCCCAAAATCCTCGACGGCAAAGACCTTATTGCCTGCGCCCAGACCGGCACCGGCAAAACCGCCGCCTACCTGCTGCCGCTGCTCGACAAGATTTCGCACGCCAAGCACGGCCACACCACCACCCTCATCCTGGTGCCCACCCGCGAGCTGGCCACCCAGATTGACGAGCAGGTGATGGGCTTCGGCTACTACGTCGAGGCCAGCAGCATTGCCATCTACGGCGGCGGCAAAAGCGAAGGCTGGGAGCAGCAGAAGCGCGCCCTCACCTCCGGCGCCGACATCATCATCGCCACGCCCGGCCGCCTCATCGCCCACCTGCAAATGGGCTACGTGAAGTTCGACAAAATCAAGTACCTGGTGCTCGACGAGGCCGACAAGATGATGGACATGGGCTTCGCCGATGACATCTTCAACATCGTGCGCCAGTTGCCCACCGACCGGCAGACGCTGCTCTTCTCGGCCACCATGCCGAGCAAAATCCGCGACTTCTCGCAGCAGATTCTCAGGAATCCCGAGGAAATCCGCCTGGCCGTGTCCAAGCCCGCCGCCGGCATCGACCAGCAGATGTACCTGGCCTTCGACCGCCAGAAAATCTACGTGCTGGAGCACATCATCAAAACCCAGGACGTGCAAAGTATGGTGCTCTTCACCAGCCAGAAGGCCGCCGTGGGCGGCATCGTGAAGGCCGTGAACAAGCTCGGCATCGAGGCCCGCGGCATCAGCTCCGACCGCACCCAGGAGGAGCGCGAGGAAATCATGCGCGCCTTCAAAAACAAGCAGTTCCCCATCCTCGTCGCCACCGACGTGCTCAGCCGCGGCATCGACATCGACAGCCTGAGCCACGTGGTGAACTACGACATCCCGCGCGCCGCCGAGGATTACGTGCACCGCATCGGCCGCACGGCCCGCGCCGCCACCAAAGGCACCGCCATCACCTTCATCTCGGACCAGGACCAGGACCGGGTGGTGAAAATCGAGAAGCTCATCGAGCGCGCCCTCGAAAAGCGCAGCATCACCGAAGAGCTGGGCCTGGGCCCGGCCCCGGAGTTTGACCCCAAGCGCTTCGCCGGCCTCGGCGGCAAAATCGGTGGCCGGCCCGCCCGCGGCAGTCACGGCGGCAGTGGCGGGCGCAGCGGCGGCGGCTCCCGCGAGGGCGGCCCGCGCCGCGAAGGCGGTGGCCGCGACGGCGGACGGGATGGCGCCCGCGACGGAGGCCGCCCGCCCCGCCGCGACGCCCCTGACCCCAAAGACCCCAAGCACCTGGAGCGAATGGCCAACGCCAAAAACGCCCTGGCCGCCCTCGACGCCGGCCAAGCACCCACCGTGCCCTACCAGCGCCCACCCCGCGCCGAAGGCGAGGCCCGCCCCGAGCGCCGGCCCCGGCCGGAAGGCGAAAGCCGTCCGCCCCGCGAACCCCGCGCCCCGCGCCCGGAAGGCGAGGCCCGCCCGCCCCGAGAACCCCGGCCCGAGGGCGAAACTCCCGCGGAAGGCGAAGCCCGCGCTCCCCGACCCGAAGGCGAGCGCCGCGGCAACCGCGGCGGCCGCAATCGCGGCGGCCGCGGTCCTCGCCCGGAATCGGCGGCTCCAGCCGCGGGCGAAACCCCAACCGCACCTGCGCCCACGGCTAAAGAGTAACGTGACAAACCAGAAAAAGCGGCCTTGCAGGGCCGCTTTTTTTTTAGTCTGCTGAGGGCACAGCCAAACGGGGTTGGTTTTACATCCCAAAATTCTTCTGAATCATCGCCGCAAAATCGGCTTCGCTCATCTGGGATTTGGCGCTTAAAATTCCTTTAGCATCATCCCCGGCAATGTAACGGAGCTGCGCCGTACCGTCGGTGGCGGCGGTGAAAATGACTTCGGCAATCTGCTCGGCGGTGGAGTGATTGCCGCCGCTGCGGCCAAATGCTTCCAGCACGCTGCGCACCTGGCCGGCGTAGGGGTCGGCGTCGTTGGCCGGGTCGGTGGTCATTTGCAGCGAGCGGGTGGCAAAATCGGTGGCCACGCCGCCGGGCGCCACCACCTTCACTTGAATACCAAAGGGGGCCAGCTCGTACCACAACGACTCCGAGAAGCCGTCCAAGCCAAACTTAGTGGCGTGGTAGAGCGAGTTCATGGGAAAAGCCGTGCGCCCGCCTACCGAGGTGATGTTGATGATGACCCCCGACTGCTGGCCGCGCATGAGCGGCAGCGCCGCCCGCGTCACGGCAAACACACCAAACAAGTTGGTGGCAAACTGCTGCTGAATCTGCGCGTCGGTGGCGGCCTCGAACGGGCCGACCAGGCCGTAGCCGGCGTTGTTCACCAGCACATCGAGGCTGCCGAAATCCTGCTGGGCCTGCTGCACGGCGCGGGTCACGGCCGCGCCATCGGTCACGTCGAGGGCATAAACGCGGACGGTGGGCAGGTTGTCAAATTTCGCATCGGCGGGGTTGCGCATGGTGGCGGCCACCTGCCAGCCATGCTGGGCGAAAAGGCGCACGGCAGCGGCGCCGATGCCGGTGGAAGTACCAGTGATGAAAACGGTTTTGGGCATGAGGGGGAAGGTTGGGAGTGAGAAGAACGCCTGCTTGCCCAGTCAACGAATTGCCGCACCGAATACTTTGCCAGCCGTTCCCCACAACTCTGCACCGCCCGACTTCACACCACCTGTCCCACCCCAAACAGCACCGTGAACACCAGCGTGCTCAGCGCCATTTGCTTCAGCAGCGGGTCAATTTGCATCGAGTCCTGCCGCTGCCACACCTGAACGGCGTTGAAGGCGAACAGCGGCGTGGCCAGCGCAAACAGCCACTGCCAGGGCGAGTGGTACGTGAGGGCCACGAACACCGTGGCGCAGCCCAGGCCCAGCAGCAGCAGCAGCCAGTGGTAGCGCCGCGCGTAGGCCGGTCCCAACCGCACCGGAATGGTGATTTTGCCGGCCAGCACGTCGGACTTGATGTCGCGGATGTTATTCACGTTCAGCACCGCCGTGGCGAAGCAGCCGAGTGCCGCCGCGGGCAGCAGCACTTGCAGCGGCAGCGCCCGGGCCTGCAGGAAATACGTGCCGCAGACGCCCACGATGCCAAAAAACAAGAACACCGAAATGTCGCCCAAACCCGCGTACCCGTACGGCCGGGAGCCGGCGGTGTAGTTCACGGCCGCCCAGATGGCCGCCAGCCCCAGCGCCAAAAAAGTCAGGAACAAGCCCAGCCCGGCCGCGCCCAGGGCCACCCACAGCAGTACCAAACCGCTGGCCAGCGCCAACACGCCGCAGACCACCATGCCGCGCTTCATCTGGGCCGGGGTGATGGCTCCGCTCTGCACGGCGCGCGCGGGGCCCTCGCGGTGCACGCTGTCGGCGCCGTTCTGCGAGTCGCCGTAGTCGTTGGCCAGGTTACTCAGGATTTGCAGCAGCACGGTGGTGAGGGCGGCCAGCGCTACCACGGGCCCGTTGAAGCGCCCCGCCGCGGCGGCCAGAAAGCTCCCGGTGAGGATGCTGGCCAGAGCCAACGGCAGGGTGCGGGGGCGAAATGCGGAAATCCAGGGTGACATAACGGGGCGGCAGAAGTAAACAAGAACACGCAAAAGAACGTCACGCGGAGCTTGCCGAGGCAGCTCCGCGTGACGTTCTTTCAAAAACCTTGAGTCCGCAATTACTTCGTGATGTCGGCCACCAGCTCGGGGCTCAGCGGCTTCACTCTGGAGGGGTAGAACTTCACCACCTGGCCTTTTTCATCAACCAGGTACTTGCAGAAATTCCAGCTCGGAGCGTCGCCCACGGCGCCATTCTTGGTTTTGTCGGCCAGGAACTTGTAGAGCGGGGTGGCGTCGTCGCCCTTCACCGACACCGTTTCGAACAGCGGGAAGGTCACGCCGTAGTTCTTCTCGCAAAAGGAAGCCACTTCGGCGTTCGAGGTCAGCTCCTGGTTGAAGCTGTTGGACGGGAAGCCCAGCACGGCCACCTTGCTGCCGTATTTCTTCGACAGCTCCTCCAGCTCCTTGTACTGCGGGGTGAAGCCGCACTTGGAGGCGGTGTTCACGATGAGCAGCTTTTTGCCCTTGTACTGGCTCAGCTTTACGTCTTTGCCGTCGATGGATTTCACGGTGAAATCGTAGACGGTGGCCGCCGCGGCGGCCTCAGTGGATTCGGTCATGGCGAGGGGAGCGGCCGGCTTGGCGGCGATGAACACCCCGGCGGTAACGGCCGTGGCGCAGGCGAGGAAAAGGATTTTTTTCATGAGGGTGAAGGTATGAAGTACGGTGCAGGAATTGCGCGGTTCACGCCGTAACCACAAGCGTGCCAATAGGGTTTTGGGCGGCGGCGGTTCAGGTAGTGGGCGGGGTGAGCCACTTAGGCAATTCCACCGGCTGGTAGGCCGCCAGTTGGGCCAGCAAGTCTTCCGGGTCGGCCGCTTGCAGGAGCTGGGCGCGGTTTTCGGGGCGCAGGAGCTGGTCATCGCGCATGCGGTCGAGGGCCCGCAGCAGGTGGTCGTAGTAGCCGGCCACGTTCAGCAGGGCCACGGGCTTGCGGTGCAGGCCGAGCTGGCCCCAGGTCAGCACCTCGAACAGCTCTTCGAGGGTGCCGTAGCCGCCGGGCAGGGCCACGAAGGCGTCGGCGCGGTCGGCCATCAGCAGCTTGCGCTCGTGCATCGACTTCACCACATGCAGCTCGGTGCAGCCAGCGTGGGCTATTTCCTTGGTCGCCAGGAAATCAGGAATGACGCCGATAACCCGGCCGCCGTGGGCCAGCACCGCATCGGCGATGGTGCCCATCAGGCCCACGCGCCCGCCGCCGTACACCAGCGTGAGGCCGTGCGCCACCAGGGCCGCCCCGAGGGCCTGGGCCTGGGCCACGTAGAGGGGATTGGCTCCGGCACTGGAGCCGCAGTACACGGCAACGCTCTTCATAGCAATGATGATTAATCGAAAAGATGCCCGTCATGTCGAGCGCAGCCGAGACATCTCGCTCGAAAAACTAATTACTACCACAAGCGAGATGTCTCGGCTGCGCT
>NZ_JANNOD010000035.1:0-17994 GCF_031398885.1 Hymenobacter sp.
CGCGCAGTCGAAGCAAATCGCTCGCATAGTTGTACGATTTAATTAACCCAGCACGCGAGATGCATAGACTGCGCGGACGCCAGATGAGCATGACGTTCCTAAATTATACCCACCCACAAAGAGGATGAACCGAACCATCAAAAAAGTAGCCGTGCTGGGCTCCGGCGTCATGGGCTCGCGCATTGCCTGCCACTTCGCCAACATCGGCGTGCAGGTGCTGCTGCTCGACATCGCGCCCAAGGAGCTGCTGCCCGACGAAGAGAAGAAGGGCCTGAAGCTGGACGCGCCAGCCGTGCGCAACCGCCTGGTGAACGCCGCGCTGCAAGCCGCCGTCACCGCCAACCCCTCGCCGCTCTACCGCAAGGCCGACGCCAGCCGCATCAAAACCGGCAACTTCGACGACAACCTCAAGGAAATTGCCGGCTGCGACTGGACGATTGAAGTTGTGGTCGAGCGCCTCGACATCAAAAAGAGCCTGTTCGAGCGCGTGGAGCAGTTTCGCAAGCCGGGCACGCTCATCACCAGCAACACCAGCGGCATCCCGATTCACCTGATGACGGAGGGCCGCTCCGAGGACTTCAAGCGGCATTTCTGCGGCACGCACTTCTTCAACCCGCCGCGCTACCTCAAGCTGCTCGAAATTATCCCGACGCCGGACACGGACGCCGCCATCGTGGATTTCCTGCTGCACTACGGCGACCTGTACCTGGGCAAAACCACGGTGCTGGCCAAGGACACCCCGGCCTTCATCGCCAACCGCGTGGGCGTGTTCGCCATCATGGACGTGCTGCGCATTATGCAGGAGTTGGGCCTGACAGTGGAGGAAGTGGACAAGCTCACCGGCCCGGTGATTGGCCACGCCAAGTCGGCCACCTTTCGCACTTCGGACGTAGTGGGCCTGGACACGCTGATGAACGTGGCCAACGGCTTGGCTCAGGGCCTGCCCAACGACGAGGCCAAAGCCGTGTTCGCACTGCCCGAGTTCCTGAAGAAAATGGGCGAGAACAAATGGCTGGGCGACAAAACCGGCCAGGGCTTCTACAAGAAAGTGAAGGGCGAAGGCGGCAAGTCGGAAATCCAGGCCCTGGACCTCGCCACGCTGGAGTACAAGCCCAGCAGCAAGGTGAAATTCGCCACCCTGGAGCTGACCAAAACCATGGACGCACTGGCGCCGCGCTTCGCCGCGCTGGTGACGGGCAAGGACAAGGCCGGCGAATTCTACCGCAAGAGCTTCGGCAGCCTGTTCGCCTACGTGACCAACCGCGTGCCTGAAATCACCGATGCACTTTACAAGATTGACGACGCCCTGCGCGCCGGTTTCGGCTGGGAAATGGGTCCGTTTGAAACCTGGGACGCCCTGGGCGTGCCCAAAGGCATCGAGCTAATGCAAGCCGAAGGCAAGCAGCCCGCCGCTTGGGTTACGGAAATGCTGGCCGCCGGCCACACCAGGTTCTACAAAGTGAACGCGGCCGGCAGCAAGGAGTACTACGACGCTGAAACGAAGAGCTACCAGCCGATTCGCGGCGTCGAGAATTTTATCATCCTCGACAACCTGCGCACCACCGGCAAGGTGCTGTGGAAGAACGCGGGCGCTTCGGTCATTGACTTGGGCGACGGCATCCTGAACGTGGAATTTCACTCCAAGATGAACTCGCTGGGCACCGATGTCATCCAAGGGTTACTCAAAGGAGTGGAGATGGCCGAAGCCGGCTATCGCGGCCTCGTGATTGGCAACGACGCCCCGGCGTTCTCGGCCGGTGCCAACCTGGGCTTGGTCTACATGCAGGCGCTGGAGCAAGAGTTCGATGAGCTGAACATGATGATTGCGCAGTTCCAGAACGCCATGATGCGGATGCGCTACAGCAGCATTCCGGTGGTGGGCGCCCCGCACGGCCTCGCGCTGGGGGGAGGCTGCGAAATTAACCTGCACTGCGACCGGGTGGTGGCCGCGGCCGAAACCTACATGGGCCTCGTCGAATTCGGCGTGGGCGTTATCCCGGCTGGCGGCGGCACCAAGGAAATGACCCTGCGCACGGCCGCCAAGTACGAAGAAGGCGAGCCCGAATTCAACCTGCTGCGTAACACTTACATGACCATCAGCACGGCCAAGGTTTCGACCTCCGCCGCCGAGGCCTTCGACCTGGGCTTCCTGCGCCGGGGCGACGAAATAGTGGTGAACTCGAACCGCGTCATTGCCGCCGCCAAAGCCGCCGCGCTGGAAATGGCCGATGCCGGCTACACCCAGCCCACGCCGAAAACCAACGTCAAAGTGCACGGCCGCGGTGCGCTGGCCATGTTCAAAACCGGCGTCTACGCCATGCAGCAGGGCAACTACATTTCGACCCACGACCAGCTCATTGCCGACAAGCTGGCCTACGTGATGTGCGGCGGCGACCTGTCGTCGCCCACCGAAGTGAGCGAGCAGTACCTGCTGGACCTGGAGCGCGAGGCCTTCCTGAGCCTCTGCGGCGAGCGCAAGACGCTGGAGCGGATTCAGTCGATTCTGACCACGGGCAAGCCGCTGCGAAACTAAGATGAGACGTGAGACTGTGAGAAGTGGGAGTTAAGATGGCTGCTCCGTCAAAATTTTTCATAGTCACACGTCTCACAATCTCACAGTCTCATAGTCACAATGCAGCATCGATTCAAAGACCTGAAAGTCTGGCAAGCTGCGATGGATATTGCCAGTCTGACTTATGAATGGTGCGCGGACTTTCCTAATGACGAGAAGTTTGGGTTGATTTCGCAAATGCGTCGGGCGGCGGTTTCCATGCCATCAAACATTGCCGAAGGTGCAGGGCGTGAGAGTGAAAAGGATTTTGCCCGCTTTCTTGCAATAGCTAAAGGGTCCTCTTACGAATTAGAAACGCAGTTCATTTTAGCTGCCAAATTCAATTATATTACAGCGGAGCAGCTACAGCTCGTCAGCGACAAGATTGACCAATGGCAACGCATGATGTATGCGTTTCGCAAAACATTACTCATGGACTTATGAGCTAATAGGCTCATGTCTCACATCTCATAATCTCATGTCTCAACAAGCATACATCGTCGCCGGATACCGCACGGCCGTGGGCAAAGCCCCGCGCGGCGTCTTTCGCTTTACCCGGCCCGACGACCTCGCCGCCGCCGTCATCAAGCACCTCGTGGCCCAGGTACCGGCCCTCGACCCCACGCGCATCGACGACGTCATCGTTGGCAACGCCGTGCCCGAGGCCGAGCAGGGCCTGCAGATGGGCCGCCTGATTTCGCTGCTGGCGCTGCCCATCAACGTGCCGGGTCTTATCGTGAACCGCTACTGCGGCTCCGGTGTGGAAACCATCGCCATGGCCGTGGGCAAAATCTCGGCTGGCATGGCCGACTGCATCATCGCGGGCGGTACCGAAAGCATGAGCCTAGTGCCCACCGTGGGCTGGAAAACCGTGCCCAACTACAACCTGGCCACCAAGCACCCGGACTACTATATGGGCATGGGCCTCACCGCCGAAGCCGTGGCCCAAGACTATAAAATCAGCCGCCAGGACCAGGACGAGTTCTCCTATAACTCCCACCAGAAGGCCATCAAAGCTATTCAGGGCGGCAAGTTTGCCAAAAGCATCGTGCCCGTAACCGTGGAAGAAACCTACGTGGACCAGGCCACCAATAAGAAGAAAACCCGCTCCTACGTGGTGGATACCGACGAAGGCCCCCGCGCTGACACCTCGGTGGAAGCCCTGGGCAAGCTGCGCCCCGTGTTCGCCGCCAACGGCTCGGTCACGGCCGGCAACTCCTCCCAAACCTCCGACGGCGCCGCCTTCGTGCTGGTGATGAGCGAGCGCCTGGTGAAGGAGCTGAACCTGGAGCCCATTGCCCGCATGGTAAACTACGCTTCCGAAGGCGTGGACCCGCGCATCATGGGCATGGGCCCCATCAAGGCCGTGCCCAAAGTGCTGAAGCAAGCCGGTCTCAAGCTGGAAGACATCGACCTGATTGAGCTGAACGAAGCCTTTGCTTCGCAAAGCCTCGCCGTGGTACGTGAACTGGGCATCGACCCCGAGAAGCTGAACGTGAACGGCGGCGCCATTGCCCTGGGCCACCCGCTGGGCTGCTCCGGCGCCAAGCTCAGCATCCAGCTGTTCGACGAGCTGCGCGAGCGCGGCAAGAAGTACGGCATGGTCACGGCCTGCGTGGGCGGCGGCCAGGGCGTCGCCGGCATCTACGAGCTGCTGAAGTAACGGCCGTTGCAGCTAACTGAACTGTCATGCTGAGCGCAGCCGAAGCATCTCGCGCGGGGAAGTGACTCAATCGTTCAACGAGACGAGCGAGATGCTTCGGCTGCGCTCAGCATGACGTTCTGATTTAATCAATAAACCCCGTTCAACCGGGATTTCCCCGTTCAACCGGGGTTTTCTTTACGTGAAGTAGTAGGCGTGCCTAACATTTTTTACTATCTTGCAATACTAAACCAGCCGGCTCATTGTTTACTCAAATAGTAGGCGTGCCTAACACTTCTAAACTCAAACCCCACACCAACCGTCATGGAAGTATCGCAAAAACCGACCCTCAAAGGCGGTGAGTTCATCATCAAGCCGACCGACGCGCAGGACGTGTTCACGCCCGCCGACTTTACCGAGGAGCAGAACTACATGCACCAGACCTGCCTCGATTTCGTGGCCGCCGAGGTGCACCCGCTGCTCGAGCGCCTCGATAACCACGAGGAGGGCCTCATGCGCGGCCTGATGGAGAAGGCGGGCCAACTGGGCCTGTTTGGGGTAAGCATCCCGGAACAGTACGGCGGGCTGGACATGGACTTCACCACGGCCCTGCGGGTGACCGAGGGCGTGGGCGGCGGCCACTCGTTTCCGGTGGCGTTTGCCGCTCACACGGGAATCGCCATGCTGCCCATTCTGTACTTCGGCAACGACGAGCAGAAGGCCAAGTACTTGCCCGGCCTCACCGACGGCAGCCTGATGGGCTCTTACTGCCTCACCGAGCCCGGCTCCGGCTCCGACGCGCTGAGCGCCAAAACCAAGGCCATGCCCACCGCCGACGGCAGCAGCTACGTGCTCAACGGCCAGAAAATGTGGATTACCAACGGCGGCTTTGCCGACGTGTTCATCGTGTTTGCCCAGGTTGACGGCGACAAGTTCACCGGCTTCATCGTGGACCGCGACACGCCCGGCCTGAGCCTCGGCAACGAGGAGCACAAGATGGGCATCAAGGGCAGCAGCACCCGGCAGGTATTCTTGTCCGACTGCACTGTGCCGAAGGAGAACGTGCTGGGCGAGATTGGCAAGGGCCACCTCATTGCCTTCAACGTGCTGAACATCGGCCGCATCAAGCTGGCCGCTGCCTGCCTGGGCGCCGCCAAAATGGCCGCCACGCTCAGCGTGAAGTACGCCAACGAGCGGGTGCAGTTCAAGATGCCCATTGCCAAGTTTGGCGCCATCCGCTACAAGGTAGCGCAGCAGGCCATCCGCCTCTACGCCGTTGAATCGGCTATTTACCGCGCCGGTTCCGACATCTACCGCATGGAGCAGCAGCTGCTGGCCGAAGGCAAGGGCGCCAACGAGGCCCTGCTGGGCGCCGCCCGCGAGTTCGCCGTGGAGTGCGCCATTCTGAAAGTGGAAGGCTCGGAAGTGCTGGATTACGTGGTGGACGAGGGCGTGCAGATTTACGGCGGCTACGGCTTCTCGGCCGACTACCCGATGGACCGAGCCTACCGCGACTCGCGCATCAACCGCATCTTTGAAGGCACCAACGAAATCAACCGCTTGCTGGCGGTTGACATGATTCTGAAGAAGGGCCTGAAGGGCGAAATTGACCTGATGGGCCCGGCCATGGCCGTGCAGCAGGAGCTGCTGAGCATGCCCAGCCTGAGCCAGGAAGAAGAAACCGGCCTGTTCAGCAAGGAGTTCAAGACCATTGCCAACCTGAAGAAAGCCATTCTGATGGTGGCCGGCACGGCCGTGCAGAAGTACGCCGCCACGCTCGCCAAGGAGCAGGAGCTGCTGATGAACATCGCCGACATGGCCATCAAGGTGTACGTGGCCGAGAGCACGCTGCTGCGCGTGGAGAAAGAAGCCGCCACCAAGGGCGCCGAAGCCCTGGCCGTGCAAGCCGACATCGCCCGCGTCTACCTCACCGACACCGTGGACTCGGTGGAGAAAGCCGGCAAGGACGCCATCGGCAGCATGACCGAGGGCGACGAGCAGCGCCTGCTCACCATGGGCCTGAAGCGCTTCACCAAAACCGAGCTGCTGAACGTGCGCGACGCCCGCCGCCGCGTGGCCGCCGTGGTGATTGAAGCCAACGAGTACAGCTTCTAGGTTTTCCGAATCAAGGTAAAAAGGCCGCTCCTGATTTCAGGAGCGGCCTTTTTGCTTTGGGGCTTAGGAAGCAAACCACTCGGTCAACCAGCTAATTATTGATTGCAAATGGCTGAAATTCAATCATTAAAATCTCTTAAAGAGAGTGCTTTACATGGCACAAATGAACTGAAAACTGATTTGCATATAAGTGCATGTATTTGAGTCAATTATGACCTCAAAAGGCATTTTTGCTTCCTAAGCCCCTTGCTTTTTACCGTTCACTGCCATTGCGGCGGTTATTTGAGGAATCCCGCGACGGCGGCAGCCCATCGGGCGGGGTCTTTGCGGACGTAGCTTTCGTGCTGGGCGTCGGGGTACAGCACCAGCCGCTTGGGGCCGCGGAGAGCAGCGAAAATGGCGTCGGTTTCTTGGCGGGTTACGCGCGGGTCCCGCTCGCCCCACTGCAATAGAGTGGGCGTACGCACGCGGCGGGCGTAGGCCACGGCATCAAAATCAAAGCCCCAGAAGCCATTTTGCAAACTGCCGGTGAAGACGATGAGGTGCGCCAGCGGCTCTTCCGGCGCGTGCAAAGTGCGCAACCGGCCCCGGGAGGCATCCAGAATGGTGCCGAACGGACACTCCAGAATCAGGCCGTTGGGCTGCATACCGTTGGGGAATTGGCTCATGGCGCGCAGCACGGCTACGGCCCCCATGCTTACGCCGAAGAGGTAGACTTTCTGGTTCACATTCTGTTTGAATGCCCAGTCGTAGGCTGCCTTCACGTCCTGGCCCTCATCGTAGCCAACGGACGTGAAATTACCTTCTGAGGCGCCCGAGCCGCGGAAATCTACTTGTAAAGTGCTAAACCCCAGGCGACGAAAGCCTTTGGCTTCGGGGCTCAGGCCGGCCCGCTCGCCGCGATAGCCGTGGAACAGGACCACCGTGCCGCGGGGCTCTGCCACGGGTACGTACCACGCCGCCAAGTGGGTGCCGTCGGCGGCCGTGAAGGCCACGTCCTGATACGCGGTATCGGGGGCGGGGCCATCTATGGGGCGAGCATTGGGCAGGCCCAGCAGCGCGTACTTGGCGATGGTCAGGCCGGAAGGAGGGCCGGTGGGCAGCACCAAACCGGTGTCGAAATGCGTGAAGCGGTAGGATTGGTTGAACAGCACAAAGCTGAACAGCGCCAGCACGCCGACTGTAGTCCAGGCGGCCCGGCCCATCCAGTTGCGCTTGCTTCTCATGGGTTACTTAACCAATATTTTCTCCAATTGCAGCGCCGCCGACTTCTTGCTCGGCCGGCTCACGCCCACAATGGTCTTTTCGCCCAGCCACACGGTAAAGTCTTTTACGTAAGCTAGTTGCTTGTCATCCGCGACGTTCAGCTTCAAACGCTCGGGAGGGCTAACCACCCCGGTTTGGGCATTGATGCTGCGTAGGTAGAGGTCGGATTTTTTGTTGAGGTTTTCCAGCGTGAGCAGCTGCACCGTGTTGCCAAAGGCCGCCGCCCGGAAGCCGATTCCCGTGTAGGCATCCACGGCCGGGGCCACTTGGTTTTTGGCCACAATGCTGTGCCAGGTGGGCTGGCCGTACTCATTGTAGCCGAACACGTGCAGTTCGCGGGCGTGCACCGGGGCCTCGCTGCCGCCGTCTTCGAAATGCTTTTCGGCCACCACCACCAGCTGCTTTTCCGCCGTAAGCACCAGCTCGCCCAGATACACGTCATCCAGCCGCTTCACGTCGAGCCCGCTGGCCTTGCCTACTTCGGCCAAATACGCAGGAGTGAAGCGGAATTCCGGCGAAAACTTCATGTCGCCGGTGCCGTTGAAATCATACTTCACCACCTTCAGGCTGTAGTACTCGCCGGTGGCGTAGTCGGCGCACAGCGCGGCGGCGTACAGGCTGCCATCGTTCAACACCGTAAATTTGGCGTCGCGAATGGTGACGGCCCTGCCGCCAAACGTGCCGCCCACGGGCACGCCGAGCACCTTTATTTCGGGGGATTTGTCGGCGGGGTAGCGGCGCACGGTTAGTTTTTTCATGCCGTCGCTAATCAGCGTTACGTACTGCGTGCCGTCGTTGGCCACGTGCGCGGCCGGCGAGAAAAAGTCGCCCAGGTCGCGAAAATCATAGGTTTTCTCCTGCAGCTGAACTAGGTTTTGGTCAAATAACGTGGCCGCGATGCTCTTGACCTGCTGCCCGCGGGTGAGGTAGCGAAAAGCCAGCAGCCGCGTGCCGTCGGGCGAGATGGACACGCCCGGCCGGCGGTCGCGGGGCGGGGCGGCCATCACTACTTTCCCCGCACTCCGCTGGCCACTTTGCAGGTTCACGGATACCGCAGCCAGGTTTTGGCCGTTTTCGTCCTTGTGGTGCAGCACCACCAGCGCCTGCTGCGGGCCGCGCCCGAAAGCTTCCAGGGTTTCGCCAGGCGCCACCGGAATGGGGGTGCTCCACTGCTTTTTGAGGTCGGCGTCGTAGCGCTCCACGGCGTAGCCACCGGCGCTTTGGTGGGCCAGGATGACGAAGCCCGAGCCGTCGGCCAGCGGGAGGGTTTTGCGCGGCACCCGCATGTCGTAGCGGTCGGCGCCCTGTTCGGGCAAGTAGCTGAACGGGGCCGACTTTACCTTTTGAGCCGCCACCGGCGCGGGGGTGGTCCCCAGAGCGGCCGCCATCAATCCAATCACCAATGCGCGACGTACCATAAAACTTGGGGGTAGCTGAAACATAATCCGAATGGGTTTAGCCCTTGGAACGCTCAAAAGTACCCATTGTAAGTCACCGGTTGACCAACGGGGAGGACCCTTGGGTAAGCAGCAGTTACCCGGCTAACAAAAACGTCTCCCAACCATAACACTCCCTTTGTCACTTTCGTACAGGGCGCACGTTTACTTCGTGTCATCCAAAAAGGCCCAATTTGGGGCTCCGTGCACGTCTTGGTCTTTTGCTTATTAAACCCGGTATGCACCCAGTTAGTCGCGTTTTCTTATTGGTTGAACGGATTCCATAAACACCCCCTAACCACTCTCGTATCAGCCCCGTCGTACATTTGCACCCGCAACGATTGATTATATTATGAAGTCGCTACTTAAATTTACGCTTTTATTGGCCCTTATAGTGGGTGGTAGACTTGCCAAGCAGCCTGTTCCGGCCGTCACGGCGCAAACAGTGGAAAGCAGCGTTGCCCCGGACACCTCGGTTGTGCTGGTGCACCAAGTGCTGACTTCGGAGCCCGTGAAACCGACTCAGGAGCCGGTTCAGCCGCAGCATAGTGGCAGCGGACTCCTCGCTGAGATGTTTTAACTGGAAAGTTTAAACGGCTTCCCAGAAGCCGTTTTTTTTTGCCGTTTCTCGACTCTTGCCAGGTCAGCTAATCCGGCTCCAGTTCAGGGCCGTGGCCGGCAAGCTCTCGATGTGGCGCCGGATGTTGCCGTTGTCGGGGTGAAGCAGGTCGGGGTCTTCGGTCAGCAGCGTCTGGGCCGCGGCGCGGCTCTCGCTCAGGATACGGCCATCCTTGGCAAGGTCGGCGATGAGCAGGTCGAGAACCCCGCTTTGCTGGGTGCCCATGAGGTCGCCGGGGCCGCGCAGCTTCAGGTCGATGTCGGCAATTTCGAAGCCGTTGTTGGTGCGCACCATGGTTTCGAGGCGGGTGCGGGCGTCGGTGCTCAGCTTGAAGCCCGTCATCAGAATGCAGTAGCTCTGGTCGGCCCCGCGGCCCACGCGCCCGCGCAACTGGTGCAGCTGCGAAAGTCCGAACCGTTCGGCGCTCTCAATGACCATCACCGAGGCATTGGGTACGTTCACGCCCACCTCGATGACGGTGGTGGCCACCATAATCTGGGTTTCGCGCTTGATGAAGCGCTGCATCTCGTAGTCTTTTTCGTCAGCCTTCATGCGCCCGTGCACGATGCTGATTTGAAACTCCGGGAAAGCCCTGCTCACGCTTTCGTACCCGTCGGTCAGGTCCTTGTAGTCCATCGTTTCCGACTCCTCAATCAGCGGGTACACGATGTAAACTTGCCGCCCCAGCTTTACCTGGTCGCGAATGAACTCGAACACTTTCAGGCGGTTGGCGTCATAGCGGTGCACGGTCACGATGGGCTTGCGGCCGGCGGGCAGCTCGTCAATCACGCTCACGTCGAGGTCGCCGTACAGCGTCATGGCCAGCGTCCGCGGGATGGGCGTGGCCGTCATCACCAGCACGTGGGGGATGACGTGCGGGTTTTTCTGCCACAGCTTAGAGCGTTGCGCCACCCCGAAACGGTGCTGTTCGTCCATAATCGTCAAGCCCAGATTGCGGAACTGCACCACGTCTTCGAGCAGGGCGTGGGTGCCCACCAGCATGTGCATGGTGCCGTTGCGCAGCGCCTCGTGCAGCACGCGCCGGTCGGCGGTGCGGGTGCTGCCCGTGAGCTTGCCAATGTGAATGCCCAGCGCGTCGGCGTATACCTTCAGCCCAGTGTAGTGCTGGTCGGCCAGGATTTCGGTGGGCGCCATGATGCAGCTTTGCGCGCCGTTGTCGGCCGCCATGAGCATGGCGATGAAGGCCACGATGGTTTTGCCCGAGCCCACGTCGCCCTGCAGCAGCCGGTTCATCTGCTGCCCGGAGCAAAAATCCTTGTAGATGTCGTGAATGACGCGCTTTTGCGCCCCGGTCAGGTCGAACGAAAGGTGGTTTTTGTAGAAGTCTACCAGCGTCGGCACCTGATTAAAAATCTGCCCCGCCAGCGTCACCTTGCGCTGGTCGCGCTGCCGCAGCAGCTTGAGCTGGATGTAGAATAGCTCTTCAAATTTGAGCCGGAACTGGGCCGCCGCCAGCAGCTCCGGGCTCTGCGGAAAATGAATTTGCTGCATGGCCTGGGCCTTGCTCATCAGCGCGTACCGTTCTGTCAGGGCCGGCGACAACGACTCCACCACGTGCGACTGGGCCAGCTTCAGCAGCTCGGCTACCATGCGCATGATGGCCTTGCTGTCGATGCGGTGGTAGTTTTTGAGCTTCTCCGAAGTGTTGTACACCGGTTGCAAAAAGCTCTGGCCCGGCTTGGCTTCGCTCACTTCCTCCAGCTCCGGGTGGGCCATCTGGGGCCGGCCGTTGAACATGGTCGGCTTGCCAAAAACGATGTATTCCTGGTTGTTCTTGGTGTACTGCTGGACCCATTTTATACCCTTGAACCACACCAGTTCCAGCTCGCCGGTGCCGTCGCCCACTTTGGCGGTCAGCCGCTGCTTGGGCCCTTCGCCTAACAATTCCTTGCCGCGCAACATGCCCTTGACCTGCACGTAGGGCAGGTCGTCGTGCAAGTCCGCCACGTTGTACACCTGCGTCCGGTCGAGGTAGCGGAACGGGTAGCGCTGAATCAGGTCGCCGTAGGTAAACAAGCCCAATTCCTTGCCCAGCACCTGCGCCCGCTGGGTGCTGCCCACCGTGCGCAAAAACTCCAGCCGGGTATTGAAAAAGTTACTCATCCTTTGAGAATGAGGAATGAAGAATGAGGAATGAGGAATTATCCAAACGACAACTCCTCATTCCTCATTCCTCATTCCTCATCGATATTTAAGCGTATTCAGCATTCGCTCCATGTCGGTTTTTACGTACTCAATCACGGGGGCCAGCGAGTCGTTGGCGGTGGCCGTTTGGAAGTACAGCGCCCCGCGCAAGAAGTGCTTGGTGCTATCGGTGGTGTAGAACTGGAACTGGCTCGGCACTTCGCCCTGCAGCTCAAATACCGAGGCCCGCAGGCCGCTAGGCGTCCTCAGAATCCGCTCATCAATGGCCGTGGCCTTGATTTCGTGCTTGCCGGTGAGCTTGCGGGCGTCCTCCATCATCTTGTTGTAGAGGCGCCGGTCGCGCTGCACGTCCATGTAAGTAATCTGCACGTTGGCGTGCAGGCGCGGGTAGTACACGTTCAACCAGTGGGGTTGGGCCAGGTAGGAGGAGTCGCGCTTAATCACCGCTTCTCTGGAGTATTCGAACGAATACGGGTGGCCGCCCCCCAGCACCTGGTAGCGGTGCGGCGGCAAGTCAATGCGGTTGTAGCCCTTGGGTTTGGGCGTGAAATCTGGCGCCGACGAGCAGCCCGCCAGCAGCGCCAGGGCCGTTATCGCAACAGTAAGATTTTTTAGTAAGGCTACCACGTAGTTTGTGCTGCTTGTGAAGTTGCTGCCACGGAGCAGCCCACGGCCAGCCTCCCAAAGGTAACCGCCAGCCCGCGCCGAGGGCAACGAAAAAAGCCCCGGCTTGGTGCCGGGGCCTAATTCTCAAGGTCGCCGGCCAGCGGCTAAAACGGCAATTGGTCCAGTTCCGGCTCCTGGCGGAAGCTTTGCTGGGGCTCGGCCACGGCGTGGCCGTTTGCATCAGCAACCGCAATACCGGTGCCTTGCGGACGGCCGCCCAGCATCGAAATCTCATCGGCGATGATTTCCGTGATGTAGCGCGTCTGCTGGTCCTTATCCTGGTACTGGCGGGTGCGCAGCTTGCCCTCGATGTACACCTGCTGGCCTTTTTTAAGAAATTTATCCGCCATGTCGGCTAGCCCGCGCCACGCCGAAATGTTGTGCCACTCGGTGCGTTCCACGCGGGTGCCCTGCTTGTCCTTGTAATATTCATTGGTAGCCAAGGTGAAATGAGCCACGCTCACGCCGCCTTCCAAATGGCGCACTTCGGGGTCTTTACCCAGGTTGCCTACCAAAATTACTTTGTTTACTCCGGCCATATTAATGCACGTTAGGAAATACAAAAATGAAAAGGCCACCCGGCCCTTTCTGCTTCAAAGATAGAAAATTAACTTCGCATATTCTAGCGTGTTGCTAATTAAATAAGCAGCAATAGCTAATATAAATGGGAGGTGTGTGCTCAGCCGTTCTGGCTGCAGTAATTAGCAATCAGTTGAGGCTTGGGCAAGGCCTCAATCTCGGCGGCCGAATATGCCCGCAGTCCCAGGTCGCGCAGCGTGGTTTCGGGCAGCGGCCGGGCCAAGGCCAACGGGTGAAACCGCGCCTCCAACTTCTGGTGGCTCAGCACGTGGCGGTAGGCAGCGGTGGGCTCGGCGGCCTGGCTGGTATCGAGGGCTGCGCCCAGGGCATCGAGGTGGCGCATCAACTCGGCCGGAGACAACTCGGGCACGGTGGTTTCGGCTAGTGCAAAGTCGTAGAGGCCCTGCCAGATGTCCTTTTCCCGGCGCTCGCGCAGGTACGTCTGCTCGCCATGCCGCAACACGAAGTAGTGAAAGTAGCGCGTGCGCGACGCCTTGGCCTTGCTCTTCACGGGCAGCAAGGCCACTTGCCCGTGCTGAAAAGCCCAGCAGGAGGCTTGCAGGGGGCAAAACAGGCAGTCGGGCTTGGCCGGCGTGCACTGAATGGCCCCAAACTCCATAATGGCCTGGTTGAAATCGGCCGGCGCCGTGGCCGGGATGTGCTGGTCGGCCAGCGCCTGGAACTCCTTGCGCGAACTGGGCGCGGCGATGTCCGAATGCAGCCCGAAAACGCGGGCCAGCACGCGGTACACGTTGCCGTCGAGCACCGCCACGGCTTCGTCAAAAGCAAAGGAGGCAATGGCCGCCGCCGTGTACGGGCCCACGCCGCGCAGTTGGAGCAGGCCCGCGTAGGTGCCGGGGAACTGGCCGCCGTGCTCGGCCACCACCTGCTGGGCGGTGTGGTGCATGTTGCGGGCCCGGGAATAGTAGCCCAGGCCCTGCCAGTAGCGGAGCACTTCGGCTTCGGGCGCGGCGGCCAGCGCCTGCACGGTGGGGTAGGCGGCCAGGAACGTTGCGTAGTAGGGAAGGCCCTGCGCCACGCGGGTTTGCTGCAGGATGACCTCCGACAGCCAGATGGCGTACGGGTCGCGGGTGTGGCGCCAGGGCAGGTCGCGGTGGTGGCGCGGGTACCAGGCCAGGAGCACGGCGGCCAGGAAGGAAGGCCGGGGGGTAAGGTTTGCCAAAATTGTGAATGCGAATAATTTGAGCCCCGGCGCTGTTTCAAAAGGGCGGTTGGTAAAACGGAAAAAGGGGGCTACCTTTGTGGCCCGAATTCAGGGGCGAACCGCCTACCGGGCAAGGGCTTACGCTGGAATTCGGGTATTTTTTGCCTAAAAACGTAATTTTTTTAACCACCTAAGTACCACACCAACGTGACTAAAGCTGAGGTAATCGCCGAAATCTCCACGAAGACCGGCATCGAGAAAGCTGACGTATTGATGACTGTTGAGGCTTTTTTCAAAGTCGTAAAAGATTCAATGACGGAAGGCAACAACATTTACGTGCGCGGCTTCGGCTCGTTCGTAAACAAGAAGCGCGCCCGGAAAGTAGCCCGCAACATCTCGAAAAACACGTCGCTCATCATCGAAGAGCACTACATCCCGAGCTTTAAGCCGTCGAAGACCTTCGTGGCAAAAATCAAGAACAGCAAGAAAGTGAAAGCCGTTGCGGCCAAAGCGTAATTATTAGTGGTTGGTTTCTCTTTGTTAGTTTCTGGTTAACGAACAAGAAATTAGCAACAAGTAACCAGCAACCAGGATTTGCCGGCCGCGCCGCCGGTGCCTTTTCCGCAAGGAAAAGCCCGGCGGCCGGCTTTTTTCACCCCATGGCCACTACCCGACCCGCCACTCACCAATTGGTTGTCCTCGCCGCCGCTCTTGCGCTGGTCGGGGGCTTATTTGTGTTGCCCAAGGGCATCGTGAAGCCAAAAGAAGGAAAGGCGGAACTGAGCAGTGATGCCGCCAAAACGGCCAATCGGGACGGCGGCGGCTCCGCCACCAACGGCTCCAAAACCGCAGCTTCCTCGGGCCCGGTGCCGGCCACGGCCAGCGACAACGGCGGCGCGCACTCCGACGACGACGGGCACGACCACGGCACCACAGCCACGGCCGCCGCGCCGCACACCTCCGCTACGTCGGCCCAGCGCCAGGAGCTGACCGGCTTGCTGGCGCAGTACCAAGCCGCCCCCGATGCCGCGGCCCGCGCCACGGTGGCCACCACTCTGGCCCGCCGCTACGATGCCGTGGAACGGTTCGACAGCGCCGGGTACTACCTGGAGCAAGTGGCCCTGGCCCGCCCCAGCGCCTCGAACTGGCAGCGGGCCGCCGACGCTTATTTTCAGGCGTTTAGCTTTGCGGCTTCCGACGAGCGGATAAAGCTGCTGGGTGGCAAGGCGCGGGAGCTGTACGGCAAGGTGCTGAAAACCGAGCCCGGCAACCTCGACGCCAAAACCAACCTCGGCATGGCCTTCATGGCCTCCGAAGACCCGGTGCAGGGCGTCACGCTGCTGCGCGAAGTGCTGGCCGTGGACCCCCGCAACGAGAAGGCCCTCTACAACATGGGCATTCTGGCGGTGCAAAGCAACCAGTTCGACAAGGCCGTTATTCGTTTTCAGGACCTGGTGAAAGTCAACCCTAAGAACGTGAACGGGCAGTTTTACCTTGGCGTAACCCTGGCCCGCACCGGCGCCAAGGAAGAAGCCAAAAAGGCGTTTCTCGCCGCCAAAAGCCTCAGCGCCGACCCGGCCCTGGCCGCTTCGGTGGACGAGGAGATTGCCAAATTGAAGTAGTTGTCAGTTGTTCGTTGTCAGTTGTCATTATCTGACGACAGCCCAACGAATCTAACAACTGACAACCAACAACTGACAACTAAAACATCACCAACTTAACCCCCCAGCATCATGCCCTGCGGTAAAAAAAGAAAGCGTCATAAAATTGCCACCCACAAGCGCAAGAAGCGCCTGCGCAAGAACCGCCACAAGAAGAAGTAAGCCTCACGGGGCATAGCGGCGGCCGGCAGTTTTCCTGACGGGAAGGGAGCCCGCCGCCTATCTCTCACGTAGCCTGCTGCAGTATGGCTGACTGGGTGCTTTTCCGTGGCTCGCGAGGGAAGCCAGAGCCATCGGTTCTGGCTTCCCTTTGCCGGTTTCGGGCTAGTGCCTTGGCTGCATCATGAGCGGGTTACCTTAACTATACCAAGGCTTTGAGTAATGAATTAGTGATTAATTCTACTCAGGAAGGCGAGCGGATTGCGTTGTTGCAGGACAAGCGGTTGATTGAATATCATTTCGACCGCAACGACACCAATTACTCAGTGGGCGACATCTTCCTGGGCACCGTGAAAAAGGTGATGCCCGGCCTGAATGCGGCGTTCGTAGACATTGGCTACGAAAAAGACGCTTTTTTGCACTACGGCGACCTCGGCGAGCAGTACAACTCCCTCACCAAGTGGGCGCGGGGGGTTCAAAACGGCCGGGCCAGTACCGGGCTCGACGATTTCAAGTTCGAACCCGTGCTCGAAAAAGTGGGCAAGGCCGAAGGCGTGTTCAAGAAAGGGCAGCAAATGGTGGTGCAAATCATCAAGGAGCCCATTTCGACCAAAGGGCCCCGGGTGAGCACCGACATTTCGATGGCCGGGCGCTACCTCGTGCTGATGCCGTTCTCGAACACCATCAGCGTGAGTAAGAAGATTGTGAGTAAGGCCGAGCGCGACCGGCTCAAACGCCTCATTGCCAGCATCAAGCCCAATAACTTTGGCGTCATCATCCGCACCGTGGCGGAGGGGCGCGAAGTGGCCGAGCTCGACAAGGACATGCAGGACATGGTGGCCAAGTGGGAGCAACTCTACACCACGCTGCGCACCGCCAAGCCCAACGACAAGGTGCTGGGCGAGCTCGGCCGCACTTCGTCGATGCTGCGCGACATGCTGAACGAGTCGTTCGACAGCATTATGGTCGACGCGCCGGCGATGTACGAGGAGATGCGCGACTACCTGCAGAAAATTGCGCCCGACAAGCTGGGCCTGCTCAAGCTGCACAACTCCAAAATCAAGGTTTTCGAGCAAACCGGCATTGAAAAGCAGCTTAAGACGCTGTTTGGCAAGACCGTGACCGTGCCCGGCGGCGGCTACCTCGTCATCGAGCACACCGAGGCCCTGCACGTCATCGACGTGAACTCGGGCAGCAAGAGCAACCAGGAAAACGACCAGGAAGCCACGGCGCTGATGATTAACCTGCTGGCCGCCAAGGAGGTGGCCCGGCAACTGCGCCTGCGCGACATGGGCGGCATCATCGTCATCGACTTCATCGACATGCGCGCCGCCGAAAGCCGCAAGAAGGTGGAAGACACGGTGCGCGACGTGATGCGGCACGACAAGGCCAAGTTCACGGTGCTGCCCCTCACCAAGTTCGGCCTGATGCAGATAACCCGGCAACGGGTGCGCCCGGCCGAGCTCATCGTGACCGGCGAGCTGTGCCCCACCTGCGGCGGCACGGGCAAGATTTCGGCCTCCATTCAGGTGACCGACGACATCGACAACAGCATCGACGACCTACTGGTGAACCAGAACCAGTCGGGCATCACGCTGTCGGTGCATCCGTTCCTGCACGCCTACTACACCAAAGGGTTGGTATCGCGCCAAATGAAGTGGTACCTCAAATACTACAAATGGGTGAAAGTGGTGAAAGACAGCAGCCTGGGCCTCACCGACTACCGCATCGAAGACGAGCGGGGCGAGGAAATCCAACTGCGTTCTTCCGCCGCCGCCATGAGCCGCCTGCAGGACCGCGAAGTGGACATTGTGGACTGAGAACAGTCGCATTGCTGCTTGCCAGCCAATAAGTGCGGCAGACGCAAAAAATCCCCCCCACCCAAAGAAGGCGGGGCTTTTTTTCGTATTCCGCGGGGAAAAACGGGGCGGGGGGCCCCGAGGCAAGTCCTAAAATTTGATTACGAGGT